>JALOAT010000015.1 GCA_023228645.1 Gammaproteobacteria bacterium | reverse complement strand
CGCAGCCACTGGCCCGTCGCCGTCAAAGCCGCTTCGCTCTCGCGCGCCGGGCCACCCTTCTTTTGGTTCCTTTTCTTTGGCCGCTCAAAGAAAAGGAACCCGGCGTAGGGGGACGGAATCCCCCGTCCAAACATTCTTCGCGCGTAGCGCACCCTTCGAGTATCGCGATAATGCGAATACCACTAAGGTGTCACGTAGCTTCGCAACGTGACCTACGCAAGACAGTCTTCTTGGCGCGAAGCGCCTCTTGAGCGAGCGAAGCGAGCGGTCTTGGGAAACCCCTATGGCTCGCCGAGCAGCGGAGCCCAAGGCGGATACAGCCCGAAGGGCGGCGAGACATCGGGGCGGGTGGCCGCGACGCGGGGCCGATGGGCCAGGTGCGGGAGCGGACACCAGGTGGCCCGGGTTCGCCTCCGTCAATCGCGGCCACTGGCCCGTCGCCGTCAAAGCCGCTTCGCTCTCGTGCGCCGGGCCACCCTTCTTTTGGTTCCTTTTCTTTGGCCGCGCAAAGAAAAGGAACCCGGCGTAGGGGGACGGAATCCCCCGTCAAAACAATCTTCGCGCGTAGCGCTTCAAAACCAAGACGTCACGTAGCTTCGCAACGTGACCTACGACGTTTTTACTTGTCACGTAGGCGCTACGCGCCAACGTGACCTACATGTGGTCGCAACTATCGAAAAAAACCCGGAAAGCAGCTACACATGCCGCCTCGCCTCCACCACATTCGGCAACTGAACGATCCGGCTCAAGATGCGACTCAGCTGATCCGTGTTGGCGATCTCCAGGGTCAACTGCATCTTGGCCGTATGGGTTTTGCGCTCAGTGCTGGTGGTCGCAGCGATGACGTTGATCTTCTCGTTGGCGAGCAGCGAACTGACATCGCGCAAAAGGCCCTGGCGATCGATCGCCTCGATCTCGATGTCCACCGGATAGGTACTCTGCTCCTGTTCGGCCCATTCCACCTCGACGAGCCGCTGACGCAAATCCGATTGCAGGTTGAGGACGTTGGGGCAGTCGCTGCGGTGGATGGCCACGCCCCGGCCGCGGGTGATGAAACCGACGATGGGATCACCCGGCGCGGGCTTGCAGCAGCGGGAGAGACTGGTGAGCAGGTTGCCCACGCCGCCGATGTGGATCTCGCCGCCCTCGCCCTTGCGCGCGTGGGTGGTGATGCCCTCTTCCGGCAGCGGCAATGCCGGCGGCCGGGTCAGTTGATGCAGGGCCGAGGCGAGCTGGCTGGTGGTAATGTCTCCGCGCCCCACGGCCACCATGAAGTCGTCCACCTGCGGCAAGTTGAAATGTGCGGCGATCTTGTCGAGCGGAACGTCGATGACGCCCAGGCGCTTGAGCTCGCGTTCGACCAGTTGCCGGCCATCCGTGAGGTTCTGCTGCTGGTCCTGCTGCTTGAACCAGGAGCGTACCTTTGAGCGCGCGCGCGAGCTCTTTAAATAGCCAAGATGCGGATTGAGCCAGTCGCGGCTCGGCGCCGGATGTTTGCTGGTCAGCACCTCCACCTGTTGGCCGTTCCTGAGTTCATAGGTAAGCGGCACGATGCGCCCTTCCACCTTCGCCCCGCGGCAGCGGTGACCGATGTCGGTGTGGATGTGATAGGCAAAATCCAGCGCCGTCGCCCCCTGCGGCAGATCGATGATCTCCCCGCGCGGGGTGAACACGTACACGCGGTCCTGGAAGACTTCGGATTTGAAGCGATCGATGAAATCGCCCGCGTTGCTCTCTTCTTCCTTCCAGTCGAGCAGCTGGCGCAACCAGGCGATCTTCTGCTCGAAGCCCCGATCGGACTTGCCGCCTTCCTTGTAGCGCCAATGGGCAGCCACACCCAGTTCGGCGTGACGGTCCATGTCCGAGGTACGGATCTGCACCTCCAGGGTCTTGCCCTCTGGCCCCACCACTGCCGTGTGGATGGACTGATAGTTGTTTTCCTTGGGCGTGGCGATGTAGTCGTCGAATTCCTTGGGGATGTGCCGCCACAAAGTGTGCACCACGCCCAGTGCGTGATAACAATCGGCCACCGAGTCCACCAGGATCCGCACGGCGCGCACGTCGTAGACCTGGTGGAAACCCAATCCCTTGCGCTGCATCTTTTTCCAGATGCTGTAAATGTGCTTGGCGCGGCCCTTCACGTCCGCCTTGATGCCGGCGTTGCCCAGTTCGTTCTCGAGGATCTGTACCACCTGCTCGATGTAGCGCTGGCGATCGATGCGCCGCTCGTCGAGGAAACGCGCGATCTCCCGGTAAGTGACCGGCTCCAGGTGGCGGAACGACAAATCCTCCAGCTCCCACTTGATCTGCCAGATACCGAGCCGGTTGGCGAGCGGCGCGTAGATGTCCAGGGTCTCGCGGGCGATGCGCCGGCGCTTTTCCTCGTCGAGGAAATCGAGGGTGCGCATGTTGTGCAGCCGGTCGGCCAGTTTGATGAGCACCACGCGCACGTCTTCGGCCATGGCCAGGAGCATCTTGCGCAGGCTTTCGGCGCGCGCACTCTCCTTCTTGCCCTTGGCCGTTTCCTGGTACTCGGCAAAGACCTTCAGCTTGGTGACGCCGTCCACCAGGCGGGCGACGGCGGGGCTGCAACGCTCGGCGATGAGTGCCAGCGTGATTTCGGAGTCTTCCACCGCGTCGTGCAACACGGCGGCGGCCACGGTCTCCGCGTCCAGCCGCAGACTGGCGAGGATCTCGGCCACCGCCATCACGTGGTTGAGATAGGGTTCGCCCGAGGCGCGCATCTGCGCCTTATGGGCCTGCTCGGCCAGCTCGACGGCGCAGCGGATGAGCGCCACGTCTTCCTCGCGGCGCCCTTCGGCGAGGGATTGCAGCCAAGCGTCCCGAACGCTCGCCGCCTCGCGCGCTTGCGCCGGAATCTGGCTTTCCACGAAAACCATGGATGTGTGTCCGCGGGGCCGTTACGCCCCGTTTGTATCGAGTTTAGCCCGGGCGGGGTTTGCCCCGCCTGCGGGCGTCCGCGGCGCGTGGTTTCGCCGCCGCTTGCGTGTGGCGTTGCCCGGTGCCTTGCGGTTGCCAGCTGGGCACCAGGTGACGCTTGCCGTTGCCGATCAAATCGCTGCGCCCCATGCGCTTGAGGGCCTCACGCAGCAGCGGCCAGTTGTGCGGGTCATGATACCGCAGGAAGGCCTTGTGCAGGCGGCGGACCTTGAGCCCGCGCGGGACGCTCACGTCGCCGCCGTCGCGATGGACGCGGCGTAACGGATTCTTGCCCGTGTGGTACATGGCGGTGGCGAGCGCCATGGGCGATGGCAGGAAGCTTTGCACCTGGTCGAGGCGGAAATCGTTTTTCTTCAGCCACAGCGCCAGTTGCAGCATGTCCTCGTCCGTGGTGCCCGGATGCGCGGCGATGAAATATGGGATCAGATACTGTTCCTTGCCCGCCTCTTGGGAAAACTTCTCGAACATCAGCTTGAAGCGGTCGTACACGCCGATGCCCGGTTTCATCATCAGTGACAGCGGACCGGACTCGGTGTGCTCGGGCGCAATCTTCAGGTAACCGCCCACGTGGTGGGTCACCAGTTCCTTGACGTACTCCGGCGTGTGCACCGCGAGGTCGTAACGCAGACCCGAGGCGACGAACACGCGCTTGATGCCCGGCACGGCGCGCGCACGCCGGTACAGGTCCACCAAGGGCATCTGGTTGGTGTTCAGGTTCTTGCAGATGTCCGGAAACACGCATGACAACCGCCGACAGGCCGACTCGATCTGCCTGTCCTTGCAGCCGAGCCGCCACATGTTGGCGGTCGGGCCGCCCACGTCGGAGATCATGCCCGTGAAACCAGGGGTGAGGTCACGTACGGCCTCGATCTCACGAATGATGGAGCCCTCGGAGCGGCTCTGGATGATGCGGCCTTCGTGCTCCGTGATGGAACAGAAGGTACAACCGCCGAAGCAGCCGCGCATGATGGCCACGGAGAAGCGGATCATCTCGTAGGCGGGGATGCGTGCATCGCCGTAGTGCGGGTGCGGCTTGCGCGTGTACGGCAGTTCGTACACGCGATCGTATTCCTTGGTGGCGAGCGGAATGGGCGGTGGATTGAGCCACACATCGCGTGCACCGTGGCGCTGCACCAGCGCACGGGCATTGCCCGGATTGGTCTCCAGGTGCAACACGCGCGAGGCGTGCGCGTAGAGCACCGGGTCCTCGCGGACCTGCTCGAAGGACGGCAGGCGGATCACCGTGCGTTCGCGGTCGCCGCGCGGGCGAACCGGCGATGGCTGCGCGGATGTGGCGGCCGACGCGCCGTGCTCGTAGGGATTGCGGTGCGCCGGCACCTCCCCCGGCGTATCCACGTGGGTGGAATCCAGCTCGCTCCAACCCTCGGGCAGACCGTCACGCAGGAATGCGGTGCCGCGGATGTCGGTGAGGGTCTCGATGGCCTGGCCCGCGGCCAGGCGATGGGCGATCTCCACCACGGCCCGATCACCGTTGCCGAACACCAGCAGGTCCGCCTTGGCGTCCACCAGCACCGAGCGGCGTACGGTCTCGGACCAGTAATCGAAGTGGGCGATGCGGCGCAGGCTGGCCTCGATGCCACCCAGCACCACCGGCACGTCCTTGTAGGCCTCGCGGCAGCGCTGCGAGTAGACGATGGCGGCGCGGTCAGGCCGGGTGTTGCCTTCACCGTTGGGCGAGTAGGCATCGTCCGAACGGATCTTCCGGTCCGCCGTGTAGCGGTTGACCATGGAATCCATGTTGCCGGCCGTGATGCCGAAGAACAGGTTGGGACGGCCGAGGGCGCGAAAAGGCTCGGCGCTCTGCCAATCCGGCTGGGCGATGATGCCCACCCGGAAACCCTGGGCCTCCAGCAAGCGCCCCACCAGCGCCATGCCGAAGCTCGGGTGATCCACGTAGGCGTCGCCGGTGACCAGCACCACGTCGCAGCTGTCCCAGCCCAGCGCCTCCATCTCGGCGCGCGACATGGGCAGCACGGGCGCCGGCAACAGCCGTGCGGCCCAGAATTTGCGATAGGAGAAAAGCTCGCGCGCGGTTTCCATGAGGCACTCTAAGTGTTGGCGACAGAAAAGGTTTTGCCCGCCGCCGGGGGGTTGAAGTATATTTCCGTGGACCGATTACAGGGAGCCAAGTTCATGCGCATCCGAGCCGCCCTCGTCGCCGCCGCGCTCGCCACCTTGGGGACGGCCAACGCCGAGACCCTGCAGATTCCGGACGAGCCCGTCGGTCCCGACTACCATCAGGGGGCCGCGGAAGATCCGGCGTTCGCCGCACCCGGGGAACAGGCGGTCGAAACCGACCTGCCGGTGCGCGGCATGTCCATGAACGCCGTGGAAAGCCGTTTCGGTGCGCCCCGCGAGAAACTGGGGCCAGTGGGCGAACCGCCCATCACGCGTTGGGTGTACGCGGATTATACCGTCTACTTCGAAGGCCGGTACGTCATCCATACGGTGCGCGCCGGCGATTGATCGTTTCTCAATCCTCACCTTTTTCAGGTTCTTTTTCCGCTATATGAATGCCTCCCGATCCGGGCAGATCCTGCCCGCGGAATGGGCGCCGCAGAGCGCCGTCATGCTCACTTGGCCGCACGTCCACAGCGACTGGCGCGATATCCTCGCCGATGTCGAGCCCGTCTACGTGGCCATCGCCCGCGAGATCGCCAGGCGCGAACTCCTGCTGGTCGCCTGTCACGATGAGTTCCACCGCAACCACGTGGCCCACCGGCTGGTCAACGCGGGCGTGGACCTCAGCCGCACCCGCCTGCACCTGGCGGAGTCCAACGACACCTGGGCGCGCGACCATGGTCCCCTTACGGTCCTGCGTAACGGCCGGCCGGTGATCCTGGATTTCCGTTTCAACGGCTGGGGCAACAAGTACCGTCACGACAAGGACGACGCCATCACGGCCCGCTTGCACGGCGTCGGCGTGTTCGGCGCCACGCCCAGAGAGCCCATGGACCTCATCCTCGAAGGCGGCGGGATCGAGAGCGACGGCCTCGGCACGCTCATGACCACGGCCCACTGCCAGCTCTCGCCGGAACGCAATCCCGAGTACTCCCGCGAGCAACTGAATGAACTGTTCGCACGCGTGTTCGGCACGCCGCGCGTACTGTGGCTGGAGCACGGTCAGCTCGCGGGCGACGACACGGACGGGCATATCGATACCCTCGCCCGCTTCTGCGATGCCGAGACCATCGCCTACGTCAGTTGCGAAAACCCGGCCGACGAACACTACGCGCCGCTACGCGCCATGGAGGCGGAACTGCGTTCCTTCCGCACCGCGGACGGCCGTCCCTACACGCTGGTGCCGCTGCCGCTGCCCAATCCGCACTACGGCGATGACGGCCGCCGCCTGCCGGCGACCCATGCCAATTTCCTCATCATCAACGATGCCGTGCTGGTGCCCACCTACCACGACGTGGTGGACGCCCTGGTGCTGGAACGCCTGCGCGGCTGCTTCCCTGGGCGCGAAGTCATCGGCATCGATTGCAGCCCGCTCATCCGCCAGTACGGCAGCCTGCACTGCATCACCATGCAAATCCCGGCGGGCGTGGTGGTCTAAGGGCTCGAAGAAAAGGCATTCAACGCAAAGGCGCGTTGGGCAGTTTCTTCCAGGAGATAGAAAGTGAAAGAACGCAAGCTCATCGTCGGACTGGTGCAGCACGCCTGTGGCGAGGATCGGCGCGCCAACCTGGACAAGACCATCGCCGGCATCCGCGAGGCGGCGCGGCGCGGCGCGCAGCTGGTGCTGTTGCAGGAGCTGCATACGGGCGTGTACTTCTGCCAGTCCGAGGACACCGCACGCTTCGATCAGGCCGAGTCCATCCCCGGTCCGACCACCGACGAACTGGGCGCCGTGGCCAAGGAATTGGGCCTGGTCATCGTGGCCTCGCTGTTCGAGCGCCGCGCGCCGGGGCTGTACCACAACACCGCCGTGGTGCTGGAGAAGGACGGCAACCTGGTGGGCCGCTATCGCAAAATGCACATCCCGGACGATCCGGGCTTCTACGAAAAGTTCTACTTCACGCCGGGCGACCTGGGCTTCGAGCCCATCGACACCTCCGTGGGCCGCCTGGGCGTGCTGGTGTGCTGGGACCAGTGGTACCCGGAGGCGGCGCGCCTCATGGCCCTCGCCGGCGCCGAGCTGCTGCTCTACCCCACCGCCATCGGCTGGGACCCGGCCGATGACGAGACGGAAAAGGCGCGCCAGCGCGACGCCTGGGTGACCATCCAGCGTGCCCACGGCGTCGCCAACGGCCTGCCGGTGCTGTCGTGCAACCGCACGGGCTTCGAGCCGAGCCCGCTGGCCGACGCCGGCGGCATCCAGTTCTGGGGCACCAGCTTCGTGGCGGGCCCGCAGGGCGAGCTGCTGGCCGAGGCGCCGGTGGACACCGAACAGGTGCTCATGGCCGAGGTCGACCTCGCGCGCAGCGAAACGGTGCGGCGCATCTGGCCCTTCCTGCGCGACCGGCGCATCGACGACTACGGCGACCTGCTCAAGCGCTATCGCGACCGCTGACCTTGCGGACAGGCGCGTTTCTGGAATAATCGGGCGCGCCTGTCCCGCATTCACAAGGTCCGCCGATGATCATCATTCTCAAGCCGAACCTCGACCGCAGCAGCGCCGAGTTCGATGCCCTGATGGGTTTTCTCTCCAATCTCCCGCGCGTGCAAGTGCGCGTCCATGAGGAGCACGGCTCCCAGCAAGTGCTCACCGAGCTGTACCTCATCGGCGAGACCAGCTCCCTGAGCAGTGCGGAGATCGAGGTCCTGCCCGGCGTGGAACGCGTGGTGCGCATTTCCGAACCCTACCGCGTGCTCGGCCGGCACAGGAATGACCATCGCACCACCGGCTTCGACTACAACGGCGTCCGCTTCGGCCAGGAAAACCTGAACATCTTCGCCGGCCTGTGCGCGGTGGACACGCCCGAAAGCGTCGAAGCCATGCTGCGCGCCCTGCGCGACCAGGGCCAGGTGTGCACGCGCATGGGCGCGTACAAGCCGCGCACCAGCCCCTATGCCTTCCAGGGCCACGGCCAGACCTGCCTGCCCTACGTGTTCGAACTGGCCGGCAAGTACGGTATCAAGGTCATCGCCATGGAGGTCACCCACGAGAAGCACGTGGACGAGATCAGCGAGGCGCTGCACCGCACCGGCAATCCCACCGGTGTCATGCTGCAGATCGGCACGCGCAACACGCAGAATTTCGAACTCCTCAAGGCGGTGGGGCGCCAACGGGATTTTCCTGTGCTGCTCAAGCGCGGCTTCGGCATCACCCTGGACGAATCCCTGCACGCCGCTGAGTACCTGGCTTCGGAAGGCAACACGCGCGTGGTATTCGGCCTGCGCGGCATGAAGACCAACATGGGCGACCCGCACCGCAATTTCGTCGACTTCGCCCACGTGCCGGTGGTCAAGCGCCTCACGCGCATGCCGGTGTGCGTCGACCCCTCCCATTCGGTCGGCACCCGTGAGCGGGGGCCCGACGGCATCCTCGATGTGTTCCAGGTGGCCGCCCAGGCGGTGGTCGCCGGCGCCAACATGATCCTGGTGGACTTCCATCCCCAGCCACCCAAGGCGCTGGTGGACGGTCCGCAGGCCCTGACGCTCGGCGAGCTCCCGTACTTCTTCGACGACATGACCATTGCGCGCGAGGCCTACGAAAGACGTTGCGCCCTGGCCGCCCGCTACGCCCCGGACGGCCCATGAACCCGGGCACGGACTGGTGGACCCGGTTCCCGGGGCTGGCGCCGCTCACCGACGCGGCCTGGCTGGCGCTGCGCCAGGCCGCCCGGGTGGTCAGCGTGCCCGCGGGTGTCGCCGTATTCCGCGCCGGCGACGTGTGCGAGAACTACATGCTGGTGCTCGAAGGCTCGGTGCGGGTGCAGAAGCTGGCGGAAAACGGCCGTGAGATCACCCTCTACCGCCTGGAGGGCGGTGATTCCTGTGTGCTCACCACCTCCTGCCTGCTCGCCCGCGAACGCTATCCGGCCGAAGGGGTGACCGAAACGGAGGTGACCGCTGCCGTGCTTCCCGTGGCCGGTTTCTTCAAGGCCCTGGACCAGTCCCCAGGCTTCCGCCAGTTCGTCTTCACCGCCTATGGGCAGCGCCTCAGCGACCTGATCCTCTTGGTGGAGGAAGTCGCCTTCGGCCGCATCGATCAGCGTCTGTGCGCGCGCCTGCTGGAACTCGCCAACGCCGAGGGTCTGGTGGAGGCCACCCACCAGGAGCTGGCCGCGGAGCTGGGGACGGCGCGCGAGGTGATCAGCCGTCAGCTGAAGGATTTCGAACGCCAGGGGCTCCTTCAGCTGTCGCGTGGGCGCATCCACATCCTCGTCCCCCACGCCCTGCAGCAGCGCTTCGCCCATTGAGCCCGCCTGCCCCGGCCTGTCATCGGGATGTCATTCACCGCCATTTGGCAGGATTGATCAGCATATCGTCGGCGAAATGCCCATGGATGCCGTGCCTGTGCCCTTGGCACAGGCCTTGCTCCTGAATCGTCCGGCAGGAGCCTACGGCTTCTCCTCCATTCTGTGGTGTTTTGACGGCGTGTGACACACACGCCGTTTTTTTGAACGGGTGATCCAAGTCATATCAGGGTGAGCGAAGTCGCAGGTATCATGCGCGCGCAGACATCGCGCGCAAACATAACGAGAGCTGGACATGCTCACACCTGCCAACCGCCCTGTCGCGAAGGAAGAAGTCTTTCGCGTCGCCTGGGGCCCCCAGCGCTTTTACCTCTCCATGGGATGGAAGACGCTGATCGCCTTCGCCCTGGTGGTGTTCATCCCCATGCTCGGCCTGCTCGCGCTGACCAGCGCCGCGTTGCGTGACGCGCTTGAGCAGGAGACGCTCAACGCCCTTGAATCAAACCTGCGTGGCGCCTGGCGTGTGTTCCACCAGCGCAGCGACAGCCTGCGCGACGCCCTGCTCCAATCCGCCGCCACGCCGGCCGTGCAGGATGCGCTCGCGGCGGAAGACCGCGCCGCGCTGACCCGTTTGCTGCACCGGCATGCCGCCCTGCATCCCTTTGCGGACGTCTGGCTGGCGATCGATCGCGACCAGCGCATCGTCGCCCGGCGCCACGGCCCGACCGGTGACATCGCCACACTCAACAACACGGTCACCCAGGCCCTGGCCCTCGACAAGCCCATCGTCTCTGCCGAACTGCTCAACAACGCCCTGTTCATGGAGGAAAACCCGCTGGAATACGCCAGCCTCGACACCCAGGTGTTGAGCCAGACCGTGGTCGTCCCGGTGCGCCAGTCCGGCCGCCAAGTGGGCGCCCTGGTGGGCGTGGTCCTGCTGAACAATGACAACTGGCTGCCCAATGCCATCCACGACTACTTGAGCATCGAGGCAGCGCTGTTCGCCTCGGTGATCCAGGAGTCACGCATCATCTCGGCATCCAACCGGCCCAATAACATCTGGGCCACGGGCCTGCTCGCACCCATGGCGCTGAACCGCGCCATCCAGCAGGGCGAGGTCTTCCGCGGCCAGACACTCATCAACGACATTCCGAGCTTCGTCATCTCCGAACCCATCCTCAATCTGGAAGGCGTGTCCATCGGCGCGCTGTCCATCGGCGTTCGACGATCCAACATCGACGGCCTGATTGCGGAAAATACCCGCTACGTCTATGGCTTCATTGGCTTGGGCATGGCCCTGTCGCTGCTCATCGCGTTCCTCGCCTATCGCGACACCATGACGCCCATGCGCGCCATCATCGGGGCCATGGACAGTTTCGCGGCCGGTAACCTGCGGGCCCGCACCGACATCCGCACCAAGGACGAATTCGAGGGCATGGGCGCCGGGTTCAATCGTATGGCTGCCGCGGTCCAGGAGCATCAGGAGCGCGTCGAGAGCTTCAACTCGCTCGCGTCCCTGCTCATTTCAAACCGCAAGCCCGATGAACTTCTGCGCCATGCACTCGACAAGCTGATCGATCTGACCGGCTCCCAGACGGGTGCCATCTACCTGGCCGATCGCGAGAACGGCGGCACACAGCTCAAGCCTTTCGTGGCTTACGGGCTCCACTTGGACGCCATGAACTCCCTCGACCTGGGCCAGGGTCTGCCCGGTGAGGCGGCCTTGAAACGGCGGCCCATCCACGTGCAGCGCCCTTCGGAGGAATGCCGCATCATTGTCAATTTCGGCGTTGCCGAAGCACTGCCCAACGAGGTGGCCTTCTTCCCCATCGTCTATCGGGACGAACTGCTCGGTCTGCTC
This sequence comes from Gammaproteobacteria bacterium, assembly GCA_023228645.1. GTDB lineage: Bacteria > Pseudomonadota > Gammaproteobacteria > Thiohalomonadales > Thiohalomonadaceae > JALOAT01. The sequence continues at coordinate 54,552 of JALOAT010000015.1, read as the reverse complement.
ATGCTCGCCACGCTCAGCCGCTTCCGTACGGAAGAGATTGGCATGCTCGAGTACGCTACCAACCAAATCGCCATCGTGCTGGAAAACGCCTTCACCCACGAGAAGGTTGAACGCCTGTCCATCACCGACGAACTCACCCAGGTGTACAACCGCCGCTACCTGTCGCGCCGCCTCGACGAGGAATTCGCCAAGGCCGAACGCTACCGCACCCCTTTGTCGGTCCTGCTGCTCGATCTCGACCATTTCAAGCGCATCAACGACCGCTTCGGCCATCAGGTGGGTGATCAGGCACTGCGCACCGTGTCAGGCATCATCCGCAGCAGCCTGCGCGAGGTAGACGTGGTTGGCCGCTACGGCGGCGAAGAGTTTCTGGTGGTACTCCAGCACACCAACCGCACCGACGCCCTGGCGGTGGCGGACAAGATCCGCGCAGCCGTGGAAAAAACCGTCGTGCCCGGCCACGCAGACCTGAAACTCACCGTCAGCGTCGGGGTGGCCACCTACCCGGATCTGCGCGTCACCACCATCGACGAACTGGTCGGCCGTGCCGACGAGGCACTCTACAGCGCCAAGTCCGGTGGCAGGAATCAGGTCATTCCTGCCACCGCATGACAGGGACAGACCTGTCACACGGCAGCATAAATGACATGCCTGGCAGGTCTTGCAGTGCCGTCGGGCGGTTTTCAGGGCCAGAATCGCCTCCGTCTGCCCCGGCGCCTATCCCCTTCGGAATACTTATTAGTGTTCGCTAACGTGGCATATCCATTGCAGTTTCTTGAAGCAGGCCCGGTGTCGCGACGCCTGGTCCGATGACAAAGCCGGCACCAGTCCGGTCCCTGGAGGAGATATGAAAAAACTCGGCATCGCCTTGCTTTCCCTGCTTCTGATGTTCACGCACGCGTTCGCCCTGGCGGATGATGCCCCCCCTGCACCCGACACCGGGACACAGCAGGGTTCTCCCGACTCCGGCAGCACCGCCGGCGATGCGGAACCCGATTGCTGAAGAATTCTTCCCTGCCCGTACGGGCAGGGTGAATCAGGCCCACGGGCCCGGACTTTCATAACAACGACAAATAGTTCTTCAAAACACCAAAGGAGACTCTGATGAACCTGAGCAAACTAGTGACCTCGACGGCTCTGGTAGCGTGCCTGGCCGTGCCGGGCGCCGTCTTGGCTGCCGACCTGGCCGTGAAGATCACGCCGGAGATCGCTTCGGTGGACGTCGTGCACAACGGCAAGAAGACCAGCATCGTGCGCAACCAGAACGAGAACGCCAACGTGAATCCGGCGTTCGCCAAGACCTCGCGCAAGTGCCCGCCCTTCTGCATCCAGCCGGCGCAGCTCGCCCCCGGCGTGGAGACCATCGGCGAAGTGGAAGTGATCCACTACCTGAAGCAGATGAGCGATGGCGACAAGTCCATCCTGGTGGTCGACTCGCGCACGCCCGACTGGGTCGAGAAGGGCACCATTCCCGGCGCCAAGAACCTGCCCTGGAACAAGCTGAACCCCGCCAGCGGCGCCAGCCCGTTCGACATCGCCGACATCATGGAGAAGGAATTCGGCGCCAAGAACCAGGAAGGCCTGTGGGACTTCTCCGGCGCCAAGACCCTGGTGATGTTCTGCAACGGCATGTGGTGCGGCCAGTCCCCCACCAACATCCGCACGCTGCTGAAGTTCGGCTACCCCGCCCACAAGATCAAGTGGTATCGCGGCGGCATGCAGGACTGGGAAAACCTGGGCCTGACCACCGTCAAGCCGTAATCAGCCATTGCCTGCCAACGTGCAAAGGACTCAGAACATGACGAAGACCAAGATCATCACCGCCCTGTTCGCCGCAGCCGTACTCGGCCTCGCCAGCGGTTGCGCCACCAACGGCAACGCAGCGGCCAAACCCGCAGTCTCCATCACGCCGGAACTGGGCTCGGTGGACGTGGTGCATGCCGGCAAGAAGACCACGATCATGCGCAACCAGGACGAGAACGCCAATGTGAATCCGGCGTTCGCCAAGACCTCGCGCAAGTGCCCGCCGTTCTGCATCCAGCCGGCGCAGCTCGCCCCCGGCGTCGACACCATCGGTGAAGTGGAGATGCTGCATTACCTCAAGCAGATGAGCGCGGGCGACAACTCCATCCTGGTGGTCGACTCGCGCACGCCCGACTGGGTCGAGAAGGGCACCATTCCCGGCGCCAAGAACCTGCCCTGGAACAAGCTGAACCCCGCCAGCGGCGCCAGCCCGTTCGACATCGCCGACATCATGGAGAAGGAATTCGGCGCCAAGAACCAGGAAGGCCTGTGGGACTTCTCCAGCGCCAAGACCCTGGTGATGTTCTGCAACGGCATGTGGTGCGGCCAGTCCCCCACCAACATCCGCACGCTGCTGAAGTTCGGCTACCCCGCCGAGAAGATCAAGTGGTACCGCGGTGGCATGCAGAACTGGGAAAACCTGGGCTTCACGGTGGTCAAGCCGTAAGGCAACTGTCGTAAGACCCCAAAGGGCGGCCGATCGGCCGCCCTTTTTTGTTCCCCGCGTATGCGCGCCTGGGAACAAGAAAAAGCATCAACCACGGGGACACGGGGATCACGGGGGACATCCGTTGGCGTCCCAGGCTGACGGCTCGCCCCTGGGAGCATGCCCAGAGCGCGACGACCCACGCATGCCAAGACAACCGCCGCCCGAGGGCGCTCTTCACAAAAGGGATTTCCCCGTGTCCCCCGTGGTTACTCTCTTCTTCATTCCTCCGCGAATTCCGCCGCCAGTTCCGGCGGCAGTTTCGCACGCAGTTTCTGCACGTAGCGGTAGAGCGTCCGTTCGCTGACACCGAGCAGTTCCGCAGCCCGCGCACGGTGGCCGTCGCAGCGCTGTAATGCGGTGATGATCTCGTCATCCGAGAAGCGGCAGCCGCGACGTTCGATGAGCCGTCTGCGCCGCGGAGGCAGGTTGCCCGGCTCGCGCGGCGCGCGCGCAGTCTCGAACACCACGTGCTCCGGGCACATCACCTGGCCGTATGCCAGGATCGCCGCGCGCTCAAGCACGTTGCGAAGCTCCCGCACGTTGCCCGGGTAATCGTGGCTCATCAGGGTCTCGATAACGTCCGGCGACAACGGCAGGTGTCGATCGCCGTCTTCCGTGCGTGAGAGGAAATGTTCGGCCAGCGCTGGGATGTCGTCCGGGCGCTCGCGCAGACTGGGAATGGTGACTGGAAATGCAGAAAACCGGTAATAAAGGTCCTGGCGGAACTCGTTCCGCTCCACCATCGCCTGGAGGTCCTTGTTGGTGGCAGCAATCACACGCACATCCACCTTGATGTACTCGGTGCCGCCGATGCGCCGGATGGAGCCGGTTTCCAGCACCCGCAGCAGCTTGGTCTGGAGCGGCAAGGGCAGTTCGGCGATTTCGTCGATGAACAGCGTGCCGCCATGGGCCACCTCGAACAGGCCCTTCTTGCGCGAGGCGGCGCCGGTGAAGGCACCCTTTTCATGGCCGAACAACTCGCTCTCGATGAGGTTCTCCCCGAGCGTGCCGCAATCCACGATCACGAACGGCAGTCGCGAGCGGTGCGAATACTGGTGGATGTACTGGGCGACACATTCCTTGCCCACACCACTCTCGCCAAGCAGCAGCACAGTGGTCGGCGTGGGCGCCACCCGCTGCAGCAGGCTGATCATGCGCAGCATGGGGCGCGAGCGGCCTACCAGGATGCGGTCCTCGGTCGGACGGCTCACCGGATAGATGGTTTCGCCCACATAAAGCACCTTGCCATCGGCGTCCAGTAACGGTGTGGAATGCAGCTGACAGAATTCCTCCACCCCATCGCGGAAATGCATGTGCATCACCTGAGTGGGCTCGCCGGTCTCGAAGACCCGTTCCAGCGGGCAGTGCTCGCCATTTTGGCTGCACGGCACCGCGGAGTGATGCGAAATCTCGTGACAGGGCTTGCCCACGACGGCCCGGATGTCGGGATAGCCGTAGTGCTTCAGATAATTCTTGTTGGCCGCAACAATGCGATAGTCGCGATTGATGACCACGAACGGGTCAGGAAAGATATCGATGATCTGCTCACATGAAGGCTTCCCGGCAGGCGGCTCCATGACTTCCCCCCATAAATTTTTCCATCCGATTTATCGTTTTTATCGCATGCAATGTCATGACATAAATGTCATGGTTTGGCCATGCTGACACGGCCTTTGCTGGGTTGTCAAAAGACGGGGACTTTCGTCCCCGTTCTTTCTTCGCCGGCAGGACTTACTTCAACTTGTCGATACCGAGCGCCTTGAGGACGTACTTCTCGTAGAGCGGATCGTTCGAACCCTTCTTCATCTTGTTGATGAAGTACTTCTCGAAGGCGACCTTGGCCATGTGCACCCATTTGCCCTTCTTCATCCACGAAAGATTACGCGGCGGGATCTGCGGCATGGCCACAAAGGCGACGCCGGTGTCGCCGAGATCGGCCAGGCAGATGGCGTTCCAGGTGCCCTTCTGATCCGGTGCCTTGCCTTCGATGGCATTTTTGATGTTGTGCGCCGTGGCCGCGACCATGGACTCGATCATGTAGCCGGTCTTGGGCGTGCCGGTGGGCACGGGTGTGGCCTCTACGGGCGGGATGGCGATGCACACCCCCACCGAGTAGATGTTGGTCCACTTGGGGTTCTGCTGGAACTCGTTCACCTTCACGAAGCCGCGCGGATTCGCCAGGTCCTCGCCCACCTTCATCACCGCATCCACACCCTTGAAGGCGGGGATCATCACGTTGAACTTGAAGGGCAGTTCATGCTCCTTGATCATCTCGCCATGGTCGTTGTGCTCGGCCACGAACATCTTGCCGGGCTCCACCTTGGTGACCTTGGCGTTGCAGATCCACTGGATGTGGTGCTGGCGCAGTTCCGATTCCAGCATGCCCTTGGAGTCGCCCACCCCGCCGAGCCCCAGATGGCCGATGTAGGGCTCGGAGGTGACGAAGGTCATCTTCACCTTGTCACGGATTTTGCGGCGGCGCAGGTCCGTGTCCATGATGAAGGCGGTCTCGTAGGCGGGCCCGAAGCAGGAGGCACCCTGGGTCGCACCCACCACCAGCGGACCGGGCTCGTTCACGAACTGCTGCCAGTCCTCCCAGGCCTTCTCCGCATGATCGATGGTGCACACGGAATGGGTATGGCCGCCGTGGGGCCCGAGGCCCGGCACCTCGTCGAAGGCGAGCTTGGGGCCGGTGGCGATGATGAGGTAGTCGTAATTGACCACCTCGCCGCCCTCCACGACCACCTGGTTCTGGTCGGGCTTGATCTCCACCGCGGGATGGGGAATCAGCTTGATGTCCTGACGGGCAAGATAGGGCTGGAGTGGAAACGTGGTGTCCTGCCGGGTGCGCCAGCCTACGGCCACCCAGGGATTCGACGGCACGAAGCTGAAGGTTTCGGAACTGGAGATCACGCTGACCTCATGCCCCTTGCCGAGCACCGCGCGCACGTCGTAGGCGGCCGGCAGGCCGCCGGTGCTCGCACCGATGATGACGATGTGTGCCATGAATTGAATGTCCTCCGGATTGCAGTAGGTGGTCAAAACTCCTCACCTTGAAAGCAATTCACGTACCACGTGCCAGAAACGTGGGGCGTGGAACGCGGTCGAATCAAAGACGCCCGGCGAACCGGCCCCGCCCAGCCGGCGCGGGGTGGTAGACTAGCCCGCTTTTCACTCGCGACATCACGCTCCCCATGGAGAACTACACCTCTCCCCTGACTCCACGCTTTGCGACCCGTCCCGGCGAACGCCTTTCCTGGGGCCGCCTCTACGGAAGCGGCGTCGGCCTGGCCCTCACCGCCGCTGCCGACGCCTGCGACGGCCTGCTGCTGGTGGTCACCGCCGATACCGCCTCCGCCGCGCGCCTGGAAGACGAGCTGCGCTTCTTCGTGGGACAGCGCGACGACCTCCCGGTCCTGCATTTCCCCGACTGGGAAACCCTGCCCTATGACGTGTTCTCGCCCCACCAGGACATTATTTCCGAGCGCGTCGCCACCCTCTACCGCCTGCCTAGCCTCACCCGCGGCATCCTGGTGCTGCCCGTGGCCACGCTCATGCAGCGCCTCGCCCCACGCGAGTACATCGAGGGAAGCAGCCTGGTGCTCGACCTGAGCCAGCGGCTCGATATGGACCTCATGCGCAGCCGCCTGGAGCGCAGCGGCTACCAGTACGTCTCGCAGGTGATGGAACACGGCGAATTCACGGTGCGCGGCAGCCTCATCGACCTGTACCCCATGGGCGCCGCCCTGCCCTACCGCATCGAGCTGTTCGACGACGAGGTGGAGAGCATCCGCACCTTCGACCCGGAGAGCCAGCGCTCGCTCGACAAGGTGGAGCGCGTGCGGTTGCTGCCGGCGCGGGAGTTCCCGCTCCACGAGGACGCCATCAAGCGTTTCCGCCAGGCCTATCGTGAAGTTTTCGAAGGCGATCCCAAGGCCAGCGTGATCTACCGCGACGTGAGCAACGGCCTCGCCCCGCCGGGCATCGAGTATTTCATTCCGCTGTTTTTCGAGCACACCCACACCTTGGTCGACTACCTGCCGGAACACACCTATTTGTTCACCACCGAGGGCGTGAACGATGCGGTGGAGATATTCTGGCGCGAGGCGGGCGAGCGCTTCGAACTGGGTCGCCTGGACCGGACCCGGCCGCTACTGCCGCCCAACCGCGTGTTTCTCGAAGTCAACGAGGCCTTCGGCTGCCTGAAGCGCTTCCCGCGTACCGACGTGCAGCGCTTCGAATCGGTCGAGGCAAAACAGGCGGTGAATTTCGCCACCGAGGCGCCACCGCGGCTGACCCTCGATGCGCGCACCGAACGCCCATCAGCCGCCCTCCAGGCGTTTGTGGACGGATTTGACGGCCGCATCCTGTTCGCCGCGGAATCCCCGGGGCGCCGTGAGGCGCTGCTGGAGATCCTGCGCGGTGCGGACATCCATCCGACGCCCGTCGATGACTTCGCCACCTTCCTCCACGCCGGCGCGCGCCACGGCCTGGTGGTCGCCCCGCTCGAAAACGGCCTGCTGATCAGCGAACCGCCCTTGGCGGTGGTTGCCGAGACCCAGCTCTACGGCGAGCAGGTGATGCAGCGCCGCCGGCGCCAGAAGTCGCGCACCCGCGATGCGGACGCGGTGGTACGCAGCCTCGCCGAACTGCAGATCGGCAGTCCGGTGGTGCATGAGGACCACGGCGTCGGCCGCTATCTGGGCCTGCAAAAATTGCATGTGGGGGACATCGAGGCCGAGTTCCTCACCCTCGAATACGCCGACGGCGACAAGCTGTACGTGCCCGTCGCCTCGCTGCATCTCATCAGCCGCTACACGGGCGGTGCGCCCGAGACCACGCCGCTGCACAAGCTCGGCTCCGGGCAATGGGAACGGGCCAAGCGCCGCGCCAGCGAGAAGGTGCGTGACGTGGCCGCGGAACTGCTCGATCTGTACGCCCGCCGCGCCGCCCGCCAGGGCTTCACCTATCCCATCGATCGCGCAGCCTATGCGGGCTTCGCCGCCACCTTCCCGTTCGAAACCACGCCCGATCAGCAGGACGCCATCGACGCGGTGCTGAACGACATGGCCTCGCCCAATCCCATGGACCGCCTGGTGTGCGGCGACGTGGGCTTCGGCAAGACCGAGGTGGCCTTGCGCGCCACCGCCGTGGCGGTGTTTGCCGGCAAGCAGGTGGCCGTGCTGGTGCCCACCACGCTGCTCGCCCAGCAGCATTTCGAGAACTTCCGCGACCGCTTCGCCGACTGGCCGGTGCGCATCGAGAATCTCTCGCGCTTCCGCTCCAAGAAGGAGCAGGATCAGGTCATCAAGGGTCTGGAATCGGGTACCGTGGACGTGGTCATCGGCACCCACAAGCTGTTACAGCCTGACGTGAAGTACAAGCGCCTGGGCCTCGTCATCATCGACGAGGAACACCGTTTCGGCGTGCGCCAGAAGGACCGCTTCAAGGCCCTGCGCGCCGAGGTGGACGTGCTCACGCTCACCGCCACGCCCATCCCGCGCACCCTCAACATGGCCATCTCGGGCATGCGCGACCTGTCGGTCATCGCCTCGCCGCCGGCGCGCCGCCTGGCGGTGAAGACCTTCGTGAACGAGTGGAACTCAGGATTGATCCGCGAGGCCTGCCTGCGCGAGATCAAGCGCGGCGGCCAGATCTACTTCTTGCACAACGACGTGGACTCCATCGAGCGGATGGCCCGCGAGATCAGCGAGCTGGTGCCCGAGGCCACAGTGCGCGTCGCCCACGGCCAGATGCGCGAGCGCGAGTTGGAGCGGGTGATGACGGACTTCTACCACCAGCGTTTCAACTTGCTGGTGTGTACGACCATCATCGAGACGGGCATCGACATCCCGACCGCCAACACCATCGTCATCCACCGCGCCGATCGCTTCGGCCTCGCCCAGCTCTATCAGCTGCGTGGACGTGTCGGACGCTCGCACCACCGCGCCTATGCCTATCTCATCATCCCGCCGCGCAATCTCATCACCCCAGACGCGCAGAAACGCCTGGAGGCCATCGAATCCATCGAGGAACTGGGCACCGGCTTCACCCTGGCCACCCACGATCTGGAGATCCGCGGCGCAGGCGAACTGCTCGGTGAGGAGCAGAGCGGCCAGATGCACGAAATCGGCTACACGCTGTACGTGGAGTTGCTCGAACGCGCGGTGAAGGCACTGAAGGAAGGCCGCGAGCCGCACCTGGAAAAACCGCTCTCCCATGGCGCCGAAATCGACCTCCAGGCCCCCGCGCTCATCCCGGACGACTACCTGCCGGACGTGCATGCGCGCCTGACCATGTACAAGCGCATTGCCAGCGCCCAGAGCGAGGAGGAACTGCGCGAACTGCAGGTGGAGATGATCGACCGCTTCGGGCTGCTGCCGGAGCAGACCAAGAACCTGTTCCGCATCACCGAACTCAAGCTGCGCGCCTCGCCGCTCGGCATCCGCAAAATCGAATTGGGCAAACTGGGCGGCCGTTTCATCTTCGAGGAACAGCCCAACATCGACCCCATGAAGATCATCCGGCTCATCCAGGTGAAGCCGAAGCTCTACAAGCTGGACGGTCAGGAGCGGCTGAAGATCACGCGCGACCTGCCGGATTTCACCACACGCATCGAGGCCGTCGAAGAACTGCTCTCCACGCTAGCGTGAGTGCCGTAGGTCACGTTGGCGCGCAGCGCCTACGTGACGACGCGGCCCAATGAATGTCACGTAGCTTCGCAACGCGACCTACACGCAAGCAGGGAAGGCAGGAAATGAAAACGGGGCTCTCGAACTGCCGGGGAGCAGGAGAACAAAGCACCGGGAAGACGGACGTGGCCGCGGCACGGCCACGTCCGGGGGGATCAGCGACGGGGCTGGCTGGCGCGGGGTGCGGGTTTGCGTTCCTGCGCCTCGTTCACACGCAGGTTGCGCCCGCCGAAGTTGGTGTTATCGAGGGCTCGGATGGCTGCATCGGCGCCACTGGCATCCATTTCCACGAAACCAAAACCGCGCGGACGACCCGTTTCGCGATCGGTGACCAGTTTCACGGACTGCACGTTGCCATGCTGCGCGAACAAGTTGCGAATATCATCCGCGGACGCACTGAACGGCAGGTTTCCTACATAAATGGTCTTCATTGCTCAAAAACTCCCGGAACTATGTTGCGAGCGCCTGCGGCGCCGCCGCCCCCCGCGGGGGCACTCATCGAGCGCAACGGCGTACCGCGTCGCCCCCAACCCGTACTGAATAGAGCGCTGAAAGAGCCCCCCTAGCCCGTACTCCGGGAAGCATCAACGAGGCCTTTTATCTTGTCAATATGGCCGGCGGGCAGGTCCGAGGGGCCTGAAACAGGCGAAACGGTGGTAAGATTCCACGTCACTTCACCCCCCCGATTTGCCCATGTTCCGAACCCTGTTCAGAAGTCTCGCCCTGTCCGCCGGCCTGTTGCTCGCCCTGCCCGCCGCGGCTGCCGACAAGCAACCCATATACGACGTCGAGGCCCTGGTGTTCGCGCGCCCCTCGGCCGATACCCGCGTCGAACACTGGCCCGACCGCTCCGAACTCTCGCCGCACCAGGACGAAAACGCCCGAAGCCTGCTGCCCGTCAGAAGCGCACCCGGCGAGCCCCAGGCCTTTCAACGCCTGCCCGAGGAGACGCTGCGGCTGGCCCGGGAATACCAGCGCCTCGTCGACGCCCCCGATCTGGAGCCACTGTTACATCTGGCCTGGGTACAACCGGGACTGGGCCGCGACAACGCGGTGCCGGTGGTCATCGAAGGCGGGACGGAACCGGGTGGCCATGTGGAAGGCACCCTGCGGGTAATCCTCGCCCGCTACCTGCACGTGGAAGCAGACCTGCGCTATCGCCGCCCCGAAGACGTACGCGACGACGCCGAGATCGGCGACGTCCTGGACGCCCCGCATGACTTGTACCGATTGAAGGAATCCCGCCGCATGCGCAGCAAGGAGATCCATTACCTGGACCACCCGCTGTTCGGCGTGGTGATCGTGATTACACCGAGGGTATAAACGCAGTCACCTCTTCAACCCCTCAACGCCGGCAGCACGTATTCCAGCAGAGTCTTGACGTTGTTCATGCCTGAGATGAGGTTCTGCTCGATCTCTTCCATGGTGATCTCGCCGGGGCCGCGGCCGGCGGCCATGTTCGACACCACCGCGCAGCACACGTAGCAGAGGTCCAGTTCGCGGGCCAGCGCCGCCTCGGGCATGCCGGTCATGCCAACCAGGTGGCAGCCGTCCCGTTCCATGCGGTTGATCTCGGCGATGGTCTCCAGGCGCGGGCCCTGGGTGGCGCCGTAGGTGCCCTCGTCCACCGCATCGATGCCCGCCTCGCGGGCGCCGCGGATCAGCATCTGACGCAGGTCTTCGCAATAGGGGTGGGTGAAGTCTACGTGGGTGACGTGGCTGAGGCCTTCCTCGAAATAGGTGTTCACGCGATTCCAGGTGTAATCGATGATCTGGTTCGGGAACACCAACCGCCCAGGCAGCATGTCGGCGCGCACGCCGCCCACCGCGTTCACCGCGATTACCTTGTCGGCCCCGGCCTTGCTGAGCGCCCAGAGGTTGGCGCGGTAGTTCACCTTGTGCGGCGGGATGGTGTGTCCCGAACCGTGACGCGGCAGGAACACCACCTCGGTGCCGGAAAAGCGGCCGTGGACGAGCGGGCCCGAGGGCTCGCCGTAAGGGGTGTGCATCACTTCGCGGTTGGTGATCTCCAGCCCCATCAGTGAGGTGAGACCGGTACCGCCGATAATCGCAAGCTTGGCCACGCGTGGTCCTTTCAGTTGTCTTTCACGGCGAAAATGCCCGGGGCATTGCGCCAATAACCCTTGTAATCCATGCCGTAGCCGAACACGTAGCGGTCTTCGACCTCAAGGCCGACGAAGTCCGCCTTGAGGCCGTTCTTGCGTTCGTGGACCTTCTCCACCAGTACGGCCGACAGCACGTCGGTGGCGCCTTCCGCGCGGCAGTGTTCGATGATGGCCGCGAGCGTCGGGCCCTCGTCGAGGATGTCGTCGATGATGAGTACCGCGCGGCCCGTCATGGGTGTGCGCGGGTGTGCGATCCAGTAAAGCTCACCGCCCGCCGTTGCGCCCGCATAACGGGTGGCGTGGATGTAGTCCAGCTCCAACGGGAAATCGAGCAGCGGCAGCAGGCAGCCCGCCGGCACCAGGGCGCCCGTGAGCACCACCAGCACCACGGGGTTACGGTCGGCGAGTTCTTCGCGGATGCGCCGCGCTATGCGCGCGAGCGCCTCGTTCACCTGGGCCTCCGTGGCCAGGCAATCGGCCTCGCGGTAGACGGCAAGGGCGTGTTCGGGGGTGATGGGCATGGGTTGGCACCCTCTGACAAGGTGCGCGCATGATACCGCAGTCCGGACGCATCAGGCAGGCGCCGGGGCCGGCCTGCGAACGCGCCTTTGCGCGCGCTTCAGGCCAGATGCAGTTCCAGGGTGGGATCGTCCGCGAGGCGTGCGATGACCTCGCGCGCCTGATGCCAGTGATGGTCCTGATGCAACTCCGCCGAGGTGATGGCGTGTCGCCCGTGCATGCGCGCCATGCGCGCGTGGAACACCGGGTCATTGCCAAGGCGCAGGCCCTCGACCACCTGCACGGCGGCCTCCTGGCGGTTGCACACCAGCACCATGTCGCAGCCGGCGTCCAGGGCGGCATGGGCGCGCGCCAGGTAGTCGCCCGCCACGCTCGCCCCTTCCATACTCAGGTCGTCGCTGAACACCAGCCCCTGGAAACCGAGGCGCTTGCGAAGCACATCCTTGAGCCAGAACGGCGAAAATCCGGCGGGCCGCGCATCCGCGTGGGGATAGCTCACGTGCGCCGGCATCACCGCGGCGATGCCGTCGGCGAACAGACGGCGAAACGGCAGCACGTCCTCTTTGAGAATGACCGCGAACTCCCGCTCATCCACCGGGATCGCCACGTGCGAGTCGGCGGCGACGCCGCCGTGGCCGGGGAAGTGCTTGGCGGTGGCCGCCATGCCCGCCTTGCGCATGCCTTGCACGTAGGCGCCGGCCAGATCAGCCACCGCCGCCGGGTCGCTGTGGAAGGCGCGATCGCCGATCACGCTGCTGATGCCGCGGTCCAGGTCCAATACCGGCGCGAAACTGAAATCCACGCCCACCGCGCGCAACTCACTGGCCATGATCCAGCCCGCCGCCTCGGCGAGCTGACGGCCGCGCCGTGCATCGCGGTCGTAGATGTGCCCGAACAGCCGCGCTGCGGGCAGGCACGTGAAACCGCTGCGGAACCGCTGCACCCGCCCGCCCTCGTGGTCCACGCAGACCAGCAGGCGCGGTTCGCGCACGGCGTGGATCTGCCGCACCAGTTCGGCGATCTGCGCCGGTGATTCAAAATTGCGCGTAAACAGGATCACGCCGCCCACGTTGGGGTGACGCAACAACGCCCTTTCGTCATCGGCGAGGGTGGTGCCGCGCAGGTCCAGCAGCACGGGTCCGAGAGACATCGGTTCTTCCTTTCCTTTTGCGGTCGCAGCGTCAGACATTGGCCACGGCCGGGCGGGCGCCGTCTTCGGCGATGTACACGCGCGTGCCCACGGCCACGCGATCAAACAGCGCGATGAGGTCATCGTTGTGCATGCGCACACAGCCGTGCGAACCCGGCACGCCCATGGGGTCTTCGTCCGGGCAGCCGTGGATGTAAACGTAACGGCGCATGGTGTCCACCTCACCCAGGCGGTTGCGGCCCGGTTCCAGGCCGGAAAGCCACAGGATACGCGTGAGTATCCAGTCGCGCCCCGCATGGCGTTCACGCAGCGCCGGGCCGTACACCTCGCCGGTCGGGCGGCGGCCCACGAACACCGTACCCGGCACAGAACCTGCGCCGATCTTCGCGCGGATCACGTGCCAGCCGCGCGGCGTGCAGTGGCTGCCGCGGCGCTCGCCAGGCCCGTTCAGCGCCGTGGAGACCGGCACATCCATGAGCACGCGCCCGTCCTCCAGCAGCCGGAGCCGCTGTTCGGGGATGCTCACGTGGATGACGCGCTCGCCCATCACCAGTTCGTGTACGGATGCTCGGCCAGGTAGACGTTGTAATAGCGCGGGTCGTCCGAGACCTCGGCGCCGGCCCATGTGGGTCTTTCGAAGACTTCGTCCTCGTGGTTCAGCTCGATCTCCGCCACCACCAGGCCTGCATTGACCCCCTCGAACACGTCCACTTCCCACACATGGCCGTCCACCGGCACGCGATAGCGCGTCTTTTCGACCAGGCCGCCGGTACACAGTTGGTCGAGCATCTCGTTGGCGTCGTCCAGCGGAATGGCGTATTCGAACTCACTGCGCCGCACCCCAAGGGTCGCGCTCTTGATGTTGAGGTTCGCTTCCTGGCCCTCCAGTCGCACGCGCACCGAGGCCCTGCCGGTGCTGGCGAGATAGCCCTGACGGAAATGCACACCCGGTTCTGCGGCGGCGCGCCAGTCGTCGCTGATAACGAGGAATTTGCGTTCGATTTCGGTGGCCATAGGCCGCGCATCATAGCCTGAACCGTGACAATCAGGTGAGAGCGCCTCGGCGTTTGCGTCTCCCGTAGATGAAGCGCAGCGGAATCCGGGGATCTTCGTTGAGGTATCGGCCCATTCGCATGCTTGACGGGGATTTCCCGGATTCCGCTGCGCTTCATCTCCACCTAGAGGAGTTCGGTGTCCTCGTGGCTGTAGGCGGGCGCGCAGCAGCAGAGGATTTTCAGGGGCGCGGCGCCGGTATTTTCCACCCGATGGGGCGTGCCAGGCGGGATGCACACGGTGTCGCCGACCGCAATGGGAAAGCGGGCCTCGCCAAGCACCATCACGCCCTCCCCTGCGGTGACATGGTAGAGCTCTTCGCTGGTGCGGTGCAGGTGCAGGTGGGTCGCGCCGCCTGCCGGCACGGCGGCCTCGGCGAGGCTCTGGGCCTGATTGCCGTGCACCGCCGGGTGCATCAGCTCGCGGATCTCGGAGCCGTCGCGGGTGATGTACGGGACCGTTTCGCTGATCCGCGTCTTCATCGGCGTTTGCGCGTGAACAGGGCGATGGATTCCACGTGGGCGGTGTGCGGGAACATGTCCATGACCCCGGCCTGTTCCAGCACATAGCCGTAGTCGTTCACCAGAATGCCCGCATCGCGCGCCAGGGTGGCCGGGTTGCACGACACGTAGACGATACGCCCCACCTTCAGCTTGGCCAGGTGCGCCAGGGTCTCCTGCGCGCCGCTGCGCGGCGGGTCGAGCAGCACCTTGTCGAAACCGCCCTGCCACCACAGTGCGTGGGACAGGTCCGCTGAGAGGTCCGCCGCGTGGAAGGTGGCGTTGACGATGCCGTTGCGCTTGGCGTTCTCCCGCGCACGTTTCACCAGGTCGACGCTGCCTTCCACGCCCACCACCGCGGCGGCGCGGCGCGCGATCGGCAGGGTGAAATTGCCGAGGCCGCAGAACAGATCGAGCACGCGTTCCTCAGGCTGCACATCGAGCAAGCCCAGGGCGCGCTCCACCATGGCGCGGTTGATGTCGGTGTTCACCTGGGTGAAGTCGCCCGGGGCGAAGCGGAAGTCCACGGCGAAGGCCGGCAAGGCATAGCCCAGCTCGATGTGTTCGGGCCACAGCGGCGCGACAGTCTCGGGGCCGCCGGGCTGCACGAAGACGCGCAGGTCGTTGGCCTGGGCATAGGCGCGGAGAACGGCCTGATCCACCTCGGAGAGCGGCACCATGTGACGGAACACCAGTGCCGTCTGGCGGTCGTCCACGGCCACTTCGATCTGCGGGATGTGGTCGTAAGCCGCCAGGCTGCGCACCAGCGCGCCCAGCTCGCCGATGCGCCCACCCACGCTCGGATGCAGGGTCTCGCAGCGGGTCAGGTCCGCCAGGTAATTGCTGTGCTTCTCGCGAAAACCGACCAGCAGCTTGTCTTTCTTGATCACGAATCGCACGCCAAGGCGCGCCTTGCGCCGGTAGCCCCAGTGCGGCCCGGTGAGCGGCGGCAACACCGCCGCGGGCGTGACCTTGCCGATGTGGCGCAGGTCATCGAGCAGCACCTTCTGCTTGGTCACGATCTGCTGTTCCGGCGCGAGGTGTTGAAAGCTGCACGCACCGCAGAGGTCGTAATGGGGGCAGCGCGGCGGCACGCGGTCGGGCGAGGCGGTGATCACCTCCGCCACGGCGCCCTCGTCGTAGTTGCGGTGCGTGGCCACGTACTTGAACGTGACCTCTTCGCCCGGCAGTGCACCGTCGATGAATACGGTTTTTTCATTCACACGCGCCACGCCGCGACCGTCATGGGCAAGGCTCTCGACGGTGACGCGGACCGGATCGGCGGGGAGGCGTTTCTTGCGGTTTCGGGACATGGTAGCGGTTAATTTGGACGCGTAGCCCGGATGCAGCGCAGCGGAATCCGGGGACCGTTTGGAAGCACCGGCAAGATCCGGATTCCGCTGCGCTTCATCCCGCTACATCAACAAGACCAATGGGTGAGGAATTCCTGGAGGTGGGGGCGCTCGTCGGCGGAGAGCATCTCGCGCACGCGCTGCACCTCGGCCGCATGGCCCTCCGGGGTGAGCCGTCCGCGCATGAGTTCGAAGCGCAGATAGACCAGGTAGGTGTTGAGCACGTCGGTCTCGCAGTAGTTGCGGATGCCGGCGATGTCGCCCGCCTGGAAGGCATCCCACACCTTCGCCCCGCTCATGCCCATTTTCCCAGGGAAACCAAGCATGGTGGCGATTTCGTCGAGGGGCGCGCAGGCGCGCGCCTGGTAGCCCGAGATCACGTCCATGAGGTCGGTGTGGCGGGCGTGATAGCGGCTCAGGTAGTTGTTCCAGCGGAAGCTCTGGTCCTCGTCGCCCGACTCCCAGTAACGCGGCGCCTGGATACCGTGCAGCAGCGCGCGGTAGTGCAGCACCGGCAGGTCGAAGCCGCCGCCGTTCCAGCTCACCAGCGTGGGAGTGAAACGTTCCACACCATCGAAAAAGCGCTGGATCAACTCCTTCTCGGGCGCGTCGGGTTCGCCCAGGGACCACACTTTGAGACTGTCGCCGCGGCGCAGCACCGCCGAGATGGCGACCACGCGCTGCAGGTGCAGCCGCAGAAACTCGGTGCCGTTCTCCTGGCGGCGCAGGTGGAACATGGCGTTCGCCACGTCGGCATCGGACAGGCCGTCGAGCCCGTGCAGGCGCCGGCCGGCGTCCACGTCCGGCACGGTCTCGATATCGAACACCAGCACGTTCATGCGGGGAACACGCCGGTGGACAGGTAGCGATCGCCGCGGTCGGCGATGATGGTGACGATGACCGCGTTCTGCACCTCACTGGACAGGCGCAAGGCCGCCGCCACCGCGCCGCCCGAGGAGATGCCGCAGAAGATGCCCTCACGGGCGGCGAGTTGGCGCGTGGTCTCTTCCGCTTCCTGTTGGGTCACGTCCATGATCCGGTCGATGCGCGCGGGGTCGTAGATCTTCGGCAGGTATTCCACCGGCCAGCGGCGGATGCCCGGAATGGCCGCACCTTCCGCCGGCTGCACGCCCACGATCTCCACACCCGGGTTCTTTTCCTTCAGGAAGCGCGCGGTGCCCATGACGGTGCCGGTGGTGCCCATGGAACTGACGAAATGGGTGATGGTGCCGTGGGTGTCGCGCCAGATCTCCGGGCCGGTGGTCTCGTAGTGGGCCAGGGGATTGTCCGGGTTGCCGAATTGATCGAGCAGTTTGCCCTTGCCCTCGGCCTGCATGCGTTCGGCCAGGTCGCGCGCCCCTTCCATACCCTGTTCGCGGGACACCAGCACCAGCTCGGCGCCGTAGGCGCGCATGGAGGCGCGCCGCTCCAGACTCATGTTCTCGGGCATGACGAGCACCATCCGGTAGCCCTTGATGGCCGCCGCCATGGCCAGCGCGATGCCGGTATTGCCGCTGGTGGCCTCGATGAGGGTATCGCCCGGCCGGATGTCACCGCGCGCCTCGGCATGCTGGATCATGCTCACGGCCGGGCGGTCCTTCACGGAACCGGCGGGATTGTTGCCCTCGAGCTTCACCAGCACGGTATTGGTGGTGTCGCCCGGCAGGCGCTGCAACCGGACCAGGGGGGTGTTGCCGACGAAGGACTCGATGGTGGGATACATCGCTTGCATTCAATGGCGAAGGGAGCGCGAATTATAAGGCAAGAGCTTGCCCTGTCGGACGATTTCGTTAAACTGCGCCGGACGGAACGCACATGGAGGGTACACGGATGCAGCACACATTGGCGGTTTACGATCGCGCCCTGGCGCTGGAGCAGGCTGGGGGGAGCGCGGAACTCGCGGCCGACCTGCTGTCCATGCTGTTGCAGGAACTCCCCGATACACGCCACACCCTCCAGACGGCCTTCGCCGCCCAGGACTACGACGCCCTGCTTCGCCATGCCCACAAGCTCCACGGCGCCACGGTCTACACCGGTGTCACCGCCTTGCGCGCCGCCCTCGCCAATCTGGAACTGAGCCTCAAGCGCGCGCTGTTGCACCAGGTCCCGGGCCAACTGGAAACCACCCTCACCGAAATCGACCGCGTCCTCGGACTGGATTCCCCGGGCAGCAACGACTGACCCGGCGGTTTGCCCACCGGCGAACGTTGGCGTAGAGTTCCTGGACCGACCGGCCAGTCACCGCCACGTCCCCGTGAAATCGGCACCCCGCCAAGACATCCATCCCGACTCCCGCGCCGGCGAGATCCTCGCTGCGGCCGAGCGCCTGTTCTGCCGGAACGGCTACCAGGGCGTTTCCATGAACGAAGTAGCCCGCGAAGCGGGGGTCAGCAAGGCCAACGTCTTCCATCACTTCGGCTCCAAGGAAGAGCTCTATCTGGAAGTGATCCGCAACGTCCGCAGCGCCCTCACCAGCGAGATCATGGCCATCGCGCAGGCCCCGGGCGGCGTGGAGCAGACCCTCACGCAGGTGGCCGAGGCCGAGCTGCGTCACTTGTTCCAGTACAGCGATCAGGTCCGCCTGTTCATGCGCGAGTGCCTCGAACCGGGCCGCGACAAGGCCCTGGCGGCGAAGGTCTTCGGCAACACCTTCGCCGAGCTGGTGGCATCGTTGAGCGGCGCCCAAGAGCGCGGCGAGATGCGCACGGACGTGAATGCGTCATTCCCGGTGATGGTACTGGTCGCCGCCTGCGTGTTCTTCTTCCAGCACGCCGAAATCCTGCGTCACATCCCGGAAGCCGATCCGGCCACCACCAATCCGGACATCTTTACCCGCGAACTCGTACGCCTGTTGGTGCACGGATTGCGCCCTGCGTAGTTGCCGAGGAAGCCGCTCCATGCCCACCGCCCACCGCCTCATCTTTCTGGTCGTCGCCACTGTGGTCCTGGCGGGCTGCGGTGGCGACGAAGCAGCGGCCAAGAAGACGCCGCCTGCCACACCCATCAGTGTCGCCGCCGTGACCCGCGGCACGGCGATCACCGCCGAGCACGTGCTGGGCCGCGTGGAGAGCGCCACTTCACCGCAACTTTTCGCCGAGGTGCCGGGCACCGTGGCGCGTGTGTTGGTGGACGTGGGCGCCGCCGTGACACCGGGCCAGGTGCTCGCCGAACTGGACAAAGCCGACCTGCGCCTGGCGCTGGATGCCGCGCGCGCGGACGTGGGCCGCATCACCGCCCTGCTTGCCAATCAGCAGCGCACCGTGGGCCGTTACGAGCAACTGCACGCGGACAAGCTCATCTCGCAGGATACCCTCGACGAGGCCCAGGCCGAGCTCAAGTCGCTCACCGAACAGCTGGCCGGGGTGCGCGCCGGCTTGGCCACCGCGGAGCGCGCCGTCGCCAAGGCCCGCATCCTGGCGCCCGTGACCGGCGTGGTGGCGGCCCGCTTCGTGGCCGCGGGCGACTACGTGGACACCCGCACCAAGCTGTTCGAGATCGCCAACCGCGCACGCATGCGCGTGCACCTTCCGTTCCCCGAATCCCTGGCGCCGGCATTGCGGCCCGGGCTCACCGTGAACATGCGCTCCCCCGTCGCTCCCGAGCAGGTGGTCACGGCCAAGCTCGACGCCGTGCGCCCGGTGGTCAACGACGGCAGCCGCGCCGTAGAGGCCATCGTTCAGGTAGACAACCCGGGCAGCTGGACCGTGGGCGCGAGCGTGAACGCGGAACTCATCCTGGAGCAGCGCGAAAACGCCCTGCTCGTTCCCGAGGTGTCGGTGGTGCGTCGCCCGGCGGGCGACGTGGTCTACGTGCTCAAGGGCGACAGCGTTGAGCAGCGCAAGGTGACCACGGGGGTGCGCCAGAACGGCATGGTGGAGATCCGCGCCGGACTCGCCGGCGACGAAACCGTGGCCGTGGACGGCGCCGGTTTCCTCACCGACCAGGCGCGCGTGCAGCCGCGCAGCTGAAGATTCGAAAGATGGGGCGCAACGCAGAGGGCGCGGAGGCGCGGAGGTCGCGGAGAAATCCCAAAGTGAACCTGCGCAGCACACTGCACCGTTCACACCGATTTGCGTGACTATTGGTGCCGCTGCGGATGGAAACGACAGAGTAAACACCCGCGGAACGGAGCGGAAGACACTGAGATGCGGGATCGCGCGGGTCAATAACTCCGCGACCTCCGCGCCTCCGCGACCTCCGCGTTTTGAATTGCATGATACGCGCCGTCTCGGCTTCGAACGACGGCACACCAATGAGTCGCCGTAAGCGGCGGACAGGAATAGCGACAGGCCATGACCCTGCCGGAACTTTCCATCAAGCGCCACGTGCTGGCCTATATGCTGAACGCGGTAATCGTGCTGTTCGGCCTGATCGCCTATGACCGCATCGGCATCGATCGTTTCCCGTACGTGGAATTCCCCATGGTGTCGGTCACCACCACCCTGCCGGGCGCGAGTCCGCAGGTGGTGGACGCCAGCATCACCAACGTGCTGGAAACTGCCCTGAACAGTGTCCCGGGCATCAACCACATCCAGTCCAAGTCGTCGCCCAGCGTCTCCAGCATCTCCATCATTTTCGACCTGTCCAAAGACGTGGACGTGGCCTTCAACGAGGTGCAGGCCAAGGTCAATCAGGTGGTGCGCCGCCTGCCCGACGATGCCGAGACACCCATTGTCGCCAAGGTGGACATCGGCGCCTCGCCCATCATGTGGCTGTCGTTGCAAGGCGATCGCACCTCGCAACAATTGAACCTCTACGCGGCCAATGTCATCAAGAAGCGCCTCGAGAACATCGACGGCGTGGGCGAAGTGCGCCTTGGCGGCCAGCGCGCGCGCACCATCCGCGTTGAGCTGCTGCTCGACAAGCTGTCGGCCTTCGGCATCACCACCCAGGACGTGATCCGGGCCTTCCAGGATGAGCACATCCAGATGCCCGGCGGCTATCTGGTGGGCACCACGACCGAAGACCTGATCAATCTCGATTTGGAGTTCCATCAGGTCCGTGATCTGGAACACCTGGTGGTCGCCTGGCGCGACGGTGCGCCGGTACGCCTGCGCGACGTCGCGCACATCGAAGATGGCGTGGCAGACTTCCGCCAGCTCGCCCGTTACAACGGCGAGGCCACGGTCGGCCTCGGTATCGTAAAAATCAGCAATGCCAACACGGTTGCCATCGTCGATCGCATCAAGGGACTGCTGGACGCCGAACTGGTCCCGCAACTGCCGCCGGGCATGCGCCTCAGCATCTCGTCGAACCAGGCCACGATCATCGAGGAGATGGTCTTCGCCTTGCAGGAGCACCTGTTGCTCGGCACCCTGCTGGCGGCGCTGGTAGTCTGGCTGTTTTTGAAAAACCTGCGCTCCACACTCATCATCGCTGTTGCCGTGCCGGTTTCGCTGCTCGGTGCCGTGGCGGCCATGTATTTCGCCGGCTTCACCTTCAACACCATGACCCTGCTCGCCCTGCTGCTGCTGGTGGGCGTGGTGGTGGACGATGCCATCGTGGTGCTGGAGAACGTCTATCGCCATCGCGAGGACATCGATCCGAATCCTCTTTCCGCCGCCCTCAACGGCACCAACCAGGTGGTATTCGCCGTGCTCGCGGCCACGCTCACCCTGGTGTCCATCTTCGCGCCGGTGATTTTCCTCGGCGGCATCGTCGGCCGTTTTTTGCAGTCCTTCGCCGTAGTGGTCACCGTGGGCGTGCTCATCTCCCTGTTCGTTTCGCTGACGCTCACGCCCATGCTGTGCTCGCGCTATCTGGAGGTGACGCACGAGCACGGGCGGTTGTACCAGACCCTGGAAAACGCCTTCCGCGCCATGGAGCGCGGCTATCGCCGACTGCTCGCGCTGGCCCTGGCCCACCGCTGGCTGGTGGTCGGCGCCACGGTGCTCACCGTCGCCTCCAGCGTGTTCTTCTTCGCCAACGTGGGCAAGACCTTCGTGCCCGAGGAAGACGAAGGCCGCTTCATGGTGGTGTTCCGCACGCCCCTCGGCGCCAGCATCGAATACACCGATGCGCGCCTGCGCGACGTGGAGGCCGTGCTCAAGGCCCGCCCCGAGGTGGCGAGCTATTTCGCTGCCATCGGCTCAGGCCAGCAGGGTCAAGTAAGCCAGGGCATCGCCTTCGTTAATTTGGTGCCGCGCGGCGAACGCGACCTCAAACAGCAGCAGGTGCTGCCGCTCGTCAGCGCCGAGTTGGCCAGGATACCCGGCGTGCGCGCCTTCGCCGGCCAGGTGCCCATCGTCGGTGGCCAACGTGGCGAGCCGCTGCAATTCGTGCTGCGAGGCCAGAATCTGGAACAGGTCGCCGCGCTCGCACAGCAACTGCAGGGCAGGCTGTCCACCGAGCCTCGGCTCGGCCGCCTGGACCTGGACCTGCAACTGGACCTGCCGCAGTTGCGCATGAACGTCGATCGCCTGCGCGCTGCCGCCGCGGGCGTTTCCACCCGCGACATCGCCCTGGCCGTGAACGTGCTCGCCGGCGGCCTGGACGTGGCGAAGTACAACGACCTGCCGGGCGACGGCGAACGCTACGACGTGCGCCTGAAGGCCGCCGGCGAGCAAATCACCCGCAGTGAAGACCTGCGCCGCATCTACTTGCGTTCCACGAACGGCGAGATGGTGCGCCTCGACAGTGTGTTGAGCGTTTCCCAGGAACTCGGGCCTGCGGTGATCCCGCGCCTCGATTTGCAATATGCCGCGCAGTTCTACGGCCGGCCCAATGTGCCGCTCAGCGAGGCCGTGCAGATCGTGCTGGACACCGCCCGGGAGATGCTCCCGCTGGGCTACAACGTGGTGTTGGCCGGTGAGGCGGAGGAGATGGAGAAGACCGCCGGCTACATGACCTTCGCCTTCGTCATGGCGCTGGTACTGGTGTACATGGTGCTGGCGAGCCAGTTCAATTCCTTTCTGCAACCCGTCATCGTCATGATGGCGCAGCCGCTCGCCATCATCGGCGGCGTGGCGGCGCTGTGGGCCTCGGGGCATACCTTGAACATCTATTCCATGATCGGCCTGGTGCTGCTTATCGGCCTGGTCGCCAAGAACTCCATCCTGCTCGTGGACCTCACCAACCAGCTGCGCGCCGAAGGCAGGGCCATCGACGACGCGCTACGCGAGGCCTGCCCCATTCGCATGCGCCCGGTGCTCATGACCTCGCTCACCGTCATCCTCGCCCTGTTCCCCGCCGCGCTCGGCCTCGGCGCCGGTGCCGACAGCAACGGCCCCCTCGCCGTGGCCGTCATCGGCGGCATGGTGAGTTCCACCCTGCTCACCCTGGTCGTCGTACCGGCGGTGTACTCCCTCATCGAAAACCGCAAACTCCGTCATCGCGGGGGAAGAGAAAAGCATTAACCACGGGGGACACGGGGAACACGGGGGGGAATACACGTAGGTCACATTGGCGCGCAGCGCCTATGTGACAGGCGCGGCGAAGACATGTGGGAGCGAGCTTCTGCTCGCGACATGCTCACGATGTCCTGCCCAGCCGGGAAGCGTGCTCCCACTCTGTCAGCCGCCGTCGTTCGCGTCGCTCGCCATGCCCGCCAGCACATAGACGTCGAAGCGGTGGTTCTTGGTGGCGTAATCCAGGGTCGGTGCGCGGCCGGCGAGAAAGGGTGCATCTTTCGGACGCTTCACGACCACCCTTTTGCGCGCGGCGACGAGCGCCGCTACGAGCAGATTGTCGGCATCCAGGTCGGCACCGATGACCGCCTGGAATGCACGCATCTCCTTTTTTACCAGCGCCGATTTCTCCCGGTGCGGGAACATCGGGTCGAGATACACCACGTCCGGCCGCGCGGTTTCGTCGAGCGAGTGCAGCCACACCGCCGCATCGGCCACCACCAGCGCCATGCGCGCGACGATCGGCGCCGTTTCGGCGTCTTCCGCCCCACGGCGCAGGCCGTCCGCCAGCAGCGCGGCGGCGACGGGTGAACGTTCCACCAGCATCACCTGGCAGCCGAGGCTCGCCAGTACGAAGGCATCACGCCCAAGGCCGGCCGTGGCGTCCACCACGCTTGGTGACAGCGCCCCCTTCAATCCGGCCGCTTTCGCAATCGGCTGTCCCCGTCCACCACCGAAACGGCGCCGATGGCCCACCGCCCCGCCGACAAAATCCACCACGATTCCCCCGGGCGCGTCCGGCCCGCCCTGGCACAGCGTCAACCGTTCACCATCGAATTCCAGATAAAACGGGTGAGCGCGCGTGTCCGTCAGCGCCAAGCCGAAGCGCGCGGCGATGGCGCGCGCGGGCGCTGTGTGCTCGGGTGAGGAATAAAGGGGGGTATCCATGGCGGCGGTATTCTACTTACTGCGTGCTTCCGCGTCAGGGTTGCCACCTCATCCGTTTCGCGCCGGCCGCTGCGCGGGAGGAGGCACGGAGGCGCGCTTGCGTCTACGTTATACAATCATCTCCGATGCAGCCATGGGCTTGAAACAGCGATGCTGTGGGCGCCAGGATGACGGAAGACCAACGCATGGCGACAGCCTACATCACCCATCCTTCGTTTGTTCTCCACGAGATGGGTGCCGCCCATCCCGAGAGTCCCGCACGCCTCGGCGCCATCGACGACCAACTGACGGCAGACGGCACCCTGCCGTTGCTGCTCTATCGCGAGGCGCCGAGGGCGAGCGACGAGCAGATCACGCGCATTCACACGCGCGAATACCTTCGCCACCTGCACGCAGTATCGCCGCCGCAGGGCTATTACCGGCTGGACCCCGACACCCAGCTCAATCCGCACAGCCTGGAGGCGGCGAATCACGCGGCGGGCGCGGCGGTGATGGCGGTCGAAGCGGTGATGGCCGGCGAAGCGAAAAACGCCTTCTGCGCCGTGCGCCCGCCCGGCCATCACGCCCTGAAAGATCGCGCCATGGGCTTTTGTATTTTCAACAACGTGGCCATCGGCGCCGCCCATGCCCTGGAACAATTTGGCCTCGGGCGCGTGGCCATCGTCGACTTCGATGTGCACCACGGCAACGGCACCGAGGCGAGTTTTCGTGACGACCCGCGCGTGCTGTTGTGTTCGGTGTTTCAGCACCCGCTTTACCCAAACATGCCGCTCGACGACAGTCGTCCGAATATGGTGCACGTGCCGCTGCCGCCCGGCACCGGTAGTGAGGAATTCCAACAGGCGGTGAGCACGCGCATTCTGCCTGCCGTGGACCACTTCGCGCCGGAGTTGATCCTGGTGTCTGCCGGATTCGATGGCCATTTCGAAGATGATCTGGCGCAGTGGGACCTGCTTGAGAGCGACTACTTCTGGATCACGCGCGAGATCGTGACCCTGGCCGAGCGTCATTGCACCGGCCGGGTGGTGTCCGTGCTTGAGGGCGGCTATGCGATGAACGCCCTGGGCCGCAGCGTGGCGGCGCATATCCGTGGGCTGTTGCGCATCGGTGGCACGGTGAAGTGACCGGGTTGTCCGAAAACCCGGAGGCGCCCACCCCGCGAGAATCATTGCGTGGCGCGATTGCGCACCAGGTCGGCGACCACCGCCGGTTCCGCCAGCGTGCTGATGTCGCCGAGGGCGTCGATCTCGTTGGCGGCGATCTTGCGCAGGATGCGCCGCATGATCTTGCCTGAGCGGGTCTTGGGCAGCCCCGGCGCCCACTGGATGACGTCCGGCGTGGCGATGGGACCGATTTCACCGCGTACCAGGGTGACCAGTTCCTTGCGCAGGGCCTCGCTCGGTTCCACACCCTCCACCAAGGTCACGTAGCAATAAATCCCCTGTCCCTTGAGGTCGTGCGGGAATCCGACCACCGCCGCCTCGGCCACGCTCTCGTGCATCACCAGCGCGCTCTCGATCTCGGCCGTGCCCATGCGGTGGCCCGAGACGTTCAGCACGTCGTCGATGCGGCCGGTGATCCAGTAGTAACCGTCTTCGTCGCGCCGTGCGCCATCGCCGGTGAAGTAGTAGCCGGGGAAGGTGCGGAAATAGGTGTCGATGAAACGCTTGTGATCCCCGTAGAGCGTGCGTGCCTGACCGGGCCAGGGCCGCGTAATCACCAGTGCGCCCTCCTCCGTGCCATCGATGATGCTGCCGTCCGCGGGATTGACGATGGCCGGCACCACACCGAAAAACGGCAGCGTGGCCGAGCCTGGCTTGAGGGGCGTGGCGCCGGGCAACGGCGTGATCATGTGACCGCCGGTTTCCGTCTGCCACCAGGTG
Organism: Gammaproteobacteria bacterium; assembly: GCA_023228645.1. Lineage (GTDB taxonomy): Bacteria > Pseudomonadota > Gammaproteobacteria > Thiohalomonadales > Thiohalomonadaceae > JALOAT01. The sequence continues at coordinate 28,471 of JALOAT010000015.1, read as the reverse complement.
TCAATGACCGGGCAGCGCTCCTCGCCGACCACGCGGTAATACCACTCCCAGGCCTCGGGGTTGATGGGCTCGCCCACGGTACCGAGCAGCCGGAGCGACTTGCGCCCGGTGCGCTTCACCGGCTCGTCCCCCTCGCGCATGAGCGCACGGATGGCAGTCGGGGCGGTATAGAAGATGTTCACCTGATGCTTGTCGCACACCTGCCAAAAACGCGAGCTGTCGGGATAACTGGGCACGCCCTCGAACATCAGGCTTTTGGCGCCGTTGGCGAGCGGGCCGTAGACGATGTAGGTGTGGCCCGTGACCCAGCCCACGTCGGCGGTGCACCAGTAGACCTCGCCGTCGTGGTAATCGAAGACGTACTTGTGCGTCATGGCGGAAAACAGCAGGTAACCGCCTGTGGTGTGCAGCACGCCCTTGGGTTTGCCCGTGGACCCTGAGGTGTAGAGGATAAACAGCGGGTCTTCCGCATCCATGGGCTCGGGCGGGCAATCGGACGATGCGGCGGCGATGGCCTCGTGGTACCACACGTCGCGCGTGGCCAGCCACGGCACGCTGCCGCCGGTGTGCCCGACGACAAATACCGTGTGCACATTGGGACATTCCAACAGCGCCTTGTCGGTGTTGTTCTTCATGGCGATGCGCCGGCCGCCGCGCAGGCCCTCGTCGGAGGTGACGACCACCTGACAGTCCGCATCGAGGATGCGGTCCTTGAGCGCCTCCGGCGAGAAACCGCCGAATACCACGGAATGCACTGCGCCGATACGCGCGCAGGCGAGCATGGCCACCGCCGCCTGGGGCACCATGGGCATGTAGATGCACACACGGTCGCCCTTTTTCACGCCGCGTGATTTCAGCGCATTGGCAAAGCGTGACACCTCTTCGTGCAACTCGCGGTACGTGATGGTCCGGTCGACGCCCGGGTCATCCGCTTCCCAGATGATGGCAGGCTGGTCGGCGCGCGTGGCCAGATGCCGGTCGAGGCAGTTGTAGGCCACATTCAGCTTGCCGCCCTTGAACCATTGGATATGCAGATCGGCGGCGTCGAAGCTGTAGTCGAGCACCTGATCCCAGGGCTTCATCCAGGTGAGAAACGCCTGCGCCTGTTCCGCCCAGAAGCCCGCCGGGTCGTCCACGGAACGCTGGTACATCGCCCGGTAGGTGGCCCTGTTGATGTGGGCCGCGACTTCCATATCGCTCCGCACCGGATAAACCTTCACCTGAGACATGACAATCCCTCGCCGATGGCACCCGTGCTAAAAAGGTAGTCCCTGTTGCGGGAGCGGCTGCGCTCTTTGCGTCTTGACGTGCCCGAAGCTGCGCGCGCCGGGCGCATGCCGGTTGCCCGGCCCCCCGGCGCGACTTGCCGTTATCTCTTCCCGTGAGCCTGCGAAGACGCCCTACAACCGCGTCACGACACGACGCAGGTTCGGATCTTCCGGATCGGGCGTGACACTGAAGTTGAGGGTCTTCGCAAGGGCGAGCATCTCGGTGTTGGTGGACAGCACCGTGCCTTCCATCACCTCAATGTCACGGTAGCGTGCCGCTTCCATGAGCTGCCCCATGAGCAGATGGGCGATGCCGCGCCGCTGCCAGTCGTCACCGACCACCACGGCGAATTCACAGCTCTTGCCGTCCGGGTTGATCACGTAGCGGCAAACGCCGATCTCGCGTTCCTTGCTGTCCTCCTCGATCACCGCCACGAGGGCCATCTCGCGGTCGTAGTCGATCTGCGTGAAGCGCGTGAGCATGGCGGGCGTAAGCTCTTCGATGGTCTGCATGAAACGGAGGTAGCGCGTCCGCTCGGACAGGCCGCGCACGAACTCCTGTTCGATCTCCGCGTCCTCCGGCCGGATGGGGCGGATGCGCAGGTTGGTGCCGTCAGGCAGCTGCCAGTTGCTCACCAGGTGCGTGGGGTACGGGTAGATCGCCATGTGCGAATAGCGTTCCTGCGCACTGCTGTAATAGCCCACCACCACGCGCGCATCGAGCGCCACGGCGCCGTGCTCGTCCAGGATGAGCGGATTGATGTCCAGCTCCTTCACCCACGGCAGTTCGCAGGCGATCTCCGAGACCCGCAACAGTACCTCCTGCAAGGCTTCCACGTGCGCCGGCGGCATGTGACGGAACGCACCCAGCATCTTGGCGATGCGCGTGCGCTGGATGATGTCGGCGGCGAGAAAACGGTTGATGGGCGGCAGGGCCACGGCGCGATCGCCCATCACCTCGACGGTGGTGCCGCCGGCGCCGAAGGTGATCACCGGACCGAACACCGGATCGCTCAGGATGCCCACCAGCAGCTCGCGGCCATTGGGCTTGCGCAGCATGGGCTGGATGGTCACGCCGTCGATGCGCGCGTTGGGACGGTTGCGCTTGACCGTGTTCACCAGGTCGTTGTACGCCGTGCGTACCGCGTGGGCATTGTTGATGCCGAGCACCACGCCGCCAGCGTCGCTCTTGTGAGTGATATCCGGCGAATTGATCTTGAGCGCGACCGGGAAGCCCATGGCCTCGGCCTGCACCAGCGCCTCGTTCGGGGAGCGCACCACCACGCTGCGCGTGGCATTGATGTGGAACGCGCCGAGCACGGCCTTGGATTCGGTTTCGGAGAGCACCTTGCGGCCCTCGGCCAGCGCACCTTCGATGATGAGCCGCGCGCCCTCCACGTCGGGCGGACGGCGCTGGGAAATGGGGCCCGGCGCCTGCAGCAGCAGTTGCTGGTTCTGGTAATACGACGTCAACGCATCGAACGCCTCCACCGCCGCCTCGGGCGTATTGAAGCTCGGCAGCCCCGCCTGTACCAGGTGATTGCGCGCCTCGGCCACCTGGATGCCGCCCATCCAGCACGCCAGCAGCGGCTTCTTGTTGCCCTTGTTCACCTCAATGATGGCGTCGGCCACCGCCGTGGGCTGGGTCATGGCCTGGGGCGTGAGGATGACCAGCACACCATCCACGTTCTTGTCGTCCAGACAGGTCTTCACGGCGACGGCATAGCGATCGGGCCCCGCGTCACCGATGATGTCCACCGGATTGGCCTTCGACCAGGTGGCTGGCATGGTCTCATCGAGTCGGGCGATGGTCTTGTCGGACAAGCGTGCAAGCGGCAGGCCCAGATCGGCGGCGCGGTCGATGGCCATGACGCCGGGGCCGCCGCCGTTGGTGACCACCGCGAGGCGCTGGCCCTGGATCTTGTAATGGGCCGCCAGCGTGCTCGCCACGGAGAACAGGTTGCCGATGCGCATGCCGCGCACCACACCGGCGCGGCGCAGCGCGGCGTCGAACACGTCGTCGGCGCCCACCAAGGCGCCCGTGTGCGACATGGCCGCCTTGGAGCCGGCCGCATGGCGGCCCACCTTGAGGGCAATCACCGGCTTCACGCGCGCCGCGGCGCGCAGGCCGCTCATGAACGAACGTGCATTGTGGATGCCTTCGATGTAGAGCAGGATGCTTTCTGTTTCCGGATCGTTCACGAGATAGTCGAGCACCTCGCCGAAATCGAGATCGGCCGAAATGCCCGTGGAAATCACCGAGGAAAAGCCCACACCGTTGGGCGCTGCCCAGTCGAGGATGGCGGTGCACAGCGCCCCGGACTGGGACACCAGCGCCAGCTTTCCGGGCGCGGCGGCGCCGCGATAAAACGTGGCGTTCACGCCGAGCGAGGGGCGCATGATGCCGAGGCAGTTGGGACCAGTGAAACGGATGCCGTAGCGGCGCGCCGTGTCGAGCACGGCCTTTTCCAGCTTGCGGCCTTCTGCACCTACTTCGCGAAATCCCGCCGAGAGGATGACGGCCGACTTCACGCCCTGCTCGCCGCAGTCTTCGATGATGGCCGGCACCGTGTGTGCCGGCGTCGCAATCACGGCGAGATCCACAGGTTCGCGCACCGCCGACAGGTTGGGATAGGCCTGCTGTCCCAGCACGGTGTCGTACTTGGGATTGACGGGATAGAGGCTGCCCTTGAACCCGCCATCCTGCATGTTCCGGAAAACCAGGCCGCCTACCGAATCCTCGCGGTCGCTGGCGCCGAAGATCGCCACGCTGGTGGGTTCGAAAAGTCGCTTCAGATAGTGCTGGGCCATTGCTTCCCTCGCTTTGCTAGTAAACGCATACCACACGGAGCGGTGTGCCGCCCTTATAACCGAACGCGATTACCATATCACCGGCGTGACGTGTAATCTGTAGCTCCTACCCCACGGAGTCACGCATGCGCACTGCCTATATCAGCCATCCTTCCTTCCTGCGTCACGAAGTGGCCGAACACCACCCTGAAAGCCCGGCAAGACTCCACGCCGTCGACGATCGCCTGATCGCCAGCGGCGTGATGGATCTGTTGCGCCATTACGAGGCGCCGCCCGCCACCCGCGAACAACTACTGCGCGTGCACGCGCCCGAATACGTGGAGCGCGTGGAGCAGCAGGCACCTGCCAGCGGGATGATCATGCTCGACGCCGACACGCCCATGGGTCCGCATACCCTGGAGGCGGCGCGGCGCGCCGCCGGCGCCGTGGTGCACGCCGTGGACCTGGTGATGGCCGGTAAGGTGGAAAACGCCTTTTGCGGCGTGCGCCCGCCGGGGCACCATGCCGAACCCGACAAGGCGATGGGATTTTGCATCTTCAACAATGCAGCGGTTGGCATCGCCCACGCGCTCGCGCACCACGGCCTGGAACGCGTGGCCATTGTCGATTTCGACGTGCACCAGGGCAACGGCACCGAGGCCATTTTTCGCAACGAACCGCGCGTGCGCGTGTTCTCCAGCTTCCAGCACCCCTGGTATCCATTTTGCGACATCAGCGACGTACCGGAAAACACTGTCCTGGCGCCGCTCAAGGCCGGCTGCGGCGGTACCGGGTTCCGCAACGCGGTGAGCAACATCTTCCTGCCCGCCCTGGATGACTTCGCGCCGCAGATGATCTTCATCTCGGCCGGCTTCGATGCCCATGTGGAGGACGATATGGGCCAGCTCGGACTCACCGAGGCGGATTACATGTGGATCACCCGCGAACTCATGAACGTGGCGGCGCGCCATTGCGAAAACCGCATCGTGTCGGTGCTCGAGGGCGGCTACGAGCCCAATCCGCTGGGCCGCTGCGTCACTTCCCACGTGCGGGTGCTGCTCGGCTGACCTCCGCCGCCGCAAGGCGCTGCAGTTCATCCACGCGGAGCAGCCCGATGTGTGCGCCCTGCATCTCCAGCAGGCCGTCAGCCACCATGCGCGCGAAAATTCGTGACAGGGTCTCGGGCTGGATGGAGAGCCGCGACGCGAGCACATTCTTGGGTGTGCGCAAGGAAACCACACCGTCTTTCGCATTGCTCAGCAGGTAATCCGCCAGGCGCGCGCTGGCGCTTTGCAGGGCCAGCCGATCGATCTCCTCCACCAGGCTGTGCAGCCGGCGGCTCATGGAGCCGAGCAACGCCATGCACGCCTCGGGTGAGTCCTTCAGCAGCGCCAAAAAGGTGCGGCTGTCAAAGCTGAACACCTCGCTGGGTTCGGTGGCGCGCGCCGAAACGGGGTACACGCTGCGCTGATTGGAGAACATCAGCGCCTCCGCGAAGAACTGCCCCACCTGCACCAGTTCGATAACCTTTTCGTCACCGGAAGGCGCGAGGCGGGCCAGCTTCACCAGCCCCTTGCGCAGCAGAAAAAACCGCTCCGCCGGCCTGCCCTGTTCGAACAGGCTCTCATCGGGCTGCAACTCGCAAAGCTCGGCGCCGGCCAGCACTTGAGCAAGCTGCGCATCATCCAGGGCCGAAAACAGGCTTGCATTGCGCAGTTCAGTCAACAGCGAGGCATCGACGGGCAGGTGCATGAGACACTCCTTTGCGGTGAGTGCCGCCGATGATAGCAATCAGCCGTCAGGCCTGTAAGCCGGACGCGCCAGCCGGTACGGAAATAGGACAATTCCCATACGCCTCATGCGACATCCAGGTAATGCACGCTGAACAACCGCGCCGGGTCGCACCAGACCTGCCGCGGACGCCAACCGCCGCGTACCGCCAGGGCTTCGAACTCCGCCACCGTGTACTTGTACGAGTTCTCGGTATGGATGGTCTCGCCCGCGGCGAAGCGGAAGCGTTCGCCGTCGCACCACACCGATTGGGCGGTGCGCGCCACCAGGTGCATCTCGACGCGTCCGCGCGCCTCGTCATAGAACGCGTGGTGATCGAAGGCGTGGGGATCGAAGTCGGCGCCGAGCTCGCGGTTGATGCGCACCAGGAGATTGCGGTTGAAGGCCGCCGTCACGCCGCCGGCGTCGTTGTAGGCCGCCTCCAGCACCGCGCGGTCCTTCTTCAGGTCCACGCCGATGAGCAGGCCGCCGCCCGGGCCGGCGCAGACGGCCAGGCCGGCGAGAAAGGCCGCGGCCTCCTCCGGCTCCAGGTTGCCGATGGTGGAGCCCGGAAAGAACACCAGGCGTCGCCCCGGCGGCAAGGCAAGCCGGGTGAGCTGCGTGAAATCGGCGCAGATCGGACGTATGGGCAGCCATGGGCAGTGACGGGCAAGGCCGCTCTCGGCAGCCGATACATAGTGCGGGCTGAGGTCCACCGGCACGTAGACTGCCGGCTGTAACAGGTCCGCGAGCAGGCGCACCTTCTCGCCGCTGCCGCTGCCCGGTTCCACCAGCACGCGGTGGCGACCCGTGAACGCGACGAGCTCCGGCGCCAACGCGGCGAGCAGCGCCTTTTCCACGCGCGTCACGTAATACTCGGGCGAGCGGCAAATCGCCTCGAACAGCGCGGCGCCGCGGCCGTCATAAAAATATTTGGGCGCCAGTCGGCGCGGGCGCTGCGCAAGCCCGGCCAGCACATGCTCGCGAAAGGCCTCGTCGACGGCGGCGGACGGCACCTCCAGGCGCCGGTTCATGGGCCGTCCGCCAGGCGCAGACCCGCGAACTGCCAGCGGTCGTGCGGGTAGAAGAAGTTGCGATAGGTGGCGCGCAGGTGCGAGGCGGGCGTCACGCAGGCACCGCCGCGCAGCACGCGCTGGTTGCTCATGAACTTGCCGTTGTACTCGCCGAGCGGCCCTGCGGCGCGCCGGTAGCCGGGATAGGGCTCGTAGCTGTTCGCGGTCCACTCCCACACGTCGCCGAACATCTGCGCGAGGCCCTCGCCCTTGGCCGGCCGCGGATGCAGCCAGCCGGTATCGTAGAGATTGCCTGCTACGCGCAGGCCCGCGGCTGCCTGCTCCCATTCCGCCTCGCCAGGCAGGCGCTTGCCCGACCAGGTGGCGAAGGCGTCCGCCTCGTAGTAGCTCACGTGACAGACCGGCTCGTGTGGATCCATGGCCCGCATGCCACCCAGGGTCATGTGCCACCACGTACCATCGCGGCGCTCCCAATACAGCGGCGCCTGCCAGGCGTTCTCCGTGACCGTGGTCCAGCCGTCCGCGAGCCACAGCTCCGGGCGCCGATAGCCGCCGTCCTCGACGAAGGCGGCGAATTCGTCGTTGGTGACCAGGCGCGAGGCCAGCCGGTAGGGCGCCAGCGCCACCTCGTGGCGCGGGCGCTCGTTGTCGTAGGCGAAGCCTTCGCTAGCGGCGCCGATGGTCACCACCCCGCCCGGGAAGTCGACCCACGCCAGCGGCGCTGCCTCCGGGGCCGCGGGCTCCGGGGCCTCGTGATAGGCCGGGCGCAGGGGATTGATCGCGAAGTTGTGCTTCACGTCCATGAGCAGCAACTCCTGGTGTTGCTGTTCATGGTGGAGGCCAAGTTCCAGACGCTCCGCCACGTACGCGAGATCGCCCGAATCCACCGATTCGATGAGCTCTGCCACCGCCGCGTCCACATGACTTCGATAGCGATAGACCTCCGCTACCGTGGGCCGTGACAACACGCCCCGCCGCGGGCGTGGAAAGGGCTCGCCCAGGGTGCGGTAGTAGGAATTGAAGAGATCGCCGAACTGCGGGTGAAAAATCCTGTAGCCCTGAAGAAAAGGTTCGAGCAGCAAGGTCTCGAAGAACCAGCTGGTGTGCGCCAGGTGCCACTTGGGCGGGCTCACCTCGGGCACAGACTGCACCACGTAGTCCTCGATGGCGAGCGGGCGGCACAGGTGCTCGCTCTCGTGGCGCACCTCTTCGTAGCGTGCAAGCCAGCGTTCGCGACTGAGCGTCAGCCTGGCTTCTGCGTCCGTCTGTTCCCCGGGCGGCATAGGTCCCTCCACGCTGTATCCTGTTAAGGATGGCAGCAAATCCACCAGCCTCCAGCCTGCGCCGTGGTCCGCCGTGATAACAGGCTTCCCACCGGCGGGGAGTGACCTCGATCGTGGAATGGCAGGCGTGATCGTAGCCGGCATTCCGCTACGCTTCATCCGGGCTACGAAACAACTGCAATAGTCCCGCGGACTTGTACAGGGTCTCCTCGAATTCCTCCTCGCAGCGCGAATCGGCGACAATGCCGCCGCCCGCCCAGAAGCACGCTTCATCGCCGCGTTGTACCAAAGTGCGAATAGCGATGTTGGTGTCCATGGCGCCATCGAAACCCACATAACCGATGGCGCCGCAATACACGCCGCGCCGCCCCGGTTCCAGTTCCTCGATGATTTCCATGGCCCGCCGTTTCGGCGCGCCGGTGATGGAGCCGCCAGGCAGGCACGCACGCAGCAGATCAAGGGCGCTGCGGCCCGCACCGAGGCGGCCAGTGACCGTGCTCACCAGATGATGCACGGTGGCGAAACTCTCCACCTCGAACAACGCAGGGACCGCCACGCTGCCGATGGCGCAGACCTTGCCGATGTCGTTGCGCAGCAGGTCAACGATCATCAGGTTTTCCGCACGATCCTTGGGGCTTGCGCGAAGGGCTTCCGCCAACAGCCCGTCTTCACGCGCATCCGCTGCACGCGGCCGCGTGCCTTTGATGGGCCGCGTCTCTACCTGTCCGTCGCGCACCTGGAGAAATCGCTCCGGCGATGCGCTCAACACCTGCATGCCCGGCAGGTGCAGATAAGCACCGAACGGCGCGGCGTTGTCGCGCCGCAGGCGGCGGTAGCCTTCCCAGGGATCGCCACAGGTCGCCACGCTGAAACGCCGCGCCAGATTCACCTGATAACAATCACCGTCACGAATGTAGCGCTGCACGTGCTCGAAGGCGTGCGTATAGTTGGCGCCGTCCGGCTCGATCATCCACGGGCCTTGCGCACGGAAACCCACTCGTGCCGCAGGCGCACGGGGCTTGGAAAAAACCTCCACCCAATGCGCCCATTCCATCTGCGTAGCCGCATCGCGGCCCTGCCCGGCAAGCCAGCTGCGCTGCGCGATGTGATCCACCACCAAGGCCCAGTCGTACACGCCCACGACCATGTCCGGCACTCTTCCCGCCGCCACCGGTAGGCGCTCGATACGCCGCCCCAGGTCGTAGCCGAAATAACCCACAGCACCGCCCGTGAACGGCAGTTCGCGGGCCCGAACCTGAGGTCCGAGCAAGGTTGCAAGCTCGGCGAGCGGATCGGCCTCTGTCACGTGCACGTCGTCGCCGTGGGCCACAGTTACGAGGCCGTCCTGTGCCACTACAGTGGCAAACGGGCGCGCACAGACGACATCGTAACGTCCGTCCGTGCGGCGCTGCGCGCTGTCCAGGAACATCGCCCACGGTTCATCGGCGACGGCCTCGAACAGCGCCGCCGTGTCCGGGTGATAAGGGAGCTCTGTCAGGCGTGGTGGGTTCATGGGTATGGCGGTTCGGGTGAACGGCCAATGATATAGGGCGCGCCGGACTCTGCCCACGGCCGACCATGAGTTTGGGGCAGCGCCCCTGCACGCACCGTCATGACCACGTCAGAGGACCAGCCCGCAGGCTGGCTCAAAGCCCGCCCTTCACCCGTGCCGACCTCGCTTCAAGCCGAGTACCTCACCCGCGAGCTTCCGACCGGGCTTTTTCTGCGGGAGCCAGGAATTACAGCAAAGCACGCAGCGGTTGGGCCCGTCCCCTGCGCAAGACCACAACCTGTGTGTTCCCAGCACAGCTACGCAAACCAGTACCACGTCTTCCTAGCTCACGTTGCGAAACTATGTGCCATACCCTTATCGAGCGACAGCCGCGCACCTGACCTCAGGCGTTGTGCTTATTCTATGGATTCAGGACCCGCCACCTGTGCCTCCGGGGTAAATAAGAGCAGGGGCGGGAGGGAATCGCGCAGGGGAATTCGGGCCGTCCACAGTTTCTTTTCGTAAACTGTGGTCTGGGCCCCGATTGCCTTATCCCCGGATTCCCCGTCAAGCGCACAAAGATCCCGCGACGAAGATTCCCCGGATTGCACTGCACTTCATCCGGGCTACGTTGGTGATCCATGCTGCATGACAGCGCCGCCCCTCATTAGAAAAACTCTGCCGTCATTAGTGACGCCTGCCGTCACCCATGGCGGCCGATGGATCGACTTCTATCATCGCCGGCAGCGAGTGGGCGATGCCCTTGTGGCAGTCGATGCAGGTCTTTTCGGCATCGAAGCCTTCGATGTGCATGGTACGACCGCGGCGCCCCTGCTTGGTGTAGTCCATAGAGTTGTAGTCGTGGCAGTTACGGCATTCGCGCGAGTCGGTTTTTTTCATGCGATTCCATTCGCGCTGAGCGAGCGTCAAACGCTTCGCTTCAAACTTTTCCGGGGTATCGATGGTGCCCATGACTTTCCCGTAGAGTTCCTTGCTAGCCTGGATCTTGCGGACCACTTTGTGCGTCCATTCGTTGGGCACATGGCAATCCGGGCAGGTGGCGCGTACGCCGGAACGGTTGTTGTAATGAATGGTGTCCTTGTATTCGCGGTACACGTTTTCTTCCATTTCGTGACACGAAATACAGAACGCTTCCTGATTGGTGGCTTCCATAGCTGTGTTGAATCCACCCCAAAATACGACGCCGGTGATGACACCCACGCCCACCAGAGAACCCATGGCGTAGAGGGCGCTGCGGCGCTTGAGCGCTTCCCACCAGCGCGTCAGGATGTTGTTGTCTGCGTTTGCACCGGACATGGCTGCCCCTCGCTTACTCATTCGTTGTTACGATGACCGCGCAATGGCGCGGCATGTACACTCTTTCGTACTCAGCGATTGCTGATCGCCGGCAGTGGCTGGAATTGGTTTTCCACCAGCGGCGCAGCGTTGGCCTGCGGCGCATGGCACTGGGTACACCAGTAACGCCGTGCCGATACATTGGCCAGGGCGTTGCCTTCGCGATCCGAGAAATGGGTCTGACTGATCTTGGTGGCGTTCTTTTCCTTGTAGTTCGCCCAGCTATGACAGGTCAGGCATTTGTTCACCTTGATGTTGACGGTGTAGCCCTCGATGGTGTGCGGCACCATTGGCGGTTGCTGCACATAGTCACGCGGGATCGGATCGCGGTCCTGCCACTGCACCACGTCCGAACTGGTCCAAATGTCGCCGTCACCGCGCAGTTTTTCTGCCGAATCTGCGGCGCGCACCAGCGTGCCCCCGAGCAGCCCCAGCAGCAATACGCCTCCCAACACCAGAGACTTGTTCATGGCATCACCTCCGTCCTTTGCGAAATCGGTTTGGATGTTGAATTGTTGAAACGCTGATCAAAGTGGAATACGTGTTTGTCGCAGACATCAATGCAGCGTCCGCAGTTTGTGCAGTTGCCCGATAGAATCACCGGACCCCGACCCTGCGACGCCCCCTTGAGGGCGGGGCGTATCACTTGCGGTTCGGGACACACCGCAAAGCAGTCCATGCAGTCGTCGCACTGGTCACGCCGTACGGCGCTCACACGCACCAGGCTGTATTTGCCCAGCAGGCTGTAGAACGCACCCATCGGACACAGATGGCCACACCAGCCGCGGCGGCTGACAAACAGGTCGAGCAGGAAGATCGCCAGCAATAAGCCCCAAGCGAGGCCCACGCCGAAAATCAGGCCGCGGTAGATGGTGGTCACCGGATTGATCAGTTCCCACACCAATGTTCCGGTGACGACTGCCAGCACCAGTGTTGCCGCCAGAATCCAGTAACGACTGTGGCGCGCAAACTGCGCCGTACGCTTGATGCCGAGACGCTGGTGCAACCAGGCCGCGAGGTCGGTCACGATGTTCACCGGACACACCCAGGAGCAATAAGCCCGCCCCCCCACCACTGCATAAAACACCAGCACGATGACCGTACCGATCAGCGCCGTCGCTTCCAGCGCCTGCCCTGCCAGCAGCGCCTGCACTGCCAGATAAGGGTCGGTGAGCGGCAGCACCTTGAGCGTCAGGCTCGATGCAATGTTGCCCTGCACAATCCAGATCCCGGCCAAAGGGCCGAGCAGGAACAGCATAAGAATGCTCAGCTGAGTGACGCGCCGCAGCAGCAGCCACAAATGCGCCCTTACCCACCCCTTGCTCGCGACGGCATCGCTGCCTGGACGTTGGCCGCGCTGCATTACATGCCCTCCTTGCGGCGACGCAACGTGTCCAGTGCATCACTGCCGTAAGGGGTGGCGCCCGGCACCTCTTCCTTGATCAGCCCGCGCCCTTCATAGTCATAACGCACGCCTTCCGGCAGGTTGTAATGGTGTTGCTCATCGGGTGTGACCAGGCTGCCGCCGGCCTGCTGCTTTTCCTGCCAGCCCACCCGGTAATGACGTCCCAGCAGTCCCTTGGCCAAACGGATCGGCAGTACCTTGATCGCCGCCTCATCCAGCACACAGGATTTTTCGCACTTGCCGCATCCGGTACAGGCAGCGGAATGCACGACCGGAATGAACAGGGCATGTTTTCCGGAGCGCGGGTTGTGCAGCATATCGAGCGTGATTGCCTTGCCCCGCACCGGACAGACATTGAAGCACACCTCGCAACGCAGACCATGGAAGGCAATGCAACTCTCCTGATCGATCACCACCGCCAGCCCCATCCGTGCGTCATCGATGTTGGTGAGATCGTGATTGAGCGCACCGGTGGGACAGGCCTTGACGCAAGGAATGTCCGGGCACATTTCACAGGGAATATCACGCGCGATGAAATACGGGGTGCCGTTGGCCACCTTGTCACCCAGCGGCGCCAGACGCAGGGTGTCATACGGGCAGTCACGCACGCACAGGCCACAGCGCACACAGGCGCCGAGAAAGTTCTCTTCGGCCAGTGCGCCAGGGGGGCGGATGGCCTCGGCCGGCAACGAGGCGGCCTGGCGTGAGTACAGGCCCATGCCAAGCCCGAGCAGGACCACGCCACACACGGTCCTGGTCATGTCGACCAGGAACCCGCGCCGTGTCTTGCCTGTATCCTTCGTTGCCATGGTGACCTCGTCCGCTGCTTAAGCCCGCGTGACCTTCACCGCACTCTTTTTGAAGTCCGTTTCCTTGGAGAGCGGGCAGGTGGCATCGAGCACCAGCTTGTTGACCAGGCGGCCGGCATCGAAGAACGGGATGAAGATCAGTCCCTTCGGCGGACGGTTGCGGCCACGCGTTTCGACCATCAGCGAAATTTCACCGCGGCGGCTCGCCACCTTGGCCATCATGCCGCGCCTGAGGCCGCGCGCCTCGGCATCGTCCGGGTGCATAAACACTACGGCGTCTGGGAAGGCGCGGTAGAGTTCCGGCACGCGGCGCGTCATGGAACCGGAGTGCCAGTGTTCCAGCACACGGCCGGTGCACATCCACAGGTCGTATTCCTTGTCGGGCGTCTCGTGCGGCGGCTCGTAGGGCAGCGCGAAAATGTTCGCCTTACCATCCTTGTTACCGTAGAACTGCACACCAGCACCAGCGGGGACATGCGGGTCGTAACCTTCGCGGTAACGCCACAGGGTTTCCTTGCCGTTGACCACCGGCCAGCGCATGCCGCGCACGCGATGGTACACGTCGAATTCCGCCAGTTCGTGGCCCTTCTTGCCCTCCAGACCGAAACGACGGTATTCCTCGAACAGCCCCTTCTGCACGTAGAAGCCGAAGTGTTCCGACTCGTCGTTGTCGTAGGCATTGCCGGAACTGTCGGTCACCTTCTGCCTGGGGAATTTGTTGACCTGGCCGTTGGCGAACAGCACGTCATACAGGGTCTTGCCCTTGAGTTGCGGCGCCTTGGCCAACAATTCTGCCGGCCACACCTCGTCCACCTTGAAGCGTTTGGAAAACTCCATCATCTGCCACACGTCGGAGCGGGCCTGGCCCGGCGCTTTCACCTGTTGGCGCCAGAACTGGCCGCGCCGCTCGGCATTACCGTAGGCACCCTCTTTCTCCACCCACATGGCGGTGGGCAGGATCAGATCGGCGGCCATCGCGGACACGGTCGGGTAGGGATCGGACACGACGATGAAGTTGGCGGGATTTCGCCAGCCCGGATATTGCTCGTGGTTGATATTGGGGCCGGCCTGCATGTTGTTGTTACACATCTGCCAATAGCAGTTCATCTTGGCGTCTTTCAACATGCGCTGCATCAACACGGCATGGAAGCCGACCTTCGGATTGATGGCGCCTTCCGGCAGCTTCCAGATCTTTTCCGCCAGCGCGCGGTGTTCCGGATTCATCACCACCATGTCCGCCGGCAAGCGATGGGCGAAGGTGCCCACCTCGCGCGCCGTGCCGCAGGCGGAGGGCTGCCCGGTGAGCGAAAACGGGCCGTTGCCAGGCTCGGAAATCTTGCCGGTGAGCAAATGGATGTTGTAGACGAGGTTGTTGGCCCAGGTGCCGCGGGTGTGCTGGTTGAAGCCCATGGTCCAATACGACACCACCTTGGTCTTGGGATCGGCGTACAACTTGGCGAGTTCGATGAGCTTTTCCTTGGGCACGCCAGACAGCTTGCTGACCTTGTCTGCGGTGTATTCGGAGACGAAGTTCTTGAACTGGTCGAAACTGATCGGTTCGGCCTTGCCCGGATTACCCTTGGGCTTGCCCTCGGCATCGGGATAACCGTTGTTGCTGGCGGCCTGTTCGCGCGGGTCGCTGGGGCGCAGCCCATAGCCCAGATTGGTGGCGCCCTTCTTGAAGTTGACGTGCCTGGCGATGAAGTCTTTGTTCACCGCACCGTTCTGGATGATGTAGTTGGCGATGAAGTTGAGGATCGCCAGGTCGGTCTGCGGATGGAACACGATGGGCAGGTCGGCCAGCTCAAAGCTGCGATGCTCGAAAGTGGACAGCACGGCCACTTTCACGTGCGAAGCGGTAAGACGGCGATCGGTCAGACGCGACCACAGGATCGGATGCATCTCCGCCATGTTGGAGCCCCACAGCACGAAGGCGTCGGCGTGTTCCAGGTCGTCGTAGCAACCCATCGGCTCGTCCATGCCGAAGGTGCGCATGAAGCCCACCACGGCGGAGGCCATGCAATGACGCGCGTTGGGGTCGAGATTGTTGGAGAGAAAACCGGCCTTGAACAGCTTGGCGGCGGCATAGCCCTCCCAGATGGTCCACTGACCGGAGCCGAACATGCCGACACCGCTCGGCCCTTTCTCCTTCAGCGCCTTCTTCCATTTTTCGGCCATTACGTCGAAGGCCTGGTCCCAGCTCACCGGAGTGAATTCGCCTTCCTTATCATACTTGCCGCCTTTCATGCGCAGCAGCGGCTGGGTCAGACGGTCGCTGCCGTAGAGGATCTTCGCCAGGAAGTAGCCCTTGATGCAGTTGAGGCCACGGTTCACCGGTGCATCGGGGTCGCCCTGTGTGGCCACCACGCGGCCATCCTTGGTACCAACCAGCACGCTGCAGCCGGTGCCACAATAACGGCAGGCCGCCTTGTCCCAACGGATCTTGGTTCCCGTCGAGGCCAGCGCCGTGTTGACACCGGGCAGGGTGACCCCTGCCGCCGCCGCGGTCGCCGCGATGGCATTGTTCTTGATGAAATCACGCCTTGTCAGTTTCATTCCGAAGTCTCCTGTGCGGCAGCATTGTTCTCGTACTGGTGATAAATGATGGCGGCGGACAGAACGCCGTCGATCTCATACAGGCGCATCACGTTTTCGCCCGACATCCGCTCCCCGCTCTCGTCCACCGTCACTACCATCTTGCCTTCCGGGGTGACAGCGTGAATCTCGACGCCGGGCAGTTGCTCCAGCTGCGCCCGTACCTCGCCCGCACGATCAGGCACGGCATGCAACAGGACGCCGGCGATGGAAATGGCGGACGCCTGCGGGTGATTCATGTGGTTCATACGGATTCCTCGGCGGAGTGAGTGCGATAGTGCAGGGTGATCGACTTGGCCGGACACGCACCGACGCAGGCGCCGCAACCGTTACACGACGCGGAGTTCAACTCTGGTTGGGCGACACGACCAGCGGCGGGACGGAAACGGATGACGCGGGCATCGCACTGCTCACCGCAGGTTCGGCAGACCACGCCATGGCGTGTGAGGCAGCCGGCGCCGATCATGACCTGCAACTGCCACGGGGCCGCGCCCGGATATGCACGCAGCGCGCCGCGACTGCAACGCTGCAGGCAGGTGCCGCAGAATGTGCATTCGCCATGCTGAAAATCCACTTGGGGAAAGCCGCCGCGCCCGGCACCGAGCAGACCTTGTGGACATGCGTCGATACATTTGCCGCAACGATCACAGCGCTCAACAAACAGCCGCTCGTCAAGCGCCCAGGGCGGACGCACGGCACGACGCTCGCCGCGGATGTCACCGCGGAGGAACTGCATGCGCGAGATCGCCGTGTTCATGGATGCCGCCCTTGAGTAAAACACTCAACCAATAACGTTATATTTTGTATGTGTACAAACGCTATGGATTAAGCACAGGCGGCCGCCTTGACCAAGGTCAAGCCCGATCACGACTACCGCACCAGGCAGCAGCTCTCTCACGGTTTCATATCGAGCAAAACTATTCTGTTAATTTCATACGATTAGCGTGATTCGGGGCGATGACGGCGCAGTTTCACAGCGGCCTCTGGTGCTATACGCAATAACCTTATTCATCACACACTGATGGATTGGGAGCGCGGCGCGGTGCTTGTTCCGCCATCCTCGACCCAAACAAACGGTGAGGACACGGCTCATAAAAAAGCCTCGCAAGGAAGCTTTGTTAAAGCCGTCCTGCCCGCGAAGGCGGGCATCCATGCTTTTCGATTCGCTTGGGGGCTCTGCTTCCGCAGGACGATTTTGCAGCAGGCCTTCTAAAGCGGTGCTGATGGGTCCGGCTTTGCCATCGGAACTGCAGAAGCGGTCATCGGCCTCGATGTTCGTCCGCTTTGTGGAGTGCTATTCGCGGCCGGCGGCCGCTCCTACCGGGTTCGGTCGTGTTCCCGACGATGCTGGGCCGATCTTGTCGGCGGGTTCCGGCGGGGGAATCGCCCACAAGGTGGGCTCCTGCAGGTGTGGCTTGGTGAAACGCTTACGCGGCGGTGCGCAGGAGGGAGCAGGGCTTGATGGAGGGAGGAGCGCACCATGCAATAGGCGGCGTTCAGTGGGCCTAAGTGCTTTTTTTCGCGCGGCCATCACGTGGCTCCCAATTATCGCAGGGGGATAAGTAAACTCTCCAAGAACTGCAACAGAGCCAATCACAGGAGACCTGCCGTGCTGCCAATCACTGTGCCCGTGGATGAGTTCACCACCCCCGATCCCATTACTGCGAATGAAGACACCACCATCGACGAGCTGCGGGAACTGATGGAGACACACGGAATCCGCCATCTCCCCATCGTCCGCGACGAGAATGTCGTGGGCGTGCTCAGCGATCGGGATGTGCGCCTCGCCTGGGGCTTGACTGATGCGGAAAAGCGCCAGGTGCGCGCGGCCGACATCATGGCGACGGACCCATTGACCGTGCGCGCCACCGCGCCTCTGGACGAGGTGGCCTACGCCATGTCCGAAAAGAAGCTCGGCAGCGTCATCGTCACGGAGGAAGATGGCAAGTTTTTGGGGATTTTCACGGCTACCGATGCCCTGAACGCATTGATTGAGATCGTCCGGAGAGACGTCACTACCGCTTGATGATCAGTCCACGCACGTTTACCGCGCGTTCTCCATAGATAGGCCGTACCGCCGTCCCGCAATCGGCTACGCCATCGCCCCGCGCGCCGTCACCGGCTCGATGCCCTGGCTGGCCAGGTATTCGTCGTAGGTGCCGCGGAAGTCGATGATGCCGTTGGGGGTGATTTCCAGAATGCGCGTGGCGAGCGAGGAGACGAACTCGTGGTCGTGGCTGACGAAGATGAGCGTGCCGGGGTAGTTTTCCAGCGCCAGGTTGAGCGACTCCGTGGATTCCATGTCCAGGTGGTTGGTCGGCTCGTCCATGACCATGACATTGGGCTCTTCCAGCATCAGTCTGCCGAACAGCATGCGGCCCTGCTCGCCGCCGGAGATCACCTTCACGGACTTGCCCAGTTCGTCGGACGAGAACAGCAACCGGCCGAGGGTGCCGCGGATCCACTGCTCGTCGTGACGCGCAATTCCGGGGACAGTTTACTCACGAGAGTGCCACCGCAGCACTATTGCGAACAGGCAAAATGAAACTGATTCAAGAGACGGGACGACTACTGATCAGACCATTGTCCTGGGACGACGTGCCTGAACTGACGGAGATCCTCAGCGATCCGGAGGTCATGGAGCATTCCGTGCGTGGCGTTTATGACGAAGCGGCTACCCGGCGGTTTGTGGAATGGTGTTTGGCTTGTTACAAGTCGCATCGTCTTGGTCCACTCGCTCTTGTCGAAAAAGGAACATCCACCCTCATCGGATTCTGCGGGGTAGGTCCGGAGCAGGTCGGGAATGCGGAGGAAATGAATCTTGGGTATCGGCTGGCACGGGGGTACTGGGGGAGAGGTCTCGCTACCGAATCGGCGCGTGCGGCCCTGACCTATGCGTTTGGCACTCAGGCGTGCGACTCAGTCGTGGTGATTGTCGAGCCTGAACACGTTGCGTCGCTACGGGTTGCCGAAAAGGCTGGCTTTCGCAGTTTTCAGGAGGTGGTGTTCCATGGAAAGACGGTTCGGTTGTATCGACTGACACGCGACGAGTGGAGCCGTTCGTCAGCTTCCAACTCGGTTCGAGATTGAAGGTGTCGAACGGGCGGTATTGGCGCCGAACCCGTGCATTTCTAAGGCGCCGGTTCAGAGAACGTTTCCCCTACGTTTCTCCGTGGCCCTCCGTGGCCACTGTGGTTTTCTCTCCTCCCTACGCCATCGCACCGCGCGAAACCACCGGCTCGATGCCCTGGCTGGCCAGGTATTCGTCATAGGTGCCGCGGAAGTCGACGATGCGGTTGGGGGTGATTTCCAGGATGCGCGTGGCCAGCGAGGAGACGAACTCGCGGTCGTGGCTGACGAAGATGAGCGTGCCGGGGTAGTTTTCCAGCGCCAGGTTGAGCGATTCGATGGACTCCATGTCCAGGTGATTGGTGGGTTCGTCCATGACCATGACGTTGGGTTCTTCCAGCATGAGTCTGCCGAACAGCATGCGGCCCTGCTCGCCGCCGGAGATCACCTTCACAGACTTGCCCAGTTCGTCGGACGAGAACAGCAACCGGCCGAGGGTGCCGCGGATCCACTGCTCGTCATGACGTGGCTTGGCCCACTGGCGCATCCACTCGAACAGGGTCATGTCCTTGGCGAAGTCGGCCGCGTGGTCCTGGGCGAAGTAGCCGATCTGCACGTTCTCTGACCACTTCACTGCGCCGGTATCTGCGGGCAGATCGCCCACCAGGCAGCGCAGCAGCGTGGTCTTGCCGATGCCGTTCTGGCCGATGACGGCGATGCGCTCGCCCACTTCCACCATCAGGTTCAGGTCTTTGAACAGCGGCTTGTCGTAGCCCTTGGCAAGCCCCTCCACTTCCAGGGCGAGGCGGAACAGCTTCTTTTCCTGGTTGAAGCGGATGAAGGGGTTCTGGCGGCTGGACGGCTTGACCTCTTCCAGCTTGATCTTGTCGATCTGGCGCGCGCGCGAGGTGGCCTGCTTGGCCTTCGATGCGTTGGCGGAGAAGCGGCTGACGAAGTTTTGCAGTTCGGCGATCTGCGCCTTCTTCTTGGCGTTGTCGGCCAGCAGACGCTCGCGCGCCTGGGTGGCAGCGGTCATGTAATCGTCGTAGTTGCCCGGATACACGCGCAGCTCGCCGTAGTCGAGGTCGGCCATGTGGGTGCACACGGAATTCAGGAAGTGGCGGTCATGGGAGATGATCACCATGGTGCTGTTGCGCCCGTTGAGCACGCCTTCCAGCCAGCGGATGGTGTTGATGTCCAGGTTGTTGGTGGGCTCGTCGAGCAGCAGGATGTCCGGGTCGGCGAACAGGGCCTGCGCCAGCAGCACGCGCAGTTTCCAGCCCGGCGCCACCGCGCTCATGGGACCGAAGTGCTGTTCCACAGGGATGCCCACGCCCATGAGCAGTTCGCCGGCGCGCGATTCCGCGGTGTAGCCGTCCAGCTCGGCGAAACGCACTTCCAGGTCGGCCACCTTCATGCCGTCCTCTTCGCTCATCTCGGGCAGCGAGTAGATGCGGTCGCGCTCGCGCTTCACATCCCACAGCTCCGTGTGGCCCATGATCACCGTATCGATCACCGTGTACTGTTCGAAGGCGAACTGGTCCTGGCGCAGCTTGCCGAGGCGCTCGTTCGGGTCGAGCGAGACGTTGCCTGCGGTTGGCGCGAGGTCGCCGCCCAGGATCTTCATCAGTGTGGACTTGCCGCAGCCGTTGGCGCCGATGAGGCCGTAACGGTTGCCGTTGCCGAACTTGACGGAGATGTTCTCGAACAGGGGCTTGGCCCCGAACTGCATGGTGATGTTGGCGGTGGTGAGCAAAGCGGAATTACCTGCTGACGATATGGTTATGGGGGGTAGCCCCAAAAAAGAACCGCGCATGTTACCAGAATGCGCGGCACGCCGTCGGCAAGACAGCGGCGTCGAAATCCGGGACAATGCGCGCCTTGCTTAACCCCCACAGGATTCCCGCATGCGAAAACTTGCCGCCGTCTTCCCCCTGCTGTTCGCCGCTCTCCTTCTCGTCGCGCTTCCCTACGATGCCGAAGCCAAGCGCATGGGCTTTGGCGGCAACATGGGCCGGCAATACAGCGTGCCCAAGCGCAGCGTCACCCCCCCGGCCACGGCGCCACGCCAGGCCCAGGCGGCACCCGCCGCAGGCGCGGCGAAGAGCGGCGCGAGCCGCTGGTTCGGTCCGCTCGCCGGACTGGTGGCCGGTGGCCTGCTCGCCTCGCTGCTGTTCGGCGACGCCTTCGAGGGGATCCAGTTCATGGACGTCCTCATGCTCGCGGCCGTCGCCTTCGGCATCGTCATGCTGCTGCGCGCCCTGCGCCGTCCTGCACCGGCCCAGCTGCGCACCGCACAGGGTCCGGCCTTCGGCAGCGACGCCTTCACGCCCGCGGGCGGCACCGTGATGAATGCCGCGCCCGCCGCCGGTCAGTTCGATGCGCCCACCTGGTTCGACGAAGAGGGTTTCATCAAAGGCGCCCGCACCCACTTCATCCGCCTGCAGGCCGCCTGGGACAAGGGCGACATGAAGGACATCGCCGAATACACCACGCCCGAACTGTTCGCCAGCCTGCAGGCCGAGCGCCTGAGCAGCGGTCAGGAGCGTCATTACACCGAAGTGGTTTACCTCGATTCTGAATTACTCGGCATGCAGCGCGACGGCAACGACGCCGTGGCCAGCATCCGCTTCTTCGGCGGCATCCGTGAGGAAGAGAACGGCCCTGTGGAAGAGTTCTCGGAGATCTGGCACGTCATCCACGCCTGGGACAGCGCCCAGGGCGACTGGTACGTGGCCGGCATCCAGCAGCACTGATCGAGTCGGAGTGCGGGCCCGTCCCGCACTCCCTTGCTTCGTTCGGGCCACGTCGCCGCCGCCTAGCGTGACCGCCTGCACCTTCACATCGCACAGCACCCGATGCCCGCAGCCGTAGGTCAGGTTGCGCGCAGCGCTGCCTGACATGCCCCGTTTCCTTCCACAATCCGGTTCTTATTTCGGGGCCCAGCGCGCCCCCGTGAATCTGTGCGCCGACGAGCCCTAGCTGACTTCTTGGCTTTGCACACAAGCGAACTCCGACACCGGGATGGGGTCAACAGGCAGGCACGCAGCTGGTATCCTAGTGGGTCTTTTTGTGCGCCCGATGCAAGCTTGATGAATCCGCAACGCCCTCGCCCCGCAGTTTTCCTTACCGCGCCCTCCCGGCGCGCCGGATGCGCCCGCCCATGAGCCTGCCTCCGTACACCACGCAGGACGTCGAACGCTGGTTCGGCGCTCGCCAGGTCGAGAAGGCGGCGGGTTACGTGGGCTCGGTGCGCAACCTCGCCGTGCGCGCGGACCGTCTGACGGCCGAGGTGCCGGGCACGGCGGTGAAACCCTACCGCGTCACCATCACCTTCTATGCCGGCCGACGCGGCCCCGCCACCGGCGTGCACGCCCGCTGCACCTGCCCGGTAGGCTGGAACTGCAAGCACACCGCGGCCGCCCTGCTGGCCGCCTTGCGCACCCGCTCATCGCCCAGCACCGTCAATCCGTCGGTGCTCGCCTGGCTGGACGCCTTCCGCGCGGAAGAACGCCCGGCCGCCACACGCGCCAAGAAGCCGCCTGCCCGCACGCAGGTGCTGCTGTACCGCCTTGAGGCGCCGGATTATCACGGCACGTCCTGGCGGGTCGGCTTCTTGAAGGGCTACCGCACCCGCGCCGGCGACATCACCCCGCCGCTGGAAGACTGGAATAACGTGGAGCGCGCCCTGCGACAGCCGCCACGCTTCGTCGATCAGGACGACCTGGCCATCCTGCGTCTGCTGTGGCTGCAACAGGACAGCGAACATACCTACAGCGGCACCTATCCCCTGGCAGGACCGCACGGCGCCGAACTCATGCAGCGGCTGCTCGCCTCGGGCCGCCTCACGTACGGCGACGAGGACACCGACGTCCTGGTCGACCTGCAACCCGGTGACGAGCGCATCGGCACCCTCACCTGGCGCCAGGATGCCCTCGGCCGCCTGGTGCCGGACATGACCGTCATGCCCGCCGCACTCGCGGTGATCCCGGTGGGCGGCCTGTGGTACCTGGACCCAAAGACGCACACCCTCGGCCCGGTGCACAGCGCGTTGCCCACGGCGAAGCTGGAGCGCCTGCTGAGCATTCCGCCCCTGGAAGCCCCGGACCTGCCCGTGGTGGCCTCGGCCCTCGCCGAGTTGGCGCCGCAGGTGCCCGCGCCGTCGCCGCCGGTGCTGCGGGTCATCGACCAGGAGCCGGTGCCGGTGCTGGAACTGGATACCGCGGAGATCGTGTTTGTGCGCGATTACCGCGACTACCCCACCTTCCAAACGGCCTTCGATTACGCGCGCCCGGCGTTTCGTTATGGCGACGTCCGCGTGCCCGCCGATGAACCCACGGAATTCCTCACCGACGCGCAGGGCGAGCCCGTGCGCGTGGTGCGCAACCTGGACAGGGAAGCGAAGTGGCTGAAGTCGCTGCGCACCTACCAGCTCTCCAAGGTGCCGGTCCAGGCGCTGTATACGCACAGCCGCCCGAGCGGCTTGATCTACGGCCTGCCCAGCCCCGACGCCTGGCCCACCTTCATGCAGATTGACGTGCCGCGCCTGCGCGCGGCCGGCTGGGAAGTGCGCCATGCGCAAAACTTCCGCCACCACATGGTGCCGGTGGAGGCCTGGGACGCCGAGCTCTCCGACGAAGGCGGCTGGTTCAACCTGGACATGGGCATCGTGGTGGAGGGCCGCCGCGTGCCGCTGCCGCCGCTGCTGCAAAACCTGCTCAAGCGCGACGCGCGCTGGCTCGACGCCGCGGCGGTCGAGGCCTTTGCCGACGAGGAGATCGTTCCGCTCATCACCCCTGACGGCGTGCGCGTGGCCGTGCCGGCGGCGCGCCTGAAGCCGCTGGTGCGCACACTCATCGACCTGTTCGACGGCGCGGCCGACGACACCCTGCGCCTGTCGCGCCTCGACGCACCGCGCCTCGCCGAACTGGCGAACATGGCGCACTGGCAGTTCAAGGGTACCGAGGATGTGCGCCGGCTGGCCGAACGCCTGCAGGAGAGCCAAGGCATCCGGGACATACCCGCGCCCGAGGGCTTCACGCTGCAACTGCGACCCTACCAGCGCGAGGGCCTCGCCTGGCTGCAATTCCTGCGCGAACAGGAACTGGCCGGCGTGCTCGCCGACGACATGGGCCTCGGCAAGACCGCCCAGGCGCTCGCCCACCTGCTCACGGAGAAGAACGCCGGCCGCCTGGATCGCCCGGCCCTGGTGGTACTGCCCACCTCGCTGCTGTTCAACTGGCGCCGCGAGGCCGCGCGCTGCGCCCCTGCCCTGCGCGTGCTGCCGTTGCACGGCCCGCTGCGCAAGGAACAGTTCGCGCAGATCCCGGACCACGACGTGGTGCTCACCACCTATCCGCTGCTGTGGCGCGATGCGGACGAACTGGGCGCATACGAATACCACATGCTCATCCTCGACGAGGCGCAGACGGTCAAGAACGTCGCCAGCAAGGCGGCCCAGGTGATCCGTACGCTCAAATCGCGCCACCGCCTGTGCATCACCGGCACGCCGCTGGAAAATCATCTCGGCGAGCTGTGGGCGCAGTTCGATTTCCTGCTGCCGGGTTTCCTCGGCGACCTGAAGGACTTCACGCGGCGTTTCCGCACCCCCATCGAGAAACACAGCGATGCACTGCGCCGCGACGTGCTGGCGAAACGCGTGAAACCCTTCCTGCTGCGCCGCCGCAAGGAGGACGTGGCCAAGGAACTGCCGCCCAAGAGCATCATCGTGCGCAGTGTGGAGCTGGAGGGAAGTCAGCGTGACCTTTACGAGACCGTGCGCAGCGCCATGGACGACAAGGTGCGCGAGGCGGTGGCTGCACAGGGTTTTGCGCGCAGCCAGATCGTCATCCTCGACGCGCTGCTCAAGCTGCGGCAGGTGTGTTGCGATCCGCGCCTGGTGAAGACCCCGGCCGCCGCGCGCGTGAAGGAACGCGCCAAGCTGGATCTGCTCATGGAAATGCTGCCGGAGCTGGTGGACGAGGGGCGACGCATCCTGGTCTTCTCGCAGTTCACCGCCATGCTCGACCTCATCGGCGCCGCGCTCGACAAGCGCGAGCTGCCCTATGTGGTGCTCACCGGCGAGACGCGCCGGCGCGACAAGGTCATCGACCGCTTCCAGGGCGGCGAGGTGCCGATCTTCCTCATCAGCCTCAAGGCCGGCGGGGTCGGCCTCAACCTCACCGCCGCGGACACGGTGATTCACTTCGATCCGTGGTGGAATCCGGCGGTGGAAAATCAGGCCACCGACCGCGCCCACCGCATCGGCCAGACGCGCAACGTGTTCGTCTACAAACTGGTGGTGGCCGGGAGCATCGAGGAAAAGATCCTCGCCCTGCAGGAAAAGAAGGCCAGCCTCGCCGCCGGCGTGCTCTCCGAAGATGCCGCTGCCCTGGCCAAGTTCAGCGAGGCCGACATCGCCGGGCTGCTGGCGCCGTTGCCGCAATAACCGTTCTTCTGCCATAGGAGCGGGCTCAGCGCGATGAAAACCATCGCGGCCTGAGGCCGCTCCCGCCCTGTGATCACCGGGTTTGTGGGAGCGAGCTTCTGCTCGCGACAAGCCAGGAGGCCGCAGCCGGGAATTCGCGAGCGGAAGCTCGCTCCCACGCACGCGTAAGACGGTATCTACATCGGATGCCCAGTATTCATCCCGATACAGCCTGCTTTTCGAACCCGCTCACATTCGCTGCATTCACGACTGTCCAGCGGCTGCGCTATCATGCGCGTCTAGCCCGTTCTTGTATTTCCCCCATAAGAAAACCATGGGACGGTAGCCCGAACCATGAGATATGCCATGCCTTCCACTTCCCGGTACCTGCTTCCCTGGTTGCTCATGCCCCTGCTGGCGGGTTGCGCCGGGCACATGCCCTGGCAGGCCAACGAGGAGCTGAACCAGCGGCTCGCACGCTGTGAGACGCGCCTTGGGACGCAACTGGAGCTGAACCAGTCACTGCTCCTCCGACAGGAGGAATTGCAGGCCGATCTCGATGTGCGACTGGATCGCCTGGAAGACCTGCTGAGGGACAACGGCTCCACCGACAAGGCGAATGCCGATGTCGCCTGCACTACCCCGCCGCCCGGCGAGAAGGTGGTGTTCGGCCGCCTGGAATGGGTCAGCATCCAGGGCGTCGAGAAACGCCTGAAGGCGCGCATCGATACCGGCGCGGCCACCTCATCACTGCACGCCGAGAACATCGTCGAGTTCGAACGGGACGGCAAGCGCTGGGTGCGCTTCACCCCCGACAAGCAGAGCGGCGCCGCCGCCCTGGAAGCCCCCATCGCGCGCTACATCCGCATCCGGCAGGCCTCCGCGACCGGCACGGAGCGCCGCCCCGTGGTGACGCTCCCCGTGAAGCTCGGGCGCGTGACACAACCTGCCGAGTTCTCCCTCACGGACCGCGAACAAATGCTCTACCCCGTGTTGCTTGGCCGCAATTTCTTCATGGACATCGCCCTCGTGGACGTAGGCCGCAAGTTCGTGGAATCCGGCCAGCGCCCACCACCCGCCGCGGATGACACCCCGTGAAATCCCGCACGCCGTTCTACGCACTGGTAGCCGGTCTGTTCATCGCGGGCGTGGTGCTGATCGCCATTCAGCGGTATGGGTACGACGTGCCGCTGCTGCCTGGTGAACACCGCGAGATCTGGGAGGTCGAGGCGCAGGTGCACTTCGAGGCCACCGGCGACCCGGTGCTGGTTTCCCTGGCGGTCCCCGACCAACCGGCCGGGTACCGGCGCCTGAGCGAACACACGGTTTCGCCGGGTTACGGCGCCAGCGTGGTGGAACCGGCCACCGGCAGGCGCGTGGAATGGTCCATCCGCCGCGCCGCCGGGCCGCAGACCCTCTACTACAAGGCCCGCCTGCTGCATGGCGACACCGAATCGACACTTCCTGTGCCCGCAGCACCTGCCGCGCCAGGAATGCTGGTACGCGACGAGGCCTTCAGGGCATCGGCCGAACAATTGCTCGGCGAGGCCTATGCCAGATCGGCCTCGCCCTTCTCCCTCGCGCGCGAACTGGCGCGCAGGCTCACCCAGCCACCGCTCGGCGATCACGCGCATCTGCTGCTCTCCCAAGCCGGTCATGCGGAGGTGCTGGTGGACCTGCTTGCGCGCGCCGGTGTGCACGCCACGGTGGTGCGTGGCATCTACTTGCGCGACGGCCGCCGTCAGCAAAAGCTTGAGGCCTTCGTGCAGGTGTACGACGGCGATCGGGCGCAGTTCTTCAATCCGCGCACGGGGCGCGAAGGCCGCCCGGCGGATCTGCTGCTCTGGGAAGTGCACGGCGCACCGGTGCTGGACGTGGTGGGCGGCGCGAACTCCACACTGCTGTTTTCCATGATCAAGCAATACCAGCCCGCGTTGGAGGTCTCCCACACGCTGCAAAAGGCCGACGCGCTGCTGAACTTCAGCATCCACAGCCTGCCCGTGGAAGAGCGGGCCATGTTCCAGAACCTGCTGCTGATTCCGGTGGGTGCGCTGATGGTCGTGCTGCTGCGCGTGTTCGTGGGCATCCGCACCGCCGGCACCTTCATGCCGGTACTGATCGCGCTGGCCTTCATGCAGACCTCGCTGCTCGCCGGCGTGCCGCTGTTCATCCTGCTCATCAGCGTCGGCCTGTGGTTACGCTCCTACGTATCGCGCCTGAACCTGCTGCTGGTGTCGCGCGTGTCGGCCGTGATCATCGCCGTGGTCGGCCTCATCGGCCTGTTCTCCGTCGTGAGCTTCCACCTGGGGCTCAATGCGGGCCTCAAACTCATGTTCTTCCCCATGGTCATCATCTCCTGGACCATCGAACGCATGTCCATCCTGTGGGAAGAAGAAGGTCCGCGCGAAGTCATCGTGCAGACCGGCGGCAGCCTGCTCACCGCGGTCATCGCCTTTCTGGTGATGAACAATGCCATCGTGAAACATGTCGCCTTCAACTTCATCGGCCTGCAACTGGTGATCCTGTCGGTGGTCGTCGCCGCGGGCAGCTACACCGGCTACCGCCTGCTGGAACTGCGGCGCTTCGCCGGCATGCGGGAACAGCTCGATGTTCATTAAACCCGGCGAGTTGCGCAGGCTCGGCATCGTCGGCATGAACCGGCGCAACCTGCGCTACATCCACACCTACAACGATCGTTCCCGCTACCCGGCGGTGGACGACAAGCTGCAGACCAAGCTGCTGGCGCACGAGGCCGGCATCGCCACGGCCCAGGTGCTCGCGGTAGTGCGCCGCCCCCACGAGGTGCGTCACCTGAGCACCGGACTGCCGAGGCACGGCTTCGTGCTCAAGCCCGCCAAGGGCAGCGGCGGCAAGGGCATCCTGGTCATCCGCGAGAGCGGCGAGCGCGGGCACCGGAAGAGCAACGGCCACTGGATCAGCGATCAAGACCTGCAGCGCCACGCCCACAACACCCTCGCCGGCCTGTTCAGCCTGGCCGGCACGCCCGACGTGCTCATCGTCGAGGAACTCATCCACTGCGACGACACCTTCGCCGACTACAGCGTGGAAGGCGTGCCCGACATCCGCATCATCGTGTTCCGCGGCTTTCCCGTCATGGCCATGCTGCGGCTCGCCACCCACGCCTCGGATGGCAAGGCCAATCTCCACCAGGG
>JALOAT010000076.1 GCA_023228645.1 Gammaproteobacteria bacterium | reverse complement strand
TAGCTGCCCATGAGCAGCGCCGTCTCAGCAAGATTGATGGCGGCGAGGGTCATGCCCTCGCCGTGATCGAGACTGCGATAGAGGCCGTGGGCCTTGCCGAACAGTGCGGCGGCGCCCGCATAGTCGCTGTCGTGGAAGGCCTGCACGCCGTTGCGCAAATAACGCTCGGCGGTGCGCACGCTGGCCGGTGCGGTCTGCGGCGGGCTTCCCGCGCAGCCCGCGAGCAGGGCGGCGGCGAGCAGGACGACAATCGCGTTTCTCATCGGACGTTCTGCAACTCCAGTTCGACCGGGCCCGGCGGCGGCGTGGACGCGGAAATGGGCCAGGTATTCATCACGCTCTCCATGGTGCGTTCGGTCTGCTCCGTGAGCAGGCGCATGCGCGTGACCAGTTCAGGGAGGTCGTCGGTGATACGGCGGGTGTCGTGGGTGATGCCTTTGGCGTCGGCGATCACCGGCGCCACTTCCGCGAGCCGTGCGCGCAGGTCGGTGATCACCCGCTGGAGTTGATCGGCGGAATCACGCAGGCTCGCCTCCATTTCGGGTGAACCCAATACCGCACCGACCGGCCCCCTGCCCGAGGCGATCCGTTCGCTGACGGTGCGCATGTGTCCGGCCGTCGCCTCCAGGTCCTGCAACGAACGGGCAATCCGTTGCGGTTCCACCACCTGGGCGACCTGCGCCACGCGTTCGAGGGTCTTCTTCACGTTCTCCATCACCGGCGTGAGCTCGGCGATGAGCTGGTCCATGGACCTGGGCTCCTCCACCCGCAGCGTGGCGTTGGCGGGGAGCACGGGCGCGCCGGGCGAGCCGGCGGCGATCTCGATGGTGGCCTTGCCCAGCATGGACAACTTGCTGATCGCCGCCTTGGAGTCGGTGCGCACCAAGCCATGGTATTTCTCGCGCACGTCGATGGCCACGTGGATGCGGTTGTCGGAAGCGATGCGGATGTCGGCGACGCGTCCCACCTCCAGGCCGGAAATCTTCACCACCGTCTCGGTGGTGATGCCTTCGGCGCTGCGCAGGTTGGCGTTGAAGGTCACGTTGCTCTCGAACAGGTGCAAAAAGCGGCTGCTGGCGAAACCCAGGCCCGCGATGATGGCCAACGCCAACAGCACGAACGCACCCACCAGCCGCTCCTGGCGGGAGTAGCTCATGCGATGGATGTAATGAACGCGCGGTTTGGATTCTTCCATTTAGTCGAAGGCCCTCGCCTCGGTACGGAATTCGGACACGTAGCGTTGTACCTCGTCGTCCGGCGCATCATGAAATGTCTGCCACGAAGCAAACAACCGCGGCGCGGGTGGTGCGATGAACAGGATCTGTTCGGCATGGCGACGCATGAAGGCGTCATCATCCGTGGCATACACCAGCGTGCAATCCAGCTCGCGACAGCATTCGTACAGCGCCTGCGCGATACGTTGCGCCTGGGCCCCGTGCAGACCGTAAAGCGGATCGTCCACGAACAGCAGCTTCGGCGACAACATGAGCGCACGCGCCAAGGCCGCAATCTTGCGCTCCCGCTCCGGCAGAAAGGCCGGCAGCAGCTCCGCCGGCCCCGCGAAACCCAGCCGCTCGAGCCAGGTGCGCGCACGCTTGGCGATCTCCCCACGGGAGCCGAGGCCATGATACATGGCCGGCAGCATCACGTTGCGGACCACGCCCAGGGACGACACCAGCGGCGCCTCGCGCGTCACCAGCCCCACCTCGCAGCGCAGTGCAAGCCAGCGGCTGTCATCGAGTGTCGAGAGTTTGTGCCCGAGTAGTTCCACCTCGCCGCCCAGCGGGTACTGCGCACCGGCCAGGCTGCGCAGGTAGGCGCTGCGCAGTTGCGCATCGCCGCCGACCAGACAGACGGTCGCCCCGCCGAGCAATTGCAGATGCAACGGCGCCAGGCCCTCGCCGGCGATCAGGGCTGAGGCCCGCAATACGGTCATAGGCGCATCACCGCGAACAGGCCATCGGTCACGAAAATGAGGCTGATGGCGCTGACGATGGAACGCTGGGTCTGCTGCGGGATCTCCGTTGGCGAGCGCTCCACCTGCAACCCGTGGTGGCACGCGGTGGCACCGGCGATGATGCCGAACAGGAGGTTCTTGGCCACGAAAAGGATGAGGTCGATGGGCGTGAAGGCCAGGGTAAGCTCCGCCAGGAAGTTGATGTAGCTCGGTGCAAGAAACGCCGCCGCGAAGACCACACCCGAGACGACGGCGATCACCGTAAAGAACACCGCGAGCGACAACTGGGCGACCGCCGTGGCGAGCAGGCGCGGCGCCACCAGCAACGCGTTGGTGTTCACGCCAAGCAGCCAGAGCCCCTCCACTTCCTTGTTCAGCGTCATGTAGCCGAGTTCCACGGCGATGGCCGACGAGGAACGGCCGATGATGAGGATGGCGGTGAGCAGCGGCCCCGTCTCCAAGACCACGATCTGTGAGAGCACCACCACCATCTCGCGCGCGCCGCCGAACACGTCCATCAGCGAGATGAGCTGCGCCACCAGGCCAAACCCGACCGCCACGCCGATGAGCGCAATGGTCGGCAGGGCGTCCACGCCGGTGAAGATCAGCTGGGCCAACAGCGAACTGGCCGCTGCGCGGTTATAGCGACGGTTGTGCTGGCGCCAGTCTTGAAAGGTGCGCAGGATGAAGGCGGCGAGATCAACGGGATAAAGGACCAGCCCGAGGGTGCGTCGGCCGACGGCACCGGTGATGGCATCGATTCTGGTCCGCATGTCTACGCTCCGCGGGTCAGTTCGGCACCAGCGGCACCACCCGCGCTTCGATGAATTCGCTCAGCGGGCGCAGGTCGGCATAGCGCGCGCTCACCTCGCGCACGTAGCCGAGGGTGCGCGGGATATCTTTCAGGTAGCCGGGCTTGCCGTCGCGGATGTTGAGGCGGGCGAAAATGCCGATGGCCTTGAGATGCCGCTGCACGCCCATGAGATCGAACCAGCGCAGGAATTCGCCCTGATCGCGCATGTCGGTGATGCCGGCCTCCAACAAAATGTCGTGGAAACTGAGCGCCCATTGTTCCACCCAGTTGCGTGGCCAGTCGATGTAGCAGTCCTTCAGCAGCGAGACCAGGTCGTAGGTGACCGGGCCGATCACCGCGTCCTGGAAGTCGAGGATGCCGGGGTTCGGATCGCTCACCATCAGGTTGCGTGAGTGGTAATCGCGGTGCACCGTGACGCGCGGTTGTTCGAGTGCCGATTCGCTCAGCACGTCGAAGCTGCGGTTGAGCAACTGGTGGTCGTCCTGGGTGAGCGGCAGGCGCAGGTGGCGGCCCAGGAACCACTCGCGGAACAGTTCCATCTCACGCAACAGCAGGGCGCGGTCGTAGGGCGGCAGTTCGTCGCCGCGCGGGCCGCGGGTCTGCAGTATGGCCAGCGCATCGAGGGCATCGAGATACAAACGGCCCACGCTCTGCTCGTTCAATTGGGGCAGATACTGTTCGGTGCCGAGGTCACTGAGGAGCAGAAAGCCTTCGGCGTGGTTGTCTGCGAGGATGCGCGGCACGTGCAGGCCGATGTCTTCCATCAGGCGCGCCACCTTGATGAAGGGGCCGAGGTCCTCCTTGCCGGGCGGCGCATCCATGACGATGCGCGTCTCGCCGTCGAAGGCGATGCGGAAATAGCGCCGGAAGCTGGCGTCCGACGAGGCCGGCGTCAGCCCGAAATCGGGAAACCCCAGGTCGTGGCGCAGCCAGCGGGTGATTTGTGCGACGCGTGCGGACAAGGAAGGGGCCTCCAAGGGAAACGCGGCGATTATACGCGAGCGCAGCGGGAAGCCGGCATGACCAGGTGCATGGAAACGCTAACGCACTAAAGGCAGGGTGACGGAAGCCCGGTGCGGCACACGCGGAGGTAATGGTTAGAATGCGCAGCATGGGACGAACAGCCAAACCTGAGCCGCGGCGTGCCGTTCTGCCCGGCACCGGACGCTATCAGGCCGTCGACGTAGTGCGCGGCGGTGCCATCGCGTTGATGATCGCCTACCACCTCTGCTTCGACCTGGCCTACTTCGGCCTGCTGCACACCGACATGTACCGGGATCCGTTCTGGATCGTCGCCCGCAGCCTCATCGTCACTCTGTTCCTGCTCACCGTGGGCGTCAGCCTGTACCTCGCAACGCGGGGCGGCGTACGCTGGCCACGGTTCTGGCGGCGGGAGGGGCGCATTGCGGCGGCGGCCTTGGCGGTGAGCGCCGGCAGTTACCTGGTGTTTCCGCGCAGTTGGATCTTCTTCGGCGTACTGCATTTCATTGCCCTGGCGAGCCTGCTGGGACTGGCCTTCCGGCGCCTCGGCGGTGCCAACCTGGCGCTGGGCGCGGCGCTGGTGCTGCTGGGAATCACGGCGGCCCACCCGTTTTTCGATCAGCCGATGTGGCAGTGGTTCGGCCTCATGACCCACAAGCCCGTCACCGAGGACTACGTACCGCTACTGCCCTGGTTCGGGGTGGTGCTGCTCGGACTCAGGCTGGGGCAGTGGCTCTACGGACGGAAGGACGTGCCGGCCTGGGCACGGCGCGAAAACGGGCGCGGGGCGGTGCGGGCGCTGGCCTTCGCGGGAAGGCACAGCCTGCTCATCTACCTCGCCCACCAGCCGCTGCTGTTCGGTCTGCTGTGGCTGGTGGTCCGGTAGGAGAAGGCCAGGCGCGGTCTGGGTCGGGGCTTTGCCCACGTCGCGGCGGCGCCGAAGCGCCGCCGCGCGGGCGGGGTTGGCCCCTCCATGCGCCCATATAGCAAAAATACCGCGGCGGGAGACAGCTCCCGAAACCCGACACAGAGGCAACGGAGAATTGGGAATGTGGACCCGGACACTTCCGCCAGGAACCTTATCTTTCTCTGCGCGCTCTGCGCCCTCCGCGTTCAAAACCTGACCCCATGCGCTGGCTCAGCCTACAGATGACGCCCATTTCAAATGACTCTGACCCCACTGGTTTTTTCTCTGCGTCCTCCGCGCCTAACACCCGCCCTCAGGCCTCAGAAGCGCAGGGCAAGCTTGGCGCCGATGGTCTGCGCGTCGCCGGTGCGGTCGGCCTCCACGGCCACGCTCACCAGGCCCAGGGCGAGATTGGCGCCTAGGTAATACTTGCCGAGCGAAAAGCTCTCGGACTCGAGGTTCGGCACGTCGTTGGGCTCGCTGTCCACCCATACCCGGCCCACGCCGGCGTACGGGGTGATCATGGCAAAGCCCTTCGACACAGTGAGTTCCAGGCCCTTGGTCTCCATGTCCAGCTGGTCCACGCCGCCGAGCCGTGACCAGGTGCCGCGCACGGCCAGCGCCGGCATGACCAGGCCGCCGTCGATGAAGGCGTAGCGCAGCTCGGCGCCGGTCAGGGTGATGTTGGAGCCGGGCACCGAGGCGTAGAAGAGCCCCACGTCCAGATCGAAGGGCAGACCCTTGTGGGCGTGCAGCTTGGGGATCACCACCGTGTCCAGGTCGTCGTCGCCGGTCACCGCGTGCAGGAGTTCCGGGTTGTCCAGGTCCGTGGCGGTGACCTCCACGCCCACGTCGAAGCCCGTGATGCCGAGGGGCTCGGCGGGCAGCATGGCCTTGTAGCTGAGCGCCGCACCCATGTCTTCGGAAAAGCGTAGGAACTGGGTCTGGTTCAGGTTTTGTAGCCGGTCAATATCCGCCGCATGGAGCGCCGGCGCCGCGAGGGCGCATACCAGGAACAGGGACTTGCGCATGGCTTTTTCTTTGTCCGTTTTTCATTGGCGTGGCGAGAGTGTACCCGCGCCCCAGCGGCGAAGTCATGACCTGCGTCGCGGTTTGATGCGGGCCGGAAACTGTGCCATGTTACCGCGCTTTGGACAGACTTCCCGCCCCGTGCCTGCCTCACTCATTTCCAACGCCAGGCTTCTCTTGGCCCTGCTCGTCGCCTGGGCCGGGCATGGCCACGCCCAGGAGGCCCTGGGCGATCCGTGGCGCCTGTGCCCGCCGTCCCCGGAACGCGCCCCCCTGCCGCCGGCCTCCACGGGAAGCACGCTGGTGACGGCCGATCAGGCCCGCATGGAGGGCGAGCGTGGCCGTGAACTGAGCGTGTT
Organism: Gammaproteobacteria bacterium; assembly: GCA_023228645.1. GTDB lineage: Bacteria > Pseudomonadota > Gammaproteobacteria > Thiohalomonadales > Thiohalomonadaceae > JALOAT01. The sequence goes on along the minus strand of JALOAT010000076.1, from coordinate 7,538 downwards.
CGAGGGCAACGTGGTCGCGGAGCGCGACGGCAAGCGCCTGCTGGCCGAGCAGGCCCGCTATGACACGGCCGCGGACGTGGTCACCGCCACCGGTGAGGTGGAACTGCAGGCCGAGTCCATCACCCTGCAAGGGCAGAAGGCGCGCCTCGACTTCGCCGCCGACAAGGGCGAGCTCGAGGCCGCGCACTATTACGTCCCCAATGCGCACGCCCGCGGCACCGCCGAGCGCATGCGCTTCGAGGGCAGCGACTGGACTGAGCTGGAAGACGCCACGTATACCACCTGTCCCGAAGGCACCGACAGCTGGGCGCTCGGTGCGCGTCGCATCGAACTGGACCGGGCCACCAACACCGGCGAGGCCTATCACGTGACCCTGCGCCTCGGCGGCGTGCCGACTTTCTACCTGCCCTATCTGAACTTCCCGCTGGAAGGCCGCAAATCCGGTTTTCTCGCACCGACCTACGGCAGCTCCGAGCGCAACGGCACCGACATCCAGGTGCCCTGGTACTGGAACATCGCGCCCAACCGCGACGCCACGTTCACCCCGCGGGTCATCAGCAAGCGCGGCTCCATGCTCATGACCGAGTTCCGCCAGCTCACCGCAGACAGTTCGAGCCTGGTGATGCTCGACTACCTGCCGGACGACGAGCTGTACGGCGACGATCGCAGCCACATCGTGCTGCGCCACTCCCAGCGGCTGGCACCGCGCTGGAACATGGCCCTCGATTACAACGAGGTCTCCGATGACGATTACCTGGACGACATCGACGGTTCCCTGGCCGGCGCCAGCGCCACCCACCTGGAGCGGCGCTTCGACCTCACCTATCGGACGCCCTCCTGGCGTTTCCTCGGCCGTGTGCAGGACTTCCAGCCACTCGTCCCGGGCGCCGAGCCGTACCAGCTGCGCCCGCAACTGCTCGCCTCGGGTGCAGGCGGCTTCGGTCTGCTGCGCTACGACTTCCGTACCGAATACGCGCAATTCGACCACGATGCGCGCCGCCCCACGGGCCAGCGCGTGGACGTATACCCGGGCGTCAGCGCCCCCCTGGAGGGCGACTACTGGTTCGTCACGCCTCGCCTCGCCGCGCGCCACACCCAGTATCTGCTGGACGGCGCCGCGGGCGACGACGAACCGGCGCGCTCGCTGCCGCTGGCGAGCCTCGACGCCGGGCTGTTCTTCGAACGCGAGTTGAGCATCGCGGGCGAGTCATTGTTGCAGACCCTCGAGCCGCGGCTCTATTACCTGTACGTGCCCCATCGCGACCAGGACGACCTGCCGGTGTTCGACACCACGCCGACCACCTTCTCGTTCGCGCAGCTGTTCCGTGAAAACCGCTACACCGGCCCCGACCGGGTGGGCGATGCCAACCAGCTCACCGCCGCGCTCTCCACCCGCTTCCTCGGCGAGGCCTCCGGCCGCGAACTGGTGCGGGCGAGCGTGGGTCAGACGTTCTATTTCCAGGACCGGCGCGTGCGCCTGCCGGGTGAAACGCTCGTACAGGACGATTATTCGGACATGGCCGCGGAACTCGCCGCCCGCCCCGTAGATGCCCTGGAAATCTCCGCCAACACGCGCTGGAATCCGCGCGTCTCGGAAACCGAGGAATCGGCAGCGCGCATCCGTTACAGTCCGGACCGGCTGCACATCATCGACGCCGCCTACCGGGTGCGCGAGGGCGGCGACGTGAAGAACCGCGACCTGATGGTGCTCTGGCCCATCACGCGCAACTGGCATGCCCTCGGCCGCTGGTACTATGACGAGGTGGCCGAACGCACCCTGGAGAGCGTGGTCGGCATCGAATACGAAAGCTGTTGCTGGACCGTGCGCCTGATTTCGCGCGATCGCCCGGTGATCACCGCCGCGGGCGGCACGGAACCGGACCGCAGCATTTGGTTCACCTTTGAACTCAAGGGCCTGGCCAGCATGGGCCGCACCCTGGAGAACGTGGTCGAAGAAGGGATCGTGGGATACCGATGAAACACCGCCATTTGATTGCGGCCGCCCTGTTCCTGCTCGCAGGCACGGCGTCCGCCCGGGTCGTCGAGCTCAACCGTGTGGTCGCCGTCGTCAACGACGACGTGGTCACCGCCCAGGAGCTGGAGGCGCGCACCAACCTGGTCCTGCAGCAGATCAGCAAGGAAAACACCCCGGCGCCGCCGCGCGAGGTGCTCACCCGCCAGGTGCTGGAACGCCTGATCCTGGAGCGCATCCAGCTCAAGCTCGCTGCGGAGGCGGGGCTGCGCGTGGAAGACGAGGCGGTCAACCAGGTGGTGGCCAACATCGCCGCCGAGAACCGTCTGTCGCCGGAACAGTTCCGTCAGGTGCTGGCCCGGGACGGCGTGGACTACACGGAATTTCGCGAGGACATCCGCAAGGAGATCCTCATCTCGCGCCTGCGCGCCCGCCACGTGAACAACCGCGTGAACGTGACGCCCCAGGAGGTGGACACCTATCTCGCCTCCGCCGCGGCGCGCACCGATCTGCAAAAGGAATTTCACTTGGCGCACATCCTCATCGCCGTGCCCGAGGCGCCCAACCCCGAACAGATCCAGCTCGCCCGCGACGAGGCCGCACGGGTGCTCGCGCAGCTGCGGCTCGGCGCCGACTTCCGCCAGATGGCCATCGCCCACTCCGACAGTCAGCAGGCCCTCGAGGGCGGCGACCTGGGCTGGCGCAAGGGCGGCCAACTGCCCACGCTGTTCGCCGACGCCGCGGTGCGCATGAGCGAAGGCGAGGTCAGCGACCTGATCCGCAGTCCGAGCGGCTTCCACATCATCAAGCTGCTGGGCGTGCGCGGCGAGGAGAAGCGCATCATCAAGCAGGTGCACGCCCGTCACATCCTCATCCGACCCAACGAGATCACCTCCGACGCCGAGGCCCGCGCACGCCTGGAGCGCCTGCGTCAGCGCATCCTCGGCGGCGACGACTTCGCCCAGATCGCCCGCGTGCATTCCGAGGACAAGGGCTCGGGCGCCAACGGCGGCGACCTCGGCTGGGCCAGCCCCGGCCAGATGGTGCCGGAGTTCGAGGAGATGATGTTCAAGACCGCCGTCGGGCGCATCAGCGAACCCTTCCGCACCCAGTTCGGCTGGCACATCGTGCAGCCGCTGGAGACGCGCGACCACGACAACACCGAGGAATACCGCCGCACCCGCGCCGGCGAGGCCCTGCGCCAGCGCAAGCTGGAGGAAGAGACCGAGAGTTGGCTGCGGCAGATCCGCGACGAGGCCTACGTGGAATACCGGCTGGAGGAATGACCGGTCCGCGGCAAGGCACGGAAGAGAAACCCATGGCAGCCTCCCCTCCAACCCGCCTGGCGCTGACCCCCGGCGAGCCGGCCGGCATCGGGCCGGACCTGTGCGTACAGCTCGCCCAGCGGCCGCACCACGCCGAGCTGGTCGCCATCGCCGATCCGGACCTGCTGATGGCGCGCGCCGCGCAGCTGGGGCTGCCGCTCAGGCTGCGCCTGTTCGATCCGGCCCGCGCGCCCGCACCCGGCCGCGCCGGCGAGTTGATCGTGCTGCCCGTGACGCTCAAGGCCCCCGTGGCACCCGGCACCCTCGACCCGCGCAACGCCGCTTACGTGCTCGATGGCCTCGCCCGCGCCGTGGACGGCTGCATGAGGGGCGAGTTCGCCGCACTGGTCACCGGCCCCGTGCACAAGGGCGTGATCAGCGATGCGGGCGTGCCCTTCACGGGCCACACCGAATTTCTCGCCGCACGCACCGGCACGCCGCGGGTGGTGATGATGCTCGCCACGTCGGGCCTGCGCGTGGCGCTGGCCACCACCCACCTGCCCCTGCGCGCGGTGGCCGACGCCATCACCCCGGCCCTGCTGGAGGAGGTCATCGGCATCCTGCACCGCGACCTGACCGGGCGCTTCCGCCTGGCCCGCCCGCGCATCCTGGTGTGCGGCCTCAATCCGCACGCCGGCGAGGCCGGCCACCTGGGCCGTGAAGAGATCGAGGTGATGGAACCGGTGCTGGCGCGGCTGCGCGGCCAGGGTCTCGACCTGGTCGGGCCGCTGCCCGCGGACACCGCCTTCGTGCCCGCCCAGCTGGAGCGGGCCGATGCGGTGCTCGCCATGTACCACGACCAGGGCCTGCCGGTGCTCAAGCACAAGGGCTTCGGCCACGCGGTCAACGTCACCCTCGGCCTGCCCATCATCCGCACCTCCGTAGACCACGGCACCGCCCTCGACCTGGCCGGCACCGGCCGCGCCGACACCGGCAGCCTGGAATACGCCATCGAAGTCGCCCTGGCCCAGCTCCCTCCGGGCGGCGAGAGATAACAGCCCAACGCAGAGGCGCAGAGACGCGGAGAACGCAGAGGGGACAAGTTTGCGGCTCAGGTGCATTCGAAGCTGCCGACCCCACTTTTCCATTCCTCTGTGATCTCTGCGTCTCTGTGCCTCTGTGTTGAATCGGGTTTTCCAAGGCCGTTATCGGCCATAATTCGCGCTACACCCTCGGAACCCGTGCCCATGCAGCATCAAGCCCGCAAACGCTTCGGTCAGAATTTCCTGCGCGATCACACGGTGATCGACCGTATCGTGCGCGCCATCAATCCGCAGCCCGGTGATCGGCTGGTGGAGATCGGCCCGGGGCTCGGCGCGCTCACCGGTCCCCTGCTGGAGGCACTCGGCACCCTGGACGTGGTCGAACTGGACCGCGACCTGATCCCGCGCCTGCATGAACAGTTCGCCGGCGTGGGCGAGCTGCGCGTGCACCAGGCCGATGCCCTGCGCTTCGATTTTCGCAGCCTCGTGCAAGGCGACGAGCGCCTGCGCGTGGCGGGCAACCTGCCCTACAACATCTCCACGCCACTCATCTTCCATCTCATCGAGCAGGCGCCGGTCATCCGCGACATGCATTTCATGCTGCAGAAGGAGGTGGTGGACCGCCTTGCCGCCGCGCCGGATAGCGCCGATTACGGCAGACTGGGCGTGATGGTGCAGTATTACTGCCGGGTGGAACGGCTGTTCACGGTCCCGCCGGGTGCGTTCCATCCGGTGCCGAAGGTGGATTCGGCGGTGGTGCGGCTGGTGCCACACACCGCACCGCCCGTAAAGGTGAACGATGAGGCAGTCTTCGCCCGTGTGGTGGCGCAGGCTTTCAGCCAGCGGCGCAAGACCCTGCGCAACACCCTGCGCGGGCTGGTGGCCGCCGAGGCCATGGCGGCGCTGGATATCGATCCGGGCCGGCGCGCAGAGACCCTGAGCCTGGCCGAATTCGCGGCGCTGGCGAACACTGTCGGCTGACCCGGCGTCAGCCCAACAGGGAGGTCGGATGGCGAATCAGAACGAACAGCGACTCCTCATCCGCGTCGGGCAGGTGGTGTTCGGCGTGCCCGCCCTCGCCTCCGAGGGCATCCTGGCCCTGCCCGCCCACGTCACCGCCCTGCCCGGGGCCCGCGTCGACGAGCCCGGGCTGTTCCACCACGGCAACGCCACCGTGGCCCTGGTGGACCTGCGCAGCAAGCTCGGCCTCGAGGCCAGCGGCGGACGGGTGGTGCTGGCCCGCGCCGCCGGCGCGCTGCGCGGCTTCGTGGTGGACGAGGTGCCCGGCTTCGCCTCCCCCGAGGCCCGCTCCGCCCCGCTGCCCCCGGGGCTGCCCTTGCGCACCTTCCACGGCGCCCTGCTCCACGGCGAGCGCATGGCGCTACTCACGGACTTCGAGGCGCTCTACACCCTCGCCGAGGCAGGACCGGCGCTGCGGCAGCTGGCGCAGCCCGCGCCTGCCGCGCCGGAGGCCCCACCACCCACACCCCACGTGCCCCTGCACGAGGCGCTCGGCAAGGTGATCAGCGAGGGACAGGATCGCGCGCCCCCAGCGGCGCGCCCCGCACCGCCGCCACCCCCGGCCACAGTTCCCACGCCCGGCGCCGACACCGCCCGCGCCGCCCCGCGCGCCGCCCCGGCCAGTCGACCGGCGCCCGCGCCCACCGCCCCTGTCAGTGCCCAACCCGCACCGACCCCACGATCCGGCGCCTCCACGCTCAGCCGCAAGCCGGCCGCCGACAAGGCGCCCCCACCACGGCCACCGGCCGCGCCCGCGAAGGAAGTGCTCACCCGCCCTGCGCCGCCAGCACCGGCAGCGCCGGCGCCGTCTCCCGCCCCGAAGCCAGCGCACGACCCAGGCATGGCGCCCGCGCCCAGGGCACCCGAACGCACCACGCCGACACGCACCCGCCTGCTACCCTACGCGGCCCTCGCCGCCCTGGTGGCGGGTGTGGTGGTGGCGCTGCCCTTCGTACTCAGCCCGCCCCGCGAGGTCCGTGCACCCGCGGCACCGCCGCTGGCCGGGCCCGCGCAGTTCCAGCCGGTCGCGCCCGTGAAACCTGCCGAGCCGCCGGTACCGGCCGCGCCGCAAGCGCCCGTGGCAGCCATTGCCGCCATCCCGCCCGAGGCGCCGCCCGCATCACCCGCCTCCAGTGTGCGCATCGAGGCCACCGAGGATGGCATCGACGTGGTGCTGGAGCGCCATGAGCCGCCGGCACCGGAAGCCCCGGCCGTCGCCGGGCGCCCCGGGCTACCGCCCGCCCCCACGGTGCGCGAAACGGTCTCCGTACACACGGTGGTGCGCGGCGACACCCTCTGGGACATCGCCGCCCGCTATCTGAACGACCCGTGGGCCTACCATCAGCTCGCTGCCGACAGCCGCATCGAAGACCCGGACATCATCGAAATAGGCGACGAGGTGCGCGTCGTGGTGCGTGAAATCAGTAACAGCAGCCGTTGAGCGGTGCATGCGCTTAACGGCGCGTGCCCCGATGCTTTACCCTTGCCGCCTCACGCATAACCTTGATGCATTTCAATGTCCCACGTCCTCACCTGCGCCGAGTTGGGCGCCGCGTCGCTGCGCGTGCTGTTCGCCCGCTACGGCGTCGCGCTCATCGAAGTCCCCGATGGGGAACCCATCCCCGGCTCCTGGTCCGGCGATCCGGAGGCCGGCATCATCGGCCGCGCCGTGTACGTGCGCGGCGATACGCCCGTGCACTCGGCCCTGCATGAAGGCTGCCACCTCATCTGCATCGACGAGGAGCGCCGCGCGCGGCTGCACACGGACGCGGGCGGCGACTATGACGAGGAAAACGGGGTCAATTACCTGCAAATCCTGCTGGCAGACCGCATCCCGGGCGTGGGACGCGCGCGCATGATGGCGGACATGGACGCCTGGGGTTACACCTACCGCCTGGGTTCCGTACGGGCCTGGTTCGAAACCGACGCGCAGGACGCGCGGGCCTGGCTGCTGCGCCACGGCCTCATTGACGCCACAGAGACACCGTCTTTTCGCCTGCGCGCCTAACCGCACGGTTGAAGCGGCAGGCCGCGGTGACTAAGCTCAGGATTCCTCGGCCCGGGCGTGTCTTCCGCGCCCGCAGGCTCGTCAACCTCCGGGTCATGCAGAAACTCCCGGCAGCGGCGCCTGGCTCCGCCCACCCTGCTTCCTGCGACCCGCCGAGGCGCTGGAGTCACAAGAACCGTGCGAACAATGCACCCATGACAAGACCCCGGCTCCACATCCTCCAGGACGAA
>JALOAT010000075.1 GCA_023228645.1 Gammaproteobacteria bacterium | reverse complement strand
ATGTACAGCACCACGCTTTTCGCGTTAACTTCTTCCACTTGGGTCGCCTGAGTCATTTCTCTCTCCCGTTTGTGATGATTCGGTTGGGAGGGTACTCTGGCGGCCCTTCTTGCTCATAGTTTCTACGACATCGAAGGACGCGGCCTGGGGATTGCCGCTACGCTCCTGTGTATCCCGAGGAAAAAACCACCGCCAAACCCATGACCGATCCGCGCCGCCCTGCCGAACCTCGCGCCGCCTGGCGGGCGCTGCCCGTGGGGATCTGGGCCATGGGTTTCGGCTCGCTGTTCATGGATGCCTCGTCGGAGATGATCCACAGCCTGCTGCCCGTTTTCATGGTCAGCGTGCTCGGGGTGTCCACGGTCACCGTGGGTTTCATCGAAGGCGTCGCCGAAGCCATCGCGGCGGTTCTCAAGGTCTTCTCGGGCACACTCAGTGATTATCTCGGCAAGCGCAAGGCACTCATGGTGCTCGGCTATGGCCTCGCCGCGCTCACCAAGCCGGTGTTTCCGCTGGCGACCGCCATCGGCTGGGTCGCCGGTGCGCGCTTCGTCGACCGCGTGGGAAAAGGCATCCGCGGCGCGCCGCGCGACGCGTTGATCGCCGATATCACCGAACCGAAACTTCGTGGCGCCGCCTATGGGCTGCGCCAGGGGCTCGATTCGGTGGGGGCGCTGATCGGACCGCTGCTGGCAATCGCATTCATGCTGCTGCTCCACGACGACATCCGCGCGGTGATGTGGATTGCCGTGTTCCCCGCCATCATCTCCGTCGCACTGCTCGTCATCTACGTACGTGAGCCGGAGACGGGCAGGGCAGAGGCTCGCCCACCGCTAACCCTCGGCCATGCCAAACGGCTGACGCTGCGCTACTGGCTGGTGGTGCTGCTCGGTGCCGTGTTCACCCTGGCGCGCTTCAGCGAGGCCTTTTTGGTCTTGCGCGCCCAGGACGTGGGCCTGCAACTCACCTACGTGCCGCTCATCATGATCGTGATGAACGCGTTCTATGCGGGCGCCGCCTATCCGGCGGGCGCGGCGGCCGATCGCGTCGGTGCACGGGCGCTGTTGCTCATGGGGCTGGTGCTGCTCATTGCGGCAGACCTGCTGCTTGCCTTTGCCGCGTCGCCGCTCGGCGCCTTCGCGGGCGCGGCGTTGTGGGGCCTGCACATGGCCCTCACGCAGGGGTTGCTGTCAAAGCTGGTGGCCGACACCGTGCCGGCGGAACTGCGCGGCACGGGCTTCGGCATCTTCAATCTGGTGAGCGGCGGCGCGCTGCTGCTCGCGAGCGTCCTCGCCGGCGCGCTGTGGAGCCGGTTCGGCGCGGCGGCGGCCTTCCTTGGCGGCGCCGCGTTCGCCGCACTCGCTGCTCTCGGTCTGTTGCTGCGCCGCACGCGCCGTTAGCGCATGGCGAACAATTCCTGGTGGAAGTCGTCCTTCGCCATCCCGGCGGCGACCAGATCGCAACGCAGGCCGTCGGCGAAGCCGGCCGGCCCACAGAACCACACGTCGGCGCCCTGCCAATGCGGCACCGCGGCGCGCAGGCGCGCGCCCGTGAGAAAGCCGTCGCGTTGAGTCACCCATACGTGCAGCCGCACCCGGGCCTGTTCAGCGAGCGAACGCAGCCGCGTCAATACGTCGTCATCGGGCACATTGGTGCTGTAGAACAGGTCGATGGGCCTGTCGTCCGTGCGTCCTTCCAGCGCCTGCAAGCGCGCGATGAAGGGCGTCAGACCGATGCCGCCCGCCACCCAGATCTGCCCGGGCTTGCGGCCGTTGAAATCGAAACAGCCGTAAGGGCCTTCCACGGTCACGAGATCCCCGTGGCGCAGCAGCGTCGGCAGCCTCTTGGTGTAATCACCCAGTTCCTTGATGTGGAACTGCAACCTGCCGTCGCCGCGCCAAGCAGAAGAAATGGTGAACGGGTGCGGCCCCTCTGCCTTGTCGAAGGTAAGGAAGGCGAACTGCCCAGGTACATGGCCGGGCCAACGGTCATGCAACTGCACGGCCACGCTCAGCACGTGCGGGATCTCGCGGTGTACCACCTCGGCCACTTCGCCCACCGCGCGCCGCCCGGCGCCGATGCGGCGAAACAGGGAAATGAACGCCGCCACCGTGCCGCCCAGCATCAACGCCGCCATCAGCAGGCCGACGGGCTGCGCCCAGTAATTCATGTCCAGCAGGATCACGCCATGGAACACAAGCACCAGGTAGGCGATCGCGAGCAGCCGGTGGGTCTTGAAAAAATGGCGATAGGGAAACCACTTGACCAGTGCGAGCAGCATCAGCACGACGGCGCCGTAAAACGCCCACTCGCCCACACCCTCGGCAAAATGGCGTTGCGCGCGGAACCATTGCTCGATGTCGCCGAGCGGTGGTCCCGCACCGCGCCGGGGCTTCTCCAACCAGCCCAGGCCCACCGCCCACTTGGGCCCTTTCGCCCACAACCAGTGTGTCACCGATACCACCAGCGCCGTGATGCCCAGCCATTTGTGCAGCCGATAGGTCTTGTCCAGGCCACCGAGCCAGCGTTCGATACGGCCGCTCCTAACGGCAAGCAGCATGGCGACGCTCATCACACCCATGCCGATCACACCCGTCAGCTGCACCACGCCATTGCGCAGCGGAAAGAAAGCGCTGGCGGTCCATAAGGTGTTGTCGGCCAGGAACCACAGCATGATTAATAGAGTGAGAAGGCCGAAGTAAGCGATTTTTATCGGTTTCATGATGGCACCTGCACAATTCACGTTACCGGTCATTCTACGGAGAGTGACATAGGGAAAAAGCAAAGAAAGGTCATGTTGAGCAAACAACGCACGCCCACCCCGCTGACACGTAACCCGGATGAAGTGTTTATTGCTGTAGGAGCGGCCTCAGGCTGTGATGGTTTTCGAACGCTTGGGAAATCGCGGGCAGCGCTCGCTCCCACATGGGAACACACGGAGCGAAACTGCTGCTCCAGCCGTAGGTCACATTGCGAAGCTACGTGACATTCCCGGGTGTGTTTGCGCATGCGGGTTTGTTCGAGGGAATCCAAAGAGGCAGCGGATTTTCGGATATTTGTGCTGATTGGAAACGAAGATGTCACGTAGCTTCGCAACGTGACCTACGAAGGCAGGAAACAGCGGGCATCAAAATCCTCGTGTCCCGCCGTATTCATTCTTCTCCCACCATCACCCCGCCGCCGCGAGCATTTTGCGGAAGCGGGTCAGGGAGAAGGCGAACAGGGCGCTGCCTATGATGGCAAGGGCGAGGAATTGGGGCCAGATCATGGCGAAGCCGACGCCGCGGAACAGCACGGCCTGGGCGATCATGACGAAGTGCGTGTTGGGTGTGGCGAGCATGATGGCCTGCACGAAGTCGGGCATGCTCTCGCGCGGCGTGACGGCGCCGGAGAGGATCTGCAGGGGCGTGATGGCCAACATGATCAGCAGACCGAACTGGGGCATGGAGCGGGCCACGGTGGCGAGGAAGATGCCCATGGAGGTGGTGGCGTAGACGTGCAGCGCCGCGCCGGCCAGAAACAGCGGCACGGAACCCTGCACCGGAATGGACAGCGCCCCCTGCACCACGAACACCAGCGACGCCGCCGCGCCCGTCAGCACCACCAGGGCCATGGACCACACCTTGCCCGACATGATCTCGACAGGCGTCACCGGCATGGCCAGCAGGTGTTCGATGGTGCCGTGCTCGCGCTCGCGGATGAGCGCCGCGCCGGTGAGGATGATGGATAGCATGGTGACCTGGCTGATGATGGAGGTGAGTCCGCCGAACCAGGATTTGTTCAGCTCGGGATTGAAGCGTGCGCGCAGCGCCAGCTCCACGGGGAGTCCGTCCACCTCGCGATTGCGCTGTACGAAGGCGTTCACCTCGCCCACCAAAATGGCCTGGATGTAGCCGTTGCCCGTGAAGGCCTGACTCATGCGCGTGGCGTCCACGTTGAGCTGCAGCGCGGGGCTCTGCCCGGCCAGCACGTCGCGCTCGAAACCGGGCGGGATGGTCAGGCCGAAGGTGTAGCGGCCTTCGTCCATGCCCGCGTCCATCTGTGCGGGCGTCACGCGCTCGGGCGGCGTGAAGTTGGGCGGGTAGAAGGCATCGAAGATGCGCTGCGACAGGGTGGACTGGTCCTCATCGACAATGGCGATGGGCGCCATGTGCAGGGTCTCGGGCATGGCCGTCGCGGAACTGTAGACGGCGATGGTGAACACGTAGACGACCAGCACCAGCATGAGCGGGTCGCGCATCAGACCGCGCAGTTCCTTGATGCCCAGGTTGAAGACGTTGCTCACACGCATGTCAGCGTTCCTGCTTGCGCAGCAGCACGACCGCCAGCCCGACCAGCACCGGTCCCGCGATGAGCAGCGGGATGAGCGAGGTCCACAGGTCCGGCAGGTTCAGCGCCTTGGAGAAGGTGCCGCGCGCGATGGTGAGGAAGTGCGTGGTCGGATAGACCTCGCCGATCCAGCGGCCCAGCCCCTCGATGGACGACACCGGATTGATCATTCCGGAGAACTCGACGGCGGGGATCAGCGTCAGGATGGCGGTGGCGAACAGCGCAGCGATCTGACTGCGGGTGAAAGTGGAGATGACCAATCCCATGGCCGTGGCCGCGATCACGTACAGGAAGGCGCCCAACGTGAGGGTGAGCAGGCTACCCGTGATGGGCACGCCAAACACCAACAGCGCCATGAGGGTGAGCAGCAGGAAGTTGAGCATGGCGAGCAGTACGTAGGGCAGTTGTTTGCCCACCAGGAATTCCACGCGCGTCACCGGCGTGACGTAGAAATTGGTGATGGAGCCGAGTTCCTTTTCGCGCACCACGGAAAGGGTGCTGAGCATGGCGGGGATGAGCATGAGCAGCAACGGGATCACCCCCGGCACCATGGCGGGCAGGCTCTCGATGTCCGGGTTGTAGCGATAGCGGGTCTCGATCTGCGCCGCCTGCACGGTGGCGGCTGAACCATAGCGTTCGCGCGCCTTGCCGGCCAGCCAATGGTTGTGGATGCCCTGCACGTAGCCGCTCACGGTCTCGGCGCGCGCCGGCATGGCACCGTCGATCCAGGCGCCGATCTGCACCGGGGTGCCGCGCGCGATGTCGCGGGCGAACCCGGACGGTATTTCGATGGCGAGGCTGATCTCGCCGCTGCGCATGCGCGTCTCCAGGTCCGCGTAGTCGCGCAGCGGCGGGCGTTCGGTGAAATAGCGGGAGCCGGCGATGTTCAGCACGTATTCGCGGCTTGCGACGGTGTCGTCGCGGTCCATGACCGCGAACGCCAGGTTTTCCACGTCCATGCTGAGGCCATAGCCCATCATCAACATGAGCAGGGCGCTACCCACGGTGGCCATGGTGATGCGGATGGGGTCGCGCACCAGTTCCAGCGTCTCGCGCCGTGCATAGCTGAACAAACGACGCAGGTCGATGAAGCGCCTGCCTGCGGGCGCCGGGACAGGCGCCGGCTGCGGTACGGCGGGGGCCACGGCGGAGGGCACGGGCGTTTCGCCGAGGGCGTCCTCCAGATAGGCGATGAAGGCCTCCTCCAGGGTATCCGTGCCGCGGCGCTCGCGGATGGCCGCCGGCGTGTCGCTCACCAGCACGCGCCCCGCGTGCATGAGCGAGATGCGGTCACAGCGCTCCGCCTCGTTCATGAAGTGCGTGGAAACGAAAATGGTGACGTTGTCCCGGCGCGCCAGTTCGATGAGCACGTTCCAGAAGCGATCGCGGGCGATGGGGTCCACGCCGGAGGTGGGCTCGTCGAGGATCAGCATCTCCGGACCGTGGATCATCGCCACCGCCAACGACAGGCGCTGGCGTTCGCCGAGCGGCAGGGTAGCGGGCAGGCTGTCCATGATGTCGAGCAGTTCGAAACGCGTAGCCATGTCCCGCACCCGCGCGTCGATGCGGTCCGCGGGCATCTGGAACAGGCGCGCGTGCAGTACCAGGTTCTGGCGCACCGTCAGTTCCCCGTACAGGGAAAACGACTGCGTCATGTAGCCCACGCGCCGACGCGTATCACTGCGCGGGTCCACCGCCTCGCCAAACAGCCAGGCCTCGCCCTCGCTCGCGGGCAGCAGGCCCGTGAGCATCTTCATGGTGGTGGTCTTGCCGCAGCCGTTGGAACCGAGGAAGCCGAAGATCTCGCCGCGATGGATGCGGAAGCTCACGTGATCCACGGCGGTGAAATCGCCGAAGCGCCGCGTCAGGTCGCGGGCCTCAATGGCCACTTCGGTGTCTGCGCCGACGGTGCGCGGTGCGAGCGCCACCGGTCGGTAGCCGGCGCGCAGCGCCTCGGGCAAGAGCGCAATGAAAGCCTCGTCGAGGCTGCGGGTTGCGGTGCGCGCCAGTAGCTCCCGGGCGGTGCCGGCGGCGAGTACGCGCCCGGCGTTCATGGCCACCAGCCAGTCGAAGCGCGCCGCTTCTTCCATGTAGGCGGTGGCCACCAGCACGGTCATGCCGGGACGATTGGCGCGGATGCGTTCGATGAGTTCCCAAAACTGGCGCCGCGACAGGGGGTCGACGCCCGTGGTGGGTTCGTCGAGGATCAGCAGGTCCGGGTCGTGGATGAGGGCGCAGCACAGACCCAGCTTCTGTTTCATGCCGCCCGAGAGTTTGCCGGCGGCACGGGTGGCGAAGGGCGCAAGGCCGGTGGCCTGCAAAAGCTCGTCGATGCGCCGCTCGCGCTCGGCGCGGCCGTGGCCGAACAGCCGTCCGAAGAAATCCACGTTTTCGAACACCGAGAGGGTGGGATACAGGTTTTTGCCGAGACCCTGGGGCATGTAGGCGATGCGCGGCAGCAAGGCGTTGCGGTAGCGCGTGTCGGCCAGGTCGCCGCCCAACACCTCGATGCCCCCGGACTGGATGCGCCGCGCGCCGGCAATGAGCGATAACAGGCTGGACTTGCCCACGCCGTCCGGGCCGATGAAGCCGATCAGGCGCCCGGCGGGCAGGTCGAGGCTGATGTCGGTCAGGGCCTCGACGCTGCGATAGCGCAATCCCACCGCCTGCAGGCGTACTGCGGGCGCGGTGTCGCCGTGGCGTGCGCTCATTGCACCAGATTCTGCTGCAGGCGTGCAGGCCACGGCGCGGCGGGATCGACGCGCACGTAGGCCATGCCGGGCAGGCCGGTCTTCACGTGCACGATGTACTTCTTGAGCAGCTCCTGCGGCAGTTGCGCGCGCACGCGGAACATGAGCTTCTCACGTTCGCTTTCCGTCTCCACCGTCTTGGGCGTGAACTGGGCCACGTCGGCCAGGAACGACACCTGTGCGGGGATTACGTACTGCGGCGCGGCGTCCAGCACGATGCGTGCCTCGCTGCCGATGGCGATACGCCCCGCCGCCCGGGTGGGCAGGAAAAAGGTCATGTACACATCGCTGAGATCGATCATGTTCAGCACCCGTCCGCCTGCGCCCACCACCTCACCGGTGCGCGCCACGATGTATTGCACGCGGCCGTCGCGCGGGGCGTGCAGGGTGGCGTCGTCGATATCGGACTGCACCCGCGCCACCGCGGCGCGGGCGGCTTCCACCGCCGACTGTGTGGCGTTGATCTGGGTGCGCGCCGTGGCGATGGCCGCATCGGTGGCGGACACCTGGGCCTGGGATGCGCTGAGCGCTGCGGCGGCGCTGTCCACCGCCGTGCGGGCATCGTCCGCCTCCTGCTGGGAGGCGACGCCCTTGCCGGCCAGCTCGGCCACGCGCTTTTCCCGGGTGCGGGCCGCGTTCAGTTCGGCCTGGCGCTGCGCCACCAGCGCCTGCGCGGCGGCCTTCTCGCTCTGCCGCTGCGCCGACTGGCTGCGCGCGGTGGTCACGGCGTCTTCGGCCTGGCGCAGTTGCGCCTGGGCCTGTGATAACTGCGCCTGGAGCGAACGGGTGTCCATGCGTGCGAGCACCTGGCCGGCGGTCACGAACTCGCCCTCGCGCACCAGGATCTCTTCAAGCCTGCCTGGCGACTTGGCGGCGATGTCGATCTCCACCGCCTCGATGCGACCGTTGCCGCTGGCGAAGGCTGCCGATTCCTGGTCGGTGGCGAGGCGCTGCCAGACGAAGATAACGAGCGCCGCTAGCAGCAATGCGCCCATCAGCAGGAGGAGCCGGCGTTTGGTTGGTTTGTTCATTCTTCTTGCCCAGGGGAATAAAAGACAGCTGCAACTTGGCGATGAGACAGGTGTTTATCGGTTGCTCCGTTTGAAGGCTAGTGTACTGAGTGTCGGGGATGACTTGAAGGAGCCATTTCCCAGAAACTCCCTCTCCCTCCGGGAAAGGGTTGGGGAGAGGGGATCGAAATCCGGTGTGGTGTTCGTTTGAATGCCATGTCTGGATTCTGCTGCTGTTGAATCTCGGATTCCGCTGCGCTTCATCCTACGGGCAATTTGCCATCCACGAACAGGGCCTGGTCTCCGTGTTGCGTGAACTGCACGACCAACTGGACCGCGCCGTGTTCGAGGCCTACGGCTGGAACGATCTGGCGGACACACTGGTGGGCCGCCCCGGCGCCACTACGCCGCTGCCCGACAAGCCCGCGGAACAGGCCGAGGCCGAAGAGGAACTGCTCATGCGCCTGGTCGCCCTCAACGCCGAACGCGCCGCCGAGGAGGCGCGCGGCCTGGTGCGCTGGCTGCGTCCCGAATTCCAGGCCAGGGGCGCCACCGTGGGCATCGCCACCGACGAGGGCGCCGAAGAAGAGGCCGTCGCCGCGAGCGTCACGCCCGCGAAAAAAACCGCCTGGCCCAAGACCCTGCCCGAACAGGTCCAGGCCGTGCGCGCCGCCATCGCCGCCACCTCCGGCGCCGTGACTCCCGACGTCCTCGCCCGCCAATTCCAGCGCGGCCGCAGCGACAAACTCGCCGAACTCCTCGAAACCCTCGCCGCCCTCGGCCAGGTGCGGCGCGTGGAAGACGCGTACATGGCGTTGTGATACACGCGCGCAGTCCGCAGACGCCGTAGGTCACGTTGCGAAGCTACGTGACTTCTTCGAACCACTTGCGGTTAAGGACAAACACGGGGAACACGGGAAACAGGGGGAAGGCAAGATTGTACAGGGTGGGAGCGAGCTTCCGCTCGCGGTGGTCTGTCGTTCCCAGCGCGGAAATCGCGAGCAGAAGCTCGCTCCCACAAGACCGGAACCACCAAGATACGAAACCGGGGTTGTGTGCCCTGCATTCCCCAGGGAAACGCTGATTTAATTCCCTGTAGGAGCGGCCATCGGCCGCTCCTACAGGTCCCATGCCGAAACCGAATAAATCAGCGTTTCCTTAGCACCCTTTGCGTCCTCTGCGCCTCTGCGTTGGGCAGTTTTCTTCCCGGTCGTGGCAGCGGCGGGATCCCGGATTTCCGCTACGCTTCATCCGGGCCACGATTGCAGGCGGCGGGGCAGACGTATACTCGGTTGATGAAAGTCCCTGTGGCCGGGTCGATCTTGCGTACCTACGTGACGCTCGTGCTGCTCTCGACCTTCGCCACCTCGTTCATCTGGGGCATCAATACGCTGTTTCTGCTCGACGCCGGGCTGAGCATCACCGAGGCTTTTTTGGTCAACGCCTTTTTCACCGTGGGTCAGGTGGTCTTCGAGGTGCCCACCGGGGTGGTGGCGGACACCGTGGGCCGGCGCGCCTCGTTCCTCGCCGGGGCGGCCACGCTGTTCGTTGCGACCTTGCTGTATCTGTTGCTGTGGAAGACCGGCGCCGCCCTGTGGTGTTGGGCGCTGGCGTCGGTGCTGCTGGGTCTCGGCTTTACCTTCTTCACGGGCGCTACCGAGGCCTGGCTGGTGGACGCGCTGCGGGTTACCGGCTACCAGGGCGCACTGGACGATGCCTTCGCCAAAGGGGAGATTGCGGCGGGCGTGGCCATGCTGAGCGGCGCCGTGGCCGGTGGCGTCATTGCGCAATGGAGCAGCCTCGGTGTGCCGTACCTGCTGCGCGCCGTGCTGCTGGCGCTGACCTTCGCGGTGGCCTGGCTGTTGATGCACGATATCGGCTTCGTGCAACGCGATCGCCGCCGCGTGGCCGCGGAGCTGCGCCGGGTGTTCGCGGCGTCCCTGCGGCACGGTTACGGCAACCGGCCGGTGCGCTGGATCATCCTGTCCGGGCCGTTTCTGATGGGCGTCGGTTTCTATGCCTTCTATGCCATGCAGCCCTATCTGCTGGAACTCTACAGCCGCGGCGACGCCTATGCGATCACCGGCCTGGCAGCGGCCATCATTGCCGGTGCGCAGATCGTCGGCGGGACGGCGGTGCCATACGTGCGCAAGGCGTTCCGCCGCCGCACCAGCCTGCTGTTCGTGGCCGCGCTGATCACCGCGTCGACCCTCGCCCTGGCGGGCCTGCTGGCTGACTTTGCCACCGTGATGATCCTGCTCTGTCTGTGGGGCATCATCGATGCCGCCAGCTATCCGGTGCGTCTCGCCTTCATCAACGGCCTGATTCCCTCAGAGGAACGCGCCACCGTGTTGTCGACGGACAATCTCGTCAGCGCGTCGGGGGGCCTGGTGCAGCCGGCGCTGGGCCGTGTGGCGGACCTGTGGGGTTTTTCGGCGTCGTATCTGGCCGGTGGCGGGCTGATCCTGCTGGCGCTGCCGTTCATCCATCTTGCGCGCAAGGAACAGGCGCTGTCCGATGCGCTCGACGACGCAGACTGATGCCACGCGGGCGGGCGTGCCGGGCGGATCATATAGGCTTGGAAAAGGAGTGGCCGTCACACCGCGGAGCCTGTGCGTGGACCTGGATACGAAAGTCAGCTTCCTGCGCCGTCCCGAGGTCTACCCGGACCGGCCCGCGCGGGTGGACGTGGTCGAGACCCACATCTCCTGGGTGTTCCTCACGCGGCGTTACGCCTACAAACTGAAAAAGCCCGTGCGCCAGCCCTACCTGGATTTTCGCACCGTCGACGCGCGCCATCAGGACAGCCTTGAAGAGGTGCGTCTCAACCGGCGCCTGGCAGGCAACGTGTATCTGGGTGTGGTGCCGCTCAATGCCGCTGCCGGCGAGTTGAGCCTGGGCGGGCCGGGCGACACCGTGGACTGGCTGGTGCACATGCGCCGGCTGCCGGCGCGGCGCATGCTCGACCAGCGCATCCTGCGCGGTACTGCCCGTTCGGACGACCTGCGCGTGATTGGCGAGTGCCTGGCGCGTTTCTACCGCGATGCGCCGGCCATTGCGGTGGACACCGAGGAACACTGTGCCGGCTTCCGTGACGACATCGAGGAAAACCGCAGCGAATTGTCCGCCCCGCACTTCGGCCTGCCCGCTGCGCGGATCGACGCACTGTGTACGCGGCAGCGGCGGCTCCTGGCGGGCCTGCGCCCGCTGCTGCGCGAACGTGTGCAGCAGGGCTTCGTCATCGAGGGCCACGGCGACCTGCGGCCGGAACACGTGTGTTTGCTGCCGGCGCCCGTGATCATCGATTGTCTGGAATTCAAGCGCGCCTTTCGCATCCTCGATGCCGCCGACGAACTGGGTTTCCTCGCCCTGGAATGCGAACGCCTCGGCGCGCCCTGGGCCGGCGAGATCCTGTTCGGCAGCTACGGCTACATCACCGGCGATCGGCCGCCGCGGGTGCTGGTGCATTTCTATGAGGGCTTCCGCGCCTTGCTGCGCGCCAAGATCGCCATTTGGCACAACCGCGACGACGGCGTGCGGCACGAAGAGAAATGGCTACGCAGGAGCCTGGCTTATATCGAATTGGCGGAACGCCACGCGCATCTGGCGGAGGTGGTGCGGTCACGTGGGTCACGTGCTGAAACTTCGTGACGGTGATTGGGAAGAATGTCACGTAGGCGCTGCGCGCCAACGTGACCTATGGCTTCGCGGATGGCAGAGGATGGAACGCATGCGTGACGTCTTCGCGATATTTTCTGTGCAGTTTCGCAGCCCGGGTGGAGCGAAGCGGAACCCGGGGGTTGCGGCTTGGGTTTGGCCTGGGCTATCTGAGGAAGCGCTACGCGCGAAGATTATTTTGGCGGGGATTCCGTCCCCCTACGCGGGTCCCTTTCTTAGAAATTCGTAGGTCACGTTGGCGCGCAGCGCCTACGTGACATCTTTAACAATGTGGGGCTACGCCCGAAGATTATTTAGACGGGGGTTTTCGCCCCCCTACGACGAGGTACTTTTCTTTGCGCGGCCAAAGAAAAGTACCCCAAAGAAAGGCCGCCCGGATGCCGCGCCGCCTTCGGCGGTGCCCTGCGCTCCTCGTCCGAATCGGGGGTCTGCACACGGGGCCTCCTGCCCCGAGTGCAGACGACGCGCCATCCCTGGCGCGCCCCCTGCGGGCCTTGTCCGATTCGGACTGCGGTGCTCGGCGCGGCATACGGGGTTCGAAGGATCCGTCCGATATCGTGGCGCTCGAATGCACACAGCAGTACGTCCGGCCTTTTGCGCGAAGCGCCTCTTGAGCGAGCAAAGGAGCGGTCTTTGAGTCCCGTATGACTCGCCGAGCAACGGAGCCCAAGGCGGAAATAGTCTGCTGTAAATCACGTTGGTGCGCAGCGCCTACGTGACGTCTTCAATGTGGGGCTACGCCCGAAGATTGATTAGACGGGGGTTTTCGCCCCCCTACGACGAGGTACTTTTCTTTGCGCGGCCAAAGAAAAGTACCCCAAAGAAAGGCCGCCCGGATGCCGCGCCGCCCTTCGGGCGGTGCCCTGCGCTCCTCGTCCGAATCGGGGGTCCACGACGGGGCCTCCTGCCCCGACGTGGACGGCGCGCCATCCCTGGCGCGCCCCCTGCGGGCCTTGTCCGATTCGGACTCCGGTGCTCGGCGCGGCATACGGGGTTCGAAGAATCCGTCCGATATCGTGACGCTCGGAATTTCCTCGGCGAAACGTCAAGTCTTCTGGCGCGAAGCGCCTCTTGAGCGAGCGAAGCGAGCGGTCTTGGAGCCCCGTATGGCTCGCCGAGCAACGGAGGCCAAGGCGGAAATGGCCCCGAAGGGGGATGCGCCATGGATGGCGCATCGTCTGCGCTCGGGCCAGGATGGCCCGTGCGCAGACCCCCGCCTTGGCTGACCAATCGGCAGGATTGCCGATTGGCACGCCGAAGGCGCCCGTAGGGCAGCGGCACAGGGATGTGCCGCTGTGACGTAGCGCAGGGAACCCCGAAGGGGGCGAGACATCCGGGCGGGTGGCCGCGACGCGGGGCCGATGGGCCAGGTGCGGGAGCGGACACCAGGTGGCCCGGTTTCGCCTCCATCAATCGCAGCCACTGGCCCGTCGCCGTCAAAGCCGCTTCGCTCTCGCGCGCCGGGCCACCCTTCTTTTGGTTCCTTTTCTTTGGCCGCTCAAAGAAAAGGAACCCGGCGTAGGGGGACGGAATCCCCCGTCGAAATAATCTTCGGGCGTAGCCCCACATTATTGAAAATGTCACATAGACGCTGCGCGCCAACGTGACCTACGAAACTCGAAGCAAAGGGCTCGAGTGTAGGGACGGAAGCTCCGTTTTAATTACTCTTCGCGCGTAGCGCCATGTTGAAGATGTCACATAGGCGCTACGCGCCAACGTGACCTACAGCAAACCATTATCCTAGAACCCCACCGAAACAGACCCACCTTCAACATCACCCCAAACCCCACACCCGCCACGGTGTGTTAGAGTGCCCGGCGCACGGAAATGCTCGGAAACCCATGAAACTTCTGTTCGATTTCTTTCCCATCCTGCTGTTCTTCATCGCCTACAAGCTCTGGGGCATCTACGCCGCCACCGCCGTGGCCATCGTCGCCTCCATTGCCCAGGTCAGCGTGCACTGGTGGCGGCACCGGCGCGTGGAGAACATGCATCTGGTGACCCTCGCCCTGGTGGTGGTGCTGGGCGGGCTCACCCTGCTGTTGCAGGATGAACGCTTCATCATGTGGAAGCCGACCCTGGTGAACTGGCTGTTCGCCCTGGCCTTCCTCGGCAGCCGCTTCGTCGGCGAAAAGACCCTGGTGCAACGCATGATGGGCAGCCAGATCGTGCTGCCGCGCCCGATCTGGAACCGGCTCAACTGGAGCTGGGTGGTATTCTTCCTGCTCCTCGGCGCCGCCAACGTGTATGTGGCCTTCTACTACGGCCTCGACCTGAGCGCCGACGAGCGGCGCGACATCTGGGTGAACTTCAAGCTGTTCGGCATGATGGGGCTGACCTTCGCCTTCGTCATCGCCCAGGCTTTCTATCTGGCGCGTCACATGCGGGACGACGAAAAACCCCAACAGGAAACCAAGTGATGCTGTACGCCATCATCGCCCAGGACCGGGCAGGCAGCCTGGAGCGCCGCCTGGCGGCGCGCCCCGAGCACCTCAAGCGCCTCGAGGCGTTGAAGAATGAAGGCCGGCTGGTACTGGCCGGCCCGCACCCCGCTATCGACAGCGAAGACCCGGG
>JALOAT010000014.1 GCA_023228645.1 Gammaproteobacteria bacterium | reverse complement strand
TCAGCACGTTCATTGATCGAATGTCTTTATGCCTCGATCAATCTTCCTGTTCCACAGCGAACATTCTTCGGGTCACTATTGCGTCCAACTGACGCGAAAATGCTCGTAAAATGAGGGGATCTATAAGGTGACTATCTTGCTTAGCACCTTTTCAATTTCCGTGAAACTAAGCAGCGGGAAGTCGCGCGTCATGCTCAGTTCAGGAACACACCAGTTCGAAGATGGTGCGAACATGAAGTGCCGCCGACAGACGTACGGGCGAGAGTCGTAAATCGCACA
The DNA here is from genome assembly GCA_023228645.1 of Gammaproteobacteria bacterium. Lineage (GTDB taxonomy): Bacteria > Pseudomonadota > Gammaproteobacteria > Thiohalomonadales > Thiohalomonadaceae > JALOAT01. The sequence goes on along the minus strand of JALOAT010000014.1, from coordinate 68,740 downwards.
ACGCGCATCTCTCAGGAATGGACATGGTTCCCCATGGAAATCCCGTGATGCGCCGAATACCTTCAGGGGCTTCCGACCCGTCTCACGAACGATCAACTCGATCTCGAGTGCAGTGAGCTCTACCGCGTAGTGGCAGCACGATGCGCAGCCACGCCCACAGGGCGTAAAGCGCTTGGCCACAGCATAAAGCTCATCCATAACGCCGTAGAGAGCGCGCAGCTTATTCACGGCGTTGCCTTTGTGCCGTTCGAAGGTGTTGATCAATCTTTCCTCGCGTTCAAGTAGCCCACGAGGAATCTCCGCCAACAACCGCTCACGATTCCGTTCTGCGGCCACGATGGCGGCCTCCAACGCCATATCGGAGGAAGCGCCGTCAACGCACTCGAAGAGTCTCACTCTTAATCCCGATTAAGCTGCGGCGGTCAGAATCCGCCCGATCACGGCATCCGGGTCGCGCTCCCACTCCCGTCCGGTGATGCGAACGATTTTCCAGCCACGCATCGTTAGCACGTTAGGCGTATGCACATGTGTCTCGAGTGGTGAGCGAGTTTCCAGCCCTTCTTCACACAGGATGCCCAAGCGGTAGTTCCCTGGGTTACGTGCGTCGACCACGGCAAGTTGAACTCGAAAATCTGACGTACCCACATCCATCTCGCTGCGCACGCCCTTCTCCTCCAGCGCCATGGCTATCTGCGCCTTGAGCGGAACATAACTTGGCGGCAGGTGAGATGGGGCGGCACTACCTTGCGCAGTTGGTGCACTGCGTACGAGAGACAGCACGCGCTCTGCCTGGTTGCGCTGACCGCTGGACATGTGGTGCGCGAACTCTAGGAAGCCCTTGAATAGCTTGGGACCCTCGTTCTTACTTCGTGCGACGGATAGGAGCCCTGGTTCGAAGGAAGCGACTACAATGATCTCCTTCTTGGCACGGGAAACCGCCACATTGAGGCGGCGTTCACCACCCTTCTGCCCAAGGGGTCCAAAACGCGCCGGGACGTAGCGCTCGATCTTGCCATCACGGCGGGTTCGCTCCACTGGGGCATGGCCCAGTGAAAACACGATCACATCGCGCTCGTCACCCTGTACAGATTCCAGGTTCTTCACGAACGGTCGCTGATCCATTTGGGGCCGGGCCATCGCTTCATCGAACAACGCTGCGAAGCCAGCGTCCTCCGCGCGGCGAGAATCGATTTCATCGAGGATGGCTCGTCGCTGATAAAGGTTAAACGTAACAATGCCAACGCTCGGTTGGTCGGGACGGGCAAGCAATTCCCCTATCAATTCAACCACCCGCACCGCTTCAGCGGGGTTGGCGCCTTCCTCATAGCGTCCATCAGGAACTGCAACCCAGCGAATAGCTGCTGGAGCCAGGCGGCTTGCCGTCGATGGGATGGTGCGAAGCCCGCCGGCGTATAGCGCGTGGTTAGAGAACGCGATCAGTTCCTCGTGTAGGCAACGGTAATGCCACTGTAAGCCAATATGCTCGGCACGTGCTCGCGCGAGAACAAGCAGCGATTCCGCATCAAACATCTCACGCGCTTCACTGGTGACTTCCGCATTGTCTTCGTCGCCCCCTTTGAAGAAGCTGGACGGCGGCATCTGCTTCTCGTCTCCAGCGACTACCGCACGACGTGCACGCATCAACACCGGCAACCCGCTCTCCACAGTGCATTGGGAACCTTCATCAAGGATCACGAGGTCAAACACGGGGGCACGAGGGAACAGCACAGCCATCGTTTCCGGCGAAAGTAGCCACACCGGCATGGCGTCCAGTAGACCTTCGTTCCAGAAGCGACGAACAAATGAACGCAGGGGAAGCAATCGATTCTTCTTGCGCGCCTCCTTCAGGATTGCTTCTCGGCTCGCCTGTTCCGGGGTTCGGCGCTTTCCCTTTTCAGCCTCCGGCACCTGGAGGAACGGCCGTTCGTCCTGCGCCGCAAGCAATTGCTCGGCATTCAATGCTGAATACTGGTGAAGGAGTTCACTGAGCCGAGCTCCGTGGCGTGCGTCGGTGTCCCCGCCCTCGGCGTCCAGCCGACGGATTGAAGCGTGCGTTGTCTCAATGGCGGTGATTGCGGCATAGGACCAGGCCTTGCGTAGCGCGTCGGCCCACGAACCTGACGGAGCGCTTGGCGACTCGGCAGCGAGGCCGCGCAGCAGTCGTTCTGCCTCGGGGAAGTGGCCGCGTGCGGCTTCGAGGCACCCGTCTGCTTCGGCGAGACGCTGCCCGTCCCGAGACCATGCCAGAGACAGCGCTTCAATCGCCGCTGCAGACGGGACGTTGGGCAACCAGGGAAGCAAGGCACACAGCGGCTGCATGGCAGCCGTCACAGCATCCCGGAGACCGAGCAGGTTTCTGCGAGCCTCGACGCGTTGCCCCCACTCCTCAAGTGCAGTGCCAAGCAACGCCTTAGGCCAAGCCTGCGCCTCCTCCAATGGGGCGCGCAGGCCAGCAAGTGCGATGGCGTCCCGAGCGAGCTGCGCGGCGTGACCAAGCCAACTGCGTGCCATATTCGCCGATTGAGGACAGTCGATGCCACCCGCCAAGGCCGCTATGGCCTCGATCGCCAACCAGGCCCGCGCCGTGGCATGGCGGTCAGCAACTTCGTTCGCCAGAGAAACATCGATTCTTGCGCCTGCCTTCTCTGACCATTGGGCGCTTAGCAACTGGCGGATTTGGCTGCGCGCCTTCCACCACGTTGGATTCAGAAAACGAAGCGCGCCACTGCCAAGGCGCCGGATGTCTTCCACCGCAACAAGCTGCAATTGGTTAAGCACGAACCGCACGGGGCCGCCGAACCGTTCCGGCGCCTCGCCGGCGTCACGCCACGCGTGGACAGCAGCATCGATCTCGTCGAAGCGACTGATACCTTGAGTAGCACGCGCCAACAGCGCCGCGAGAAAGGTCCGATCTCCGTTCCCGTTGCAGTGGCCGCAAGTCTCAGAGGCGGCATTGATCGCGACGCGCGCCGCTTCGACGGAGGCGGGTTGGCTGCCGGTGAGTCCCTGCGCCGTGCAGGCGGACTCGAATGCTCTTGCCGCAGCGAAGGCGGCATCCATTGCAGCGGCGACTTCCTTCTGCCGCGGCGCGTCAAAGCCTGTGAACGTGGCGCGCGGTGCCGAACCGTCCGGCGCAAGCCAGGGTGATGCGGGGCCCCAGAGATCGGCAAACACGCGCAGCCGCTCAAAGTCGCTCGCGGCCTGCTCCATGCGCTCCAACGCGAGCCGGTCCAAACCGTCGCGCACCGAAGAAGCATCTCCGTCCACGCCGGCCGCGAAGGTGTGTAGCTCCCCAAGCGAAAGGCCGCCGTGGCGAACGGCAAGGGCGAGCGACTTCTCCTGCAAGCCATCGAACACCGTCCTGGTTTCTTCCGCGACTTTCTTGAGAGCCGCCTGCTGGTCACCCCGTTCTCCGCGTTCGGTCAGGCGTGACACAACCTGATCGAACAGGGCTCGGCGGTCCTCCTGAACATCGTGCACTACGGCGAGCAGGTGGCGCATGCCCACGCTGTCCAACCGGTTTGCAACCACGTCGAGCGCCGCGCGCTTTTCGCACACCACCGCCACCCGCTCCCCACGGGCCAGCGCGTCGGCGACCAGGTTCACGATTACTTGGCTCTTGCCGGTACCCGGTGGGCCATCCACCACCAAAGCCCGGGTGCCCCGAGCCCGGGCCAGGACAGCTCGTTGGCTGGGATCGGCATAGATCACCGGAACCGGCTCAGGGGCGTTTTCCGCGGGCGGCTCAGTGGGTTTGGCAAAGATGGTTTTGAGGTCACCGGGCAACAGTTCGACCGCACAGCTGAGGAGCTCTGAAGGCGATTCCCCTTTGCTCACCGCATCAAGCAACTCGTCATAATCCTGCAGTAGGTCGGAACCCGACTGCGGGAAAAGACCGAGCACCGCGCACTCCTCGACTTCCAAACGATCGTCGCGCCAGCCGTCCAGTTCCTCGGATCTGTCCACAAAAGGTATCAGTTGGCCCGACAGTTCCACGGCGCCCAAACCAAGACGCTCAAGTTCCCCAAAAACGGCTTGGGGCGATTCGAGCGCCAGGGCATCCAGCTTTTCGGCCAGGTCATCCGGGTAAGGGAGACGCTTCCGCGCAAACATGAGTTGCACGGCGGACTGGTTGAGGCAGGGCTCCGCTCCTTCGACAGGTGCTAGTCCGTAGCTTGCCGAGCCCAGATCGCCGCGCTCGATGGTTACGGGATAGAGCAATAGCGGCGCGCGGAACAGATAGCCGCCGACGAGACCGGTCACGAACGGGTAGCCAAGATGCAGGTCATAGGCGCCTGTCTCTTCGACCCGTGCCCGGTGCTCGCGATCGAGCGCAACCAATTCCCGTGCCAAGCCGCGCGCGCCCTCATGGGCTACGGTTTCGGCCGCATCGACCACACGCGCCTTGCGGCCGGAACGCAGTAATGTCAGCGTGCGTTCTGCAAGCCCCGTGGAGACCCGCTCAAGCAAGTGCAAATCGAGGTTTCTGCCAGTGCGGCACGTGCGCAGCCGCACGGAGGGGCTGCGGCCATCGCCAGAAATGAGCCGGTCGCGCAGGCGCGCAAGGCCATTGCGCAGCCGTTCCGTATCACCGCCCTGCCCCACGGGCGGGGGCGCGCTGCGCTCTGTCCGTGCGGCAGCCGCTTCCGGCGTTAACACCAGTTCGTGGAGTTGATCCAGCTCCTCGCCAAGCGTCGGCTCGAAGACGAGTCCCGCGCGCGCTGCTTCTGCCGCAATCGTATTGACCACTTCATCACTGCGCCGTGTCTCACCGAGCAACCGCAAGAGGCGCCGGAGAGTTACGCGGCCCCCACCCCGCCGGCTTGCTTCATCGAAGTACACCCGCAGGGCGGCTTGCGCTTCACCGCTTCGTGCGGGCATGGGGATGATCCGCTCTGAGCGCACGAGAATGGTGAGTTCCATGCCGAAATGGTCGAGCACCGGCGTGAGCAGACTCCGGTAGAGCTCGCGGCATCCTAACGCGGCGCCAATGGCAAGTATCGTGTCGATTTCGGCCTCGTGGGCCTCGCCATCCACAGCCAGCACGTGCGCCAGAAGCGCAAACAATGCGCGCTGCACCTTCGGACCGCCATTGCTGACGAGTGGTGCGAGCGCTTGGAAACGGGCGAGCGCGTGTTCTGCGTCAAGTAGCGTCCGCCACTCAGGGAGAAGGGGCGCGAACACGCGCTCAATGGCTTCCATTTCCGAATCGTGCAGTTCGCCGTCGGAACTTGCGACAAGCACACAAGCCGCGAGCGCACATTCGTGCATCTCGGGTGGTGGCTCGTCCAAGAGTTCGGCCACACCCAGTTGGATGTCTGGCCGGCCCAAGATCTGCATCAGGATCTCATCCACTTCTGCGAGCGTGCGGCTACCAGAACCTTGCCCGGTCAGCGCACGGAACAAGTCAGTTTCGCTGAACAACCACAGGGCGTACGCGCGCAAGCTGTGTTCGGGGTGCGTGGAGGCAAGTGCCGTCTCGCCTCGGGAGAGCGTCTCCTCCATCAACTCTCGGCTTTGTGCGAGGTAGGCTTGTGTGTCCCAGGTGAGTGTCTCGCCCGAGAGGCCGGTGACGGCAACCATTTCCAGGCGCAGGGCGGCATTCAAGTCGCCACAAGCAAGCAGCCCAAAGCGATCTGCGGTCAGCTCCCTGGCCATGCTGTAGCGCAACGCCGAGGCAAGGACATCGTCAGGGACACGGTCATCATGCAGCAATGTCGCAAGGACGCCGATCAAAGGCGCATGGGGGCTCTTCGGTCCGTGTGCCAGAAAATGACCAAACTCATGACCAAGGATCGCCAAGAGCGCGCCTTCATCAAGAAGTGCGAGGAGTTTGCCATGAATCTCCAGCAGTACCGGGGAATCCACCAAGTGCATGGCAGCATTCTCTGCACCGGACGCTTGGTAGAGTTCGAATGGAACAGTAATGTCAAACAAGGAAGCGCAGCGGCGAGCGGCGGCGTGTACATCGGGCGCCATTCCCTCGCTTAATTGAAGCGAGCGGGCGAGCAGCAGGCGGCGAATTCGACTGGGGTCAGCGACCACGTCGGCGCCTAGTCCCAGCACCCCTGGAATTTTCAAAAGGCCTTGGGCATAGACCTCCTCGCCGCGGAACCGAATCCCTTCGACACTCAGCGGCTGGATGAATCCGCATTGCGCAGTTCGACTTTCCCTGGCTTCGTCCACGCGTCCACTAGCTTCATTGCGCATGCTTCCAGCTCCCTCTCTTGTGCTTTAGTTTTATAGGTGCCGCACCCAGTGCTCTTCGGAAATGATGAGAATGTCGCAACCAGCAGCCTTGTACGCCACCGCTTTCTCGATCTTCCGGCCGAAGCTCGTATGTGCCCAGTCCCGACTCGCGACGGCACCTAGCACCAGGTAGTTAAGCTCTTTGACCACGCTATCGTGGATGGCGCCTCCACGGTCGCGAATCGCCGCCTCGCAGCGTTTTCGGGAGCCGAAGGCAAACTTGCCCGTCAAACAGAAGTTGCGCCCAGGAAATGCAACATCGGATACGCAATCTACAGGGAGGCGCGTAGTACCCCCCACGGCCCCTGGCTCCTCCCCCACCAAAGCACGCAAAGTTTCCAGCAGGTCCTGCCGCTCTTCTTCGGTAATTACCCCGTCGGCAAGTACGGATGCGATCCTTTCATGCAGAACTTGGCCGGGCCACTCCGCAATGATTTCCCCGCTCCTAATGCTTGCAAGCCACTGCTGGAGACTAGCGATTTCCTCATCTACCAGCTGCCTATCTGCAATAACTCCTTGCACCATGCCCAGGAGGTGATTCATGGCGTCACGCATGCACTTATCGGAAGACGTGCGGAATTGCAGGACGGTATGTATCAGCTCCTTAGCGTCATCTAACTCGTCCTGAGATATTTTTCCGTCTGCGAGGATTTGAGTGGTGCAGTCGAGCAGGTCGATTACATCGGGGGCATTCTTCAGATGTTCCTGCTCCCTTAGCCAATTATCGAGAACCAGCAACTCGTCTTCATCCAGACGATGGTCGGCCACTAGACCATTGAGAATTCCGAGCAAGGCTTCCAATGACTTCTGCCTATTGGCTTTCCAATTGAATTGTGGATTTAAGGGCTGGCCGTGGCGATCCAATATTGCGCTACTCATCTGGTTCCTTCCAAGTTCTTGGTTTCAGAATCTGCCGTACACGTTAGCCACAGCATCTTCTACTTTTCTCGGGTCCGTATCGACAATTCGTCGCACTGACTCGTAGGATGTGTATCCCGTATAGACCATGATGTCCTTTATGGTGCAGCCTTGTCGGTGAAGATGCAGGATCAAGCTTCGCCGAAAACTCGAATAACTGAGATCCTCAATCCCGCCTGCCGCAAAGAACTCTCGGAACAGATAATTAGCGCCTGATGGCTGGGGCTTCCCTGTTTCGCGTTCCGAAAACGTGAGCGACTCGAGTCGGTTGCTCACAAAAAGTGAGCTATCAGGATCTAGTCCTCCGAATGTCCTGTCTTCCGATACGCCGATGTTCTCGGCGAGCCGCCAGTCCAAGTACTCCTTGATATACCGCTGCAAAGCCGGGTGCTCTGTATACAGCTTTCGCGGGATCTCGTTGTACGCGATTTCTTTGGAAAGCTCCCAGGACAACCTCAGTTGTCCGGATGGCGCCACGACGTCGCGCACCCGCACAAGCGATAGTTCCGAGGCGGTAAGCCCCCACAGGGCTGCTGCTGCAATGATTGCGCTATTTCGAAACCCATAGGGCCCCGTTTCGTTCCGTCTTATCAGAGTTCGCAAGTCGGATATTTCAATCACACGCTGCATGGGTTCACGCTACGTGCATTTTGCTTGTTTTGCAAACCTTTGAGGTGCTTAGAAGCAGGTTCTTCAAGGAATCCACCGCTGTACCCGTTGTACCGCCTGCGTTGAGAGGAAAATTGGTGGAAGTGAACCGACGAGCAGACTTTCGGCGGCGCTTGCGGTGGTCTCCTGAGCGCTACACGTAGCGTACCTCACGTGCCATTCCCGACTCCATGTGGTAGATGTTGTGGCAATGGAAGAACCAGCGCCCCGGGTTATCTGCGATGAAGTCGAAGTCCACCTGACCCATGTGGGGTGGGACTAGGACCGTGTCCTTGACTGCACCGCCCACCTGGAAGAAGTGCCCATGCAGGTGCATCGGGTGAAGCATCAGGCTGCGATTCGACATGCGGAAGCGGATGCGCTCTCCAGACCTTACGAGGAGAGGTTCCGTATCCGGCCAAGCTTGACCATTGAGCGTCCACTGCGTCGCGGAACGTCCTGACAGAATGAGATCGAAAACGCGATCTGGTGTCCCGGAGGAAAAGGGGGAGAGCGCACGCAAGTAAGCGGAGTGAAACTGAAGGCCGCCGATGGGTCCCACGGACTCGGGGGCCGTTTTGGCCTTAGTTCCAGAATATCGAAGCACCGCTCGCGCGGGAGGACTGTTGCTTTCCACTGGCGTGGCTTCCATGAACCACACACCGGGATTGCTCGCCTGGACCAACACGTCATACCGCTCACCCATGCCGATGAACAGCGCGTCAACCTCCGAGGGCTCGACGGGTTGGCCGTCGGCGTGAGTGATGGTGAGGCGGTGGCCCGCGACGGCGAAGTGGAAGGTCGTGGCCCCTGCGGGGTTCAGCAGGCGCAGTCGTATCCGCTCACCCTGGCGCACCTCGAACGCCGGAGCGTCCGAAGGCAGCCGTCCATTGATCAGCAATCCCGCGTACGGCGGCACGATAAACCCGCCCATCATGCCGTGCATGCCCGGCCCCATCATGCCCGGCCCCATCATGCCGGGCCCCATCATGCCGGGACCCATCATGCCCGGACCCATCATGCCGGGACCCATTCCTGTGCCCTCCCCTCTGCTCGCCAATTCCTCCAGAGGCGAGGGGGGGCCTGGAAGATAATCATCCAAGACCAACGTGTACTCCCTGTCGTATGAAATGTGCGGTGTCTTCTCTTCGATGATCAAAGGCCCGTACAGACCACGGTCCAGTTGCAGCCCCACGTGGCTGTGATAGATGTAACTGCCGGCAGGGGCGGCTGTGAACTCGTAGATGAAGCGCTCGCCCGGAGCGATGGGCTCCTGCGTGAGCCCCGGAACGCCGTCCATGGCATTCGGCACAGGTATGCCGTGCCAGTGCACCGTCGTTCCCGAGGGAAGGCGATTCTCGACCGTGACAACCAAACGTTCACCCTCTTTCACCCGGATCGCCGGCCCGGGCAATTCGCCATTGTAGAGCCAGGCTTTGTAGGGCTGGCCCGATGCAACCTCGACTTCCCCTTCAGCGGCCATCAATCTAAATCTGCGAGTGGGAGCCCCCAGGGAAGAGGAGCCGACCTGTGCCCATGGACTTCCTGAGCGCAGCCCCATGGCACCTAACGCGGCGGCCTGAAGGAACCGTCGGCGGCTAAGGGTCACTGTGTCTCGCATCATGGGCACTCCCTCGCTTCGTGATGCCGCTGACAGTCACAACCAAGCTCGCACACCCACGGCAGCCTGTCAGCGTTCAAGCGACCACAATGAAGGCAAGGCAGAGGGTGCGTCCTGGGTTCCATTTGATGGTTCGCCTCTTCACAATCATCTGGGCTGCGATCCGGTTCCTGGCGCGTGCTTCTCTGGGGCGCCAGGGCGAGGACGTGCAGCGCTCGCGTGCACGCGCGCTGCGCAATATCTTTGAAGACCTTGGTACCGCATTCGTCAAGCTGGGCCAGCTGCTCAGTATCCGCAGGGACCTGCTCCCGGACGTCTATGTGGAAGCGTTTCAGGGACTACTGGATCGTGTCCAGCCGTTTGAGAGCGCCCTCGCCCGCGCGGAGATCGAGCGGAGCCTGGGGCTCTCCATCGCCACCGCATTCTCGCAGTTCGAGGATGCGCCCCTCGCCGCCGCCTCGATAGCACAGGTCCATGCCGCGGTCCTCGCCGATGGCCGCGAGGTCATCGTCAAGGTGCGGCGGCCCGGGGTCGTGCCGCAGGTCACGCGCGACATGCGCCTGCTCAAGTGGGCCGTCCGTCTGCTCGCGCGACTCTCTTCCAGAGTGCGTCAGTTCGATCCGCTGGCGCTCGTGCGGGAGCTGGAGGAAAACCTGCACCGGGAACTCGATTTTCGCCACGAGGCGAGAAATGTGGTGCGCTTTACCCTCGCCTTCAAGGATTCCCCCACCGTGTATGTCCCCGCGCTGGTGGACGAATGGTATTCCGACAGCGTCTTGATCCAACTGCGCTCGGGCGGGTTGCGGGTCGATGACCCGCGTATCCGGCTGCTCGGGAGGACGTATGCGAAGCATTTTGTCGATGCCTACGTGTATCAGTTTTTCTCGTTAGGCGTGTTTCACGGCGATCCCCATCCCGGCAACCTCTTCTTCATGGCCGACGGCCGCATTTGTTTTCACGACTATGGCCTCGTCGGCTATATCGATCGACGCACGCGCCTGGGACTTGCGAACTTCATCCAGGCGCTCGTCTATCTCGACAGCGAATGGCTCCTCGACGCCTACCTTGATCTGGGCGTCCTGGGCGGCGAGATCAATCGCCGTGAGCTCGTGCTGGGCCTCGACAATATCCTGGCGGACTATGCCGCCTTGCCGCTGAAGGAGTGGTCCTTCGCCGAAGCCTTTTTTCGCGTGGCACGGCTCGGCAAAGGCCGCAATATCCGGCTGCCACACAACTTGCTCGTGCTGATGCGTGCCGTCTTTCTCATGGAGAACGTCGTCGCGACCCTCGACCCCGATTACGTGCTCGTAGAGGGTCTGCGCGAAACGGCGGGCGAGGTAGCCCGGCTGGGACTGCCGGAACCCGCTGGCGTGGCGCGGTTGCGGGCCGAAACCGGAATGTTCGCCAGCGAGCTGCCTCGCCTCTTGGCCGCGCTGATGCGGGCGTCCCGTGCCGATGAAGATGGACAGGACGAAAGGCGCAGTGACGTTGACGAGCGCGCCTCGAAACGCATTGCATTGGCCATCGTGTTGGCCGGAGTCTTCGTTTCATGGGCACTGCTCCCCCGCACCACGGACCTGCCCCTGCTTGTTGTCCTCGCGTATGGCATCGCCCTGTGGCTCGTGCTCCGCCGCTGACGCGCACGGCGCACGGCTTACTGGACGTAGGCTTCCGTGGTATAGCGGCGCATCATCCGGTGGCTGTTGAAGAAGGAGGCGTTGCGGCTGATAGCCCCTTTCATGACGGCGATCCAGCCGCTGCGATTGCTGTAATAGAGCGGCAGGACGACCTGTTCCAGCTTTTGGTACAGCGACTCCGCATCGGCTTCCGGTGCCTTCCCCAGTTCGCCAATCGCCCAGCCGGTCACACCTTCGATGTAGCCTTCCGCCCACCAGCCGTCGAGGACGCTGAGATTGGGCACACCGTTGAACGACGCCTTCATCCCGCTTGTGCCGGAAGCCTCCATGGGCGGCAAGGGGGTGTTGAGCCACACGTCGACCCCGGCCACCAGAACGCGGGCGATGGTCATGTCGTAGTTGGGCAAGTAGGCGATGCGGATCGAGGGCAGTTCGCGCACATGGCGGTGCAGGCGTTCGATGAGACCCTTGCCGCCTTCGTCGCGCGGGTGCGCCTTACCGGCGAGCACAATTTGCAGTGGCGTCTGCTGTGCGATGTGTTTGAGGCGTTCCAGATCCGAAAACAACAGATCGGGCCGCTTGTAGCCCGTCATGCGCCGCGCGAATCCCAGGGTAGCGACGGCCGGATCCAGATCGACGCCACTGCGTTCTTTCACCATCTTCAGCAACCCCTCCTTCTCGGCGCTGTGAGCGGACCACACGGCGGCATCGGACAACCGGTCTGCGCGTACCAGCAGGTCCGGCTCGTGGCACCACCCGGGGAAATGGGTGTCGTAGAGCTGGACGAAACTGGGACCCGTCCAGGCAAAGGGGTGAACGCCGTTGGTCACCGACCGCACCTCATAGCCGGGGAACATCACGCGCGATGTTTCGGTGTGGCGTTTTGCCACGCCGTTGATGTAGAGGCTCAGATTGAGGGCGAGCCGCGTCATGTTGAGTCGTTCCTGTCCCGCGAGTGACTTGAGCGTCACCAGGTCGAAGTAGGTACCGAGCAGGCGCTGCACGAGATCGTAGGAAAACTGATCGTGGCCCGCCTCCACCGGCGTATGGGTGGTGAAATTGCACAGCTCGCGCACCCGCGGGACGTCGTAGCGTGCCTCACCGGTGCGCAGGTGGGCGCGGGGATGGGCGTAGCGGCGCAGGAGTTCCAGTGTGAGCAGGGCCGAATGGCCCTCATTGAGGTGGTATTGGAGTACCGTGACGCCCAGTGCCTGGAGCATGCGCGCGCCGCCGATGCCTAACACCATCTCCTGCTTGAGGCGATACACCTCATCGCCGCCGTAGAGATAATGCGTTATCTGCCGATCATCCTCGCGGTTCTCACCCACATCCGTGTCGAGCAGGACGATGGGCGTCCGTCCGCCCATGTGCCCTTCGAGCACGTAGAGCCAGCCGCGGATCCACACCTCGCGGCCCTCCATGGGGATGGCGACCCGTGCCTCCAGGGGTACCGCATGGTCCTCCGGTCGCCACCAATCCGGGTGCTCCACCTGACGGCCCGCCTCATCGATCGCCTGGCGGAAATAGCCGGCAAGGCTGACGAGCGTGACGCCGATGATCGGCAGGGCCAAGTCCGAACTCGAACGCATGGTGTCGCCGGCGAGCACACCCAGGCCGCCGGCATAGGTCGGGATCTCGTTCTGAAGCGCTATTTCCATGGAGAAATAGGCGACCAGCGGCCGGTAGGTGAACTCCTCAAGCACGGGCGGTGGCCTCCGTGTCCGCATATTTGCACTAAGGATAGTGTCGGCCACCGTGTCGCGGCGGCGCCAATGCCACGCCGGTGGCGAAGTTCGCTGCGCCCACCCTTCTACACTTGTGCAGATACGGGTTGACGGCGCACCGAGGCATGAACGTCGTCAAGTGGATCTTTTGGGGCTTTGTTGTCATCGCGGGATTTTTTCTCCTCGCGGAGCACCGTGCGCACCTGCTCGGTGCGCTCCCGTGGCTGCTCGGCGCCGCGGCGGTCGGCCTGTATTGGCTCATGCGCCATCACCACTCGTCCGGAGCGCGCAAGCCATGAGCCCATCGCCGGGTTACGGTCTCTGGTGGCTCGTCGCCCTGAACGTCGTGATCTTCGCGCTGTTCACCCTCAGCTTCTTCAAGCCGGCGAGCGCGCGCGACTGGCGCAGCTTCGGGGCCTTCACGGCGTTTCTCGTGGCCCTGTTTACGGAAATGTACGGATTTCCGTTAACGATCTACCTGCTCTCCGGCTGGCTCCAGTCGCGCTTTCCCGGAATTGACTGGCTCTCCCACGACGCGGGCCATCTGCTCGAGATGTTGTTCGGATGGCGCACGAACCCCCATTTCGGCCCGTTCCACTTACTTAGCTTTGCCTTCATCGGGGGCGGTTTTTGGCTCCTGTCGGCGGCCTGGCCCGTGCTCTACAAGGCGCAGCAGGAAAAGCGCCTGGCAACGACCGGTCCCTACGCGCGTGTCCGCCATCCCCAGTACCTCGGCTTCATTCTCATCATGATCGGATTTCTGCTCCAATGGCCCACCCTGCTCACGTTAGCCATGTTTCCCGTGCTCACCTACATGTATGTCCGCTTGGCACGCACTGAAGAGGCGGCGGTGAGAAAGGAATTCGGCGATGAATACCGGCGCTATGCGGAAGTGACGCCGGCGTTCATACCTCGCCGCCAAACCCAACGATTCGCGAACTAAGGGCGCCCCTGTTGCAGGTCCTCGCGCTTCTGCAAATACTCTTCGCGGCTGATTTCCCCGCGGGCATAAGCCTCCTCCAGAAGATCCAGCGCCGTTTTCTCAGTCCGTTCTGTAGGAGCGGGCGCAGACATGTGGCCGCCGCGCATCCCTCCCTGCCAGAAGGCGAGCATCATCACCACCATGATGACGACCATGGCGGCCACCACTTCACCCTTCTGGTAACGCCGAGTCACGTTCATCCTTTTCTGCTCGCGAACAGATGAACAGCTTAGTCACTCACCGGATCGGTCCAGAGACCGAGCTTGTTGCGCTGCTCCACTGTCAGCAGGCGAAATATCCTGTTCCTCGCCTCTATCCGGGCGCGCAGGCGCTGGATCTGCAGTTTCGATATCTGTTCATAAACCGAAGCAATCGCATTGGCGTCGAGCGTGTCCTTGCCGTAGAGATCGCGCAGTTTCGCCTCCTGGTCGACAAGCTTCGACTGATAGTCCAGGGTGGCCTTCCTTTGCTCATCGAGGATGCTGCCGATCGCTTTTTGTTGGTCTGCATTGAGATTCAGTGCACCGAGCGGGCCATAACCACCGCGCCCCGTCATGCCCGGACCCATCATGCCCGGACCCATCATGCCGGGACCCATCATGCCGGAGCCCATCATGCCGGAGCCCATCATGCCCGGACCCATCATGCCGGAGCCCATCATGCCGGGACCCATCATGCCAGGACCCATCATGCCAGGACCCATCATGCCAGGACCCATCATGCCGGGACCCATCATGCCGGGACCCATCATCCCCGGGCCCATCATCCCCGGGCCCGCTACGCCCCCGGGACAGGGAACCACGTTCCCCGCGCTCCCGGATGGCGAAACGGCCGTTCCAGGCGGGTGGTGTGCATCCACGGCAACGGCGACCGACGAAAAGCCGAGTACCACAAGGAAAACCAATGCATTTCGGTTCATGGCAGGCGTGCCTCGCTGTGTTCGTGTTACAGCGTAGTTCGGAGCAGGATCCCTTTCATGCAGGAAAAATCCAAGGAGCGGCGGGAGTGCGTATAAGCTTAATAAACTTAGACGCGACACATCTTAAGCGGACCGCAATGCTGCGAGCCTGAGCACGCCATGCCTGACCTCGGTCACCGCACTCGATTCGCCATCTACCTGGTCGTCGCTTTTCTCGGCGTCGCCGCCAGCGCTCTGGTTGGCATGCGATTCGTTTCTACCGTGCCAGGGGTCATCATCTTGTATCTCCTCCCGGTGCTGTTCGCCACCTGGTTCGCAGGACGCACCGCTGGTCTGATGACCATCGGAGCTTCTGTGATCGCCTGGCTGTGGGTTGGCGTCGATGACCTTGGCGGTGTTGTGGACGGCATCGTGCATTTCGCATTATTTGCGGTGGTAGTGCTTTCCATATCGGCCTACCGCACCTACTACCTGCGCGAGAAAGAACGTGCCTTGACTGATCCCTTGACCGGGCTTCTCGATCGGCGTGGCTTCCTCGAATATGCCAAGAAAGAAGTGGCCCGCGCGAACCGCTACCAACGCCCGGTCTCGGTCGCCTACATCGATGTGGACAACTTTAAGGAGATCAACGAACAGTTGGGCCATGCCGGTGGCGATACGGTGCTGCGGACCATCGCCATGTCGCTCCAGCACTCCACCCGCAAGATCGATGTGGTGGCACGTCTTGGCGGTGATGAGTTCAGCATCCTGTTGCCGGAGTCCGGTGCTGAGGGTGCCAAGTCCGCCATCAGTGGACTGCGGTCACGGGTTCGTGAGGATCTGAAAGCATTCAATAGGCCCGTCACCCTCAGCATTGGCGCCATCACGTTCGAGCGACCTGGCAGTGTCGAAGAGATGCTCAAGCGGGCGGACGAGACCATGTATCAGGTGAAGCACGGTGGCAAGGACGCCATGCTGCATTGGATAAGCCGTGAATAGATCGACTACGGCCGATTGAACTCCATTTCTGTATCGAGCCTGTCGTGGCCTTTGATGCCGTCGATCGCCAGGCGAATGCGGTAGATGCCCGGCGCTGAAAGCGTGAACCAGTTGCCGTAGGTCTCTGTATTCGCGATCGCCATGGGTTCCAGGGCCTTGCGCGTGCCGCCCGCACCCAACTCGCCCACGGTCGCTTCCACGCGGGCGCCGCTGAAACGCTGTCCGCTGTCGGCATCAAACAGGGCAACGACCACGTGGTAACGATTCTGGCGTGCGGGGACACCGCCATGCATGGCCCGCTCTTCATGCCCGAGGGGATGACCCAGCACCACTTCCGCGGGCAGGACACCGAGGTAGATTTCCACCCCATCCACCGCTTTGCTCGTGTCGGCGGCCATCGCGGAAAATGCGACAAGGCACAACAATCCGAACAAATGACTTGGATGCAGCGACCAACGCTTCATGGGAACGTCCTCTTCCGTCGCCCTCGTCGTGAACAGTCTAGGTCGCGTGCCCGATCATCGGTGAACATGGCCCTGCTCACGCGGTCTCGGCGCGCCTTCGAGCATCGTACCGGCCGTCGCCACGGCGTGCAGGCCGCGGGAGAGAGCTCTGCGCTTTCGCCGGGTTGCGCCCTCCAGTGCCGTCTCGATCCCCAGTTTCGGCGCGCCAGCTTATCCGCCGCACCGACGGCACCACTGACAGAGCTTACCGGGCCGGCCCGGGTGCGCTGCTACGCATGGGGATTGGCATCCTGATCGCGACCGCCACCGGCACCCTGCAACAGGCGCTACTGGTGTCGTTCCTCATGATGTTCCCGATCACCTTCCTCTCCGGCACCCTCGTGCCCATCGACAGCATGCCAGTGCGGCTCCAGTACGCCGCGGAGCTGAGCCCCGTGCGCCACTACATGGACGTGGTGCGCCTCCTCGCCATGTTCGCTATCGGCAGCGTGCTAATCGGCTGGGCGTGGTGGCGTCTTACACGGGGCTTGGGGTAATGCAATGGCCACCGAGAAACAGCGTGTGCCACGGGGCCGCCAAGGCGGTGGAGCCGAGTCGCAGAACCAGCCTGGCGGTTCCTGCAAGTGGAGGCGTTATCAGGGGCCGGATGCGAACTGGGCGGGGGCATGTGTCGAGCGATTTCTATATCGAATCAGGATCGTCACCGATCTCGCAGAAACGCGGTGGCGCAAGGACTGTAACGGGCGTTGGTGGTCGGTTTCGAGAAAATCTAACGGGCTATCCCTGCTCGTATCGACAACCCTCAGCCACTCGTCGGCCGACCCCTCCTGGATCTCAAAAGCCAAGTCTTCCCAGTAGCCATTGATCATGACGTAGATGTCGTCGTCTCCCTGTGAGGCGCCGTGGAGTGAGAGGGCGAGGCTGTGGGAATCGAATGAAAGGTCGGGATCGCGGCCTATCCCGTACCAGCGAACGTCACTGCGCCAGAACCGGCTTCTCGCAAGGGTCGGGTGCGCCTTTCGAAACGCGATCATCAAGCGGAAGAAGCGGAACATGTCCGGGTTGGCGTGCAGCCGGCTCCAGTCGATCCAGCCGGTTTCATTATCCTGGTTGTAAGGGTTGTTGTTGCCCCCCTGCGTGTGCATGAACTCGTCGCCGGCGCGGAACATGGGCGTGCCGTTCGCGAGGAGCAACAGACAACAGAAATTCTTGATCTGGCGCTTGCGCAGTTTCATCACCTCCGGAGGTGTGCCATCGTCTCCTTCCCAACCGCAGTTCCAACTGTAGTTTTCTTCCATCCCATCAGTGTTTTCGTGGCCATTGGCGCGGTTTCGTTTGCGGTCGTACGCGACCAGGTCGTAGAGGGTGAATCCGTCGTGAGAGGTGACGAAATTGACACTCTGATGGGGGTGATAGGCGTTCGGAAGATCGTCTGGGAACAGATCATCGCTGCCGTAGAGCCGGAGCATCAGGCTCGGCACCATGCCGGGATCGCCCCTTACAAAGCGCCGGATATCGTCGCGGAACTGTCCGTTCCACTGACAAGCCATGATTCCGGGGAAAGCCTTTCCCAGTTGATACACCCCGGCCGCGTCCCAGGGCTCCGCGATCAGGCGCAGGCCAGCGAGGGCCGGGTCAGACGCCATGTCGCTCAGCAGCGGTGCATCATTGACGTTGATCGAGCCGTCCACGGTTCGCGTGAAGATCGATGCAAGATCGAAGCGGAATCCATCCACGTGCATCTCCTGCGCCCAGTGGCGGATGCTGTCCATGATCATTTTGCGGACGGCGCGGTTCGCGCAGTTGAGTGTATTTCCCGTACCGGAGTAGTTCGCATAGGGCGCTCCGGTCCGGTTCGTGATCAAATAGTAAGAGCTGTTATCGATCCCCTTGTAGCTGTATGTCGGGCCGGTATGGTCGCCTTCGCCCGTGTGGTTGTAGACAACATCGATCACCACTTCGATATCAGCGGCGTGCAGCGCCTTGACCAGCCCGCGAAACTCATTGTGCTGTTCTTTGATGTGGCCGCTGCTGAGATAGCCGTTGTGGGGGGCAAAGAAATTGAGGGGTGCATAGCCCCAGTAATTGCCGTCGGAGGGGTCGTACTGGAAGACGGGCATCAACTCCACGACGGTGACACCCAACGCCCGCAGATACGGGACCTTTTCGATGAGGCCCGCGTAGGTCCCGCGCACCTCGCTTCCGACGCCGGAATTCGGGCTCCTGGTGAAACCTCCAACATGCAGCTCGTAGATGACGGCGGTGGCTTCGTGCCGGGGACCACGGTCACTTCCCCAGTCGAAACGCTCGCGGTCGCCGGTGAGAACGCCCAAGGGCGCCTTGCCTATGTTGGTCCCCGGCGTAGCGGCGGCCAGCCGGTCGAGCCTGGGTGGAAAGAACACCGATTTCGCGTAAGGGTCGAGCAAAGTCTTGTCGCGATCGAAGGCGTGCCACTCGAACTGTCCGACAGGATCGGGGCCATCGATGCGGTAGGCATAGTAGGCGGCGCCCTGCATCGCGGCCTGTGGGAGGCGGCAGTGCCAGACCCGGCCTGACTTGTTCTTGAGGTAATCGAAGCGGTAGCCGAAGACGGGCTCGACGATGTTGGCCTCGGTGTACAACAGCAAGGTCACGCGCTCCGCATGCTTGGAATAGAGCGCGAAGTTGAACGCCCGCTCTTCCTCAACCCAGGTGGCGCCCAGCGGATAGGGGCGCCCTTCGCTGGCGGCCCAGCTTGGGGTCGTCAAGCGTTGACTCCCCGCATCGGTGGCACGGAAAACATTTGTGCCGTTCGGGCGCTGGCGTACTCCGCAGTGGGCCCTCGATATCCGCCACCTCTGTCAGATGCGCTGCGAAAAGTAAGCACGCTCATGTACTCCACGTGCTTTCGTGCAAACCGCGCAGTCGGGTCCGGTTCACGATCTCGGTTCGTCCGCTCCGCATCTAACACTCACACGTCAGGTTTCAGACGTCGGAGGACCTCCTTTATTTCTGCCTCCGAAGGCTGCCCACGAAACACCACCTCATCATCGATGACTAGATTGGGGGAGTGGCGGATGTGGTAGCGTTCGGCCACCTCGGGATGGTCCTCCGCGCAGACAAACTCGTAGGGAATCCCCAGATTCCGGAGTTCGCGCTCCAGATTGGGCCGGTGGGTGCAGTCACGTGTGGCAATGATTTTAACGTCCATGCATCAACTCCTCTCCAGGGCGTCGGCGACGAAGTCAAGCATCGGGATCACGGAAGCGATGCGAGCCCCATGGGCTCGCGCACACTCTCGTCGGAAGCGATATCGCTCGGTATGCGCACGCAGCCGGGCGGCGGCGGAGCCGGCGCCTTGCGGTCTAGCCGCCGTACCACTGCGCTGCCGATCGTTTCGTTGGAGCCAATGACCAGGGCGATGCGTCTGTTAGCTGCTTCACTCATAAGAACCCGCCTTCCAATCAACGGTCACCGCTTCCCGAGGCCGTCATGCCGTCCAAGCGAGCCAGAAGCCGAGTGTGATATTGAGCCAGTCCTTCCACATGGCTGCGCCTCCTATTTTGTCAACGACTCCCGTCACGCGAACGGCCACGAGAGACGTCCGACTCATCCTTGCCGGCCCTACGACGGGTTTCGTCGCGCGCTAACCATCCTACTGATGCGCCGAGATAGTCGCGCGTGAGCGGGACTGCGTCGATCCTATGCGCGAGCTGCATCTGGAACACCGCGAGCTCACGCCAGCGGAACGCCGCCTCGCAGCTCGCGAGATAAAACTCCCACATGCGAAAGAAGCGCTCGCCGAGCCGCTCTTCTACCTCCTGCCGATGTTGCTTGAAGCGCTCCATCCAGGCGGCCAGGGTATAGGCGTAGTGCAGGCGCCAGACTTCCACGTCGGTGGTGGTGAGCACCGCGTGACCGGCGGCGTGAGAGAGCTCGCCTAGCGCCGGAATGCAGCCGCCGGGAAAGATGTGGCGGCGGATCCAGGCGTTGGAGGAGCTCGGGGTGCGGAACTGGCCGATGGTGTGCACCAGGGCCACACCGTTTGGGTGCAACAGGTCGCCGATCTGCTGAAAGAAGCGGCGGTAGTAAGGCCGGCCCACATGCTCGAACATGCCGACGCTGACGATCCGGTCGTACCGGCCGCGATGGTTGCGGTAATCGGCCAGTTCGAAGCGGACCTGATCTTCGACGCCTTGCTCGCGTGCCCGCGCCTGCGCGACGTCGAGCTGCCGGCGCGACAGGGTGATTCCCGTCACTTGAACACCGTAATGTTTTGCGAGATACAGCGCGAGGCCGCCCCAGCCCGAGCCGATGTCCAGCACGCGCTGCCCCGGTTCCAACAGCAGCTTGCGCGCGATGTGTCGGCATTTCGCTTGCTGCGCCTCCCCCAGCGTGATGTCGGGATCGACGAAATAGGCGCAGGAGTAATGCATGTCCTCATCGAGAAAGCGGCGGAACAACCACTCGTCGATGTCGTAGTGGCGGGCCACGTTCTGCCGGCTCGCGGCCACCCGGTTCCAGTGCTGCCACAGGGTAAGCGGCAGGCGCGCGATCCGTTCGAGGCCGGTGGCTGAGCGCACAGGGAAGTTGCGCAACAACACGCCGAGGAGGCGGGCCAGATCGCCGTCGCCCGCGTGCCACTCTCCGTCCATGTAGGACTCGCCCAGGTTCAACTCCGGATAGCACAAGATCCGCCATGGCGCCCGCGGCGACGTAATGATCCATTCAGCTTCCGGCGGGCCTTCACCGAACACGTGTTCCCGCCCATTCGGCATCGCCACCCGCAGGGTGCCGTGGCGAATCTGTCTTCGGAGCAGTCGCAGGAGCATCCGTTTTCCTCCGTCACGCCAATACTCGCGGATACCTGTAGATACACGTTGCGATAGCTACGTTATAGCGCCGCTCTTGCGCGTCCATGCGCCCGCGGCATTCGTCCTTCCATGGACATCGCCTTTAGTGGGTCCGGTATCAAACCATGCTCCTTGGCACACCCTGGCACGTAGCCGCTATTGCGCCCACGCGACCTACGACGATGCGTCAGCCCTCAATGGTGTGCGTAACGGAACTCCGCCTCCCTTGGCTCACTGCCGGGCCGGACGAATTGGACCCGGATCCGGTAGGTGGTGCCGCGGCCCGCCAATGGGATCTCGGTGACATAGACCGGGTGATGGCCATCCACCATTTCGGCGGTAAGCGGCACGCGCTCGCCGGTGCGTCCAGACTTGGCGACCTCGATCGCAACCTCCGCATCTGTCACCGCGCGCCCGGTCGCCTGCTCGGTCAGCGTCACTGTAATCCGGTGGGGAAATTCACGATGAATGCCGCTCGGTCCATGGCCGCCTACCGGCCCGTGCAGCCCGAGCGGAAGGACCTGGAACCGGACTGCGATGCCATCGACGGCCTGGCTCTGAAACGGTTCTTCGGCGGTCGCGGTCGTGAACACCGTCAAGCTTGCGATAGCAGCGAGCGCGCGAAGCACGCGGCTACCCGCGTTGCCCATGAGGGGCCTCCGTGGTCGTTTTTTCCGGGGCCGCTTCACGAATGCCAACCAGTTTTGCGCGCTTGAGCAGCAGCGCATTCAGTGCCACCAGCACCGAACTGCCGGACATGGAGAGGGCCGCCACCTCGGGGCTGATCGTGAACGGATAGAACAGCCCCGCCGCGACCGGGAAGGCGACCACGTTGTAGGCCACCGCCCAAAAAAGGTTCTGGCGCATCTTGGCGAGCGTGGCGCGCGAGAGCGTGATGGCACCGACGATGTCGTAGGGATCGCTCTTCATCAGGACCACATCGGCGCTTTCCATCGCCACGTCGGTGCCCGCGCCGATGGCGAAGCCCACGTCTGCCTGGGTGAGCGCAGGCGCGTCGTTGATGCCGTCGCCCACCATCCCCACCTTGCGGCCGCTGGCCTGGAGTTCTTTAATCTTTTCTGCCTTTTGCCCTGGCAAGACCTCGGCGAGGACGATGTCGAGTGCAAGCTCGCGCCCAATACGCTCGGCCGTGCCGCGGTTGTCGCCGGTGAGCATCGCCACCTGGATACCTCGGCTCTTCAGCGCCGTGACCGTGCGGGCCGAGGTGGGCCGCACCGCGTCGGCGATGGCGATGAGGCCGAGGAGCTTGTCGCCGTGGGCGATGTGCACCACGGTGCGACCGGCGCCTTGCAGGCGCTCGGCGTCACGCTTGAATTCCGCGAGCTCGACACCCTGCTCCTCCATCAGCCGCCGGTTTCCGAGGAGCACGGTCTTGCCTCCGAGTTCCGCCCGTGCGCCTTTTCCCTCGATCACGGCGAAGGCGGTCGGTTTTGCGATGGCGAGCCCCGCAGCGGCGGCCGCTCCCGGCGTCCTCGGCAACTGCTCCCTGCGTTGCTCTACCTCGCGCATCCCTGCGCTCGTGCCTCCCGCGGCACTTGCACTTCCCTGTGCAGCGCGCAGGATCGCCTGCGCCAGGGGATGGTCGGAACCCTGCTCCACTGCCGCCGCAATCGCGAGCACCATATCGGCCTGTGCCGCCGGCACGACCTCGACCACTTCCGGCTGGCCGATGGTCAGCGTGCCGGTCTTGTCGAACACGATCACGTCGAGTTTGGTGGCATCCTCAAGCGCCGAGGCGTTCTTGAACAGGATCCCATGCATCGCGCCGAGCCCCGTGCCCACCATCACCGCCATCGGGGTCGCGAGGCCGAGCGCATCGGGGCAGGCAATGACGAACACCGTGATCATGAGCGTGAGGCCGAAGAGCAACGGCTGGCCCATCCAGAGGGTCCACACGGCAAAAGTGAGAAGTCCGATCACCACCGCGATCACGATGAGCCATTGTGAGGCCCAGTCGGCCAGAAGCTGCGCCGGGGCCTTCGAGTTCTGTGCCTCCTGCACGAGCTTCACGATCTGAGCGAGCGCGGTATCGGCGCCCACCTTGGTCGCGCGGTAGCGCAGCATCCCGCTCTTGTTGATGGTCGCGCCGATGACTGTATCGCCAGATTTCTTTGCCACGGGCATCGACTCGCCGGTGAG
Source organism: Gammaproteobacteria bacterium (assembly GCA_023228645.1). GTDB lineage: Bacteria > Pseudomonadota > Gammaproteobacteria > Thiohalomonadales > Thiohalomonadaceae > JALOAT01. The sequence continues at coordinate 45,608 of JALOAT010000014.1, read as the reverse complement.
CATCGACTCGTCGACCTGTGACTCTCCTTCTAGCACCTCGCCGTCCACCGGGATCTTGTTGCCGGGTCGGATCACGACGGTTTCGCCCGCCTCCACCTCCGCCGTCGGCACCTCAACTTCGTGCCCGCCACGGATCACGCTCGCCATAGGCGGCGCGAGGTCGAGGAGCCTGCGGATGGCCTCTGAAGCCCCGGCGCGGGCCCGCATCTCCAGCCAATGGCCGAGCAGGATGAAGACCAGGAGCACTGCGGCGGCTTCGTAGAACTGCGCGCCACCGAAGAAGAAGGTCGCGCCGACGCTGAAGAGGTAGCCGGTGCCCACGGACAACACCACGAGCACGGCCATGTTGAGGACGCCATTCTTAAGTGCGCGCCACGCGGCAATGATGAAAGGCCACCCGGGATAGAGGATCGCACCGCTCGCGAGGAGGAAGAGCCACCGGTCCAGCGAGATCCCGAAAGGCGGCGCGGGCGCAGGCAACGCCAGGCCCATGGGCGCGTAAATGAAGATCACGACGGTAAAAGCAAGCGAAATCCAGAAGCGGTTTCGCATGTCCCGCGCCATCGCCTGCATGTCCATTCCCGCGCCGTGGCCCATCTCGTGGGCCATCTCAGCACGGGCCGCCGGCTCGGCCGGCGCAGGGCGTGATGCGATGGAGACGGGTGCCAGCGCCGGGTCCTCCGGGCTGCAGACGTGTTTCGGAACAATCGTGCCGGTGCAATGAAAACCGCAATCGCGGATCTTCGCCTTGATCGCCTTTAAATCGACGAGTGATTCGTCATAGTGCACGGTGGCGCTCGCGGTCGCATAGTCGACGTCCACGTGCTGGACTCCGGTTAGCTGCGAGAGCTGCCGCTCCACCGCCATGTCGGAGAGCGGCGTCAGCAGGTCGCCCACATCGACGGTGCTCGTCTTCATGGTCGGTGCGTTGCCCGGAGCGCGAGGGGAATCGCGCCGCTACCCGCAACGTATAGCACGAGACAAGAGCAGAGGACGGCCGGGAGCGTGTGGCCCCCAGCCCCAGCGTCCGCGATCACCAGCGGTGTCCCAAATCGAGCAGAACGCTGCCGTAACTGTCGCCGTCGCCACGCTGGGTCGTTGCGACCTTGGCGTTGCGCTCCGTTGAGTCACGGTCGCGGAGATCGAGCAGGACGCTGCCATAGGAATCGTTATTCCCCGGTTGCGCGGCGCTCGCCGGCGCACCGCTGTGCTCGTTGAGGGGGCTGGTTTTTAGGTCGGGGTTGCCCGAGAAGTTATCGGCAAAGGCGCTGGTGCTCAGCAAGGAAACGATGGACAGCGCAAGGATTCTATTCATGGTCATCTCCATAGGTGAGTCATATCGATTGAGCGGGCTCGATGCCCGCTGTTCTTGTTGCGTCTCAAGTGTGGCAACCGAGCACCGACGGGCGGATGACTCCGCAATTACATCTTCGTAAGGAGCGAGAGGAAAACGGGATCCCGACGATGTTTATGCATGACGTCACTGTCTGGCATCAAACTCTTTACGTAAACGTCACCACCGGAGGGAGCGCAGTCCGACATTCATTTTCAGTTCAGCGTGGACACCGGTCGTCACGGTAGGAAAGCTGGATGGTTGCCGACGTTGGCAAGAGCTCATCGAGGGTGAATCGAAAGCGTGCCACCGGCGCGTCGACCCGCTTGCGCGGAAATGGCACTTCCTCCACGCGCTCCTCGCGCAGCACCGTCCCGGCACGATCGGTCACTGACAGTTCCACGTGGCCCTGGCCCCAGGTGTGCCCTGGCGCGCTTCGCCACACTTCGCCCATGACCGTCACCGCGTTGGCGGACTCAAAGACGCGAACTCGGTCGAATCGTACCTGGCTGGAAGGCAATACAGTAACCGGCGCAGGACGAACCTCGCGCGAGGTCGCGCAGGCCACGAGGGTGGCCGACAGGAGACCCGCCACGGCAACCAAGAAAGACGAGTACGAGGGCCCAACGATCCACCACCGCAACACCTCACCCACCGGTCCTCTCCGACGCACAGGATCTACTCGCCTCTCGACCCGGTGCCACGGAAGACGGTTGAGGAACTCTAAAACCATGCGCGGATCCCCAGGAGAAAGGCGGCACTTTCTACCTCCTCCCCACGCTCGCGGGCGAGATCGGCCGTGTCTCCCAATTGCCGCTGCCACGTTATGCCCACATAGGGTGCAAGCTCACGCCGAATCTCGTAACGCAGACGCAGGCCCAGTTCGATATCGTTGACGCCCTGCCCGATGCCAAGATCCTCCACTTCGCTTGCGGCGAAATTGGTCTCGAAGCGCGGCTGTAGAATGAGGCGCTGCGTGAACAGCAAGTCGTACTCCGCTTCGAGTCGCGCCGACAGGTCGCCGTCCTCGCTCACGAACGCGGTCGCTTCCACATCGAACCGAAGTGGTGCGAGCCCCTGCATGCCGATCACCGCGAAGTTACGCGTTGGCGTGGGCTCGGCATCGTGACGCAGACCGGCCTGGAGGAACCAGAATGGCGCGACAAGACGAGCGTAAAGCGCCTGGACCTCCGCCTCTTCGACACCATGACCGTTGACGTCCACACCATCGGTCTTAAACCAGAATTTGTTCCAATCCCCGCCCACCCAGCCCTGCGCATCCCATACGCGCGCGTCGGACTTCTCGTCGGAGAGGTATTCGAGGCGATCGAGCAGCAGAAAGGTGATCGTGGGGCGGTCGTTGATGGTCTCGGGCCATTCCTTCGGCGGAAGTGGAAACGGGCGCGATTGGGCATGCACTGAGGCGGTGAGCATCAGCAGGACCCCCAACGTGAACCTGCATGCCAGGGGACGCCGTTTCATGGGCGACCCTCCTGCGGCGGCAGGCCGACATTGACGACGCGCAGCATGCCGGCCTCCATGTGATAGAGCAGATGGCAGTGGAAGGCCCAGTTCCCCGGGGCGTCGGCGGTGATGTCGAAGGAGAGCCGCTCGGCGGGCTTGACGCTGATGGTGTGTTTGCGCGGGCGGTGGGCCGGCTCGGCGCCGTTGAGGATCTCCTTGAACATGCCGTGCAAGTGCATGGGATGTTCCATCATGGTGTCGTTCACCAGGGTGATGCGCACGCGCTCGCCATAGTCGAGGAAGATCGGTTCCTTGACCTCGGAGAACTTCTTGCCATCGAACCCCCACATGAAGGTCTCCATGTTGCCGGTGAGGTGGAACTCGATCTCGCGTCCCGGCGGCCGCAGGTCGGTGTTGGGCTCAAGACTCTTCAGATCGGTGTAGACGAGGACCCGATGTTCGACCTGCTCCAGTCCAGCGCCGCGCTCACTGAGGCGATTGCGCTGCACCGTCGCGACGGTGCTGTTGGCGGGCCCATGGGTATCGGGGCCGTGGCGGGCGACGATGGGGCCCGCCTGTTCCATTCCCGGCATGCCCGCGTGCGCGCCGCCCGACATCGCCGCTTCATTTTTCGGTATTCCGGACACGGCGCCCTGATCAGCGGGCGCCATCGCACCGTCCCCCATGGTCATGCCGGCCTCTCCTGCCGCGTGCCCACCCATCGCCTCCTCGCCCATGGCCATGCCGGGCATCGCCATGCCATCCATTTCTTCCATCTCCATGCCCATGTCGATCATGGTGCGCAGCGGTCGTTCACGGAGCGGAGGGATCGGGGCGCTCATGCCCAAGCGCGGCGCGAGGGTGGCGCGCGTGTAGCCGCTGCGGTCCATGGCCTCGGCGAAGAGCGTGTAGGCGCGCTCCTCTTGCGGCTGCACGATCACGTCGTAGGTCTCGGCGACGGCGATCTGGAATTCGTCGACCGTGACCGGCTGGATGTTCTGTCCGTCGGCCTGCACCACCGTCAGCGGCAGCCCTGGGATGCGGACATTGAAGAACGTTGAGGCGGCGCCGTTGATGAAGCGCAGGCGCACCCGTTCCCCGGGACGAAAGAGCGCGGTCCAGTTGTCCTGTGGCGGAAGGCCGTTGAGCAGGTACGTATACGCGTAACCCGTGACGTCAGCGATATCCGCCGGGCTCATGCGCATACGGCCCCACATGGCGCGGTCCTGTAAGGCCGCCCGCCAGCCGTACCGTTGGGCATCGCGCAGCAGATCGCCCAGGGTGCGCTGCTGGAAGTTGTAGTAGTCGCTCTGCTTTTTGAGCTTGCCGAGCACGGCCTCGGGATCTTCGAAGGTCCAGTCGGAGAGGAACACGATGTACTCGCGGTCGTACGCCACCGGGTCTGCGGCGGCCGGCTCGATGATGAGTGGTGCGTAATGCCCCAACTGCTCCTGCAAGCCCTGGTGGCTGTGATACCAGTAGGTGCCGTTCTGCTTGGGACGGAAACGGTAGGTGAAGGTCTCGCCGGGCTTGATGCCGGGAAAGCTCAGACCCGCTACACCGTCCATATCCTGGGGCACGCGCAGGCCATGCCAGTGGAGCGTCGTCATCTCCTCCAGGCGGTTCGTGACCCGCAGCGTCGCCCACTCGCCTTCGCGAAAACGCAGCAGCGGCCCCGGGACGGTTCCGTTTATGGTCAGGGCCGACCCCACCCGTCCGCCGATGTCGATAGTAGTCCGCGCGATCGCCAGGTCCACGCCGCTGTCGGTGACGCGCAGCGCGGTCGCCTGACCACCCACCGGCCGTGCGTACGCGGGCATCAGGCTGTGCCAACTGCCCAAAAGACCGAGCCCGGTCATCACCTGCAAAAAGCGCCGGCGTGTTAGGCCGTACGGTCCCCTCTCACCCTTCGCCATCCCGGGCCTCCGTGCTCGTTGTGCCTCCCGTGCATCGCGACCGCGTCCTTTCCTATCCCTGCATCAGGATCCTTGCCCTCCACGCAACGAAACTCTCTTCCCATGCTGACGATCGATCCCCAAGCGTTTGGAACGCTAGGCAGATACGCAAGCGCTCAACCCTACTGCGCCGCTTCCTTTATCTTGAGTTCCATTTCCGGTGTGATGTCGGCGGAACGTGGTGGAAGCGTAATCGCGCCCCGTTCGTCATTTTGTGCAATGTCGGCAATGAGCAACTTCATCACAGCTATTTCCCGGATCTGCGATTCGATTATTTCGTCCGCCAGCTCACGAACGCGAGGGTCGCTGATGTCGGCCTTTCGTGCGTTATTGACTGCAATCGAGTGGTGCGGAATCATTGATTTCATGAAGCTGACATCCCCGATCAAAGCCTGACTCCTGTTTACCGACAGAAGTACAAGACCGGTTAGTGTGGCAAAAGCCAGAATGCCGATTTTTACCCAATGTCCTTTGTACATTGACCACATGAAGCCAAGCATCACGATGGTCATGACGCAGCCCATCAGTAATGCAGCAATCAGCCGGTTCACACTGAACGCAACGTGATCCAGGGAGTAGATGAGTTGGTACATTAGAAAGAACATGGTGAAAGTCGCGGTGACAATCATCGCCGCGAATCTGCCCCAGCTCATACCCGTCATCTGCGTCTGCTCATCCATCATCGCTCCTTTTCCCGCCGGCTTGGGCTTGGGGGGCACTTGGCCTGCGTGTCTGCCATGCCGTCACGGCGGCGTCACAATGCTGGGGGCAACCTGCTGTCTCGCTGTCATGGGGCCTCGATGTCGCAGACTGCCGTTTACATCATCGGCGAGCCGCCATGCTGTGGTTGGCCGCTGTCGTGGACGCCGTCATGGTTCATGTCGTCATCCATGTAGCCATCGCCGTTGAAGTCGTCAGGAAGCCGTCGGTTGCCGCCCGGCACGTTATCGGGATTCGCATCGAAGTTATCCAGCAGGCCGTCACCGTCGCTGTCACCTCCCGTCGGCGCGAAGTCCGGGTCGTGACGATTGGGGATGCCGTCGCCGTCGTGGTCCATGGGATCGGTGAGGCCCGCAGCATAGTGCGAACCGCCGTGATCCGGATCGTCCCAGTCGTTCATGCCGTCGCCGTCCGCATCGCATTGGGTAAGCGGATTGCGGGCGCCTTGATCGTCGAGCACGAAGGGCGCATCCAGCACCCCGTCGCCGTCGGCATCGAGCGACGCGGCCGCGTTGGGTCCTACCGGAATCGGGACGTGACCCAGGTCCACCTGCGCGCAGCCGCCCAGCAGCAGGCGGGTGTGCAGCGCGCTGTCGTTGCCGCGCCAGCCGAGGGGCGTGACCACCTCATCCGCCGTTCCGGGGTTAGTCGTCATCAACAGGCGCAGGCCCATGCGGGCCGGCACCGCCAGCGTGAAGGGATGGGCGGCCGTGCCGTTGTCCACCGAGTCGGTGACATAGTACGCGCCGTTATCGGCAAAGGCTTCGATGCGCGTTCCCGGCACCGTGCCGGTGATGTTCACCGTCGCGCCGGTCGCGCCCGAGTCTCCGCCGCCGCTGCTGCACGCGGAGAGCAAACCCGATACAACAGCAAAGAGCGTTATGCGAAACGAGTGTTTCATAACCGCGTTTCCTCCGTCCATGGCGCGCAACGCTTAAACATAGTCCGGCCGTACCGACTCGGAATCCATGCCTTAAAGAGCCGCCATCACACGCTCCAGCCGCGCTCGCACTTCTCGCGCCAGTTGGTTGATGCCCGGCTTGTCGACGAGCTCAAGCACTGCATCGGGGTCCATGAACTCCACGTGCACCGTGCCGCCCACGTCCTGACGCACCACCACATTGCACGGCAAGAGCAGACCGATGGAGGGTTCTTCGCTCAACGCGCGATGCGCCAGTGGAGGATTACAGGCGCCTAGGATGCGATAGGGCGGCATATCCTGATTAAGCTTCTTCTTCATTGCTCCCGCCACATCGATGTCCGCGAGTATGCCGAACCCCTCTGCTTGCAGTGCCTGCGTGACTCGATAAACGGCATCCTCGAAAGGAAACGCCACACTCTTTCCGAAACCGTATTTGATCTTCATTCGCAAGGTTCCTTGGCGCTGGTGCGGCAGCCGCTGGATTGCGGCTGCCGCATGTGTTGGATAAGAGATGCTTGCGCTCTAAGGCGAGGTCATTTGGCGGGTGTGGCGCCCTGCCCCATGCTGCCCATCTGCTGGCGCATCTCTTCCATACGTTTTTGCATCGCGGGATCCGTCGCCATTCCCTGACCCGCCATTCCAGACATCTCGCCCATCATGCCGGACATCTGCTTCAGCTGTTCGGCCATCTGTTTCTGCCGCTGTGCGGAGGCGTTGCCCTTGGATAGTTCGGCAGAAATCGCGCTCATCCGGCTTCCCATGTCGGTGAGGACGCCCGACATCTGCTGCGCCCCCGGCCCGCCACGCTGACCACCCATCATTCCCGCGCCGCGATCCGTGCCGCCGCCCATCATGCCGCCTCCCATGCCCCCGCCCATTTGTGCCCAGACGGGGATCGCCAGCATCAGGCTGGCGGAAACCACTGCCGTCGCGATCAAGTTCGGTTTCGTCCATTTCATGGCGCTTCTCCTTCGCAGTCAGGTTGAGGAAGTTGATGAGACAAATTCACGCTTGGGCGTGGCCGCCCCAACGGCGATTCAGCCAGTTGTAGAGGGGACAGAACACGAGCCCGGCGTACACGCCGTAGAGGAAACTCTCGACGAGCCCGAGCAGAAAGCCCCACCAAGTGAGCCACTGGAAGGCCGGCAACACCTGCTCGAGGAAATCCTGCATGTGCAGACTCCTGGGCGTGACCAGCCCGTAGACGACACACAGCACGAAAGTGATCGCGGCCCACAGACCCAATGCCCAGGCCACCAGCCGGGTGTTCAACATAGGCGCTCCTCCTTGTGGGTCAGGCACGAGGTTCGAGGAGCGAGATGCGAGGAAGAGAAGAAATCGCTCGCACGTCGCACCACCCTCGCACCTCTCAGTGACGATGTGCCCGTGGCTTGTCCGCATCGGGCGCTTGCGGCGGTTCGCGCCGCTGTCCACCGTGCCCTCCATGACCACCATGTCCAAAGAGGTGCAGCGCGACAAAGGCAATGAAGATCACCACTGAAACCCAGTTCTCCGAAAGCCACTCCATATCTGCGACCTCCTCTGTTCATCCGCATCACTCCACGATCAACCGGCCGCGAAACATGCCCATGGGGCAGGCGAACGGGTATTCGCCAGGCTGCTGCGGCAGGAGTTCTACGGCAACGGTCTCCCCGGTGGGCAGCAGTGCGCTCTTGCCGAAATCAGGAAAGACCACGGTGTCCGAGCAACCTGCGGTCTCCTCCCGCCGGAAATTCAGCCGCACCGGCTTGCCGTGCTCGACCACAATGACGTCAGGCGTGTAGCCGCCCTTGACCAAGATCATCACCTCCTGGTAGCCGCTCGATAAGGCCGCAGCGCGTGTGCCGGGGGCCTTCTTCATCCAGAAGAACCACACGATGAACACAATGGCCGCGAGGCCACCGACGGTCACACCGATCTGGTCCGGTGTCATGGCATGACCTCTTTCGGTCGCCACCGTTTGAGGCGATTGGCATTGCCGATCACGGTCACCGAGCTGAAGGACATCGCGGCGGCCGCGAGGATGGGCGAGAGCAGCATGCCGATGAAGGGATAGAGGACACCGAGCGCCACGGGAATGCCGGCCGTGTTGTAGATGAACGCGCCGACGAGATTCTGGTAGACATTGCGCAGGGTAGCGCGGCTGATCTGGATGGCGAGCACGACCCCTTTGAGGCTGCCCTTGATGAGGGTGATATCCGAGGCTTCGATCGCCACGTCCGTCCCCGTGCCGATGGCGAAACCCACATCCGCCTGCGCCAGCGCGGGGGCGTCGTTGATCCCATCCCCTACCATGCCAACCTTCTTGCCTTCGAGTTGCAGCTTCTGCACCTGAAGCGCCTTGTCCTGGGGCAGCACCTCGGCCATGACGCGCTCGATTCCGACCTGGCGCGCAATGGCCTGTGCGGTGCGCGCGTTGTCGCCGGTGATCATCACCACCTCCAGACCCAGCTGTTGGAGCGCGCGGACCGCCGAGGCGGAGTCTCCCTTCACCGTGTCGGCCACGGCCACAATCCCGGCCGCCTTGCCATCGACCGCCACATACATGGGTGTCTTGCCCTCGCCCGCCAAGATCCTCGCTTGCGGTTCCAGGGCGGCGACGTCGATCTGGCGATCGGTCATCAACTTGAGATTGCCGAGCAGTGTCGGGCGTCCCTGCACCACAGCTTCCACGCCGTGGCCGGGAATGGCGTTGAAGCCCTGCGCCTTGGCGCGCGTCAGGCCCCGCTCTTGCGCCCCTTCGACAATGGCGGCCGCCAGCGGGTGCTCCGAGCCCTCTTCGACCGCGGCCGCCCTCTGCAAGATCGCGTCACGCGAGAGGGAGGTGCCCGGTGCCGGGACGACATCCGTGAGCACCGGCTTGCCGTGGGTGATGGTGCCGGTCTTGTCGAGGATGATCGCGTTCAGCCCCTTGGTGGTCTGCAACGCCTCACCGCCTCGGATCAGGATGCCATGAGTGGCCCCCAGTCCGATGCCGGTGGTGAGCGACATGGGCGTGGCCATGCCGAGCGCGCAGGGGCACGCGATGATCAAGGTGGTCACCGCCACGATCAGCGCATAGGCGATCGCCGGTGGCGGTCCGAAGTCGTACCAGACCACGAAACCGATGATCGCAAGGATCATGACCGCTGGCGTGAAATAGCTGCTGACCACGTCCACCACCCTTTGGATCGGCACCTTGGTGGCCTGTGCGTCCTGCACCATGCGGATGATATTGGCGAGGGCCGTCTCCTTGCCCACCTTGGTGGCTCGGAACCGGAAGCTGCCGGTCTTGTTGAGGGTCGCCCCGATCACTTCGTCCCCCACATGCTTCTCGACCGGAATCGACTCGCCCGTGATCATGGATTCGTCCACCGCCGAAGCGCCGTCGGTCAGCTCGCCATCCACCGGGATCTTCTCGCCGGGCCGCACCACGACCGTGTCACCCACGAGGACCTCTTCGACGGGGATATCGATCTCCCTGCCGTTTCGCACGACGCGTGCCGTCTTCGCCTGCAACCCGATGAGCTTCTTGATCGCCTCGGAGGTGCGGCCCTTGGCCTTGACTTCCATCGCGAGGCCCAGCACGACCAGAGCCGTCACCACGGAAGTGACGTCGTAGTAGACCTCGGTGAAGGCCGCCGCGGGAAAAATCTGGGGAAAGAGAACGGCGATGGTGGAGTAAACCCAAGCGACGCCGGTACCGACCGCGATCAAGGTGTGCATGTCGGCGGTGCGATGGCGCAGGGAGCGGACCATGCCGGTAAAGAATTGGCTGCCGCTGTAGGCCATGACCGCCAGCGTCAACACACCCATGAACATCCACAGGTAACGCAGCTGTTCGCTGCCCCGCGGCAGGAGATCGCGTAGATAGGGAAACAGCCAGGGATACGAGAAGATCATGGTGAAGGTAGAGACGCCTGCACCGAACCACCACTTGCGCATGAGCCGCCGGTATTCCGAACTGCGCTCGTGCTCCTGCTTTTCGAGGCCCGTCGGCGTGGGCGCCGCCGCTTCCGCCACGGCATAGCCTTGCTCTTCGATGGCGCGTTTCAAGGATCCGACATCCACAAGACGCGGCTCGTAGAGCACATCTGCAACAGATTCGGCCGGGTTCACGCTCGCGGCCAGCACTCCGCTCCGCTGCTTCAAGGCTTCTTCGATGAACAGCACACAGGAGGCGCAATAAACGGATTTGATCTCAAACCGAGTGCGTGCGACGCCGGGGGTGAATCCGGCAGTACGGAGGGCCTCCACCACTTCAGTGGCGGTTGTTGGCGCATCGTAATGCACTTCGACGAGATCCGACTCCACGTTGACCGCAGTGCGCTTCATCCCGGTCAGCGCGCCAAGCGCCGTCTCAATTCGGGAAATGCCATCAGGACGCTCCAGCCCAGCCACAGGGATCCGAAGGTGTGAAGAGGGAATGCGCGTGGCAATGCGTGGCGTGCCGGCCTGCGCATATCGTGCCGGATCGGCGTCAAATGCATCGAGGCAGCCCGGCGAGCAGAAGTAGAACTCCCGGTCACCGTAGGGGCGCTTCCATGGGGTGCTCTTTTCGTCGACCTCCATGCCGCACACCGGATCAATCGCCATAGTCGCCTCACTCCGCCTTTGTCACTGGCATCCCGTGTACTGGCGTCTTCTGCCGGAAATCACCGCTCGCCGACAATTCGCGCTCGATGCGCTTGAACATGGCGATCCTGGCGTGAAGCAGTGACTTCACTAGGTCGTGCTCTTCTCCACGCACGTCTCAGCAAGCGCTCCTGTAACCGCATGAGGTCAATGCAGATGCGTTTTCGGGTCCGGCGCAGATGCGATTCCACACTCATCTGTTCCTCACTGGTACACGAGTTAATGGGCCGGCAGTTCGCTGCCAATGCAGCAACAATCACTCGCTGCCGGACTCTAACGCATGAAATCTTCACCCGCTCCCTGTCGTTCGCTGATCGGTCCGCCCTTCCGTCCTAACGCGACTGCCTGAATTGAATAATGAGCAAAATAAGAATCAGGGCAATAAGGACCCAAAAACAGCAAACCTACCAACCAATCAACCATGATCCGCGCATCCGCTCATTTCACACTCATCAGCCTGTGCAGCCCGCGAAGGCGAGAGGGCGGTTGTCACTCCGCCTCGTTCGCTGCGACGGGTTCAAATTGAACCACCGTGAAGGCACCATTGACTTTGTCTGCAACAAAACGGATCTGATCTCCCGCCTTCATCTCGTCGAGCCAAGTGCTCTCTTTGACCCGAAACACCATGGTCATGCCGGGCATATCCAGATTCTTCAGCGGACCGTGGCGAAGGGTCACTTTGCCCGCAGCAGTGTCCACCTTCTTGACCGTGCCTTCTGTCCACGCTTCCGCTGACGCCGTGGCAGGCGATGGCGTGACCGGCGCTTCAGCGAATGCCGGAACGGCTCCCATGGAAGAAAGCATCAGCAGGATGACAGCCATCAGGGTCTTCATAGTCGAGTTCTCCTTACTTGGATACCGCGATCGTGCCCGTCATGCCCGCTTCGAGATGACCGGGAGCCATGCAGGCGAAATCAACTCTCCCCGTCCTATCAAAGGTCCAGGCCAGCTCTCCCTTCGCGCCAGGAGCGACCGTGACTGCATTGGGGTCGTCGTGCTCCATTTCCGGGAACCTGCGCATCAACTCGGCATGAGTTTCCAACTCGGCAAGTGTGCCCATCACCATTTCATGCTTGAGACGGCCGGCATTCGTCAGCACGAAACGGATGGTCTCGCCGCGCTTCACCTCGACGCGACTGGGCGTAAAGCGCATGTTGTCGTCCATGGTGATTGCGACGGTGCGGGTGGCGCGGGCCGGGTCCGCGGCCTTGCCAAGAATGGCGTCGTGCCCGTGCGCGTCAGAGGCGCCGCTCGTGCGCGGCATGTCATGCCCGGACATCATGTGCCCATCCCCGTGGTCAGCGTCGTGATTCCCGTGAGAGCCGGCAGCCCAGGCAGAAACACCTGACGCGATGAGAAGCGTGGCGAGGATCCCAATTGCTACTGTTGTTTTCATTGTCCTTGTCTCCTTGGTTAACTCTTGCGGTGAATATCAGGCAGTTCACCCGCCCATTCGTGGGCTACCGTGCCTTCCGGATGGGTGTACCAGCCGGGGTCGCGGTAATCGTTGCGCGCTAGGCCCGCGCGCACCTTCACGACCGAAAACATCCCGCCCATCTCCAGCGGTCCGAAGGGGCCCGTGCCGGTCATCATCGGCAAGGTGTTGTCGGGAAGGGGCATTTCCATCTCGCCCATTTCCCCCATGCCGTGTTCGCCCATGGGCATGTAGTCGGGGATGAGCTTGGTGATCTTGTCCGCGAGCCCCTCCTGCGATACGCCGACCATGGTGGGCACGGCATGGCCCATGGCATTCATGGTGTGGTGCGACTTGTGGCAGTGGAACGCCCAGTCGCCCTCCGCATCGGCGTCGAATTCGATGGCGCGCAGCGCACCGATGGGAAGATCCACAGTCGTCTCCGGCCACTGGGCGGAACGGGGCACCCAGCCGCCGTCCGTTTGCGTCACAGTGAAGTCGTAGCCGTGCAGGTGCATGGGGTGATTGGTCATGGTGAGGTTACCGACGCGGATGCGCACGCGATCGCCTTTGCGCACGACCAGGGGATCGATGCCAGGAAACACCCGTGAATTCCAGGTCCACATGTTGAAATCGGTCATGGTGTTGACCCGCGGCGTCGCCGTCCCGGGATCGATGTCGTAGGCGGTCGTCAGGAAGATGAAATCGCGATCCACGCGGTGGCTCGCTGGATCTTTCGGGTGCACCACGATCGCGCCGTGCATTCCCATCGCGAGCTGCACCATCTCGTCGGAATGGGGGTGGTACATGAACAGGCCGGCCTTCTTCATCACAAACTCGTAGACAAAGGTCTTGCCCGCAGGGATGTGCGGCTGAGTCAGACCACCTACCCCGTCCATGCCGTTCGGCAGCAGGATGCCGTGCCAGTGCACCGCCGTCTTTTCCTTCAGCTTGTTGGTGACAAAGATGCGCACGCGATCCCCTTCCACGCATTCGATGGTGGGCCCGGGACTTTGGCCGTTGTAGCCCCAGAAGTTGGCCACCATGCCGGGAGCGAGTTCGCGCTGCACCGGTTCGGCAATGAGGTGAAACTCCTTCCATCCGTTCTTCATGCGCCACGGCAACGACCAGCCGTTCAATGTCACCACCGGCTGGTAGGGACGCCCGTCCGGTGGCAAGAGCGGCGCGCCGGTGGCGGCCGCGCTTTGCAGCGGCGCCTCGGGGAGTCCTGCGGCTTGTACGCGGTTTACCAGTCCTGCGCCCACGATGGCACCGGCAGACAGGAGAAAGTTACGGCGACTCGTCATGGTCTCTTCTCACTCTTATTCCGTGGCGGCCTTCGCCGGCGTGTTGTTCAGGACCCCTGCGCGACCACCCACCGCCTGAGCGAGCGCCGCCTCGGCCAACCAAAAATCGCGCACCGCTTCCACATAGCGGATCTCGGTGGCGATCTGATCGCGGGCATCGATGAGCAGGTCGAAAGGCCCGATGAGCATGCCGTTGTAGCGCAGCACGTTCTCTTCGGCGATCTTTCGGCGCACGGGGACGACTTCGTCCCGGTAATAGCGCGCCAAGTCATAGCCGCTCTTGTAGGCGGCGTAGGTCTCGCGCACCTCGGAACGGGCATGGATCGCCAATTCGGTCACCCGGTTGAAGGCTTGCATGTAGATCGCCTCCGCCTTCGCCACCCGCGCACTGCCCCAGTCAAACAGGGGCAGTTCCAAAGTGATCTCGTAACCGGTCTCGTTGGGACCGTCTGCGTTGGTATTGCTGAGGTAGCCCACCTCCAGGACGTTGACGAAACGGGTGGCCTTGGTGAGCCCGAGGGATGAAGCGAGCGATTCGATCTCGCGCTTACCCGCCGCCACGTCGAAGCGGCGCGTGAGAGCCAGTTCCTCGACATCTCGGATCTCATCCACCTGTTTCGGAAGTTCCGGCAGACGCTCGGAAAGCTTCATCGGTTCCTGCTTCGCGAGTCCGAGGATCCGCACGAGATTTTCCCGTTCGGCCAGCGCGATTTGACGGGCCTGTGCCAGTTCGGCGCTCACCTCGCCGTAGAAGGCCCTCTCGCGCAGGAGATCCAGTTGACTGATGTTTCCCGCCCGCGCCATGCGCTCGGCGAGCTCGCGACTCGCTGCTACGGCTTCCTGCGCATTCGCCAGGTAACGCGCCGTCTCCTGCGCGGCGACCGCCGACACGAAGGCGCGTCTCGCGTCGGTCGCTACCCGAACGATGTCATCCGCTACCCGCAGCTTGGTTTGCGCGAAGCGCTTCTTCTCGATCTTGGAAGCAACGGGCATGGTCAGGAGGCCCAGGAAGTCGAAGGTCACGGACCGCTCGATGCTGACGCCCCCTTCTCCTTCGGCGCTGAGTTGGGCGTAGGAAAAGCCCGGGTTGCGCAGGCGGCCCGCCTGGACGAGATCGGCCTCTGCAATCCCCAGTTCCGCGTAGGACGCCTGCAGGCCGGGGTTGTTCAGCAGGGCGACACGGACCGCGCTGTCCATGTCGAGGGGCGGGGCGAGCAGCCGCTCCACCTCGGCACGGACTGCCGCGCGTGCGCCTTCATCGGGTGTCCAGCGGGCCTCGTAGCCGGTACGGGCCTGAGCAGTCTCGGCCACTTCGGCAAAACCATGATCGGCGGTCAGACTGGCACACCCCGAGAGGGCCAGAAGGCCGGTGGCCGCCAGGGGAATTCTCAGGGGATGCTTGGGTTTTGCCATGCTCACGCCGCTCGAATGTTCTTGGTTGTCGGGCTTCGTTCCGCAGCCAAACTGCAGGACACGCTGGGGAGTATGGGCAGGCAATCCCGACGGGAAGCTGACGGGCGGATTACAAGTTTGTAAGCTTTGGGTCAGGACCCCTTCGCCCTTCGTACAATGGGTCTCGCGGGGGAAACGAAGGCGAGGCGGTGACGATGAAGATCCTGATCGTGGAAGACGAGCCCAAGACCGGCGCTTACCTGAATCAGGGGTTGCAGGAAGCTGGATTTGTCGTCGACCTTGCCGCCCACGGCATCGACGGCCAGCACCGCGCTTTGAGCGGCAGCTATGACCTTATCATTCTCGATGTGATGCTCCCGGGGCTTGATGGTTGGGCCATTCTGCAATCACTGCGCGCCGCCGGACACCAGGAGCCGGTCCTGTTCCTCACGGCGCGGGACCAGGTCTCCGACCGGGTGAAGGGACTGGAACTGGGGGCGGACGATTACTTGGTGAAACCCTTCGCCTTTGCCGAACTGCTCGCGCGCGCCCGTACCCTGCTCCGCCGCGGGCGCGCGCGGGAACCCGAATCGCTTCAATTGGCCGATCTCGAACTTGACCTGCTGCGCCGCCGCGCCACGCGTAGCGGCCGGCGCATCGAACTCACCGCCAAGGAGTTCGCGCTCCTGGAGTTGTTTCTGCGGCGCGCCGGCGAGGTGCTCTCGCGCAGCTATATCGCTTCGCAGGTGTGGGACATGAACTTCGACAGCGACACCAATGTGGTCGAGGTGGCCATTCGTCGCCTGCGCGCGAAGATCGACGATGGTTTCGAACCCAAGCTGATCCAGACCGTGCGCGGGATGGGTTACGTGCTGGAGGCGCGCGGCGCTTCATGAGACGTCCCTCCATTGCACTGCGGCTCAGTCTGTTGTTCGCTGTAGCTGTCGTCGTCGTCTTCACCGCCTTCGGTCTCTATTTCGAACGTGCCGTCGGCCACCACTTCGATGTCCTGGATGCGGCCGAATTGCGCGGCAAGATCGAGATAGCCCATCGGGCGTTCGCACTCGCGTCAAACTCCCCCAGTGCCGGCGCCGAAGAACTCTCACGCGCCCTCTTGGGCCACCCCGGCTTAGCGATGGTGGTCACCGATGCCGATGGGCGCGATCTCTTCGTCTCAGCGGGGGATCGCCCGCTGCTGGATGCCTTGCGGGCCGAGGCCCGTTCTGCGGGGGATCGCCTGGAAACCCGCATCGTCTTCGCGCCCGTGCGCCGCGTGGTCGTCACGGCCGGCCCTAACGCCATGGCGGGCGCCCCGCTCCTGCGGGTAGCGGCGACCAAGGACAGCCACGAGCACGAACACTTCATTGCCGAGCTTCGCCGGCAGTTTTGGACGGCGATCGTCATCGGGGTGCTGGCCCTCGGAGGACTCGGCGCGGGCATCGCACGCTGGAGCCTGCGCCCAGTGCGCGCGATTGCGGAGAAGGCCCAGTCCATCAGCGCAAACCAGCTCAATTCGCGCATCGATGTAGGCACCGTTCCGGTGGAACTGCGCGAGCTGGTACAGGCGTTCAACGGGATGCTTGACCGACTGGCACAGGACTTCCAGCGCCTGTCCGATTTCTCGGCGGATCTTGCCCACGAACTGCGCACGCCGCTCAGCAATCTCGTGACCCAGACGCAGGTCGCCCTGGGAAAACCGCGGGAGCGACGCGATTACGAGGATCTGCTTGCATCCAGTCTGGAAGAGTTCGATCGCATGTCCCGGATCATCGGGGACATGCTCTTCATGGCGAAGGCCGACAAGGGTCTCATCGCCGTTCGCGCCGAACCGCATGACCTGCGGGAGACTATCGAACGGGTGATCGAGTATTACAGCGTGCTTGCTGAGGAGAAGAAGGTGCGGTTCGCGATCAGCGGCACCAGTGAGGTGCTGGGGGACCGCGGTTTACTGGAGCGACTGGTTGCCAATCTTGTCTCGAATGCCGTTCGGCACGCCCAGAGTGGCACGACTATTGATGTGACCATCACAGCAGCCGCGAAGCCGAAGACTATTCGGCTCGACATCGCCAATACCGGCCCGGAGATCCCTGCAACCCGGTTGACGCGCATTTTTGACCGCTTCTATCGCGCAGATCCTTCGCGCCATGGCTCTTCAGAACACACCGGCCTCGGCCTCGCGATTGCCCGCTCTATTGTGACGGCGCACGGCGGTGAAATTCATGCAACCTCGTCCGCACCGAGAACGACATTCACCACGTTCCTCCCTGCCGCCTGACGCTGGCGGCATCCGCGCGCTACCGACAATTCGGTAGGCCGAAGTGTTGCAGCTTGCATCCTCGCGCTCTCTGCAATCTGCGGTGGCCCGGGCGTCCCGGCGGGTTGAGAGGAAAACTTGGGACTGCAAACTTGAGGAACCGCTTCCGACTTGAAGCGGTTAGCACTTTGTAAGTCGGCGAGGGATCCTAGGATTCCGGCACTTCTTATCGACTCTTCGCCCGCGCACCTACATCCGCTTACCACGCCCAAGATCGATCGCATCTTGCCTAGCGCTTAACCCGGGATAAGGGGGCAACTGTGCAAACCACAGGAATAGACGCCAGACCTTGATGTTTCGGGTGGGCAAAGCTCCGCCACTGTTGGGCCGGAGATCCGTGAGCCCTTGGAATACCTCATCCACCGGGTGCTACGAGCGTGGTCCGGTAACGCTTCAAGCCACCGGAGCCTGCGAGTGAGTACCGACGAGAGAGCCAGCGCTTCACGAACTCTATAGCGAAAGTATTGGGGGTTCCTCCGCAGCCAAGTATAGAAGGAGGCATGTGGCAAAAGGATCGCGAACGGGCCAGCCGCCGGATGTCTCCGACTGACTGTGTTGGGCTGCGAACGGCAGCGGGTATAGATGCTTGCTAGTGAATCCACTGCGTATTCGGTCTCCGTCGGCACGTTGGCAGCAGGAATGGCAGTGTCATCGCAACAGGGCGTTGTATCGCGTTCTTCCTGAATCACAGATGAAAAGTGCGTTCAGGCTGAATTCAGCGCGCAACTGCACACTGTGGCCCACGGTGGTTGCTGAGCCCCCCTCACGAAACTCGACGGAGAGTCCATTATGAAGAAGTCATCCATTCTCGCCATCATTCTCGGCACGGCTGTTTTCACCGGCACCAGCTTCGCAGGCAATGTCGTTCCGCAGACTTCGAATCGTACCGACACGTGGCTGACCATCCCCGCAATCTACGAAAAGGTTGTAGCCGCGGGCTACAGCGACATCGACGAAATCGAGCTCGAAAAGGACGGCTACGAAATCAAGGCGTTTAACGCTGACGGTGAAAGGGTCAAGCTCTATCTGGACCCGCGCAACGGCGAGGTGCTGGACGTGCGCGTGAAGCGGGACAAGCGCGTATCGCGAAATTGGAGGGATTAAATGGCGCGCGAACCTGCGTGCGCGGGACCGACACGCGATCGCGCTCACCCGACCATGACGATCCGCTCGGGCTCGTAGCCGGGGATCCGTTCCGCGGGATAGCCGTACGGATTGCTCACGACGCGACAACCAGTCGGCAGCACATAATCGACCGCCGCATGGGTGTGGCCGTGGATCCACAGGGCCACGCTGCGCGTGAGATCCTCCCGATCCGAGACGAACGCCCCAAGGAGGGGGTCGAGTCCGTAGTGCGGATTCGCCGAGCGCCGCGAGGGCGCATGGTGGGTGACCACCACCGTCGGGCCTGCGAACGGGCGACGGAGCGCGTCCTCGAGCCAGGCGACCGACTGATGGTGCCACGCCAGAGTGTCCTCCGACGAGATCTCCGCATCGTCCTCCGTGCGTCGGATCCGGGCGTAATCGGCGAGCTGGGTCCGTGCGGCGGCGGCTGCGCGTGCCGGATCGCCCCCCGCACGAAAATCACTCCACAAAGTGGTCCCGAGAAAGCGGACCCCACCCCATACCCACGCATCGCGCTCCAGCACGTGGACTGGGGCCCCACCCTCCGTGGCCCGCCGCTTCATTGCCTCGATTACGCATGCGCTCGTGCCATAGAGCTCGTGGTTGCCCGGAACATAGAGAACGGGCTTGCCCTCAGCGAACGACTCCACCATCGCCCACTCGACGCCGCGGTCGGCCACGTCAATGTCACCGGCGATCACGATGAGATCGGCGGCCCGGGCGTTTAGCGCAAAGAAGAGCGGGCACCCGGGCCCGTGGGGAGAGTGCCCGAGCTAGCGTGCGATCGCGAGGCGTCGCTCGCGGCGGGCGAGCTGTTCCGAGGCCGTGTCAATGACGCGCGTTTCATGCCGGAGGGCCTCTCCAGCTGTTCCTAAGAGCTTCCGCCCCACTGAGCATGCAGGAATCCGTTCTGCCGTAACGGCGGTCACGCTCTGCTCCTTTGCGACTGGTGCGGCGCTGGGAATCTGAAACTGCGCTTTCGTGCAAGTAGCGCATAATCCGCATTCCCCCCGGCACACGGGAAAAGTCCGTTGGGGCGGCCGCCGGATCGAACCGTAGGCAGCGTGAGAACTCGAACAATCGGTTTACGCCGGTGGTGTCTTTGTACGCTTTTAGCGAACAAAATACGTGATGGGTAAACCATGGGATGAGCGTTCTTCAATAAGGCGCTGCACCTCCACATGTCCAACGCTCTCGTGCTGCAGCACCCGTCATGCCGGATCGGCCGCGAACTGTCCGTCGCCTCGCGCAGGATTTCGTCCGAATGCTTGGATTTTTCGCAATCCGGTTCGAGTGATAAGCGTTCACCACACGTTAAACTGCATGCTCCCCCGAAGCAAAACAGCACCGCTTGCCCAACTGATGCTACGGACGTCTCCTGAAGTCTATGGCGAGCGCGGCCAGCGTCCTGTTTTGTCCGGGAGCAGCAGCTCAATGGCTGATGGATTGGCGAAAATGCCGATCTGTCTGCCGATGGCAAGCTGGCATAAGTCATTGGATCATGCGAGGAATATCTTCTTGTCCACGACAAACATGAAGGCGGAATGCCGATCATTGTGCCGTTCTGCGGGGTGCGGCTATCGCCGCGCCCGAGCTCCCACGCGGCGCAAGATTTTGCATGGAAACAAGCCTAGTTGCCATGACGAACGCCCCGTAGCATAGTGCCACACGTCGGATTAACATCCCGGGCATGCAGAGCGAATTAAGACTTCCCAAGGGTCTTCCGTTGAGCTGAGCATGCCAACCGAAATGCGACAACAATCACTAGAGCGAAATGACGAAGGTCTGCCGCTGATCATTCATGCCTTAGCCCTTGGCTTGAGCGGCGGCCCAGCAACGAACGCTTTTCCTGAACCGGATCACTCCATTGAACTGACTAAGCAATGGATAGAACGTCAGAGGAAACGTAAGACGCAAGATGCGTATCGCAGTGAAACAGAAAAATTTTTTCTTTGGATGCGGCTTACCCTAAAAAAGTCTCCAACCGAACTGCGACTGGCGGATTTCAAGGCTTACCACGAGTTTCTCAAGGAGCCTTTACCTGCGAAAATGTGGTGCGGCCCAATTCGCCCTCGCCAAGTACCTCGCAAACGTGCAGAACAGATGGAGAATAGTACGCGTTACTCCGTAGAGGAAAGGGCGGAAATTCAAAAGATGCTGGAGACCTTTCCGGATGTTGATGTCATACCAAATCCCTTATGGCGACCATTCAAGGGCGGCAGACCTGAGCAAGGGATTCGGTATTCGCTGAACGTTCTGCATTCTTTGTTCGAATTCTTGGTGACGGTGGACTGTATCCATGGCAATCCCTTGGCTCTACCCAAGCTCGCCCACCCCGATTTACGCTTACTGAGTGCTAATCGACCCAAGAACGTTCCTCCGAAAGAGCGTGCCTTCGATGACATAGAATGGCGGGCGATTCAAGAAGCGTGCGAAGCGATGCCTCGAAGTGCTCCGTGGGAACAGGATGCTTATGAACGCATGCGCTTTCTGCTTAACTTGTATTATTACTTGGGGGCGCGCCTTTGTGAGCCAGTGTTGCTTTCTATGGGTTCAATAGAGAAAAGGACCGAGGGCTGGTTTTGGTATGTGAGAACGAAAAATGGAGAAGAAGCAGAGCTCCCAGTTTGTGCACCTTTGATGGACGCATTGCGTCGGTATCGCAGCCATCTCAATCTCGCGCCGCTCCCCTTTCAGGGGGAGAATGTTCCGCTCGTACTGTCGCGAAAGGGCAAGAAACCTATTGGTACAAGGCAGGTCCATAGCCTCTTCAAGCGATTATTCGCCAACGC
This sequence comes from Gammaproteobacteria bacterium, assembly GCA_023228645.1. Classification (GTDB taxonomy): domain Bacteria; phylum Pseudomonadota; class Gammaproteobacteria; order Thiohalomonadales; family Thiohalomonadaceae; genus JALOAT01. Next base: position 24,256 of record JALOAT010000014.1, on the reverse strand, counting down.
CGCGCAAATCATGAGGGCTCGTGGCGATCATCATCGTGATCTTCGCCTTCGTTCGGCAAATATGCAGTGGTTGCGCCACACCTTTGTAATGCACCTTTCAGAGGCAACTGACGATCCGAACGCGCTTCAGTACCTTGCACGCTTCGGCTCTTACCGGACTGTGAAACTCTATATTTCCCCTGGCAGGCGCGAAAAACAGCGCGTTATTGCATCATTAAAAGACAAGAGTTAGATGTCGCGCACGTGCACTAACACGTCAAGAATCGTCACTCTCGCTTTGTGCGCGCGGCATCTTGCGCATCAGCCGTCTGTGAAATTCAATATGTCTCTTCGCTTCTTCCACGACCTGTGCTGCATGTGGCGCCCCGCCTATCTTATTAGCCGTTTCAACGATTCGTGTAGCCGAATGAGCATCACGACGACACAACCAAAGAGTGCTCACGCGTGAATGGTTATCGGGCGGTGACAGAACCATCGCCGGCCAGCCGATCTCGTTTCCGCGCACAGCAACTATCGGCGCGTTAGACAGCTCCCATGCGGATAAAAAGGTCTCAAAAATGGCTTGGGCAAAAAGACGCCGCCGGATCAGGCTTTCCCGGAGAAGTATTTTCGTCCCTTCGCTGCCAATGTAGCCATCCTTCTCAATAGATACGGCATTTCTTAAATCAAAAAAGCCGTCTCTTTCGAACTGGTCCCAATCGGGGATCAACGAGGACCATGCACGGTCCCATGCAATGAATGCTCGTGCAACAGGGCACGGGATGGTATCGATAGCACGTCGAAGGCGAACGCATTCGCTGTGTTTAACTAGAAAAGTCCGCTTCAGAAAACGCCTGATGGACTTGTGAACACCAACAAGCATCTGCGCGCTGCCGATGCGCCAAGCAGAGGCCGAAGTTGTGTGAGAAAGCGACTCGAGAAAGACCGTGCTTGGTAGCCTAATTTGGCACGGGCCACCGAGTGGCACGGTAAAGTGGATTGCGACATGGTTGCTGGCTGTGTAGCTCAGATGGCGCTCGTCAATCTCAGGGCTGCGGTAAAGGAGACGAACAATTTCGTCAGAACCTGTTATCGAGGGGGAGCTATATGTCTGCTCGCGCCAAGGCTGGGGAGGGCGAATTTGCGTTAAGGCGAGGCTGTTTCTTTCCGTGCGCCTCTTCCATAGACGGTATGCGCCAAGGAGCCGAATATCCGCCCGCGTTAATGCAGGCTGCCATGTGTCGTCATCTCTTAAGGGCCAGAATATGTGCCCACATGAAGGACAACCGTAGGGTATTGCGAGGGAACCTGCGGTTAACTCGAGCGGCACGGGCGTGCCGCACGAGATGCACCCGAGGCGGAGTGGTATGTGGTGGATAGGACAGCGGGCGACAAAAGGAGCATGAAACAGCGTGGAGTGAAAGCCATTCGCCAAGCACTCTGGGCAATATCGAAGAGAATGCATGTAAGGCTCATTGGTGAAACCACCCCCCACCATGGAGGCGAGTCTCGCAGGCGACAATGACAAAGCACGAACAGCTTGCGACGTCAGTGGCTTAGGCCAATGCAGAAGGTTCCAGCGCGTGACAAACGTGGTCCCAAAGAAGAAACGCTTTGCTTCCTGACGCGTGGGGGCGTTCAAAAACAAGAACTTGTGAACATACGACCACGCCGACTCAAAGGGGCAGACGGCGTTCGGTCGCCAGTTAATTCGAGTGGATGGATGACTGTTCTCGGGGTAACGCACGTTTCTTAGGGTGCTTTTCCGCGCCTAAATCCACCTGGATGGTAGGTACGAACAGGGGGGGTAACGGTGACCCAAGGCACCATTTTGCCTCTCTTTTGGCATTTATGGTCGCGGGAAGATGACTGTTACTCGTTGAGATGACTGATGCCGGGTCGTTGCCCGCCGCCTGAGTCTGGATAGCGAGCGAGGCGAGGAAGCCCGAGGTAGCCGGGCCTTGCGGGCGGAGCAGCCAAGGCGTGCCGGGGTAGAGTCACTGTGGAAGCACAGCGGATGCAGGACAGCCGGGGCCGCGCGTGAGCCTAGTGTCGTCGGGTCAACTCTCACGTTACGGTGACTTCTTGAGGGCCAGGACACGCCGGAAAACAAAGGTGAAAAGGATCTGTCCGATTCCTAGGAATGATTTTACACACACTTACTTCATGCAGCGAAAAACCGGGCATTGCTTTCTTGACGCACCTGATGCCATTTTGTGAATGATCGCTCACAGGCTAATAAAAACACCAATCCTTTCCGGGATAAAGCTAACAGCTTTTTTTATGCTTTTAGTTCATCCGGACAAGGCCAAAGCAGTAAACATGGGCGCAATCCGGCCAGGATTTTCTCCAGGATTCTTGCGCCCCTCAAATTTTCACCTGTTCATCAAGCTGACCGCCAAACCCAGGTGGGTATAGTCCACCCCTGAAATACTTCATTTCGCGTACCAGCACGCCAGTGCTGATCAGCGGCATGATGCTCTTCTCCTTCCTCGTGCTGCCCTCGTGCTGCTCGTCCTCTATGCCACCTGGGCGACCAAGTCGCGCGGGCGTTCAAGTGCGCTCGTACCACTGGGCAGACTCCTCCCCTGGCCGCCTTTCGGACTTAGTGAAGCGCTGAATGAAGCCACCCTGGCTTTCTCAGCACACGGTGGCCAAAAAACGCGTGGTTTTCTGTCCGCGTTCACAACAAACCGCTTGTGTGGAAGAAAATGGACGGCACGTCCATGTGCCGCGGCAAACACCGCTTAAATCCGCGTTTCCCTAAGTCCGAAAGGCTGCGAGACATTGCCATCGGATCCGGGGGCCAGCAGAATCATGTCCGTTCGCCGATCATGTAAACGGTGCGTCCAGCGGATCGAAGCCATGGAACAGAAGCAACGTACTTTCTCGGTTTGGTATTTTGTGCTCGCCCTGCTGTTGCTGATGTCGGTGCAGAGCTACCTGTCCGCGCCTCATCAGGAGAACCTCGCCTACAGCGAATTCAAGGCGCTGCTGTACGCGGACAAGCTGGAAGCGGTGGAACTCGGTGAGCGTGTGATCCAGGGGACGTTCACCGCTGCGGGTCTTGAAGGACTGCTGCCCAGGCAAACACTCGATCAGCTGAGGCGTATTGGCGATGAGCGCTATCGCTTCGTCACGGCACGTGTGGAGGATCCCGAACTGGTCCACGAACTCCAGGCGGCCAGGATACGTTTCGAGGGTGTGCCCGAGAACCGCTGGCTGCCAACCCTCCTCGGCTGGGTTGTCCCCGTGGTCCTCCTCTTCGCTCTGTGGAGTGTGCTCATCAAGCGCATGCGCGGGTTCGGCAGCGGCATGTTGGAGATCGGCAAGAGCAAGGCCAAGGTATACATGGAGCAGCAGACCGGAGTCAGTTTCAACGACGTGGCGGGTGTGGACGAAGCCAAGGAAGAGCTCGAAGAGGTGGTGGGCTTTCTCAAGGACCCCAAGCGTTATGGCCGCCTCGGCGCGCATATCCCCAAGGGGGTGTTACTGGTTGGCCCCCCGGGAACCGGCAAGACGCTGCTGGCACGCGCGGTCGCAGGCGAGGCCGGTGTCCCGTTCTTCTCCATCAACGGTTCCGAATTCGTGGAAATGTTTGTCGGAGTCGGTGCGGCACGGGTGCGCGATCTGTTTCAGCAGGCACGTACCCAAGCCCCGGCAATCATTTTCATCGATGAGCTCGATGCGCTGGGGCGCGCACGCGGCGCCTTTCCACAGATGGGCGGCCATGACGAGAAGGAACAGACGCTGAACCAACTCCTGTCGGAATTGGATGGTTTTGACCCCAGCCAGGGGCTCATCCTCCTGGCCGCGACCAACCGGCCCGAGATCCTCGACCCGGCGTTATTGCGCGCCGGACGCTTCGACCGGCAGGTGTTGGTCGATCGGCCGGATCGCCTGGGGCGCGCCGCCATCTTGCGGGTACACATGAAAAAGGTACGCCTGGCGGCAGATGTCGAAGCCGAACCCATCGCGGCACTCACCCCTGGTTTCACCGGCGCCGATCTCGCCAACCTGGTCAACGAGGCGGCGCTCCTAGCCACCCGTCGTGGCGCCGACGCGGTGACCTTGGATGATTTCAACAACGCCCTCGAACGCATCGTCGCCGGACTTGAAAAGAGGAACCGCCTGCTCAATCCCAAGGAGCGCGAGGTGGTCGCCTACCATGAGATGGGACACGCCTTGGTGGCCATGTCGCTGCCGGGCACCGACCCGGTGCACAAGGTATCGATTATTCCGCGCGGTGTCGGCGCCCTGGGTTACACGATCCAGCGTCCCACGGAAGATCGTTTTCTCATGACACGCGTGGAACTGGGTAACAAGATGGCCGTGCTGTTAGGCGGGCGTGCCGCCGAGCACCTCATCTACAAGGAGCTCTCGACGGGCGCTGCCGACGACCTGGCCAAGGTCACGGATATCGCCCGCAGCATGGTGGTGCGCTATGGCATGGTGGATACGCTGGGGCACGTGGCCTACGAGACCGAGCGGCCCGCGTTTCTTCCTCACACCGGCGTGCCTGGGCCGCGGCGTGAATACAGCGAAGAGACGACGCAGGAGATCGATCGGGCCGTACGGTTCATCGTACAGGCTGCCTTCGAAAAGGCCGCGGGGATCGTAAAGGCGCGCCGCGCAGAGCTGGAGCAAGGCGCCCGCGAACTCCTCGCCCGTGAAACCCTCGATGAAGAGGACCTGCGCAAAATTGCCGGGCAAGGCGGCGTGACACCACCGCCATCCGGCCGCAGCGACACCTTTGCGCACTGACCGAGGCGCAGCCATTCGATCAGGCGCCGGATCGGACAGCTCTCCGAATGCGCCAAGCCCCTGCCCTCGTGACAGCGCCTCAGCCGTGTGCAGGCCGAGGGTATGGAGATACTGGGCGGAAAAGTCGGGCCCCAGATAGCACCGTGGCCCCAGATGGTGCCGTTTTCCATCAACCCATACTTGAGGAACACCTCCTGGCCCGCGCGGATGTCTGCACCAGTGAAAACCGTTTCACCGGTGGCCAGCACCACCTTCTCCGGCATGGGCGGGGCATCCACGTAGATCCGCCCGGTCATCCAGATCAGTACCGCGAATCCGATGATCAACGTGGCGGCCACGCCCCAATACCACGACGCGGAAAGGCGTGGGGCGTCTGGCGACTCTCCACCGCGAGCAGTGTCTCTCGGGCCGGCCATGACGGCACCTCTCGGGTAAATCCTTAACCCGCGTTCGCAACCCGCGCATCAGGTCCAACACCTCAGCCCGGCAGAACGTGCGCAACCTGCGCCTTGTCGTCATACGACGCGGGCTGTTCTTCGGCACTCTCGCAGCGGGTGGTTTGAATGATTGAGTCGTCGCAAAGGTTCAATATAGAGCACCGTCACGAAGTCGGATCTAGCGGCTACAGCTATGCTTCTTCCAACAGTTCCCCTGGAACCTCGTCGCCATTACGGAATCAAAAATATTTAGCGCCGCGCACAAACACACCACGCGTAATCCTCCTTCGTCAAACCACGAACGCGGTGGTTTTTAGTTGTTGTGGCGCAGAGAAACGAAGGGAGAAATCGCCACAATGTTTTCGATCAACGACTATGTCTGTTACAGCACATCGGGCGTCTGCCAGATCATTGACAGAAAACGTGCGCGTTTCGGCAATGGAGAGGAACAGGAGTATTACGTCCTGAAGCCCTTATCCTCCGACTCAATCGTCTACGTCTCCACCGCCAACAAGTCCAGCATGGCAAACATGCGGCCGATAATGACCGATGGCGAGGTTCTCGAGCTGATCAGCAGCGTCACCGAGCGGACCGGCATCTGGCCCGCTGACGAGCACAGACGTCACGATCTCTTCCTGGCGAAGCTGCAATCCGGTGATAGCCATGAGCTGGCGTGGTTGATCACCAGCCTTCAATTGGAGCAGAAGCGCAGAAACGAGGCTGGCAAGAAGCTGCACGTGTCCGATGCCAAAGTCATGGCGACGGCGGAGAAGTTGCTTCACGAAGAAATTGCATTCGTCATGGGAATAAGGATGGAGGAGGTTGTGCCATTCATCCTGGAGCGCATCCATCCGAATTAACGCATCGCTGCGATGCGCCGCCGGCCGATGATGGTTCGGCAGCATGCGCTGCGCGCCCGGACGGCACGCCCCGCCGCCCCCCATGTCCCCCGCCCAGCATCCCCATCAGTGGTGCATTGCCACCGGCACGCGGCGGCCACGCAGCCCCCGTGCAGTCGTTTCTGCGCTTTTCGCGCTTTTACTCCAGTCTTTTCCTCGAAAAAACGTTAACCTACTACACTTTGACGAGATCCCGTGGCAGCGAAAACCGTCGCTTCCAGCGGACATCTTCACAGCGAGGCAAGCGTGGCAAAACCCAATTTCCAATTCGAGAAACGTCAGCGAGAGCTGGAGAAGAAGAAGAAAAAAGAGCAAAAACTGCAGCGCAAGGCCCAAAAGAAGGACCCGTCCCAGATGGATGGCGAACAGCAGCACCCCGCGGAACCCGCCGACTAGCCGGCGTCGTCTGTCCAGAAGGCGCACACTCGCGACTGATGAGCCACCGGGCGACGCTTGCCCCCTCTCCTATTGCCCATGAGCCGCATGAAAGCCCCGAAGCGGATTGAACCCCTTATAGAAGACAGCTTGGTCGATGAAGTCCTTTCCCAGCTGAAAAGCGGCAAGGAGGCCACGGTCTATGTGGTCCGGTGTGGCGACCAGATCTGTTGCGCCAAGGTCTACAAAGAGGCCAACAAGCGCGGCTTCCGCGGTCACGTCCGCTATCAGGAAGGGCGGAAAGAACGCAACAGCCGACGAGCCCGGGCGATGGCGAAATCCAGCCGTTACGGGCGCGAAGAGCAGGAAGAGGCGTGGCAGAACGCCGAAGTCGACGCGTTGTATCGCCTCGCCGCTGCCGGTGTCCGGGTGCCACGACCCCATCTGTTCAGTAATGGCGTGCTGCTCATGGAACTCGTCACTGATGCGCACGGCAATGTCGCGCCACGCCTTGACGATATCGTTCTCACAGAAGAAACAGCGCGACGCTATCACCGCGTACTCATTGATGATGTCGTCCGCATGCTCGGAGTCGGCCTGATCCACGGTGATCTATCCGAGTACAACGTCCTCATCGACGCCCATGGACCGGTAATCATCGACCTCCCCCAGGCGGTTGATGCCGCCGGTAATAACAGCGCCGGACGAATGCTGATACGCGACGTGGACAGGCTAACCACCTACTTCGCTCGCTATGCTCCCGAGCTGATGATCACCGATTACGCCCATGAAATCTGGTCACTGTACGAAAGCGGCGCCCTCACGCTCCAAACCCAATTGACCGGACAATATCAACGCGTGGAACGGCCGGCCGACGTGGAGGGCGTGCTCGAAGGGATAAAAGCTGCCCGAGAAGAAGCCATGCGGCGCCAGCAGGCCCGGGCACTTGAAGAACTATGACCAACCATTCACTGGAAGACTGAGGTACACCGGGAGCCCCGCCGGGGCAGCTCGGCGCCGGGTTCATTACGGAAAACCTGGTTCCCTAATCACGTCGCGACGGTCAGCGACGAGAAGCCGCCCGCTTCATCTTGCGCCTCATCAGCGAAGAAGGCATCGTGTGCGGAATATCAAGTGGGGCCGCTGGAATTCGCAGGGAAGACCTTCGCGGTCATCCTGCCCGATGAGGGCGAATGCCATCTCGCCAGCGCGCTCTTTGCCGATGTCATCAACCCGGCAAGGCCATGATGCGCCGGTACGCGCCGCATTCGAACGTAAGGACCGGAGGCGCTTCGCACATGCAAATAGAAGAAATACACAATCACCGCTTCGCCTTGCACCACCTGGGATTTCGCCCGTTCTTCCTGGCCGGCGCCTTGTTCTCAGTGGCGGCGGTGGCCGTTTGGTTCTGGCTCTACCGCTCCGGGGCCGCGCTGCCCATGCGCGTGTTGCCCCCCATCACCTGGCACGCCCACGAGATGATCTACGGCTACGCCTTGGCCGTGGTGGCCGGTTTCCTGTTGACCGCCGTATCCAACTGGACGGGCGTGCGAACCCTGAACGGTGCGCCGTTGATTGGCCTCGCGCTGGTATGGCTGGCGGCACGGTTGATGCCGTTTTTCGGCGATGCCGCGCTCGCCCCCATGGCCATTCTCGATCTGTTGTTTCTCACCGCGCTGAGCGCCGCGGTGCTCCATCCCATCGTGAAAGTACGTCAGTGGCCGCAGATCGGCGTGTGGTCGAAGTTGGCGCTGCTGCTGGTGAGCAACGCACTGTTCTATCTGGGCCTGTTCGGCGTACTGGAGAACGGGGTGCAGTGGGGGATCTACTCCGGCCTTTATCTGATCATTTCCCTGATCCTCCTCATGTTGCGGCGGGTGCTTCCCTTCTTCATCGAACGCGGCGTCGAGGGTCAAATCACCTTGACCAACCGCACCTGGGTCGATATGTCGAGCCTGGTGCTGATGTTGGCGTTCTGGGTGGTGGAGGTCTTCCTTTCCCTGCCCAAATTCTCGGCGCTGCTCGCAGCACTGCTGTTCCTGTTGCACGGCTTGCGGATGATCGACTGGCACACGCCGGGGATCTGGCGCAAGCCGCTGCTGTGGGCGCTTTATCTCAGCTACGGCTGGATCACTGCCGGCTTTGCCCTCATCGCCCTGGCCAAGTTCGGCGCACTCAACCCGTGGCTCGCCGTCCACGCCTTCGCCTACGGGGGCATCGGCATGGTGACGCTCGGCATGATGGCGCGGGTCTCCCTGGGCCATACCGGCCGCAACGTCTTTGAACCGCCTGCGGTGGTCGCCCCTATGTTTTTGTTTCTGCTTGTCGGCGCGCTGACGCGGGTGGCGGCGCCGCTTCTGGCGCCGCAGTTTTACCTGCTCTGGATGGAAGCCGCGCAACTGTTGTGGGTCGTGGCCTTCGCCTCGTTCACCGTGGTGTACGCACCCTTCCTGGTGCTCCCCCGCATCGACGGTCGCTACGGCTGACGGCCTGGCGTCACGCCTCGCTTTGACGGCGAAGCGGCGCCCACAGGGCCCCGTGTCACGCGCATGGGTGGGCCGTCCCGCCGGCTGCAACCGCGTTGCATCACCCTCCGCTGCGGCGCCGTTTGCATCTTTCTTCACCACCTGGCTTCAGGTAGGGTGCCTTGCGCGGACGCGGCTGAATCACCGCGGTATTCGGAACAACAAGGGGATCCCATGACGGTTGCAGCAACATGGTGAGAATCGTAATTCTGATGTGTGCTTTTGCCTGCGCCGCACCCGTGGCCGCCGCAAATGCCATAGACGTGCCGCCGTCCTGGAAAGACCCTTCCACCGGCATGGAGTTTGTCCCGATCACCGGCGGCTGTTACCCGATGGGTGATACGTTCGGCGATGGTGACCACAATGAACGCCCGGTACATGAGGTGTGCGTAGACGATTTCTACATTGGCAAGTATGAGGTCACCCAGGGGCAGTGGACCCGGATCATGGATACCAATCCTTCCGCCTTTGCCCACGGCGATGACTACCCCGTGGAGAGCATCATGCTCTCCGAGATTGAGGAATTTATTCGCCGCCTCAACCAGCAAGGCAAGGGTTTTTTCCGGCTACCCAGCGAGGCGGAATGGGAGTATGTCTGCCGCAACGGCGGGCAACCGGTCCGCTACGGGACCGGCGGCGACGAACTGAGCCATGGGACCGCCAATTACTTTGGAGATGATGGAGACCCGTGGCCGGAAACCGCGCCGGTCGGCACGTTTCCGCCCAATGCCCTGGGCGTGCACGAAATGTCCGGCAATGTCTGGGAATGGGTGGCGGACGTTTACGCGTCCGATGGCTACGAGAAACACACCCGCCTGAATCCGCTGTTCACGGACAGCGGCCCCAGCCGACTGGTGCGTGGCGGTGCCTGGTCCCACGACGCGCACTTCGCGCGGTGCAGCAAGCGTCATATGCACTGCCGGCCCAGTGTCCGCTACGACATCATCGGTTTTCGGCTGGTGCGCGAGGCGCCTGTGGGCTCAGGCGACGGCCTACGCAGGTAAGCCCCCAAGCGTTCTGCGGGCAGGTGAAAGGCTATGGTAGACTACGAGACCCCGCCCGATTGATAAGGCGGGATCACCTGTTCTGCCAAGGACTTGCCGCTAACCGATGCGCTTTCACAATGCTGCCACGAGCACCAAGGCGCCCAGCACCCCCTGGTTCCGGCGCGCCTGTCCGCAGGTGCAGAGCCGGTGCATTTCCTGGGCCTCGGTGCTCGCTGTCTCGCTCCTGGCCCTGCTGATCATCGGCGTTGCGGCCCTGCGCGGCCCCGCACATCCCATGCAGTTGGCGTGGCTCCTGGCCCTGGCCGGCGGCACCGGGCTCACCGCCCTCTTCTACATGGTCCGCACGGTCCGGCGCGAGCTGTTCCTACCCCTGGCCGAGGTGCGCGACTGGGCGCTGCGCATCCGTGGTGGCAACCTGGCGGTGCGCCTGCAAGAGCCCGCCGAAGGCACCTTCAAGGAACTCGCCCAGGACATCAACAGCGTGGCCGATGCCCTCCAGGCGCTCTCCCTCGACATGGAAACCGCGGTCTGCAAGCAGACCGAGCGCATCGAACAGAAAAAGCGCTCGCTGCAGGTGCTGTACGACGTGGCCGCGAGCCTCAACGTCTCCCGCGACCTGAACGATCTGCTGGTGCGCTTCCTGCACACCATGCGCGACATCGTGGACGCCAAGGCGGGCACGGTGCGCATGCTCAACGAGCACAACCAGATGGAGCTGGTGGCAAGCATCGGCCTCGACGACGAGGTCATCGAGAAGGAACGCATCGTCGCGGTGCAGCGCTGCCTGTGCGGCAACGCCGTGTCCGAAGGCGAGGTGATGTTCCAGAACGACCTGCGCAACTGCGGCCACTTCGTCGGCAAGCCCATGCTCGACAACGCGGACAGCCTGGAGATGATCGCGGTCCCACTGCAATACCGCGGCGAGACCCTCGGCGTCTACAACCTGTTCGTGGAGAAATCCAGCTTCGAGCTGCGCGAGGATCTCAAGGCCCTGTTCACCTCGGTGGGCCGCCACCTGGGCATGGCCATCGAGAAGACGCGCCTCGACAGCGAAGCCAAGCGCCTGTTCATCATGCAGGAGCGCACCGCACTCGCCAACGAGCTGCACGACTCCCTGGCCCAGACCCTCGCCAGCCTGCGTTTTCAGGTGAGCATGCTGCAGGAGACCATCGACGGCATCACCAAGGATGCCCTCAATGATGAGATCCAGCAGATCAAATCCGGTCTCGACGATGCCTACGTGGAATTACGCGAACTGCTCGCCCATTTCCGCGCCCCCATCAACACCCGCGGCCTGCTGCCGGCCCTGGAAGACCTGGTCAACAGCTTCCGCAAGCAGACCGGCATGTACGTGCTGCTGCAGACCGAATGGGATTCCGCACGCCTGCCGGTCGATCTGGAGATCCAGGTGCTGCGCATCGTCCAGGAGGCGCTGGCCAACGTGCGCAAGCACAGCCAGGCGCAGACCGTGCGCGTCATGCTCAAATCCGATCAGGACGGCAGCTATCGCGTGCTGGTGGAAGATGATGGCGTCGGCTTGCGCAAGCCGGCCTTCTCCGGTCATCCTGGCGAACACATCGGCCAGTCCATCATGCAGGAGCGCGCGCGCCGCCTGGGCGGTGAACTGTGCATCGAAAGCGAAGCCGGCGAAGGCACCTGCACGTTGTTGACGTTCCGCTATCCCAATGAAGTCAAGCCCCGGGAAGCGCAAAGAATCATTCCCTTGGTACGCAAGAGCTGACCATGCGTGTTTTGCTGATTGACGATCACGCCCTGTTCCGCAGCGGCCTGGAAACCTTGCTCGAACGCCACGGCATCGACGTGGTGGCCGCCGTAGGTAACGGCCTGGAGGGCAAGGTCCTGGCCCAGCGCCTGGAGCCCGACATCATCCTGCTCGACATGCGCATGCCGGAGATGAACGGCCTGGAAGTGCTGCGCCTCATGCGCGAGGCCGAGCTCATCATGCCCATCGTCATGCTCACCACCAGCAACGAGGAGCGTGACCTGGTGGAATGCCTGCGTAGCGGCGCACAAGGCTATTTGCTAAAGGACATGGAGCCCGCCGATCTGGTCGCCGCCCTGCGCGAGATCAGCGAGGGCAAGACCGTGGTGGCGCCGGAACTCACCGCCGTGCTCGCCAAGGCCATCCAGGGCGACGGCGGCGAGGATCGCCCCGCTGCCAACCCATTCGCCGACCTCACGCCGCGCGAGCTGGAAATCCTCTGCCTGCTCGCCGAGGGACAGAGCAACAAGGTCATCGCGCGCAACCTCGGCATCTCCGACGGCACGGTCAAGCTGCACGTCAAAGCCGTGCTGCGCAAGCTCGACGTGCACTCGCGCGTGGAAGCGGCCGTCATGGCCGTGGAAAAGAATCTCTGCACGAAGAACACCTGAGTTCTTCGCTCTTCCATGCAGGAAAGACAGCCCTCTCGCCAAGGCGCAGAGAGCGCCTTGTAGCAGACCCAAAGAAGGAGTTGTCCTTTTCTTGGCCTTCTCTTGGCGATCTTGGCGCCTTTGCGAGAGTTCTGTGTGTTACGCCATTTCTCTCTGCGCCTCTGCGTTGGGCCGTTTTCTTGCCGCCGCGGCAACGGCGGTGCCCCGGATTTCGCTGCGCTTCATCCGGGCGACGAACTTTCGGCTCCTCCGCAGAATTTGTGGGTGGCCCTGAGCGCCCCGTTCCTTCCGGGAGAAACGGGTCACTTTTCCACATGCCCCCTCACAGAGCGCTCCTTTCCCTCCGGGCTGTCTCTTAGTCACATTTCGCCGTTGTAGCCAGCCCTTCTTACCCCCTCTCCCTCCGGGAGAAGGGACGCAAGCTTCTGTCTACGCCACAGTTCGACTGGGCGCGCCATTGCACCGGCCATGCGGCCATGCCCGTACCGCCGGTATTTCAGCCCGAAGTGGCCGCGCGCGCCATCGTGCACGCGGCGTTCCACCCGCGCCGCGAGACCTGGATCGGCCTCCCGGCCGCCCAGGCGATCCTGGGCACCCGCTGGCTGCCGGCGCGCTGGATCGACCGCTATCTCGCCACTCGCGGCTATCGCGGCCAGCTCCTGCCCACGGAACAGCCGCCCGGCCCCGGCAATCTCTATGAGCCCTGGGAGCAGGACATGGGTGCCCACGGCCGCTTCGATGAAATTGCGAAACCGCACAGCACACAGGCCTGGCTCAGCCGCTGGCGCGGCGCCACCAGTGCTGCCGCCGCGCTGGCGGCGGGCTATGCCCTGGCAAGGCGGCACGCCTCGCAAAGGAGCAGACCGCCACAGGCGTGACCGCCTGATGGCCCGCCAAGGCCATGTGACAGCAACCCCGCTACGTACCCATCAGGCCCGATTCAGCACGTGCGGAAGCGCACAACCCGCGCGTGATGATCGCCGAACCGCTGGCGCTTTCTTTCGTACATGGCCGCATCGGCGCGCGCCAGCACGTCATCGAGCGATCCGTCCTGGGGGCGAAGTTCCGCACTGCCGATGCTCGCCGTGATGTGAAGCCCACCGGATGAGGGCTGCGCCAGGTGTGCCTCAATGCGCGCGGCGATGAACCCGGCCTCGGTCGCGGACTGCGCCGGCAACAGGATGGCGAACTCGTCGCCGCCCAGCCTTCCCAACACATCCCCCTTGCGCACGCAGGCGCGGCAGGCGAACGCCAGTGTGACGATGGCGTCGTCGCCAACGCCGTGCCCGAAGGTGTCGTTGATCCCCTTCAGGCGATCCATATCGATGAGCAGCACCGACAGCGACTGCCCGCTGGCACGGGCGGCCGCCAGTGCCGCTTCGCCCACTTCGAAGAAGTGGGTGCGGTTGGCCAGCCCGGTGAGTCCGTCCTGGGTGGCGCGGCGGTGCAGTTCTGCGGTGCGCTCGGCGATGCGCTGTTCCAGACTCTCGTTCAGCTCGCGCAGGCGCTGCTCTGCGGCACGCCGTTCACTCACCAGGGCACCCACGACCAGGGTCGACACGCCCATGGCAACCACCATCAGCCCCACTCCGAGCAGCGGCCGTTCGGCACCGAGCAGATGAAACGGGCCGGCGTCGGCAATGGTGCCGGTGATGGCAATCAGGGCCAGCAGGGAAAGCAGACCGGTCCCTGCGCGTACCGAGCAGCGCACCGTCAGCCACATGAGCGGCACCAACAGCAGGTACGGCAGCCCCGAAAAGGGATGGAAGTAGCCGCGGATGCCGAAGAACATGACGGCCGCAAGCAGCAGGGCGGCCAAGACCACCGCGCCGTTTTCGAGCCACTGAGCAAGGGTCAGCGAAACCTTGCGGTCCTGCCACCAAAGGAGCAGCGCCGGGGCGAACAGGAAGGTGCCGCCCGCGTCGGACAGTGTCCAGAGAAACCAGTGGGTAACGGCCTCGCTTGCGGCCACGGTGTTGCTCATCACCGCGAGCGCCACCCCGCCGCTCGCCGCAATCAGCCCGTGCAGCAGCGCACCGAACAATACGAACCAGAGCACGTGGCGCAATTCGAAAAACGGCACGGTCGTTTTTGCCGTGCGGCGGATGAGCGCCGCACCGAGTGCGGGACCGACCACGTTCGACACAGCGATCAGTGCGGCAACCGCGGGGCTGGCCCCGAACAGCAGCCAGTTGGCCGCAAAGGAACCCAGATAGATACCGGGCCATAAGCGACGACCGGCCATCAGGGCGGCCGCCAGCGCGATGCTCGCCGAGGGCCACAGCGGTGCAGGAAAAACGCCGTAGGCAGCGAGGAAATTGAAGGTGGCATAGGCGAGCAGGAAATAGCCCGCAGCCACGCCGAGGTTGCTGGGCAGGTTGCGCATAGGCGCGGCATTTTGTCAGAACAGCTTGTGAATACCAATCGTTCTGCAACGGATGCCGCACGATGAGATTTTGTCGGTGCGTGTACCTAAGGAAATGCTGATTTAATCAGCGTTTCCCGCGGCACACGAATGTGCCGCCATTTTCGCCGCGTAGCACAAGCCTCGCGGCTTGGGGCCGCTCCTACTCGGGAGGCGGAACCGCCACCGTGGAGGGCGGCGGTGAGTGCAGCACGTTCTTGCGGATGCGGCCCATCACGTGCATTTCACAGGCGCGGCAATCGAAGGTCAGGGTGAGCTTTTCATTGCCGTTCACCAAGGTCATGGGTTCGGCACGGACCTGGCCCTGCACACCCTGCACGCCC
This sequence comes from Gammaproteobacteria bacterium, assembly GCA_023228645.1. Taxonomy (GTDB): domain Bacteria; phylum Pseudomonadota; class Gammaproteobacteria; order Thiohalomonadales; family Thiohalomonadaceae; genus JALOAT01. The sequence continues at coordinate 9,128 of JALOAT010000014.1, read as the reverse complement.
TTGGCCTGCTTCGGGCACAGGCTGAATGAATAGCGCAGGCAGTGCTTGGTGATCATCAGCGACACCTCACCGGCCTCTTGATGGGCCTCGTAGGCCGCATCGATCGCACGCACGCCATGCCGTTCGTAGAAGACTCGTGCCTTGTGGTTATACACGTTGGCCAGGTAGCTGAGTGAACTGTCCGGATACTCGGCCGGCGGTTGTGCCGGCGCCTTGCGGGACGGGCGGCGCCATGCGGTAAGACGCGTCTGTTCGAGCCTGGCCACCGCCTCGCGCCGCAGCGTGTTCACCAGCGAAGCCGGCACGAAGGGCACGGGCGCGAGCTGCAGCTGGATATCACGGGCTGAGAACAGCGTGTTGCCCAGTTTTCCCAGATTCTCACGCAGTGCCGTCGCCGCGCGTTCCGGCTGTTGCGCCGGCTCGACGGCCACCTGTGTCTCGACCGTGGCGCTGCAGCCATCTTCATCGGTGATGGCCAGGCGCAGACCACCGGCCATTTCCTCCAGGCTTAACGTCACGTCGATGCGGCGCTCGGCGGATTTCTTCAGCAGCGCCTGTTCCCAGGCCTGGTCGCGGTTGCGGAACATCTCGGTGCCCGGCTTCATCCCCGGCATGGCGCTGAGTTTTTCATTCGGGTATACGCGCCATACCGCGCCCCTTTGCTCCACGCGATCGGCACGCATGCCGAGCACCTCGCGCTTGCGCATGTAGCTGAGCCCGTCGCCGTTGTGCAGCGCCTGGCCCGCTTCCATCTCGAACCAAACATCGCCTACCCGGCTAACGGTGCCGATGGGCACACCACGGAAGGTAGGTGCATCGAACGAGCCGATGTCGGTGCTGCGCCCGTTGACGAAATAATCGGTGGCGCCGCGATGGAAGGTCTTGTCCGGGTCCGGCGTGAAGGTGAAGGTGCTGCGGCCGCTGGAAGCGCGCGCCAGGTCAGTGCGCTCCTCGAGGAGGGTATCGAGCAGCTGCCGGTAATGGGCGGTGATGTTCTTCACGTAGGGCGCCTCCTTGTAGCGCCCTTCGATCTTGAACGAGCGGATGCCGGCGTCCACCAGCGCACGCAGGTTGGCGCTCTGGTTGTTGTCCTTCATGGACAGCAGGTGTTTTTCAAAGGCCACCACCCTGCCCTGTTGATCGGTCAGGGTGTACGGCAAGCGGCACGCCTGCGAGCAGTCGCCGCGGTTGGCGCTGCGCCCGGTCTGCGCGTGACTGATGTAGCACTGCCCCGAGAAGGCCACACAGATGGCGCCGTGGATGAAATATTCGAGGGTGGCATCGGTGGCGGCGTGCACGGCTCGGATCTCCGCCAGTGACAGTTCGCGGGCGAGCACCAGTTGCGAGAACCCCACGTCGCTGAGAAAGCGCGCCTTTTCCGGGGTGCGGATGTCCGCCTGGGTGCTGGCGTGCAACGCCATGGGCGGCAGATCCAGCTCCAGCAGGCCCATGTCCTGCACGATGAGCGCATCGACGCCCGCATCGTACAGCTGCCACACCAGCGCACGGGCCGGCTCCAGTTCATCGTCGTGGAGGATGGTGTTCAGGGTGGCGAACACCTGGGCATGGTAGCGGTGGGCGAATTCGGCGAGCGCCGCGATGTCGCTCACCGAATTGCCGGCGTTGGCCCGTGCACCGAACAGCGGGCCGCCGATGTATACCGCATCGGCCCCGTGCAGGATGGCCTCGCGGCCGATCTCGGCGGTCTTCGCCGGGGCGAGCAGTTCGAGGGTGTGGGTGGGCGAAGTCATTGAAGCGACCGGCAGGCGGGGGAGGAGAAAGGCAAACAGCCTAACGCAAAGGCGCAAAGACGCAAAGGACGCAGAGGAAGGGATGTGTAGGAGCTCCGGTACGAGACGTCCAGGCCGCGATACGAAGCCGGAGAGAATCGCGGCCGGTGACCGCTCCTACAGGGCTGCGAACCGGGCTACGGCAATTCAGGGTTCGCGTGGTTTTCTGGGGGGTGGCAGGTCGCCGGGCGAGGCGTTACGGGCCTGGCTGGGTACGCGGCGTTTGCCCTTGTTCTTGAGGTCGCGGTGGCGCTGCTTGGGTTTAGGTGCCGCAGGTTTCTCGGGCTTGCGGGGCGCCTTTTTGGCGGCGCCCTTCACCTTCTTCGGCCCCTCGAACTTCGCCTTCAACCCGGGAATGACACGCCGCTCCACGTCCAGGCGCAGGTAGCGCTCGATGCTCGCCATGTTGTTCCAGTCGGTGTGACCCACCAGGGACACGGCCAGCCCGCGCTCGCCCGCACGCCCGGTGCGGCCTGTGCGGTGCAGGTGGTCGTCGCCGCTGCGCGCCACATCGAAATTGATCACCAGCTGCATGCCCGGCACGTCCAGGCCCCGGGCCGCCACGTCGGTGGCCACGAGGACATTGATCTGACCCGCGCGCAACAGGCCGAGCACGCGATTACGCTCGCGCTGCTCGATGTCACCATGGACCACGCCGGCACGCACGCCCTGGGCGCGTAACGCATTGCCTAGCCGCGTGGCGCCCTCGCGGGTGTTGGTGAACACCATGGCCTTGTCGTACTGCTCGTTCTGCAACAACCAGGTGGTCAGGGCCTGCTTGTGTTCGGGGCTGTCCGCCAGGATCACCTGCTGATGAATCACATTGGGAATGGCCCTCGCAGCGTCGACCGTCACGACCTCGGGGTTGCGCAACAATTCATCGGTGAGCGGCTTGAGGCCACGATGATGGAGCGTGGCGGACAGAAGCATGGACTGACGCTCCTGCGCGCAAAAGGTGAGAATCCGCAGCACGTCCGGCGCGAAGCCCATGTCGAGCATGCGATCGGCCTCGTCGAGCACCAGCACCTCCAGATCACCCAGCTCCGCCTCGCCGCGATCCAGGTGTTCCAGTAGGCGTCCAGGCGTGGCGATGAGGATCTCGGGATTCTTGCGCAACGTGGCTGTCTGGTGGCGAGTGGGTGCGCCGCCGGTGATCACGTCTGCACGCAGGCGCGTGTAGCTGCCCAGCTTCATGAATTCGTCGTAGATCTGCCGGGCCAATTCGCGCGTGGGCACGATGACCAAGCCCCGCGTGCCCGCCTCGGGCGGCGTGTCCGGGCTATCGAGGAAGCGCGCCAGCATGGGCAGCAGGAACGCGGCCGTTTTGCCCGAGCCGGTGGCTGCCGAAACCAGCAGGTCGCGACCCGCCAGCGCGGGCGGGATCGCCTGCGCCTGAACGGGCGTGGGCTCGGTGAGCCCGAGTTTGTCGAGGGCGCGCGTGAGTTCGTAGGGGAGATCGAAGTCGGCAAAGGTCATCATGGCGCGCAAGATACACCAATCGACCGGCGTTGCGGCAGCCCAATGGCGCGCCGCACGTGTAAGCGCTATGGCGAACGGGCAGCGCGGTTACCGAGGGTACGACGGATGGCGTGCACGAAGGCCGGCAGATCCGCGGGCTTGCGCGAGGTGATCAGATTGTCGTCCACCACCACCTCGCCATCAATGTAATCGGCCCCGGCGGCCTTGAGCTCGGCGGCCACCGCCGCATAGGAGGTCGCCTTCTTGCCGCGCAGCACGTCGGCGGACACCAGGATCTGCGGCCCGTGGCACACGGCCGCCACCGGTTTATGCGCCGCCATGAAGTGACGCGCCAGGGACAGCACCTTCGGGTCCTTGCGCAACGTCGCCGGCGCCTTGCCGCCGGGCAGCACCAGCAGGTCGTATGCTGCCGCGTCGGTGCCGTCGATATCGCCGTCGGCATTTACCACGGCCCCACGCTTGCCGTGGATGGCTTGGGCCCCGGGCGTCACCACGTCGACCGTGAACCCGTCTGCCCGCAGTTCATCCCGGGGCACGAGCAACTCCTGGTCCTCGAATCCGTCGGCACTGATGATCAACGCGCGCATGAGCTTTCTCCTTTTTGCAGGGATAGCAAAAGCGGCATGAGATGCACGGCGCGGCACCACGCGCCAACAGGCCCCGAAGCGTCCGCTGCAAATAGGGTTTGACAGCCGCAAAAGAGCCGCTAAAATTGCGCCCCTTCAAGCGGGAATAGCTCAGTTGGTAGAGCACAACCTTGCCAAGGTTGGGGTCGCGAGTTCGAGTCTCGTTTCCCGCTCCACTTTCCTCCTCACCGCCCGGTGAGCCGCAGGATCAATCTCTCCCCTTTCATGCGTTGCTCCCAACGTCCGCAGCCGTTGGCCCATGCCTTTGCGGCGCCCTGCTGCTCTGCATAGACTCCGATAAGGACGCGCCGTCGGGCGGTGCATTTCACGCAGCCAAATTGCGAAACGGAGGAGACTCCATGGCATCTGATCTGTCGATGCTGGATCAGACGTTCCTCGAAAAGGCGGCCCAGGACGGCGCAGCCGAGATCGAAATGGCGAAGCTCGGCGCCGACCAGAAGCGTTACGCCGCGAAAATCATCCCCATCCTGAAAACACATTTCGACGCGGCCAAGTCCATGCACCCGTGAATGTGAAGCCCGTCCGGGCACCGATGGCTCGACAGCTTCCTTTGCCGGGGCACTTCGACGGCGCGGCCGTGTCCGGCGTCTGGCGGGTGCCCTATGCCCAGCGCGCGCGTGACGCCGTGCAGTGGGCCGCAGCGCACGGTGTGCACCCGGCGGCGGAGGATCGCGTCCGCATCTGCCTGCTGCTGGTGGACGTGCAGAACACCTTCTGCATTCCAGGCTTCGAACTCTATGTGGCGGGCCGATCGGGGAGCGCAGCGGTGGACGACAGCCGGCGACTTTGCCAGTTCATCTATCGCAACCTGCACCTCATCACCCGCATCACACCGACCCTCGACACTCACCTCGCCTATCAAATATTCCACCCCGCCTTCCTGGTGGACACGCAAGGCCGCCATCCCGAGCCGTACGTACGCGTGAGCGTGGAGGACGTGGAGGCCGGGCACTGGCGCTTCAACGCCGCGTTGGCCCCGGCGCTCGGCATCTCCGCGGCGTACGGCCAGCGCCATCTCCTGCACTACGTACGCGCCCTGCGCACCAGCGGCAAGTACGACCTGACCGTGTGGCCCTATCACGCCATGCTCGGCGGCATCGGCCATGCGCTGGTTTCGGCGGTGGAGGAAGCGGTGTTCTTCCACGCCCAGGCGCGCCGCGCGGTCACGGACTTTCGCGTGAAGGGCCGCCACCCGCTGACGGAACACTACTCGGTGCTCGGCCCGGAGGTCACCACCGGTCCCGACGGCGAGATCCTCTCCGCGCGCGACGAGGAACTCATCGCAAGCCTGCTGCGTTTCGATGCGGTGGTGGTCGCGGGACAGGCCAAGAGTCATTGCGTGGCCTGGACCATCGCTGATCTGCTGGCACAGATCCGCGCCGGCGACCCGTCCCTCGCGCGACGGGTGTACCTGCTGGAGGATTGCAGTTCGCCGGTGGTAGTGCCGGGCGTGGTGGATTACACCGAGCAGGCCGATGCGGCGTTCCGGCGTTTTCGTGACGCCGGCATGCACGTGGTGCGCTCCACCGATCCGCTCGAGACCTGGGAAGGCCTCGACCTGGGTGCATGAACATCCTCACGCTGTTCCTGTGCGGCGACGTGATGACGGGCCGCGGCATCGACCAGATCCTGCCCCATGCCGTGGAGCCCCGCCTCTACGAGCCCTGGATCAGCGACGCGCGCGACTACGTGACCTTGGCCGAACAGGTGAATGGCCCGATCCCGCGGCCGGTGGATCTTGCCTATCCCTGGGGCGATGCCCTGGATGAGCTGACCGCGGCGGCGCCGCACGCGCGTATCGTCAATCTGGAAACCAGCGTCACCGTGTCCGCCCGGCCGTGGCCCGATAAGGGCATCCACTATCACATGCACCCGGGCAACGTCGGCCTGCTGTGCGCTGCGGCGATCGATTGCTGCGTGCTCGCCAACAATCACGTACTCGACTGGGGCCGCGAAGGGCTGGCAGACACCCTCGCGGTACTGCACGGGGCCGGCATCCAGACCGCCGGCGCGGGCGAGGATGCCGGCGCGGCACAACGCCCGGCCATCCTCGACACGCCCGCCGGCCGCGTGCTGGTCTACAGCTGTGGCCACGCCAGCAGCGGCATTCCCGAGGACTGGGCCGCCACGGCACAGCGCTCCGGCGTCAACCTGCTCGCCGACCTGTCCGCCGCTACGGCGCGGCGCATCGGCGAACACTGCCGCGCCGTGCGTCGCCCCGGCGATCGGCTGGTGGTCTCCATCCATTGGGGCGAAAACTGGGGCTACCCCATCCCCGCAGCGCAGCGCGCCTTCGCCCATGCGCTCGTCGACCTGGCCGGTGCCGACCTGGTGCACGGTCACTCCTCCCATCACGTGCTGGGCATGGAGGTCTACCACGGCCGTCTGATGCTGTACGGCTGCGGCGATCTCATCAACGACTACGAAGGCATCGGCGGCCATGCCGGCTATCGCGGCGAGCTGTCCTTGCTGTATTTCCCGCGCCTTCGCGATGACGGCGCCCTGGAGGCCCTGCGCATGCGTCCCATGCGTCTGCGACGCATGCGCCTGGAGCGCGCCGATGCCGAGGCCGTGCAGTGGTTGCAGCGCACCCTCACGCGCGAGGGCGAAGGCCTCGGCACCCGCGTGGTGACGCTGCCCGACGGCGGCCTTGGGCTACGCTGGAGTTGAGTCGCCGGACAGCGAGACCACCCACGTGTTCGCCAGCCGTGAGCAGGCCGCAGAACGCATCGCCGAACAACTGGCCCGCTATCGCGGCCAGCACCCGTTGGTGCTCGCCATTCCGCGCGGCGGCGTGCCCATGGGACGGGTGGTGGCCGATGCCCTCGACGGCGAGCTGGACGTGGTGCTGGTGCACAAGCTCGGCGCGCCCGGCAATCCCGAATTCGCCATCGGCTCGGTGGACGAGAGCGGCAAGGTGGTGCTTTCGCCGGCGGCCCACGCCTTGCACATCGATGAGGACTATGTGGCGCGGGAGAGCGCGCGGCAACTGGAGCGCCTGCACGAGCGGCGGCTGCGCTACGGACGCGCGCCGGTGGATGCGCGCGCACGCCTCTGCATCGTGGTGGACGACGGCGTGGCGACCGGCGCCACCTTGATCGCCGCTCTACGTGCGCTGCGCGCGCAAGGCCCGCGGCGGCTCATCGCCGCCATCGGCGTCGCGCCGGCCGAGACCGTCGCGAGCCTGGAGAAAGAAGTGGACGAGCTGGTCTGCCTCGCGGCGCCCACGGTGTTTTATGCGGTGAGCCAGTTCTTCGCGGAATTCGCCCAGGTGAGCGACGACGAGGTGATCGCCCTGCTGTCGCAAGGAGCGCCCGGATGAGCGAGGTTTTGATCGAGAGCCGCGGGGCGGCCCTGCCCGGCGACCTTGCGCTGCCTGTGGGCGCGCACGGCCTGGTGTTGTTCGCCCACGGCAGCGGCAGCAGCCGCTTCAGCGTGCGCAACCGTTTTGTGGCCGAGCAGCTCAACGGGCACGGCCTCGCCACCTTGTTGTTCGATCTGCTCACCCCGCAGGAGCAGGTGGCCGACATGGCGACCGCGGCGCTGCGCTTCGACATCGCGCTACTGACGGAGCGCCTTGCCGGCGCCGCCGATTGGGTGCACGCACAGCCGGCCACTGCGGCGCTGCCGCTGGGGCTGTTCGGCGCCAGCACGGGGGCCGCCGCCACATTGAACGTGGCGGCCGCCAAGCCCGCTTTGATCGGCGCAGTGGTGTCACGGGGCGGCCGGCCCGATCTGGCCGATGCGCTGCCGCTGGTGAAGGCCCCCACCCTGCTCATCGTCGGCGGCCTGGACCAGGGGGTACTCGAACTCAACCGCACGGCAGCCGCCGCCCTCGGCGGGCCGCACGAAACCGCCGTCGTGCCCGGCGCGACCCATCTGTTCGAGGAGCCGGGCACGCTGGAACAGGTGGCGCGCCTGGCGGGCGAGTGGTTCGTGCGCCATCTCAAGGCCTGAGCATGCATGGGCCGCCCCTGGTGTTCGCCCTGGAGGCCACGCGCCCGTTGGGCGAACGGGTGGCCGCCGCCCTCGGCGGCGCTCTCGCGCTCCACGAGGAACGGGGCTTTGAAGACGGCGAGCACAAATCGCGCCCGCTCACCAACGTGCGTGAGCGCGACGTCTACGTGCTCCAGTCCCTGCACGGGCTGGGCGGGCAGAGTGTGGACGCCAAGCTGCTGCGCCTGCTGTTCTTCATCGCTGCCCTGCGTACCAACGGCGCAACACGGGTGACCGCCGTCGTGCCCTACCTGGGCTACAGCCGCAAGGACCGCCGCACCCAACCCAACGATCCGGTCACCACCCGCTACGTGGCCCAGTTGTTCGAGGCCGTGGACACCGATCGCATCTTCACCCTCGAAGTACACAACGTCGTCGCCTATCAGAACGCCTTCCGCTGCGCCGCCGAACACCTGGATTCCCACCACCTGTTCACCGGACCCGTGGCCACCGCGGTGGGCGACGCCGAGGTCGTGGTGCTCTCGCCCGATGTGGGCGGCGTGAAGCGTGCGGATGGATTCCGGCGCGCACTGGAGGCGAAGCTCATGCGCCCGCTCGGCGCCGGCTTCATGGAAAAGCGCCGCAGCGGCGGGGTCGTGTCCGGCGAGCATCTGGTGGGCGAGGTGCAAGGCCGCACCGTGGTCATCGTCGACGACCTGGTCGCCGGCGGTACCACCGTGCGCCGCGCCGCGGAGGCGTGCGCCCGTGCCGGCGCGACGCGCATCCTCGCCGTCGCGGCCCACGGTGTGTTCAGCGCCCAGGCCGCGGACAACCTGAACGTGGCGCCCTTGGAGTCGCTGTTGGTCACCGACAGCATCCCCGTGGATCTGGCACCGGCCCCGTTGCACAGCCGCCTCACCGTCGTCGGCTGCGCCCCCGCCCTCGCCGACGCCATCCGTCGCCTGCACCTCGGCGAACCGTTGCCGGGCGACATCGGCGGGTGAAGGAAAGGTCCAACACAGCGGCGCAGAGTCCGCGGAAGCCCGCTCCCACAAAACGCGGTCGTACCCACACGGCCGTAGGTCACGTTGACGCGCAGCGCCTACGTGACATCTTCAATAAGGAAGCGCTTCGCGCAAAGATTATTTAGACGGGGGATTCCGTCCCCCTACGCCGGGTTCCTTTTCTTTGAGCGGCCAAAGAAAAGGAACCAAAAGAAGGGTGGCCCGGCGCGCGAGAGCGAAGCGGCTTTGACGGCGACGGGCCAGTGGCTGCG
>JALOAT010000074.1 GCA_023228645.1 Gammaproteobacteria bacterium | reverse complement strand
TTGGAAGCAACAATCCGAGACCAAGAAAACATTTCAACGAGGAGACGGAATAAATGAAGAAGACTCTGCTTGCTCTGGCCGTTGCCGGCGTCGTTGCCGCTCCTGCCGCGATGGCCGAAGTGACCGTTTATGGTCTGGCGCATGTTTCTGTGGACAACACCAGCGGCGACCTGGCCGGCGCGGTGTTCGGTACTGCTGGCGAGCAATCCGTGGCCGTAACAAGCCGCGCTTCGCGCGTCGGTGTAAAGGCCGCTGAGGATCTGGGTGGCGGTCTGAAGGCCATCGCTCAGCTTGAATGGGAAGTCGATATGGACGACAACGACGGTGCGGGGCAGAACATCAAGTCCCGTAACCAGATCGTCGGTCTGGCGGGCGGCTTCGGCACGGTTGCCATCGGTCGTCACGACACGCCCTACAAGATGTCGACGGGCAAGCTCGATGTCTTCTCTGATACGGCCGCTGACTACAATGCCGTGATCGGCGCGACCCAGCTTGAGAACCGTGCCAATAACGCAATCGCCTACCTGTCGCCGGATTTCAACGGTCTGTCTTTCCAGGCCGCGATCGTGGCCGCCGAGGCAGCAGATGCAAGCGGTGACGACGCCAATGCTGCTGACGCCATTTCGGTGGCTGTTCAGTACAATGCCGGTCCGTTGTTCGTAGCTGTTGCGCATGAAAGCTTCGAAGACGAGGCTGCGGGCGGCGGCGCGAAGGGCCAGAGCGGTACCCGCGTTGGTGTGGGCTATGACGCCGGCGTTGCAAAGATCGGTTTCGTGTACGAAACCGCGTCTGACGTTGAGCACAACAACGCTACGATTCGTGGCCTTGCTCAGGCTGATGACGATTACGACGCATGGCTGATCAACGCCGCGATTCCGGTCGGCGGCAACAATGCGGTAATTGCTGAATACGGTGTGGGCGAGCTGGACAAGAGCAATGCGGAAGTTACCGTGATGGCGGTGGGCGTGGCTCACAACTTCAGCAAGACCAGCAGCGCATACGTGGCCTACGGCAACGTCGATGTGGAAGTTGGTTCTGCTGTCGACGACGACGCGCAGATCCTCACTGCCGGGCTCGTGGTCAAGTTCTAATCGAACCTGACAACGCAGCATCGAACGGGCGCCTTCTGGCGCCCGTTCCTTTTTCAACTGTACTGCGGCCGGGTACTGGGGTGCGCCCCTGAGGAGGGTGAAAGGCCTAGTACTCGCTCGCGCCCAGATTGAAAGTCCCAACGCTGCCGTACCAATGATGCCGCAGCGGCCACGGCTCCACGTCGTCGATGTCCGCTTCCTCGAACGCGCTGAACTCGGCCGTATCCAGCGCACCATCCTTGTTCTCGTCGAACTTGTACCAGTACTGGGAGAGTGCCGTTTCGTCCTTGGTCTCGTCCACGCTCACATAGCCGTCCATGTTGATGTCCAGCTCGTCGAAGTCGGCGTCGATGTCCACGGCGAACGCGCTGCCCACCCCAAACGCCAAGGCCCCGGACAGCAACCAAGCAAACCTTCTCATGGCAGTACCTCCTCTTGTCCCGCGGGGAACATGCAGAAGTTCTCTCGCCTCTTGATCGTTAATCTAGAACCGGGCCGAGGGGTGTCAAGCATACTCAAAGGCTTATTGATCCCGGTTTCGTCAATCGATTTAGCGCACGCGATTCTCATCCGGAGAGAGGGAATGAGGCGCGAATGAACGCAGGGGCGTGAAGGGATTAGTCACGCTTTTACTACTGGTTGCGGAGGAGTTTTTGGGAACTCCCGTAGCAGCTGTCGCCCGTTTGTCGCGAGCAGAAGCGCGCTCCCACAGAGAGCGAATGGGGTGTCTTTGGGGGGAGCGGTGTCAGGCCGCGATAAACCCAGCATGCCAAGGCTGTCTCTTGGTCACATCTTCCCCGCACACTCCCTCTCCCTCTGGAAGAGGGCTGGGATCAATTCAGTACGCGTTCGGTTTATAGATCCCTTCCTTCGGCACTTGCTCCATGCATTGCCTGCCTCCTGCATCCATGCAGTCGTCTCCCGGAGGGAGAAGGGAGGGAAGCTTTTCGCGGCCGCCGTTGATGCGTTATTCCCAAGCCTCTGTCTTTCCTGCAGTGATGTGACTCAGAGGCAGCCTACCGCGGGGCGGGGCCCGCATGTTCACCCCCGGCTTGTGTGCACCTGGGCCGAGGCGGTTGGCCATTGTGGAGTTGCTTGGCATAGGCGAGCGTCATACGATGTTTACATCGCTAGACGAGGGATCCACCCATGTCCACGTTCAGCGTACGCATCCCCTGGGGAAGCGCTGAATAAGGCCATCCGGGTAGTCTCAGCGCACGGCGAGCAAAAAGCGTGGTTTTTGCTCGCCTTCACAACAACCGCTTGTGTGGAAGAAAATGGCGGCACATCCCTGTGCCGCGGGAAAGGCCGATTAAATCAGCGTTCCCTAGCGAGGAGATGGGAGAATGGCTCGGGAAGCTGGCGGAGGTGACGGCCGTAGCCGATCTTCCTGACCATGGATGCATTGCAGCGCTATCTGGATCAAGAGGAATGGCAGACGCAAGCGATCACGCGCGCGGACCAGGCCGAAGCGCGCTATGCGAGCCATGAGGCGGTGGATGCGTGGCTCGCATCTTGGGTTCCGGCGCCGAGGGAGTTCGTGTTTTCGGATCTTCCGTATGTGATCCCCTAACGTGTGGAGAATTCCACACTGGTCATCCTGCGTGTGCTGCATAGTTCCCGCCGCTGGCCGGAAACATTGGCGGAACGCGCTTTCGGTGGTGCGCTGCATCCGGGAGAAATCCAACGCAGAGGCGCAGAGAACACAAAGAGCGGGAAAGTACCCATCCGCATGCCCCCGTCATTCCTCGCGATCTCTGCGTATCCGCGCCTCTGCGTTGAGCTGTTGTTTCGAATAGCCGCTACGGTTGAACCGCGCGGCGAGGTATAGGCATGCAACCCGACTACGACCTTCTCATCATCGGCGGTGGCATGGTGGGCGCGAGCCTGGTGCACGCCCTGCGCCGCCTGCCCCTGCGCGTGGCGGTGGTGGAGGCGAGCGCTCCCGGTGCCGCGCACCCCAGCTTCGACGCCCGCGGCATCGCCCTGGCGCAGGGTTCCAAACGCATCTTCGATGGCCTGGGTCTTTGGCAGGCGCTCGATACCGAAGGGGCCACCGCCATCACCAACATCCATGTCTCCGACCGCGGCCGCTTCGGCAGCGCGCGGTTGTCGGCGCGCGATGAGGGCGTCGAGGCGCTGGGCTACGTGGCCGAGGCCAACGTGCTGGGGCGGGTGCTGGAAAAGGCCCTCGCCGAGGCGGAAAACGCCACTGTGCTGCGACCGGCCCATCTCACCGCACTGGAGATCGGCAACGAAGTCGTCAGCGCGCGCATCGATCACGATGGCGCGGCGCGCTCACTCACTGCGAGGCTCATCGTCGCCGCCGACGGTGGCCGCTCGGCAGTGCGCGCCCTGCTCGGCGAAAAGGCCCTGCGCCTCGGTTACGGCCAGACCGCGGTCATCGCCTATGTCACCACCGACCGCCCCCACGGCGGTTGGGCCTACGAGCGTTTCACCGACACCGGCCCGCTCGCCCTGCTGCCGTGCAACGGCGCGCGCGGCACCGAAGAATCCGCCGCGGGCGATCATCGCTGGTCGGTGGTGTATTCCGTGCGTGATGAGCAGGTGGAGGAGATGCTGGCCCTTTCGGACGAACAATTCCTCGCCCGCCTGCAGGAACGTTTCGGCCATCGCGCCGGCCGTTTCCTTACTACCAGTCCACGCCAGGCCTATCCGCTGGTGCTGAACTTCCTGCGCGATCACGTGCGTCCGCGCGCCGTATTCATCGGCAACGCCGCCCATGCCATCCACCCGGTGGGCGGCCAGGGTTTCAACCTCGGCCTGCGCGACGTGGCGGCCCTGGCCGAGGTGCTCGCCGATGCCGTGCAGCGGGGCGAGGACGTGGGCGCCGGCGCGGTGCTGGAGCGCTACGCCCGGTGGCGCCGCGCCGACTACCTGCGGGCGCTGGCCTTCACCGACGGCCTCGCCCGCCTCTTTTCCAGCCGCTTCCCGCCGCTCGCGCTGGTGCGCGACTTGGGGCTGCTGGGCATGGACCTGCTCCCCGCCGCCAAGCACCTGTTCGCCGCCCAGGCCATGGGCCTCCTCGGCAAACAGCCGCGCCTCGCGCGTGGGCTCGGTATTTGAAGAAAAAAGCGAGAACACGGGGGACACGGGGAACACGGGGAGGTTGTTACTGTACGGGGCTGGCATATGTGTCACGCGCGCATATCCACCTGACTTGATTCGACCGCCCTCCCGGTATTCCCCGTATCCTCCGTGTTCCCCGTGTTAAGGCTTTTTCCAGGAATTACTGCGATGCAGACGGATTACGACATTCTGGTGGTGGGCGGCGGCATGGTGGGGGCGACGTTCGCCTGCGCGCTGGGGGGAAGCCGGTATCGGATCGGCGTCATCGAGTCGGCCGCGGCGGATCTGGGCTGGCCGCGCGAGGGTTATGACAACCGCGTCAGCGCCGTCACGCGCGCCACCCAGAACGTGTTCCGGAACGTAGGCGCCTGGGACAACATGGTGAAGCGCCGCGTGCAGCCCTATCGGGAGATGCACGTGTGGGATGCCACCGGCAGCGGCGCCATCCACTTCGATGCCGCCGACATCGGCGAACCTGACCTCGGCCTCATCATCGAAAACTCCGTGATTCTCGCCGGTCTGCTGGAACGGATGGGCGAGTTCGACAACATCGAACTGCTCTGTCCGGCGCAGGTGCGCGCCCTCGACGTGGCGTCCGATCACGCCGCCATCGTTCTGGAAGACGGGCGCCGGCTCACCACCCGGCTGGTCATCGGCGCCGACGGCGCGCGCTCCTGGGTGCGCGAGCAGGCTGGCATCCCCACCCACGGCTGGCGCTATGACCAGACCGCGGTGGTGGCCATCGTGAAGACCTCGCTGCACCACAACGAGGCCTGTTACCAGCGCTTCATGCCCACCGGTCCGCTGGCCTTTTTGGCCATGCCCGAGGGGCGCAGCGCCATCGTCTGGTCCACCTCGCCCGAGCAGGCACAGGCGCTGCTGGCCATGGAGGAACGCGCGTTCCTCGATGCCCTGCAGACCGCCTTCGGCGATACCCTCGGCCGCATGGAATCCACCGGCCCGCGCGGCGCCTGGCCGCTCATCCTCCAGCATGCGGATGCCTATGTGCAGCCGCGCATCGCCCTCATGGGCAATGCGGCGCACGCCATCCATCCCCTGGCCGGCCAGGGCCTGAACCTGGGCGTGTCCGACGCCGCCGCACTGGCGCAGGTGATCGAAGACAGCGCGGGTGAAGACATCGGCAGCCTGCGCCTGCTGCGCCGTTACGAGCGCTGGCGCAAGGGCGACAATCTCACCGTGATGGCGGCCATGGATGCCTTCAAGCGCCTGTTCAGCAACGACATCGCGCCTCTTTCCGTGGTGCGCAACCTGGGTCTGCACCTGACCAACGCCGCGATACCGGTGAAGAACTTCATGGTGCGCCGCGCCATGGGACTGGGTGGGGATCTTCCGCGCCTGACGCGTCCGATGGTGTAGCCCGGGGAGCGCCGGGAGAAGAACTCTGTTTAATCATTGCCTTGCCGCCCGATAAAATCGTCCCTTCTCCCTCCGGGAGAAGGGCAGGATGAGGGGATCTAAACCAAGCGCTTACGCGCCGAGCCCCGAGCATCCCCCGCTGTTCAGTCTTGTAGCTTTTCCAAGGGATTTACCACATGCACATGCTCAACCTGGCCGCCTTGCTGGTCACTCTCGCGGCGCTGTTCAGCTGGATCAATTACCGCTTCGTCCGCCTGCCGAGCACCATCGGCCTCATGCTCATCGCGCTGCTGCTGTCGCTTGCGGTGGTGGCCGCAGGGGCCCTGGGGCTGGCAGACCTGGAGCAACAGGCCGAGAGTCTGCTTGCCCAGATCGATTTCAGCACGGCGCTCATGCACGGCATGCTCAGCTTCCTGTTGTTCGCCGGCGCCCTGCACGTGAATCTCGCGGACCTGGCCAAACAGAAGTGGGTGATCGGTACGCTGGCCAGCCTGGGCGTGGTGGTATCCACCTTCGTGGTGGGTGGGCTTACCTGGTGGGCGCTCGGTCTGGTGGGCATGGAACTGCCGCTCATCTATTGCCTGATCTTCGGCGCGCTCATCTCGCCCACGGACCCCATCGCCGTGCTCGGCATCCTCAAGTCTGCCAACGCGCCCAAGACCCTGGAGACCAAGATCGCCGGGGAGTCGTTGTTCAACGATGGTGTGGGCGTGGTGCTGTTCGTGGTGCTGGTAGGTGTCGCCACCACGGGCGACATGGGCGCCGACGATATCGCCTTGTTGTTCGTCGAGGAAGCCGTGGGCGGCATCCTGTTCGGTGCGGCCATTGGCGGGCTGGTGTACTGGATGCTCCGCCAAGTGGACAGCTATCCCGTGGAGGTGCTACTCACCCTGGCGCTGGTCATGGGCGGTTATGCGCTGGCCACCGCACTGCATTTCTCCGGTCCGATTACGGTGGTGGTGGCGGGACTCATCATCGGCAATCACGGCCGCTACGCCATGTCCGAGACCACCCGCGAGCACCTGGACACCTTCTGGGAACTGCTCGACGAGATCCTCAACGCCGTGCTGTTCGTGCTCATCGGCCTGGAACTGCTGGTGCTGTCTTTCCGCGGCGAATACCTGCTGGCCGCCGTGCTGGTGATCCCCATCGTGCTATTCGCGCGCCTGGTGAGCGTGGGCCTGCCCCTCGGCCTCATGGGCCGCGCCCGTGCCTTCACCCCGGGCGCGGTGCCCGTGCTCACCTGGGGCGGCCTGCGCGGCGGCGTGTCCGTGGCGCTGGCCCTGTCGCTCCCGGCCTCGCCCGAGCGCGATGCCATCCTCGCCATCACCTACGTGGTGGTGGTCTTTTCGGTGCTGGTGCAGGGCCTTACTGTCGGGCCGGTGCTGCGGCGCTTCGTCGCCGCCTCGGCATCGCCGGAATCGACCCCTGTGCCCATGCCTGCCGCCGAAAGGGCCTGACCCGCGGCCGACGGTAGGAGCCCACCCCGTGGGCGAATGCCTTTCCAACCGCCCGGCGGTTCCCGAAACCGCGTTCGCCGAGGGTGTCGGCTCCTATAACGTTTTCGGGGACCTCCGTAGGAGCCCACAGCGTGGGCGAATTGTCTTTCGAACCGCTGTTCGAAAGGCTCGAAGGCCTGCCCGATCTCTAATTCCCACGCATTTCCAACGGTTGAATTATTCCGCTCCACAAACGAGAATAGTTCGCGTTTGCGTCTGAATCCTTCTGGAAGGTATCGAACCATGCGCGGCCTTTTCCTCCTGCCTTTGTCTTTGTCTCTGATGTTGGCCACCGCGGTGAGCGCGGCGGCCGCGCCTGCGGGCGAGGTGAACGTTTACTCATCCCGCAAGGAAGACTTGATCCGGCCGCTGCTGGAGCGCTTCACGGCGCAGACCGGCGTCCGGGTCAACCTGGTCACGGGCAAGGATGACGCCCTGATCCAGCGCCTGGTGAGCGAGGGGGCAAACAGCCCGGCGGACCTGCTCATCACTGCCGACGCAGGGCGGTTGCACCGCGCCAAGGCGGCGGGCGTACTGCAGCCGGTGGATTCGGCGACCCTGGATGCGGCCATTCCGGCCTCTTACCGCGACCCGCAGAACCACTGGTTCGGCCTGTCCCTGCGCGCCCGCCCCATCTGGTACGTGAAGGACAGGGTGGACCCGAAGGCGCTGTCCGGCTACGCGGACCTCGCCGACCCGCGCTGGAAAAAGCGCGTGTGCGTGCGCTCGTCCGACAACATCTACAACCAGTCCATGGTGGCGGCACTGATCGCCCACGAGGGCGAGGAGGGCGCGGCCGCCTGGGTCGACGGTCTGGTGAAGAACTTCGCCCGCAAGCCCGCCGGCGGCGACCGCGACCAGATCAAGGCCGCGGCCGCCGGCCAGTGCGACCTCGCCATCGCCAACACCTACTACGTGGGCGCCATGCTCACCGGCGCTGACCCGGTCGACCGCGCGGCCGCCGAGAAGCTGGCGGTGTTCTGGCCCGACCAGCAGGGCCGTGGCGTGCACGTTAACGTGAGCGGCGTGGGCCTCACCGCGGCGGCAAAGCACAAGGCGGAGGCCGTGCGCCTGATGGAGTTCCTGGTCAGTGATGAGGCCCAGCGCTGGTATGCCGAGGGCAATTTCGAATATCCCGTGAAGCCGGGCGTGCCATGGAACGCCACGCTCGAAAGCTTCGGACGCTTCAAGGCCGATGGGCTGCCCATGGGGAAACTGGGCGAGCTGAACGGCGCCGCGGTCCGGCTCATGGACCGTGCCGGCTGGAAGTGATCCCACGCCCGTGACCGCCGCCACCTTCATGCGTCTCGCTGCGCGCCCCAGCCCCTGGGGCCTCGGGGTGGGCGCGCTCGCCCTGGTGCTGGCGCTGCCGGTGCTGGTGGTGGTGGCGAACCTGGCCGAGCCGGCCGGCGAGGTGTGGACTCACCTCGCCGAAACCGTGCTGGCCGATTACGTCATCAACTCCCTGCTGCTCATGGCCGGCGTGGCCGCGGGCACGCTCTCCATGGGCGTGACCACGGCCTGGCTGGTGGCCATGTGCGAGTTCCCGGGCCGGCGGGTGTTCCAGTGGGCGCTGCTGCTGCCCATGGCCATGCCGGCCTACATCATCGCCTACACCTACACCGGCCTGCTGGACGTGGCCGGGCCGGTGCAGGTGCTGTTGCGCGAGGGCTTCGGCTGGTCCTGGGGCGACTACTGGTTCCCCGAGGTGCGCTCCCTGCCGGGGGCCGTGGCCATGCTGTCTTTCGTGCTCTACCCCTATGTCTACCTGCTCGCACGCGCCGCCTTCCTGGAGCAGTCCGCCGGCGCCCTGGAGGCCGCCCGCACCCTGGGCGCGGGGGCGTGGCGCGGGTTCTTCACCGTGGCCCTGCCGTTGGCCCGTCCCGCGGTGATCACCGGCCTGTCCCTGGCCCTCATGGAGACCCTGGCCGACTACGGCACGGTGCAGTACTTCGGCGTGGACACCTTCACCACGGGCATCTTCCGCACCTGGTTCGGCTTTGGCGACGCCACCGCCGCGGCGCAGCTGGCGGCCGTGTTGCTCGGCTTCGTGTTCCTGCTGATCCTGCTGGAGCGCTGGTCGCGGCGGCAGGCGCGCTACCACCAGGGCGGCGCGCGTCGCCGCGCCGCACCGTTCCGCTTGCGTGGTGCGCGCGGCTGGATTGCCGCGGGCGCCTGTTTCGCGCCGCTGGCCCTGGGGTTTCTGATTCCCGCCGCGCAGTTGGCGGCCTGGGCCTGGCAGACGGGCACGGCCCTGCTGGATGCACGTTTCCTCGAACTCATGCGCAACAGCCTGCTGCTCGCGGTGGCGGCGGCGCTCATGGTGCTGCTGCTCGCCCTGGTCATGGCCTACGGCCGGCGCCTGCGGCCATCGCCGCTCATGCACGCCGCGGTGAACGTCGCGGGCCTCGGTTATGCCGTGCCCGGCACGGTGATCGCCATCGGCGTCATGCTGCCCTTCGCCTGGCTGGATAACACCGTGGACGGCTGGGCGCGCGCCCAGCTGGGTCTGTCCACCGGCCTGCTGCTGTCGGGCACGCTGTTCGCCCTGCTGTTCGCCTACGCCGTGCGCTTCCTGGCGGTGTCGTTACAGACCGTGGAGGCCGGCCTCGGCCGCATCCGCCTGTCCATGGACGATGCCGCCCGCTCCCTCGGCCGCCGTCCGTGGCAGGTGCTGCGCGAGATCCACGCGCCGCTCATGGGCGGCACCCTGCTCACGGCGGTGCTGCTGGTGTTCGTGGACGTGCTGAAAGAACTGCCGGCCACGCTCATCCTGCGCCCCTTCAACTTCAACACCCTCGCGGTGCGCACCTACGAACTGGCCTCGGACGAGCGCCTGGCCGACGCCTCGGGCGCGGCACTCGCCATCGTGCTGGCGGGCATCGTGCCCGTGGTGCTGTTGTCGCGGGCCATCGCCCGCACGGGAGAGAGACATGCGACTTGAAGTGGACACCGTCACCGTGGGTTACGGGGCAAAGCTTGTTGTGCAGGAGACCGGTTTCTGCCTCGAACCAGGCAGCCTGGGCTGTCTGCTCGGCCCGAGCGGCTGCGGCAAGACCACTTTGCTGCGTGCCGTGGCGGGCTTCGAGCCAGTGCGTGGGGGACGCATCCGACTGGGCGGCGAGACCGTCAGCGAGCCGGGCTACACCCTGGCGCCCGAGCGTCGCGGCGTGGGCATGGTGTTCCAGGATTTCGCCCTGTTTCCGCACCTCTCCGTGGCCGACAACATGGGCTTCGGCCTGCGCGGCTGGTCGCGAGCCGAGCGCAAGGCGCGCATCGGGCAGTTGCTGGAGATCATCGGCCTGCCGGATGCCGGGGCGATGTATCCGCACCAGCTCTCCGGCGGTCAGCAGCAGCGGGTCGCCCTGGGCCGCGCACTGGCGCCGCGGCCGCGCCTGCTGCTGCTGGACGAGCCGTTCTCCGGCCTGGACGTGGAACTGCGCGAGGGTCTGGCGCGCGAGGTGCGCGCCATCCTTCAGCAGGAGGGCACCACGGCGCTCATGGTCACCCACGATCAACTGGAGGCCTTCGCCTGGGCCGATCAGATCGGCGTCATGCACGCCGGGCGTATCGTCCAATGGGACGCCGCCTACGACCTCTACCACCGGCCCGCCGACCGCTTCGTGGCCGACTTCATCGGCCAGGGTGTGCTGCTGCCGGGCATCGTGCGTGAGGGACGGCGGGTGGAAACCGAACTGGGCCTGATCGACGGCGACCTGCCGGTGGGGTGCCGCCCCGGTTGTGAGATGGAGGTGCTCATTCGCCCGGACGACGTGACCCTGGTTGAACACGGCTTGAGGGCAGAGGTGATCGATCGCGCCTTCCGCGGCGCCGAGTATCTCTACACCCTGCGCCTGCCCAGCGGCGCCCGGGTGCTGTGCCTCACCCACAGCCACAACGCCCATGCCGTGGGCGGGCAGGTGTTCCTGCGGCTGCACGCCGATCACCTGGTGATGTTCCCGCGCGCGGAGGCCATGCAGGTAATGCGGCTCGCCTCGTGATCATGCGGGGCGGTTTGCTGTAGGCGCCGACACTGTCGGCGAATGCGGTTTCGGTAACCGCCGGTGATAGGAAAGGCATTCGCCCACGGTGTGGGCGCCTACGGGCGGTGCGCCGTCTCTGTTGTGGTGACCATTCCCCCGCCTCGGTTAGCATAAGCGGCGCCCCTATCCCCGGGGCAAGGACAGCGGCGCGGCGAAAGGCCAGACTTTCGTCGCCCTCTTCATTTCTTGCAGGAACGTGCATGGCCCACAGCCCCTTTCCCATTCCCGTCTTCGATCACTCGGCCGAACCGAACGCGGGCCGCATGCCGCCGTGGGTACGCCAATCCCTGGCCGGCGGTAATTACGCCGGCACCGCGGCCGCGGTGCATAGTGGGCGCTTGCATACGGTGTGCGAGGAGGCGCGCTGCCCCAATCGCGGCGAGTGCTGGAGCAAAGGCACGGCCACCTTCATGCTGCTGGGCGACACCTGCACCCGCGCCTGCGGTTTCTGCAACGTGAAGACCGGTCGTCCGCCCGCAGTCGATCCCGATGAACCGCGCCGCGTGGCTGAGGCGGTGGCGGCTCTGGGGCTGGACTACGTGGTGCTCACCTCGGTGAACCGCGACGACCTGCCGGACGGCGGCGCGGGCGCCTTCGCCGAAACCCTGCGGGAACTGCGCGCGTGCCAACCCGCCATGGGCCTCGAGATCCTCACCCCCGATTTCCGCGGCGTGCAGGAGGCCGCGGTGGAGCGCATCGTGGCCGCCGTGGACGGCGCAGCGCTGGTGTTCGGCCACAATGTGGAGACCGTGCCGTCGCTGTACCGCAGCGTGCGCAAGGGCGCGAAATACGCGCGTTCCCTGCGCCTGCTGGAACTGGCGGCGGCCCGGCCCGGCGTGGAGGCCAAGTCCGCCCTCATGCTCGGCCTGGGAGAGGCGTTCAAGGAAGTGATTGCCGTGATGCGCGATCTGCGCAACGCCGGCGTGACCCGCCTGGCGATCGGCCAATACCTGCGTCCATCGCGCTATCATCTGGCGGTCCGCGAATACGTCCATCCCGACGCCTTCGCCCGCTACGAAGCCGAGGCCCGCGCCCTGGGCTTTGCCTGGATCAAGGCCGGCCCCATGGTGCGCAGTTCCTACCACGCGGAAGAAAAGAATTAACCACGGGGGACACGGGGGACACGGGGGGGAGAAATGTTTGGTTGCGTTGCCTCATCTGCTGACTACGGGTGCGTGAACGTCCGGCGGGATGTACATGTATCGAACCCCGTGTTCCCCGTGTCCCCCGTGGTTATTCTTCTTCAAACAATAGGAGATGCACGTGCCTAATCGCACACCGCTCTACGACGTGCACGTGGCGCTCGGCGCCAAAATGGTGGATTTCGCCGGCTGGGAGATGCCCATCCATTACGGTTCCCAGATCGAGGAACACCATGCGGTGCGTCGGGACGCGGGCATGTTCGACGTGTCGCACATGGGCGTCGTGGATCTGCATGGCGCGCGGGTGCGCGATGTTCTGCGCTATCTGCTCGCCAACGACGTGGCGCGGCTGCGGGAGCCGGGCAAGGCCCTGTACACCTGCATGCTCAACGAGAGCGGCGGGGTGATCGATGATCTCATCGTTTACTACATGGGCGACACTTGGTACCGCATCGTGATGAACGCCGCTACGCGCGGCAGGGACCTGGCCTGGTTCCGCCGCCACGGTGATTCCTTCGGCGTGGCGATCGAGGAGCGTGACGACCTGGCCATGCTCGCCGTGCAGGGCCCCAATGCGCGCGCCAAGGTGCATGCGGTGCTCGGCGAACAGGCCGGGGACGCGAAGACGCTGGGCCGATTCGCCGCGGTCGACGCGGGTCAGGACATGTTCATCGCGCGCACCGGTTACACCGGCGAGGACGGCTACGAGATCATGCTGCCCGCGGACGACGTGGAAGACCTGTGGCATCGTCTCCACGCCGGCGCTGTCACCCCCTGCGGTCTGGGCGCGCGCGATACCCTGCGGCTCGAAGCGGGCCTGGCGCTGTACGGCCAGGACATGGACGAAGACGTCTCGCCGCTGGAAGCCGCACTCGATTGGACCGTCGCCTTCGAGCCGGCTGATCGGGATTTCGTGGGCCGGGCCGCCCTCGAGACACAGCGCGCCGCGGGACCATCGCGCGAACTGGTCGGCCTGGTGCTGGAAGACCAGGGCGTGCTGCGCGCCCATCAGCGCGTGCTGATCGATGACGGCGAGGGCGAGATCACCAGCGGCAGCTTTTCGCCGACCCTGGGCCGCGCCATCGCCTTGGCCCGCGTGCCGGCGGGCACAGGCGGGCGCTGTCGGGTCGAGGTGCGCGGCAGACTGCTCGCCGCGCGTGTCGTCAAACCACCTTTCGTGCGCAACGGCCGAGCCGTCATCGCGCTTTGATCAACACCGCGAGAACAACAACGGGAGAAACCAATGAGTAATGTGCCGGCCAACCTGAAATACGCCAAGAGCCACGAATGGGTGCGCGCCGAGTCCGACGGCAGCGTCACCGTCGGCATCACCGAACACGCCCAGGACCTGCTCGGCGACATGGTCTACGTGGAACTGCCGGATGTGGGCCGCACGCTCACGGCGGGCAAGGAGTGCGCCGTGGTCGAGTCGGTGAAGGCCGCCTCCGACGTGTACGCGCCCATCGCCGGCGAGGTGCTCGCCGTGAACGATGCCGTCACCGCCGGCCCTGACCTGGTCAACAAGGATCCCTACGGCGAAGGCTGGCTGTTCCGCCTCAAGCCCGCCGACGTCGCCGAGCTCGACAAGCTGCTCGACGCGGCGGGCTACGAACGCGTCGTGGCCGACGAGAGCCATTAAAGGCAAAAAGCGTTAACACGGGGGACACGGGGAACACGGGGTAAAAACGGGTTTCATGTTCGTGGAGAATTCTTCAGATTCCGAACCTGCGAAGCCCTGATGCGGGGTGTTACGTTTTTTGAATTGTTGCTTCCCCGTGTTCCCCGTGTCCCCCGTGTTCAAGCTTTTCTCCACAAGGGCGAGTGAAGAAGATGCCGTTCATCCCGCACACTGAAGACGACATCCGCGCCATGCTCGCGGCCATCGGGGTCGAGAGCATCGAGGCCTTGTTCGACGAGATTCCGGGCGCGCTGCGCGTGGGGGATCTGGCGGCGCTGCCGGCGGGCATGAACGAGATGGCGGTGAGCCGCCTGATGTACGAACGGGCGGCGCGTGACGGCGCGCCTTTGTGTTTCATCGGCGCGGGCGCCTACGACCATCACGTGCCGGCGGCGGTGTGGGAGATCGTCACGCGCGGGGAATTCTACTCAGCCTACACGCCCTATCAGGCTGAGGCGAGCCAGGGCACGCTGCAGCTCATCTACGAATTCCAGAGCATGATGTGCGCGCTCACCGGCATGGACGTGGCCAACGCCTCGCTCTATGACGGCGCCTCGGCCCTGGCCGAGGCGGTGC
>JALOAT010000072.1 GCA_023228645.1 Gammaproteobacteria bacterium | reverse complement strand
CGCCTCGCCCGCGAACTGGCGCAGGCGAGAAAGATCTGATCAAGAGACAGCCCGAAGGGAGAGGGGGCAAGAAGGGCTGGCTACAACAGCGAAATGTGACCAAGAGACAGCCCGGAGGGAGAGGGGGCAAGAAGGCTGTCCGCAACGAAAAATGTGACTAAGAGGCAGCCGAAGGGAGAGCGGGTAAGACCGGCTGTGCGCGCGGTGGCGGAAAATGGACGGCCGCTATCACGGCGACCCCAACTGATGTCCCTCTCCCTCCGGGAGAGGGACAGGGAGAGGGAATCAAAACGGTCCTGACGTTCTGTCTTGACGCAACCTGCACGACGGCGTCACGGTGTCCGGGAAAACGCGGCGAGGTGGCGGCTGATGCGCTGCCTGCGGTCCTGGTACGCGCGGGTGGCGGTGTGCGGATTGTGCAGCTTGGGGCTCGGCAGGCTTGCGGCCAGGGCGATGGCCTGCTCGGTGGTGAGTTCCGCCGCCGATACACCGAAGTAGTGGCGCGCCGCCGCTTCCACGCCGAACAGGCCAGTGCCGAATTCGGCGATATTCAGGTAAATCTCCAAAATACGGGCTTTGCGGAGATACTGCTCCATGGCCAGCGTGAGCACCAGCTCGTGCCATTTGCGCAGCGGGTCGCGGGTGCCGTGCAGAAACAGGTTCTTGGTGGTCTGCTGCGAAATGGTGCTGCCGCCATACACGAACCGGCCACGCTCCAGATTGGACTCCATCGCGTCGGCAATCGCCACGGTGTCGATGCCCGGGTGGTGCCAGAAGCGGCTGTCCTCGGATATCACCACCACGCGGTGCATGATCGGCGCGACACGTGAAAGCGGCACCGGTTGCCAACGTAGCGGCGGCAGGCGGGCGTCTTCTCTGCGTAACGCCTCGTAGTCGAGAATGAAATTGGACTTGGGTGCCGGCCCGCCGGCCAGCGCCTCCCAGTCGGGCCAGATGACGGCCAGATAGAGCAGGTCGACGGCGAGCACGAACAGCGCCGCCATCATGCCGCGGCGCAGCCAACGGAGTTTGTTCCATCGCCCGCGGGCGCGGCCCATGTCCGGTGTCGCTCAGACCGCGGGGGGCCGTCGAAGGCCGAGCGGATCGGCGGGATCGACGTCGTCCTTGAACGGCTTCTTCCGATCCAGATGGGTGAGCTGGTAGACCGTGCCCATCCAGTTGTTGATGACCGCCTCGGCGGAGTCGTGCCAGGTGTTGTCGAGCTGCGCCGCCACCAGCGCTTCGGGCAGGGCGGGGACGGGGGCGTTCATCGTGAGTGCGGCGGTGAGGCGTTCGCGGTGCTCGTCGAGCACGGCCTCGTTCTGGCGCGTGAAGTAATTCTCCACGAACGGCGGATAATCGGCGCGGCGTCCCGCGGCGAACAGGTTCACCTCGCGCTTGTATTCCTTGAGCAGGCTCACCGTGTCGTATTCCGGGTGGCCCTGGAAGAACACCAGGCGGAAACCGTCCTCGCTGGTGGCCAGGTGCACACCGGCCTCGGCGCTCTCGACCAGCACGCGGCAACCGGCGCTGACGAACTGCTCGCGATCGATCTGGTTGAAACGGGAGTGCGGCACGTCGAAACGGGTGTTCACGCCCTGCACCAACGGATGACGCGGGTCCATCACCCGATGGGAGTACACGCCCCAGCGTTTCTTGCCGAGCGGTCGGCGCGGTTGGCCATAGCGGAACTCCATCACCGCATGGGTGGTGAGGCAGGAGCACAGCGTGGAAGCGACGTTCTCGTAAGCCCAGTCGATGACCTCCATGAGCGGTTTCCAGAACGGTTGATCGGACAGTGACGTTCCCGACACATTGGCCCCGGTGATGATCAGCGCATCCAAGCCTTGCTCCTTCACCTGCTCGAAGGGCTGGTAATAGCGCTCCACGTGCGCCTGTCCCTCGGGGCCGCGCGCCAGCTCCTTCAGGGTGAACGGATGCATGTAGAACTGGGCGATCTGGTTGGCCTCGCCGATGAGACGGAAGAACTGGCGCTCGGTGGCCTCCAGTGCAGCATCCGGCATCATGTTGAGCAGGCCCACGTGCAGCTCGCGGATGTCCTGGCGCACCGCGGCCTCGCTGGGGATGACGGTCTGCCCTTCCTGCCTCAGGCGCTCGAAGGCGGGCAACGGGGTGTTTGCGACCAATGGCATGCTGTGCCCTCGTGAGTTCAGCCGCGCGCCACGGCGCGTTCGATCAATGCCAGGAAATCGGTTTCGCTCTGCACCTCGGCCACTTCTTCGGTGGTGACGGTATAGCCGTAGCGTGCGGCGATGGCCTCGTAGCGCGGAATGCGGGCGTAGAACAGGCGCGGAAAGACCCAGCGTACGAAATCGTCCGGGTCGATGAGCGCCACGTAGTCGAGGGTGCGTTCGCGCATGTACTCGGCAAGCTGCTCATCCAGAAAGGCCTCGCGATAGTAGAGCGGCTTGGGGTCGGCCTCGGCGCGGCGGATCAGCTCGCGCTCGTCGTCCTCGCTGGCCTTGATGTAAAGGATGAGCGTGTGCGCATCGAGCACGTCGAGCACGCCCTGGTCGTCCAGCTCGCACAGCGAACCACCCGCGTCGTTGACGAAGTGCTGATAGCCGTAGATGTCCTGGGCCTTGCGGATGAACTGCGGCACATCCTTGAAGGCCGCGATCTCGGCCTCGCGATGCAGGTTCTGGCGGCGTTTGAACTCGGTGAGCGACAGTCCGCCCCGTTCTGGATTGCCGAGCTTGCCCATGAAGGTGGATACGGGCTTGAGGTGATCCACGGTGATGTTGTTGCGGATGTAGATGGAATCCGACTGCAGCAGGTCCCGCAGGAAGGGGATGGTCATGGCCTGCCGCTTGATATTGTCCAGGATCGCCTCGTCCAGGTAGCGGGTGCCGATGCGATAGTCACCGGAATAATGAAACCAGTTCCCGCGGCGCAGGATGTTGGACAGGCGGGTCTTGCCCACCCCGGACATGCCCAGCAGCGTGATGCGCTTGTTTTCCCAGGCGCGAAAGGCGTCGACGCTCAGTTTCACGAAGGTGCTCCGGCGGAAGAGGCCCGCTATTGTACGGTGCACGGGCGCACCGTGCACCGGCCGGAGCGAAAGCGGAGCGGCGGCCGCGATAGCCGCCGGCCCGCGCGCAATCAGAATCCCACTTCCAGACCCAGCGACATCATGTCCACCTTGTCCAGGTCGCCGATGTCGAAGCGTTCCCACTCGGCGCGGATGGCGGTGAGCGGCATGATGCCGATGGAGGCGCCGATGCCGTAGGCGAGATCGGTGCCGTCGTCACCCGCACTTACACCGAGTACTTCCACGTCGGCGTCCCAGGCGATGGCGCCGGCCTTGCCGAACACCGTCACCGGCCCCGCGCCCACGTTCACGGTGCCGAACAGATCCCAGCCGGTCACCTCCGCGTCGGCGCCGTTGTCGCTGACGTCCGCCAGGTCCACGTAGCCGCCCTCGATCCCGAACAGCCCGAAGCGGGCGCCGGCGAAGACCTTCCAGCTGGTGTCCGTCTCGTCGAGGTCGATGCCGTCGACGTTCTCCTCCACCGTGGTCTCGCCGATGGAACCGCCCACGTAGAACCCCTCGTCGACTGCGTGCGCCGGGGCGGTGGCCATGAGGGTACCGAACAACGCACCCGCGCCGAGCGTGGCAAGCATACGCATGTGGCTTTCCTCCTCTGTGGGCCTATAAGCAAACGTAGTCCGCCTGATGGGAGGTGCGCCGTGGGCAGGCTGTTTCGAATGGATCGCGAAAACGACGATCTTTCAGCACGCGAGCGTCGCGCGTGCCGTGGCATCCCCGAGGGCATTCACCAGCGTGCGCACCGCACCGCGCAGTTCGGCGAGCACCTGTCGACGCCCGGCGAGCCCGAGCTGTGCGGCGGTCTCGGGAAATCCGCGCGCCTTGACCACCTTGAGCACCAGTGCGTCGCGCTGCACCGGCGTGAGCAGACTGTGTATGTGGCGATCGGCGAAAGCCGGTGCGATGAGCCGGTGCAGGGGGGCGAGTACGTAGGCCAGGTCGCGTGCACCCGCGGCAAACGCAGTCAGTTCGGCCCAGTCCGTCGCATCCAGGGCGCGGGGCGCGGGTGCCGGCCCGGCCTCCGCCAGCAGTGCGTCGGCGATGGCCGGATCCAGTCCGCGCAGCGGATCGGCGAGCAGGCAGGGCAATGCCTCGGCATGACGGCGCCGCGCCTCGGCGAACAGCGTCTTGCCCGCCGCGCTGAGCGGCCGCAGCACCATGGCCGACGGCGCGCCGCTCGCCGCGTCGCGGGCCAGGCCGAGGCGCACGCCACGAAACCCGCAGCGCTGCCAGAAGTGCAACAGGCCCGGAGTCACGCCGAAACTGCTGCCGACGTAGTCGGCGGCGCGGCGTGCGGCATCCTCCACCACCGCCTGCACCAACCGACGGCCCCGGCCGCGGCCCTGGGCGGCCGGGTGCACTGCGATGCGCAGCACGCGCCGGCCGCGCAGTCCGGGCGCATCGACCAACCCGGCGTGCTGGGCGAGGGACTGGGCGAGCAAATGGCCGCGCACGCGCCGCCGCCCGGCCCAAACCTGCCGGGCCAGCTCGGGCGGAAACCCGCCTTCCTCCGCCACCAACGCCACCCCGGCCACGTGCCCCTGCGTGCGCATCACGAACACCGCGAGGTTCGGTCCATCCAGCAGCTGACGCAGATCCATGGGGCTGGTGCGGTAGTGGGCGAGCACCAGCAAGCCGAAGACCTCCCTCAGCAGGGCCTCGTCGCGGGCGAGCTCATCGCGATCGACGCGCCCCACCTCCATGGCGCCCATCGGTCCGCTGACAGCGGCGTCCAGCGCGGGCTCGGCGTCGAGCAGCAGGGCGCGGAACACCAGGGCCTCCAGCGGGTCGCCGGCATCCCAGCGCACCGGCGTCTGCAAGGTCAGCTGCCGCCAACCCGGTGTGCGGCGATCGAGTACGCGCGCAAAGCGCACGGCGAAGCCGCGGCCGGTGCCCTCGTAGCCGTGCACCGTGGTGCTGAACACCACACGGGGAAACCGGCGCAACAGCCGTTCGAGAAGCGGCGCCGGGATGGCGGCGGCCTCGTCCACCAACACCAGGTCGGCCGGGACCTCGCCGGCCGCCAGGGCATCCGGCGCAGCGAAATCCAGGCGGGCGGCGCCGAGGGCCAGGCCGCGCCCTCGGGGTGTCGCACCGGGCAGCGCGCTGCGGGCATGGGCGAGCGCGGTCTGTGCCGCCGCCGGGCGCGGGGCCGTAATGACCACGTGGCCATAGCCTTCCGCGATCAGCTGCGCCGCCGCGAGGCCGAGCGCCGCCGACTTGCCGCGCCCGCGATCCGCCAGCAGCACCAGCGGGCGCGGCGCTGGGCTGCGGGCCAGGTCCAGAATGGCCGCGACGGCGGCGCCCTGATCCGGGGTGCCGGCACTGGGCGCGGCCGGCGACACGGCCCAGGCCGGCAGGGGCGTATCGGCGCGCGCCACCGGGACGCGCATGTCCGCGAGCACGCGCACCAGGCGCGCCAGGAAGCGCCCACCCACGGCCTCGGGCGGATGGGGGTAATCGGCGATGCGGGCCTTTTCTTCCAAATCCAGCGCCGGCCAGTGTTCGCATTGGGGCGCGAGCAGCACGAACAGCCCGCCGCCGCGCACCACGCCGGCGCAGGCGCCGAAGGCCTCCACGTCGAACCCCGCGTGCGCGTCGAACACCAGCGCGTCACGCTCGCCGCCGAGCAGTGCATGGGCGCGGGCGGCCGGGAGCGTCTCCGTACCCTCCATCGTCTGGTCGGTGATCCACAGCGCCGCCAGGCCGGCGACCCGCCGCCGGGCGGCCGCGACACAGGCATCCCGCTCACCGGTGATGAGCTGGATCTGGCGATGGCGCGGGCGTGTGGTCACGCCGGCCCGCCGGACAGATAGCGATAGGCCGCCAGTGCGGCCTTGGCGCCCGCGCCCGCGGCCACGACGATCTGCTTTTCGGGTTCGTCGGTCACGTCCCCCGCGGCGAACAACCCGGGCACGGCGGTGGACTGGTCGCGCTGCACCGGCACTTCACCCGTTTCATTCAGCGCCAGCAGGTCGCGCAGCGGCTCGGCATTGGGTGTCAGGCCGATCTCCAGGAACACGCCGTCCACCGCAATATCGAAGCGTTCGCTGCCGTCCACCGCCTCCACGCGCACGCCCGTGAGCGCCTCATCGCCGAGGAAGGCCGTGACGCGCAGGCTGCGATGACAGGTCACGCGCGGCGCGGCCATGATCTCTTCCTGCAACAACGGGTCTGCGCTGAACTGGTCGCTGATGTGGATGAGGTGGATCTCGCGGGCGAAGCCGAGCAGATCACGCACCGCCGTGAAGGCGGAGTTGCCACCGCCGACCACGGCGACGCGCTTGTCCGCGTACAGCGGTGCGTCACAGGTGGCACAGAAGGCGATGCCGCGGCCGAGGAAGCGCGCCTCGCCGGGCACGCCGAGGCGCCGGTACTGCTTGCCGGCGCCATAGACCACGGCGCGCGCCTGCAGCCGGTCGCCCCCCGCCAGGTGCAACAGGAAGCGGTCCCCGTTGCGTTCCACCCGTGTCACGCGGGTGTGCAGGCGTTCGGCCAGGGGGTATACCTCGGCATGATTGCGCAGCGCCTCGCCCAGTTCACGCCCGCCGATGGTGCTGATGCCGGGCCAGTTTTCCACCGTCGCAGTGTCGGCCACCTGGCCGCCTACGCGGTCGCCGACCAGCGCGGTGTCGAGGCCCTTGCGCGCCGCATACAACGCGGCGGTGAGCCCAGCCGGACCCGCGCCGACGATGGCCAGCTGATACAGGTGATCGGCTGAGGTAGCGGCGACGCGACGTTCGCCACGCTGCTCGCGTATGCCGGCCTCCAGACGCTCGTAGATCTCGGGCTTGATCGCGCGCAGGATCTCCATCAGCGCCTGGCCGGGCGGCAATGCCCCTTCGAACCCCTGTGCGCCATTGATGATCGTGCGCGGTACGCCATGCACGCGGTAGCGCTGCACGAGGTGCGGAAACTCCGAGGATTCGATCATGTCCGCGCGCACCCGCGGATTGGCCAGGGCCAGCTGATGGGCAAGCTGTACCGCGCGTGGACAATAGGGGCAGGTGGGCGTGACCATCACCTCCAGGTGCACGGGCTCGTCGATGAGCTGCACCAGCGCCTCCAGTTCCGGCGTGAGTCCGGCATTGTTCTCCGCCACCCGCACCATGGCCTGCACCAGTGAGCCGAACTCGTAGCCCGAGGTGATGCCGTAGAAGCGGATCCCCACGTCACCGCCAAGGCCGAGCACGGCCGTGGCCGGTACCTTGTCGATGCCGAGGGTATGTGCGAGCTCCGCGTCGGCGAGCAGGTCGTGAACTTCCAGCGCAATGCGATCGGACAGCGCCGCCAGTTCCTCCAGCAGGGCGCGCTGCTCGCGGCAGGTACGGCAAGCCTGGGTCTGGGTGAAAAACACCAGGCGCACGGGCGCGGCCAGGCGCGCGAAGATTTCGCTTACCTGACGGCGGGTATCGAGATCAAGGAACTCGGCCATGCAGCAAGACTCCTGTGGCTGGGAACCGCGGACCGCGAACGGAGATCGGGCGGCCGTATTCTAATAATGATTGCCCGGCGCGGCGGGCTGGCGGGCGCTTTCTTGCGCTCGATGCAGTTGTTGCCGGTGCAATCCCGTACGCTGCGTCCGTTTTATACCCGGGCGAAAACGCGTAAGATGCGCGCCCCATCGCCCGTGACGGGCAGACGTTCACGAGGAGTTCACTATGAAGTTTTCCCCTTGTCGCGGTGGTGACAACTGCACGCAAGATGGTACCCATTGCCAGGGCTGCGGTCGCAGCCACCAGGAGATTGCCGAGACCCGCCAACTCATCGATGCGCTCGTGCAATACGCCCTGAAAATGGGTTATGACAATCCCATCGAATTCACCCAATTCGTCGCTGCGAAGGCGGCCGGCAAGGCCATGATGCTCAAGGCCCAGGCGCAGTGACGGTGCGCACCCCGGCCCTGCCGGGGTGCCTTGTCTCTCATGCAACGCATCGATTATCGCGCGGTCTTCCGCGAGGTCTATCAGCCGCCGGAACGTGAGGCTGTGGTGCGCGTGAGCGTGCCGCCACGGCGTTGCCTGGTCCTTGATGGCGAAGGGCCGCTCGATGCGCCGGCCTTCGCGCAGGCGGTCAGTGCGGTGCGTACCCTGGCGCGCGCGCTGCGCCGGCGCGTGAAGGCGGGGCCCATGGCGTTGGATTTCCGCGTGATGCCGCCGGAAGTCGAATTCCGTGACAGCAGTTGGACCGTAATGATCCTGCAACCACCCGTGGTGGATGCAGACCTGATGACGGTTGAGCAACGGACACTCGCCCCCCGCCCCCTCCTGGCCCACGTGGCATTGCGTGTGCTCCCCGAATCACTCGCATTGCAGACCCTGCACACCCGGCCTCTGCACCAGGCGGATCGGGCCCTCGAACGCCTGCAAGCCTACGCCGACAGCCACGGATACCGGCTCGCGGACGAGTACGTGGCCGTCGATCTGGGCGATGCGCGCCAGCCCGCCTTTTCCCAAGAACGCATGCTGATCCGTCGCGACATTCACTCCTGATCAGCACGGCGGTTTCGGGCCACGCGCCGCTGTAAGGTTTCACCGCACAGGCATAGAGGCTACGTCTGGTTCAAGAGCGCCTGTGCGCGAGCATCGGCGTGGTCATGGCCCACTCCTGACTGCTCGGCATACCCCAGCGCAAAGGGCGCGATGATGAGCCAGGCGCCCAGCACGAGATTCGCCCAGTCCTGCCAACGCCCGTTGTGCATGCGGCACCTTCGCGATGGAAGGAATCGGACACTCGCGCGAGTTCCTTATGAAAGGTAAAGATGTGTCGTCAGCACAGGCAAGTTGCAGGGACATCGCCGCACCACCCGAGTGGTGTCGCGAGGGCTCGCAGGGGCAGCGATTGACCATCGCACCTTATGCAACTAGTCCTGTCATCAGAGCCTCGTAAATGTGCGGGCGCGACGCCGTCCGGACCTGTGACAGCGGCGGCCCAGCCTCGCTGAGGAGGAGGTGTGATGAACGACCCCAGCAGCTTCACCGTATCGGCCGAGGTGGATGACCGTGCCAGGCATGTGGTCATGCACGCCGTGGAACAACTGGGTGGTGCGGCGGCAATGGTGCGCCACGGTGAACAGGCCATCCTGCCCGCGCTGGTGGAGTCCGCCTATGTGCTCGTGTTGCGCGATGAGGAGCACCGCGAGGTCAACGAGATCGCGCAGTTTCTGGGCATCAGCCCCGGTGCTGTGGAGAGTGTCCTGGCCGCACCCACCGAAAAACTGCTGGCGCGCCTGCGCTACGGCGAAGACCCGGGCGCGGAGTTCGATGGGCACACGGCGCCCGAGTGGAGCGGCGCGCCCACCGAGACGCGGCTCGAGCCCCAATTCCTCGCCGGGGCACTCGCGAAATTCGTCTATGACATCGTGCGGCGTGAAGAGGGCGAGCGTAGCGAGGCGGCGCATTAGTCCTAAGCATGACGGCCCGCCAAAGGTGCGGGTCCGACCCGCGGCGCCGGGATTGAACAACCAGGGCAGTGCATCCGTATCGAGTACGAGCCGGTGGCTATGTCCGTAGAGCACGCCCCGGCATGCGGGATATGCGGCGCGCAGCCGCGGGTGGCGCTGCGCCACAGGGCCACTGCGGTGGCCATGGACGATCGCCAGGGCACCGCCGGGCAGGTCGAGCACGGCACACGCCGGTAGCGCATCCAGCCTGGCGAGATCGCGCGTCGGCCACTGCGCGGGCGTGTCGTTGTTGCCGCGCACCGCAACGATCGCGCAGTGTGGTCGCAAGGCATCGAGCACCGCGGCCGCACCGATATCGCCGGCATGCGCCACGTAGTCACAGCCCCTCGACAGTGCGGCAATGCGCGGGTCGATAACACCGTGCGTATCGGAGATCATCAATACCTGTTTGCTGGCCGTCATCCGGATCCCTTGCGTGACTTCGAAAAGCATGGCGACGATTTACACGGAATGCCGAGTCGGCGAACAAAGAATGTTTTCGCGCATGCTGCGCGGGAAAAACCGTTTGCTACACTCAAGCCATCGTTCAGACGACCCGGCGACGGTGAGAATGAACGATTCACGGACGAGGCATTGACCAAGGATGGTCATTTAATGATTCATAAGTGCAGGGTCCTCATCGCCGAGGATCACAAGATCCTGCGCGAAGGCTTGCGGGTCCTGCTGGCCTCGGAAGCAAATCTTGAAGTGGTAGCTGAGGTAGGCAATGGCATCGACGCGCTCCACGCCTGCGTGGAGCAGCGTCCCGACGTCGTGCTCATGGATCTCTCCATGCCGGGTTCGAATGGCACCGAGGCCATTCGGAATATCAAGCGGCGCTTTCCAGAGATCCATGTCATCGTACTTACCGCGCACAAAGTTGACGAATACGTGCATGCGGCACTCGATGCGGGTGCAGGCGCCTACGTCCTCAAGGAGGACAGCCACCGCGAATTGCTGGTGGCGATCCGTAGCGTCCAGGGCGGGCATGTGTTCCTGAGTCCAAGCATTTGCGGCAGTGTGGTGCGCGGCTATCTGCACGGCGGCAGACCCCTGGCGCGCAGTCCGCTTGAACGCCTTACGCATCGGGAGCGCGAGGTCATCAAGCTGGTTGCGGAGGGTTATCGCAACCGTGAGATCGCGCAGGTGATGTGTCTTAGTGCGAAGACCGTCGAGAAACACCGGGCAAATCTGATGAAGAAACTGTCCTTGCATAACGCCACTGCCGTCACGGCGTTCGCCTTCGAGCATGGCCTCGTCCAGCGCTAGCGCGCCGGGAAAACGTACACCCACCTTCTGGTTTTCTCCTCCAATGTTTTCGCGTGGGGCGTTCACCGTGACCATGAACGCACGCGGCTATACTTTTGGCCTTCGATGCGTGACTTCGGGAACGCATCACCAACAGTCGTCGAGGATACGCACATGAATAGTAATGTTCGTGATGCTGTCTATCGCAGTCTGTTCGAGCAAAGCCAATCCCTTCACCTGCAACCACCAGCACGAAAAGCGCCTGCCCGTTTGGGCAGGGCGGCTGCTGATTCCTGACTGCTACGTCTCCTGACCGTCGGTCACGTGGCCGCGGCACGTGTTCGTACGCCGTTGGTGCTCCGCCATGCGAACCGGTGTGGCCGTCGATCGCAACCATCGAGGATGCGCACGATGAATAGGGACATTCGTGGTGCTGTCTC
Organism: Gammaproteobacteria bacterium; assembly: GCA_023228645.1. Taxonomy (GTDB): domain Bacteria; phylum Pseudomonadota; class Gammaproteobacteria; order Thiohalomonadales; family Thiohalomonadaceae; genus JALOAT01. The sequence continues at coordinate 3,972 of JALOAT010000072.1, read as the reverse complement.
GCATATGCTGGTGTTTCTTTCACTCGCTTTCTCCTTGTCGGCACAGGCCAGCTGGGAGTGGGTAAATCCACGCCCGCAGGGCAACATCCTCGCAGACGTCGCCTATGGCGACGGACGTTACGTGGCCGTGGGCCATACGGGGACCGTTCTCATCAGTACCGACGGCTTGGGGTGGCACCTGGTCGACACCGGCACCAGCGCGTGGCTGGAGGCCGTGCTGTGGAGTGAAACCTACGGGCGGTTCATCGCGGTCGGCAACGATGGCGAAATCACCTACAGTCCGGATGGCGATACCTGGAGCCCGTTACGCTGGGAGGGCGCGCACTTTCTTTATGGCATCGCGGAGGGCAACGGTGTCATCGTGGCCGTGGGCGACGGTGCTACCATCCTGCGCAGTACGGACGGCGGATCGACCTGGCAACGGGTGCGATTCGATCCGGTCAGGGATTGGTTGAACGACGTGGTGTTCGCCGCCGGGCAATTCGTGGCGGTGGGATCACAGGGAATCATTCTCACCAGTCCAGACGGACAAACGTGGACCGAGCGCCCCCGTTTCCAGTTCGCCACCGGCGGCCGCCCGTCACTGGAAGGCGTGGCGCACAGCGGTACCGATTATTTGGCCGTGGGCAATGGCGTCATCCTGCGGAGTACCGACGCAATCCAGTGGACTGTCGTGTTCGAGAATGGCGCGGAGATCCCGAAGTTCACTGATGTGACATGGGACCCGGAAGGAAACCATTTTCTTGTGGTGGGTGGCAGCGGCACGATGCAAACCGTCACGGCCGGGAACCCTGTGGCGGTCGCCTCGAATACGACGGAGGGCTTCGAGGCGGTGCTGGTTGCCGGCGACAATCGCATTGCCGTGGGTGACCACGGCATCATCATGCAACGGAACGGGGCAACGTGGTCGGAGCGGACCACGGGGCCCCGCCAGCAGATGAACGGCGTGGCGCTGAACGGTTCAGCGTGGGTCGCCGTGGGCGACGGCGGCCGTGTCATTTCATCACCGGGCACAGCGGGGTTGGTGGGTAACGGCAACCCGGCCCTGAACGCGATTACCCTGAGTGGAGACCGCTACGTCGCCGTGGGAAATGGCGGCGCCGTGCGCTTCAGCACCAACGGCGGTACGAGTTGGAGCACTGGCACGTCGGGCGTAACGGCTGACCTTTTTGGTATCACCAGCGGCATGTCGCGCCTGGTGGCGGTGGGCAACGGCGTTGCAATCTACAGCGATACCCAAGGCGCAAGCTGGCAGGCAGGTACGGGCACCGGCGGGATACGGCTCAATGCCGTCGCGCCGACCGGCAACGGTTTCGTTGCCGTGGGCAGCGGCGGGGCAATCTTTGCGAGCGGCGATGGCATCGGGTGGCAGCCCCAGGTCTCGCCTGTTGCCGAGAATCTGCATGGCGTGGCTGCTGGCAATGGCATCACCGTCGCCGTGGGCGAACGCGGCACGGTGCTCACGTCCACCGGCGGCGGTTGGACGGTTCGCAACGCCGGCAGCTCCAGTCATCTGTATGCCGTTGCCTTCGCAAACGGGAGTTTCATCGCGTCCGGCCGGGACGGTACCGTCCTCAGCAGCACGGGCGGCGTGAACTGGACGCCGCTGCAGGTCACGGGCAACACGCTGCGCGGCCTGGCGCGCGCCGGTGACGTGGTGGTCGCCGTGGGCGACTCCGGGACTGTCCTGGTTCTGGACTGCCCGTGTGCAGTCGATGACTTTGTTACCACGGGGGTGGACACCCCGATACTGATCGACGTACTGGCCAACGATAGCGGCAGCAATCTCGTGCTTACCGATGATTACGACAGTCGCTCCGGCCAGGGCGGCACCGTGACCCGGGAGGGCAACCAGTTGCGGTATTCGCCGCCCCAAGGCTTTTCCGGTACGGACAGTTTCCGGTACGGCATCGCTGGCACCGATAGCCAGGGTGCAGCGGGCACGGATGTGGCCACAGTCACCATCGATGTGTCTGCCGCAAGGGGTGCCACCGGAAACGGCGGTGGTGGCGGTGGCGGCAGCATCGATGCGCTCTCTTTGCTGATGGCACTGCTGGCCATGCGGCGCTTTCGCGAGCGACGCTAGCGGCGGCTCAACGGCGGGCCTCGATGGCGAGGCCCGCCTGTGCTTCACGCGGGCGGATAACTCCCGTCGTCATCATGCACCTCGGCACCATGCAACGGCGGGTTGAAGGTGCAGATGAGGCGCAGCTGCGTACGGGCGCGCAGCAGGTGCTTGTCGTGCAGGTTCAGCCCGTAGAACGTGCCGTCGCTGATGGGATGGATCTCGCCGGTGGCGAGGTTCTCGATCTCACCCTCGCCGCTCACGCAATACACCCCTTCCAGGTGGTTCTTGTACCAGAACAGGCTTTCGGTGCCGGCGTGGATGATGGTGTCGTGCATGGAAAAGCCCATGCCGTCCTGACGCAGCAGCAGGCGCCGGCTCGCCCATTTGCCGTGGGGGTCCTGGACGTCGCGGTCAGTGCCGAGAATGTCTTGCAGTTGCCTGATGATCATTACGCCGCCCCCCGGATCCGCTCGCCACGCCGTTCGACCACCGCCGCCAGGGCGGCATCGATGATCGCCAGGCCTTCCTGCAACAGTTCTTCCTCGATGGTGAGGGCGGGCAGGAACTTCACCACATTGTCCTCCGCACCGGCCAACTCGATGACCAGGCCGCGCTCGAAGGCCTCGCGGGACACCTCGCGGGCCAGGCCGCGCGAGGGAATGTCCAGGCCCCAGATCATGCCGAGCCCGCGCACGCGCGCGTCCAGCTGCGGGTAGCGTGCGGCCAACGCGGTAAGGGACTGTTCGATGAGCGCGCCCTTGTGCTGCACCGCCTGGGTGAGGCCCTCGTCATCCCAGAAGTTCAGCGCCTCGGTGGCGGCCACGAAGGCCAGGTTGTTGCCGCGGAAGGTGCCGGTGTGCTCACCCGGCTTCCACTGGTCCAGCTCGGGACGCATGAGCAGCATGGCCAGCGGCATGCCGCCGCCGATGGACTTGGACAGGGTGACCATGTCCGGCACGATGCCGGCGCGCTCGAAGCTGAAGAACGATCCGGTGCGGCCGTTGCCCACCTGGATGTCGTCGATAACCAGCAGGATGTCGAATTCGCGACACAGCTGCGCGAGGTCTTGCAGCCATTTCACACTGGCGACGTTCACGCCGCCCTCGCCCTGTACCGTCTCCACCACCACGGCCGCGGGCAGGTCCACGCCGCTGGAGGCGTCTTGCAGGTAGCGGCGCAGGTAGGTGATGGTGTCGACGTCCGGGCCGAAATAGCCATCGAAGGGCATGCTCACTGCATTGGAGCGCATGCCGAAGAACTCGTCGCGATAGAAGTTATTGCCGGTGATCGCCAGCGAGCCCATGGTGAGGCCGTGATAGCCGTTGGTGAAGGCGATGATGTTGGAGCGCCGTTTCACCATGCGCGCCAGTTTGAGCGCCGTTTCCACCGCGTTGGTGCCGGTGGGCCCGGTGAACTGCACTTTGTATTCGAGCTTGCGCGCCGCCAGGATGGTGCCGTGGAACTTCTGCAGGAAGGCCTTTTTGGCCACGGTGGCTTTGTCCAGGCCGTGCACGATGCCGTCGCGTTGCAGGTATTTGATCAGGGCCTCGCTGATGGCCGGGTGGTTGTGACCGTAATTGAGTGTGCCGGCACCGGCAAAGAAATCGATGTAGCGGTTGCCGTTTTCATCAAACAGCAGCGATCCCTTGGCGGTGTCGAAAATGGCAGGAAAGGCGCGGACATAGCCTCGCACCTCGGATTCCAATTGTTCAAAAATGCGCATCTGGGGTTTCCCCTCCTAGTGGGCCGACCCTGAGCAGCACCTCCGCCTCATGCGCCGCGCCCCCGAAATCCGCCGCGTCGAGAAATATCTCCTCGACCAGCGCGGCGCCGTGCACCGCTGCCAGCCGCGTGAACACGCGGCGCGACGCCTGGTTGCTCGGGTTGACGGTGGCTTCCACGTG
>JALOAT010000109.1 GCA_023228645.1 Gammaproteobacteria bacterium | reverse complement strand
CGGCCCTGTGCCGGGATTCGGTGAGAAATGGCTACGCACTGAGCCGCTGCGTGGCCCCGCGATGTCGAAAACCCACGCATGAACCCCCGATCTGTGCCCGATCTGTGCCCAAAGCGGCGCTTGCGCGACCGCCGCCTACCCGCCAGACTCGCCAAAAAGGGCGGTTGAACTTCCTATACCCTCCTCCCGGGAGTATGGGTCGGTCCAGGATACCAAATTGGGACCATGAACTGCACGGGAAGTTGTATGTCATCGATCTACGGGCAAAATGCTGTTCAGGGAACCCATTTACACCTCGAAATTAAGGCCTACCCCGGAGCGCCTCGAGATGATGCACACACATTTGATCCAGAGCAGTTCATGCCACAATGCGACTAACTGAAAGAGGCCTATAAAATGAAGATGAATCCTATTATCTTTGCCCTGCCCATCCTGCTTCCATTTATCGCTTCACCCGTGCTCGCAGCGCCGGCATGCGCTTCTGACGAAAGCACAATGGCGCGTGCCTCCGTAGAGGCAAGTAACAATCAATTCCAGATTGTTCGAGAATCCAGCACAGGCGCAGCAGGACTCTCGTCGCCTCCAATCACCGGCGTACTCAATGCGCGCAACGCACTTCGGACCGGGGGTCAGGGTTTCCCGATTGTGGCGTCCTACGCGACGCCAGCACAGCAACAGGCATTCGTGCTCTGGTTTGAGGGACGCAATACCGTTCAGATAAACGGATTGTTGCATCAGGCTTCCTTCGCACCTGCCGGCAAGGATGGCATGCTCGTCAGCTACGCTCCCGATCCGGTACGGGAGCCTTACGTCCAGATCCAGGCTGTTTACGCGAACGATGGGCGGAAGCTGGCCGAGCGCAAGCTGGAACGCGAGCCGGAAGCGTATCTGGGCGAACAGTTCAGTGCGGCAGGCGATGTGCTGTTCACACGGCCTGCCCCCGCCATGTCCAACGAGCGAAAAGTCGTTTTGTACGATCCCGGAAGTTTCAGGCCTGTCCTTGAATTCGCTTTGGAGGGCGAAGTGATATCCGACGTCGTGGCCATCGACCGCAACACCGCATTTTTCACTTCGCGCGGCGGCGTTTTCCGCATTGATCATGGGCGCATCGAATCCATCGGTAAACCCGGCACACAAATCCGCCATGAACAGCTGGATGTCGATCTGGAACATGGCCGGGTTCTGGCGTTCGGGCCGGGTGGCTATCAGGTTTTCGCACTTTCGGGGAAAGCATTGTCGAAAGAGGAACATGGCCAGGGTTATGCCAGCGTGGCGGGTTTCTCACACGATGGTCTGATTATCGAAGGTGCGGTGCATCGCGTATCGCCGTACCGTCTGCGCGATCCGCTGACGGCCTCGGTCGTGGCCGAGTGGCCGGAAGGGCAGTCGCATCCTTTGCAGGTGGGCGGCGAGCAGATCGTCTGCGTCAGTGCCGATCAGGTCGTGGTGCGGGACGACAAGGGTGCAACCCGTGTCATTGCAATGCAGCGCAAGCAATAACGGGGCGCATCATTTTTTCACGCACGACGAGGCTCACTTGTCGCGTGGCAGCCGGACGTTGAGCGAGTTGACGTTCCAGGTGGCGATGCGCATGCGGGCCTCGGTTCGGCGGGCGGACCGGGCATCTTAGCCCGCCGATCCGGGCGGCATGGTGTCGCGCTGCTGCCCGGCGCAACACCGGTGCAGCGCAACTCAGCGGCTGATGATGATTAAGTCGGGCTGCAGCTGGAGAAGGCCACGGTCAACGATCTGGGCCGCGCGAAGAAGGTGCAGATCTCCAAGGAGAACACCACCATCATCGACGGCGCCGGCGATGCCGAGCGCATCCAGGCCCGCATCGGCCAGATCAAGGCGCAGATTGAAGAAACCTCTTCGGACTACGACCGCGAGAAGCTGCAGGAGCGCGTGGCCAAGCTGGCCGGCGGCGTGGCCGTCATCAAGGTGGGCGCTGCGACCGAAGTGGAAATGAAGGAAAAGAAGGCGCGCGTCGAAGACGCTCTGCACGCGACCCGCGCGGCAGTGGAAGAAGGCGTGGTGCCGGGCGGCGGCGTGGCACTGATTCGTGCCAAGGCAGCCATCGAAGGCCTCAAGGGCATCAACGAAGACCAGACCCACGGCATTCAGATCGCCCTGCGCGCGATGGAAGCTCCGCTGCGTGAGATCGTCACCAACGCTGGCGAAGAGCCTTCGGTCATCGTCAACGAAGTGAAGGCCGGTTCGGGCAACTTCGGCTACAACGCCGCCAACGGCCAGTTCGGTGACATGGTGGCCTTCGGTATCCTGGATCCGACCAAGGTCACCCGCACCGCGCTGCAGAACGCCGCTTCCATCGCGGGCCTGATGATCACCACCGAAGCGATGGTGGCCGAGGCTCCGAAGAAGGAAGAGCCGGCACCTGCGCACGGCGGCGGCATGGGCGGCATGGGCGGTATGGACTTCTAAGTCCGCCCATCGCGCCAGTGGTGGAGCGAAGGCGTCCGCGCAGCGGGCGAACCGCGCCCTCCAGCAAGCAAGCGTGACCACGAAGCCCGGCCTTTTGCCGGGCTTCGTGCTTTCGTGCGCCCGGCACGGGCGCACTCTTGGAGGTGCAAGTCCTCCCGTGAGCTGGCCACAGCGAGCGAAGTGAAGCGCAACTGCGTGAGGGTGACCGAGCGTGGGGAGGAAGCGTGGATCGAACCT
>JALOAT010000071.1 GCA_023228645.1 Gammaproteobacteria bacterium | reverse complement strand
CGCCAGCGCCGAAGGGAAATTGGCGCAGGACCAAGTGGAAGCGCGGCTGAAGAAATGGATTACCGAGTAAGCTGGTCGCCTGAGGCTGTCGAGGATCTCGAAGAACTCGCAGCCTATATCGAGAAAGACTCGCCGCACTATGCCCGGGCCGTGATTGACCGGTTTCTTGTCGCTTCACGAAGCTTGAACGCACATCCATTGCGCGGACGCATCGTTCCCGAAATGAACGACCCGGCGTACCATGAGTCGTTCATCCATAGCTACCGGATGATCTATCGGGTTGAAGGCGACGAGGTGCTGGTCGTAGCTGTAATTCATGGCAGGCGATTACTTGAGTCGCTTGGGGAGCGGCTTGGCGGTGGCGAGATGTCGTAGGCATTGGCATCGTATACCGACCATAGCCATCGGCAGATTGCCGAATTCTTCGACATTCATCTTACGACCATTGGGCGAGTAATCCGGCGCAGATGCAACAAAGCGAGACCCGACCCCTAGAGTTTTTGCGGTGCTCAGAGGCAAAACGCAGAGGGTGTCAAGTAATCTGTGTAACTGATTTCAAACTGGCACCCGCTCGCCGAACAGAATGACGAACTGATTGAGTGCCGATCGCCAATCCCGGATAGGCATGGTCCATTTCTTCGAAGGGAAAGGATGTTACAATGCGAGACCTGACCCCGTTGTTCTTCGTGAATGCCTCGATTGTCGATCCGGAGTTCATTGCGCACGTGCGCAAGAAGCTTGCGCTCGACCAGAAGGAAGCGGCCGAGATCTTCGGCGGCGGGGTCAATGCCTTCTCACGCTACGAGAACGGCAAGACCAAACCGCCCTTGGCGCTGGTAAAACTACTTAAGGTGCTTGATCGTCATCCGGAACTCCTGGATGAAGTCAGAGTGGCCTGATCAGTTGCTGGGGGTGAGGATGGGTTGGTTTTATTTGGCGGTTGCCATCGTTTCCGAAGTCATAGCCACATCGGCGTTGAAGAGCGCCGACGGCTTCACGCGGGTCGGTCCCACCACCCTGGTGTTCATCGGCTACATCGTTTCGTTCTATTTCTTTTCCCTCAGCCTGCGGACTATCCCGGTCGGTGTCATGTACGCCGTTTGGTCGGGAGTCGGCATCATGCTGATGTCCCTCATCGGCATCTTCTACTTCCGGCAGGTAATGGACCTTGCCGCGATGGTCGGCATCGCTTTCATCCTGGTCGGCGTCGGCGTGCTGACCCTCGGCTCCCGGACCATCGTCGAGTGACTGATCCGGCCGACACTGCGGACGGGGCGCAGAACCTGGCCAGCGTCTCCAATGCCGCCGTGCCGCTCGAACACCCGGGCGTGCAGGGACAGATCCGCATCGACGAGCTGAACGACCGGCTTACCGTCTTCAACCTGAAGGCGACCGTCTCCACGCCTGCCGACATCGGTCTGTACGACAACCCGGCGGATGACGCCAACCTTGTCTTCTGCCTGCCCGTGGCCGGCTCGCTCGCGATCAGTCTTCCCACGGCGGGAACCAGCCTGCTGGCCGCGGGGCAGCCGCTTTGGGCCATGCCGGACGAGAACCGGGCCACGCTGAGCGTCCGACCCGGTCCCCTGAGCCTGGTCGGCCTCGGCATCACCGCACGGATGTTCGAGGAGCACGCCGAAACGCTCGGACGCCTGCACCCGCTGCTCAAGCAGGCGCTCTCCCACCGCCCCTCGCCATTCGTGCTGGCGGCGCGGCGCAACCCGCAGCTGGCCCGGGTCGCGGCCGAACTGATACACGCCCCGTTCCAGGGGAGCCTGCGCGCCCTCTACCAGGAGGCCAAGGCTCTGGAATTGATCGCCCTGAGCCTCGCCGCCCTCGGCCATGCGCCGGAACGCTCGGTGGTCCGTCTGCGCGAGCTCGACCGCCTTCACGAGGCGCGCGAGCGGCTCCTCGCCGATCTCACCGCCCCGCCCGCATTGGCCGACCTGTGTCTTGCCGTTGGCCTCAACAGGAACAAGCTGCTGCGCGGCTTTCGCGAACTGTTCGGGGCCCCGCCCTACGAGCTGTTACGCCAGGCCCGCCTCGATCAGGCGTGTACGCTGCTTGAAGAAGGCGTGCTCAGCGTCACCGAGATCGCCATGACCTGCGGCTACGAACACCCCGCCAGCTTCACCCACGCCTTCATCCAGCGCTTCGGCATGCCTCCCAGCCGCTGGCCCCGCGGCTAGCCCCCTCGGGGCGGGCGCCGCAAGGGCCGCCCCGAAAACAGTGCATTGCGCACAAGTGCGCGTGCATTGCCCACAAGTAGTTGATACCTAACCGATGTACCTTTCTGCGTCCCTTTCGGAACGCCGCCGTGGTGCTGCCGGGGACACCGGCGTGAGACCACTTCAGAGAACATCCATGACACACATTGGCCTATGCGCCGACGGCAAGAATCACCCCCTGTTAGGAACCGCACCCAACGGCGCTCACCCGGGGCCCGGCGCGGCGGAGGAACGGGCGTGAGCCGTCCCACCTCCGGCGCATTGCTCAGCCACGAGGCGGTGCTGGCCGCCTACCGCCGCTACGCCCCTGGCTACGACACCCTGTTCGGCCCGGTACTGGAGCCGGGCCGGCGCCGGACGGTCGCCCAAATGGCGCCCCGGGCCGGCGAAGCGGTGCTGGAGATCGGCGTGGGCACGGGGCTCTCCCTACGTCATTACCCGCGCCACACCGCCGTCACCGGCATCGACCTCTCGCCCCACATGCTGGCGCGGGCGGCGCGCAAGGTGCAGCGCCACGGGCTGTCCCACGTGGCGCTGCACCGCATGGACGCCCAGCGGCTCGGTTTCGCCGACGGCAGCTTCGACAAGGTGGCCGCCATGTACGTGGCCTCGGTGGTGCCGGACCCGGCGGCCATGATGGCCGAGGCGGTGCGGGTGTGCCGCAGCGGCGGCGAGATCTACGTGCTCAATCACTTCTCCACGCCGGTGGGCCTCGCGCGGCGCATCGAAGAGGGCCTTGCTCCCTTTGCCCGCGCCATTGGTTTCGACCCGCGCTTCGACCTCGACTCCTTCATCGCCGCCACCGGCCTGCCGGTAGTGAGCGTCGCGCCGGTGAACCTCTTCGGCTACTGGAAACTGCTGTGTCTGCGCAAGCCCTGAGAGCGGCCCGGGCACCGCACCTCCATACCAGTGTCGCCCTGCGCGAACCCGCGCGGCGCGCCTTCAACCAGCACCAGATTCCATTTTCACCGGCCGGGCGCGTACCGGCTTCCGTCGTATCGAGGATGTAAACCATGCTCCGCACGCTGACTATCATCATCATGACCCTGCTCCTTTCCGGCTGTGGAAGCGGAGACAGTGGCACTCCGCCGCCTCCAGCCTCCAGCGGCACTCCACCGCCGCCTGCCCCCAGCGGCGTGACGCTCACGCCCACGGCGATCAAGACCTTCCGCTTCGCCTGGAGCGACGTGGAAGGGGAGAGCGAATACCGCCTGCTGGAGAATCCGGACGGCGCCTCCGGCTTCACCCAGGTCGCCACCCTGCCGGCGGACAGCACCGAGTACGACTACGAAGTCTTCCTGCCGGCGTGGGTCAACGCCCGTTACATCCTCCAGGCCTGCAACAACGAGGTGTGCAACGACTTCCCCGAGGTGAGCATCAGCGGCGCCTTGGAGCAGGCCATCGGCTATGTCAAGGGATCCAATTCAGCCCACGGTGACAACTTTGGCCACAGCTTCGCCCTCTCCGCCGACGGGGCCACCCTGGCCGTGGGGGCGCCTTACGAGGACGGCAGCGGCGCGGTCTACCTGTACTGATGTCCGAAAGACAGCCGGCCACCATGAAGCCTCGCCCGCCCATGTCCGCTCGTCTGCCGAATGCCGCTGTCCCCGGCGGCGCAGCCCAACGGACCACCGGCACCACTGCCGCGCCGAACCTCCACACCGGCGCGGCCCTGGTGGCGCTCGCCGCCGCCGGCTTCTACCTGCTCATGCAGGTGGAGATCGTGCTCGGCTTCCACTGGCGCCACGAATCGCTGGTGGACAACCTGCGCGAGCTCGCCTCGCTGGTGTTCAGCCAGAACCAGAACCTGTTGGTCGCGGCGCTGTGGGCGGGGTTGTGGTTCGTCGCCGCGCGGCGGCCGTTCACGCGCCGGCTGTTCGTGGCGCTCTTCTCCCTGGCCTTGCTCTACCTGGTCGTCAACCAGCTCGCCTACGGCGCGCTGCTCGGCCATCTCCAGTTCGAAGGGGAGGAGGACCGCAAGCTGAGCCTCCTGCGTCTCGTGGATTCCACGGTCGCCATCATGGGCCCGGCCTTCGTTTTCAACCTGCTCGTCTGGGCGTTCCTGGTCGCTCTGCTCGCGCGCCGTCTGTTGCCGGCGCAGGAGGCCACACCGGCGCCCGCCTGGCTCATGGAGCTGCGGCGGCACGATCGCTTCTACCTGCTGCTGGCGCTGGCGTTCCTCGCCTTCGGCGGGTCCAACGCCGCACCCCTGCACAACTACGCCGATCACCCGCTCGTCACGCTCGCCCGCAGCGCCGCGCGCGTCCCCGCCGGCCTCGCCGACATCCCCTACGACCCGGCCCTGGACATCGACACCCTGGCCTTCGGCTCCCCCGGCTGGCAGCCGGCGGAGGAGGGGACCATCGAGGCCTGGGGAAGAAGCGCGCGGACGGAAGGACGGTTCATCCGCGTCGCACACGCGGTGGTCCCGCAGGCGGACCGGCCTAACGTCATCTACGTGATCCTCGAATCGGTCGGCGCCCTCAACCTGCTGCCCGACGGCACCCCGGACCCCGCGGTCACCCCGAATCTCGCGCGCCACTGGCCGCACACCGTCGCCTTCCCGGCGCTCTACAACACCTTCCCCGGCTCGACCCGCTCCCACCTGCCCATCCTCACCGGCGGCCACACCTACACCTGGGGCGGGGGCCTGGCCGAGGCGCGCTTCGAGTACCGCGGCCCCACGCTGCCGGGGCTGCTGCGGGAGCAGGGCTACCGCACCGGGCTCTTCTCCGCCATGTTCATGGACACGGAGGACTTCGACACCGTTTACGCGCCGCTGCCCTTCGACGCCCGCCTCATCCCGGAGCACGAGCCCGAGGCCTGGCAGCAGGCCCACCGCCTCAACTCCTGGGGCGTGGACGAGCGGGAGGCCCTGCGCCGCGCCCACCAGTGGCTGGACGGCCTCGACCGCCGCGCCCCCTGGTTCCTGCTCTTCCTCAACGGCAACACCCACCACCCCTACAGCGTGCCCGCCGACTACGCCGCCCCCTTTCCGGCGGATACCGCGCTCGGGCGTCACAAGAACAGCCTCCACTTCGCCGACCACCTCATCGGCCGCATGGTTGAGCGCCTCGCGGCGCGCGGCGAACTGGAAAACACCCTCATCGCCATCAGCGGCGACCACGGCCAGGCCTTCGGCGGCCACCACCCCACCAACTTCCTGCACCGCAACCACCTCTACGAGGAGAACATCCGCAACTTCCTCCTGGTGCTCGACTTCCGCCTGCAAGACGGCCCGCTGATCTCGCAAAAGCGCGGCATGATCGGCGACATCCTCCCCACGCTGCTGGGGCGCGCCGGCATCCCCGCGCCCCCGGTGCGGGGCCAGAACCTCGCCGACCCCGGTTACGCCCCGCGCATCCACTACTTCCACAAGACCACCGCGCCCGAGCAGTGGGGCCTCGTGGACGGGCAGTGGAAATTCATCGCCGAGCGCACCGGCAGCGGTGGCGCACAGCTCTTCAACCTCGACCGCGACCCCCGCGAACAGCACAACCTCGCAGCAAGCCTCCCCGAGCGCGTGGAGCACTACCGGCGCCTCGCCGCCCAGTGGTACATCCGCACCGACCGCGACTTCGCCTCGCGGCTCGAAGACGCCGCCGACTACGTGGAGAGCCTGAGCCACCTCGGCCGCCTCAGCCGCGAAGGGCCCTTCGTGCTGCGCATCGGCAAGGTGCCCGAGGGCGACGCGCCGTTTCGCCCCGGCACCGCCTTCGCCCCCGGCGAACGGCTCACCGCCTACACCAACGGCAACGCCTTCGAGCGCGAGCAGACCCTGATTTACACCTGGATCGCCCCCGACGGCCGCATCCATCCGGTCGCCGCGCGCCACCGCGCGGGCATCCCGAGCCACCACGCCCCGGCCCCGGACGATCTGGTGCTCACCCCCGGCCAGTGGCAGGTGCGCCTCGCCGACACCGACGGCCGTGCCCTGCTCAGCGCCGCCTTCACGGTCGAAAATAGTGTTCCGCAAGGAGCGGCTGCGCCGCGACCGGTTTCGAGGGCACCGACAAACGTCATTCGCGGCATGGCCGCTCCCGCGACAAGCCCGCACATCACGAACACCGTCTCGATTTTCGATAAAGGAGTCGCACCATGAGCCGCCCGTTTCGCCTGTTGTCGCTCATCGCACTGACACTGCTCCTCACCGCGTGCGGCGGAGGAAGCGGCGGCGAAGGCGATCCGGACACCCACACCGTCAGCACCAGCGCCGGCGACGGCGGCGCCATCAGCCCCGCGAGTGCCACCGTGGACGATGGCGCGACCGCCAGCTTCACCGTCACCCCCGACACCGGTTACTCCATCGTCAACGTCGTCGGCTGCGGCGGCAGCCTGAGCGGCAACACCTACACCACCGGCGCCGTCACCGCCGCTTGCACCGTTACGGCGAGCTTCGCCGCGCTGCCGGCCGTCAGCATCGCCGACGCCTCCATGGCCGAAGGCAACAGCGGCACCACGATTCTCACCTTCACGGTAACGCTCACCGAACAGGCCAACGGCAACGTGACCGTGGACTACGCCACCAGCGACGGCACCGCCACCGGCGGGGTGAGCTGCGGCGCCGGGGTCGATTACGTAACCGCCGCCGGCACCCTGCCGATCGCGGGCGGAACCACCACCGGCACCGTCGACGTGACCGTCTGCGGCGACACCGACTCCGAGCCCGACGAGACCTTCACCGTCACCCTCGCCAACATCTCGGCGAACGCCACCCTCGGCACCGCCGCGGCCACCGGCACCATCGCTAACGACGACGCGGGCGGCCTCAACGATACCGGCATCACCCTCTGCGGCGATTACGCCTGGGGCGGCAGCGGCAGCGACATCCACAACAACGACGTCGACTGTGCCGCCGCGGGCGCCACGGCAACGGTACCGGGCACCGAAACGGCCAACGGCAATGACCCGGTCCCCGCCGGCCAGGATGCCCACTTCGGCCGCGACGCCAATCCGCTCACCAACGACGACACAGACGGCCATGCCGGCTTCTCCTTCACCAAGCTGGACGCCAGCGGCAACCCGCTCGCCGACCAGTCCGTGGATTACGCCACCACCCCCTGGTACTGCGTCCAGGACAACGTCACCGGCCTGATGTGGGAGGTGAAGACCGACGACGGCGGCCTGCACCACAAGGACTGGACCTACACCTGGTACAACTCGGATGCGGCCACCAACGGCGGCAGCGTCGGGGCCGCGGCGGGCGGCGCTTGCGGCGGCACCGTGGCCGCCGGCTGCGACACGGAAAAGTACGTTGCCGCTGTTAATGCCGCCGGCCTGTGCGGCGCCAACGACTGGCGCCTGCCCACCGCCGACGAACTGCAATCGCTCGTCCATTACGGCCGCACCAGCCCTGCCATCGATACCGGCTTCTTCCCCAATACGCTCGCCAGTTGGTTCTGGTCGTCTTCGCCCAGCGCCAGCGACTCCGGCAGCGCGTGGGACGTCGTCTTCGTCACGGGCGATGTCAACGCAGGCTACAAGAGCAGCACCGGTCGGGTTCGGTTGGTGCGCGCGGGACAGTGACTTGGGTCTTGGTTAGGACAGGGACAGGGAGACAGGACGATGCGGCATCTGAACCGTTTACCCATCTGGCGGGATGCCGGCCGGCTGCTACTGGAGATTGAACAGGCGGTACGCGGTTTTCCGCGCTACCACAAGTACACCGTCGGCAGCGAGTTGCGCACCACCGCGCTGCGGCTGTGCCAGGCCATCCACCGCGCCCACTCCCGCCGGCAAAGCCGGGCGAAGCTGGTGCAGCAAGTGGCGGAACTGGTGGACGACCTGAAGATGCAGATTCAACTGGCCAGGGAGTTGAAGGCCTTTCAAAACTTCGCCCAGTTTCAACGGGCGGCGGAACTGGCGGTCAGCTTGGGAAGGCAGGCCGGCGGCTGGCTCAGGCAGACACGGGCGGAAGCGGAGCGTCGGAAGGACGCGCCGCGCGACCCGATTCACTGTGCGCCTGTCTCCCCTGGAAACCAGGGATGACCCACCCGCCGCCTACCGGCGGGGAAACACTGAAAAAGTGACATGTCATTGCGAGCGAAGCGAAGCAATCTGGATTGCTTCGTCGCTTAGGCTCCTCGCAATGACGGTTAATCAGCGTTTCCCTAAGCGGATGGCGGTCGGGAGTACAAGCGGGCAGGCAATAGGGTGTTGGTTCTGGTCGTCTTCGCCCAGCGCCAACAACTCCGACAACGCGTGGAACGTCAACTTCGACACGGGCAATGTCAACGCAAACAACAAGAACAACACCAATCGGGTTCGGTTGGTGCGCGCGGGAAAGTGAAGAGGCGCCGTACCTGGGCTTGCGGTCGGTCGAGCAGGCGTACCGCGCCTGCCGCCGCCGCAAGCGCGCTACGGTGCGAGCTTGTCTGTACGAGCAACGGCTGCTGGACCATCTCGTGGAGACGCGGGATGCCCTGCGGGAACAGCGCTGGCGACCCAGGCCGCCCGTTGTCTTTGCCGTCGAGAGGCCCAAGGCGCGCGAGATCTACGCCGCCCAGTTCGAAGACCGCGTGGTGCACCACTGGCTGGTACCGCAACTGGAGGCGGTCATGGACCGCGACTTCATCCACGACAGCGCCTCCAATCGCACGGGCCGCGGCACCCACTTCGCCGTCGACCGCCTGCAGACCTTCATGCGCCGCCTGAACGCTCCTCGCAATGACGGGACATGTCATTGCGAGCGCAGCGAAGCAATCTCCCGGCCAACGCCAAAAGGGATTGCTTCGCCTTCGGCTCGCAATGACAGAAGCGGGATGCGGGATGACAGAAGCGGGATGCGGGATGACAGAAGCGGGATGCGGGATGACAGAAGCGGGATGCGGGATGACGGAAGCGGGATGCGGGACGACAGAAGCGGGATGCGGGGCGACGGAAGCGGGATGCAGGGCGACGGAAGCGGGACGCAGGGCGACGGAAGCGGGATGCGGGGCGAGGGGTGGTTCCTGCAACTGGACATCGCCAACTTCTTCAACAGCATCCACCAGCCGACGCTGCTCGAACTGCTGGGCAACAAACTCCAAAAGGCCGTCCGCCGCCGCGGCATGCCGCTGGAGCAGGCCCGGCTCTGCTATCGCATTGCCAGCCGCATCGTCCGCCAGCCCTGCGCGGAACAGGGCATCCGCCTGTGCACGCCGGGCGAATACCGGCAGGTACCGGCCCACAAACGGTTGGAGAACGCCCCACCCGACACCGGGCTCCCCATCGGCAACCTCACCAGCCAGTTCTTCGCCAACCTCTATCTCAACGAGCTGGACCAGTTCGTCAAACACGAGCTGAAGTGCCGCCACTACGTGCGTTATGTGGACGACTTCGTGCTGCTGCACGAAGACCGGGCGCAACTGGTGCGGTGGCATACCGCGATTGCCGCCTTCCTGGAGCAGCGCCTGCGGCTCACACTCAAGCCGCATCCTGTCCTGGCGCCGCTTCGCAACGGTGCCGACTTCCTCGGCTACATCGTGAAACCGGGATACCGACTGGTGCGCCGCCGCGTAGTCGGCAATCTGCACGAGAAGCTGGCCGCGTACGAGCGGACCCTCTTGCGCCGCACGGAAGATGGCCTGGGGGTGGACTTGCCGCCCCGGTCGCGCGACGCCCTGCGCTCCACCCTGGCCAGCTACTGGGGCCATTTCAAGCGCGCTGACAGCTATCGCCTGAAACAGAAGATATTCCGGCGCTTCCCGTGGCTCGCCTTGTTGTTCTCCCTTCCAGCGGAAAAACAGATTGCTTCGCCTGCGGCTCGCAATGACGTAGGGCCATCCATCATTGCAAGCCGAAGCGGCGAGGAATCGAAGCAGGCAGGCATTGTCATTGCGAGCCGAAGCAGCGAGGAATCGAAACAGGCAGGCATTGTCATTGCGAGCCGAAGCGGCGAGGAATCGAAGCAGGCAGGCATTGTCATTGCGAACCGAAGCTGCGAGGAATCGAAGCAGGCAGGCATTGTCATTGCGAACCGAAGCTGCGAGGAACCGAAGCACGCGGCGCCCGAAGCTGTCATTGCGAGCGCAGCGAAGCAATCTCACAATGTCCGTCGCCACGACGCGCCCAACAAGGAAGTGACGTATGCAGGAGCGAATCTACTACGTCTACATCCTGACCAACCGCTCCAATCGCGTCCTTTACACCGGCGTCACCAACAATCTGGAACGCCGCCTGTACGAGCATCGCAACGGCCTGACGCCGGGGTTTGCCAGCAAATATCGCTGCCACAAACTGGTCTGGTTCGAAACGACGCCGAGCGCCGAGACGGCAATCGCGCGAGAGAAGCAGATCAAAGGCGGTTCGCGGGCAAAGAAGGTCGCATTGATCGCGGCGCTGAATCCGCGATGGGCAGACCTGTCGTCGGGGTGGCCGGCCGAGGCGCTTCCACGTACCTGAAGGGGGAGATTGCTTCGCCTGCGGCTCGCAATGACATGTCCTGTCCATTGCGAACGCAACGCATGTCATCGCGAGCGCAGCGCATGTCATCGCGAGCGCAACGCATGTCTTCGCGAGCGCAACGCATGTCTTCGCGAACGCAACGCATGTCATCGCGAGCGCAACGCATGTCATTGCGAGCGCAGCGAAGCAATCTTTGTGGCGCCGGAGACCTCGTTCCCCGCTGGGAGCCGCCGGCGGTCGCCTCCATGGCGACGCAATGGCGCTGGTTTGCCCACGACTGGCCCGGCTTCGTGCTCCTCATGCAATGCGGCCGGCAACTCCTCGCGAGCGAGCCGCTGCCCGGCGCCGCCCATTACACGGGCGCCGCCCGCATCGACGCCTGGGCTCTCCCCATGGGACGTCTTAGTGCCATCGAGCGCCGGTTGCAGCGGCTCGGCCGCAGCTACCTCTATTGCGACGAACAGGGCTACCTCCGAGGCGGCCTGAAGCGCCGCGCTCTGCGCCGCCTGTGGCTGTCCCGCGCCACGCCGGCACCCAGCCCCGTAGGAGCCCGGCCCTCGGCAACCGCTTCATGCGTTGCTCTACCTCCTGCATCCATGCAGTCGTCCGGGCGGTTCTTCGGCCCGAGAGAAAGACAAAGGCATCGCCCAGAGTGCTGGGCTCCTAAGTCTCGGCCCCACGCCACGATTTCAACCAGCAATTGACCAACAGCAACCAAGGAGTCCACCCATGAATCGCCCGTTCCGCCACCCGCGCCGCCTGGCCGGCGCCGCCTTCCTGCTCCTGCTGTTCGGGCTCAGCCTCTTCGTCCAGGACGGCCCCACCCGCCTGCTCGACGGGTGGGTGGCACCCGCCTGGGCCTCCGGCGGCTCGGGCGCTGCACCGATGCCGCCCGGGGAGTGCTCTCCCGGCATCACGCGCAGCCACCCGGACGCCGCCTATACAGTCAACGCCGACGGCACCATCACCGACACGCGCACCGGCCTCACCTGGGACCGCTGCGCCTGGGGGCTGAGTGGCGAGGAGTGCGCCGGTGGCGCGGCCTCCTCCCATACCTGGGCGGGGGCGCTCGATGTGGCCGCCACCGCCAATGCTCAGAACCACAAGGACCACGCCGACTGGCGCCTGCCTAGCGTCAAGGAGCTGCGCAGCCTGGTGGAAGAGTGCCGGGCGGACCCCGCCATCAACGACGTTATCTTCCCCAACACCCCGTTCGGCTGGTTCTGGTCGTCTTCGCCCAGCGCCGGCAACTCCGACTACGCGTGGTTCGTCGACTTCGACACGGGCTATGTCGACGCCTACTACAAGAACGGCACCGGTCGGGTTCGGTTGGTGCGCGCGGGACAGTGATTTGGGCTTTTTGGGGGCTGTAGGAGCGCAGCCCCCTGGGCGATTCCAGGCGATGGGGGGGCACCGGCCGAAACCCTCGCCAGGAGGCCCGGGCTCCTACGCCGGATCCTACATTGGCGAGGGTGCGCACCGCGTCTGCGGCGCCGCGAAACAAAGATCCTTTGAGTCCTCGTGCCGCGGTGGGGCTGACGCGCAAGCCACCGTAATCTCCGTTCCGCCATCCCACGTGGTAAGTGCTTTTATGGCTTCCATCGAACGTACCGCCTATCCGCGCTTCAAACGCAGCCTTTCGGCACGAGAGCTTGAGGCGCTGTACACGCCGACGCCAGAGGAGTTGGGCTTCGCGTTCACACTCGCGGAGGGAAAGGGAAAGGTGTCGGATATTTGGGGTCAGATGAAAAACTCCAGCCACCCCGAGTTTTTCATCTGACCTAATTGCTTTAACTAAAACCCGGTGAGGGTGTCAAGGATGATGGGTTTCCCGATCATTCTCCAATCATTCTCCCTAACGGCGGGTCGGCGCGATCACCGGCGAGGAGGTCCGTTCGGCTTCGCCGGAAGTGTGAAGGAGATCGTTGCACCCACGTCCACCTCTCCCTCAGCCCAGACGCGGCCGCCGTGACGGACTGCAATGCGTTTCACCATGGCGAGACCAGTGCCCGTTCCTTCGAACTGGTCTTTTGGGTGGATCTTCTCGAAGACCTTGAACAGCTTGTCGGCATAACGCATATCGAATCCGCGCCCGTTGTCCTTGACGAAGAACACCGTCTCTACTTCTTCAGCGCGGCAGCCGATTTCGATCACCGCCTCGGTTCGGTCTCGCGTGAACTTGATCGAATTGGAGATGAGGCTTTCCATCAGCTTTCTCAACATCATGCGATCGCCGATGACGACCGGCAATTCCGCCACCGAGAACCGCACCTGACGATGGGCGATTTGAGCGTGAAAGCCCTTTATCACGTCCCGCACGAGCGACGACATGTCGACGGTGTGGAAATCCATCGGTCGCCGGCCCAGTCGGATGAACTCCAATATGTTGTCGATGAGAAGCCCCATCTGCACCGTGTTGTCGCGGATGATCGCCAGGAGGCGCTTCCCTTCGGCATCGATGGCGGACGCGTACTCTTCGACCAGTATCTGCGAGAAGCTCGCGATCGCACGCAAGGGGGTGAGCAGGTCGTGGGAGATTGAGTAGGAGAACTCTTCCAGCTCTTTGTTGGCCGCCTCAAGTTCGGCGGTGCGTGCCTTAACGCGCTGCTCCAACTCGTCATTCAGGACCCGCACCTCCTCGGCCGCGGCGGCTTGCCGTCGCCAAGCCTCGTAGATCAGCTTCGACGCGGCGAATGTGCCGATGAAGAACAGTGCGAGCACGGAGAGATCGCGGTTCATGTCATTGCGCCAGGAGGCAAGCGTCTCCTGTATGGAACGGCCCACCACGATGTAAAGCGGATAGTCGGCGATGCGCCGCACCGAGAAGCGCCGCTCGACCCCGTCGACCGTGCGATTGCTGATATAGGTGGCCGCACTTTCGCCTGAACCTATCAGTGCCTGCAGCTGTGGCACGATCAGCGGCTGGCCGATGACCGGCGCGGCGGGCACCGGGTAGCGGGAGAGGATGCGCTGCTGCCGATCGCGCAGGGAAATGGAGCCGTAGCGACCGATGTCGATGGCCGAAAACTCCCGCGAGAATCGTTCGAGTGGAACCGGCGCGAAGGCCACCCCGGCGAAGGAACCGTCCAGCTTCGTCATCCGCCGAGCCAGAGTGATAAACCACTTGTCCTTGGCTGGATGCTGCTCAAGGGAAAAGAGGAGCCCGGCTCGGGGTTCGTCGCGCAGTTGGGAGAAACTGGAGAGCTCTGCCGGGCTGATCGACTCTGGTACTCCCGTGTCGCTGCCGTAAACAACAACCCCTCGGGCATCGGTGAACCGCAGGGCATCGACCTCGGGCAGGTGCGCGCGCAGGCGGGCGATGAAGCGGGTGATGGAGGCGGCACGGGCCGCTTCGGCTCCCTGTTGCCGCATGTATTCGTCGGAAACAGAGAACAGCGCCAGATCGACCCTAGCGATGGTGCCGGCGATGTCCCGTTCGAGCACTCGGGAGAGGTTGCCAACCGCAACGGCCGCCTGCTCCTCCTGACGGGTTCGGCTCTCCTGCAGCGACCAGAGGACCATGCTGGCGACGAACAGGTCGATCAGGAGAACGGCGGCGATGAGCCGGCGGAGAAAGACGTCCCTGGCCGTAACGCCGCGGCGTGGCCGCTTTTCGCCCTGCGGGTTCATTACCTCCTCCCAAAACGGGCGGTGCGGTTGCTGCGCTTCCGGCACCCGTTAATGGAAATAGATAGCCTATCCCGGCAACGATTCCTGTCCGTCGACTCGCACCTTTGCGGCGGGGGCTTCCTCCAGACAAGTCACGCGGGCTTGCCCTTGAGAAGACCGGGGTCAGGTCTTGCCTTTTGCCTTGCGGGTTGGGGCGGAGGCAAAACGCAAGACCTGACCCCGTTCCCCTCATGCGGGTTGGGGCGGAGGCAAAACGCAAGACCTGACCCCGTTCCCCTCATCCAGACCAAAGACACCGCCCGAAAGCCGCTCTCAGAACGCGCCAAGAACGCCAACCATCGTCGGGCAAAGGTCCGTGCCCGTGTCGAACATGTCTTCGCTGCCCAGACGGCCATGGGCGGCATGCTCATCCGAACCATCGGGTTCGCGCGCGCCGCGTGAAGATCGCGATGATGAATATCGTCTACAACCTGCGGCGGGTGGCGTCCTTGCATGTCAGGTGCGCAGCAGGGACCGCATAAGGGATCAAGGAAGTCCACCTAGCGATGCCGTGCCCGCATTGGTGGCGACACGGGAGCGGCCATCGGGTGCGGAAAATGTTCACGAAATTGGCCATATGTAATTCCCTACCTCAGGGTGCCGAAGAACTGATTGATAGAGGTTCCCTTATGTTACTCTGACCCTGAGGAATCCTCTTTGACATGGCCCGAATGCTACGACTCTCTCCTTCGTCGGTGGCAGGCACGACGGCTGGCATGGGGCGGTCCGCGATACGCACTATCATTTAACGCGTAAGGGGACGGTTGTGTGTCAAAGGAGCGAGTATGCGAGCCATTCCGTTGTCCACGCAGTCTCTTGGCCTTGTGGCATGGATCTTGGTCAGCGTCCTTGCCGCAACAATCGGCGGTATCGCGACCATGAATGCGGAGTCTTTCTACTCGCAACTCACGCAGCCTGCGTGGGCGCCGCCATCATGGGTGTTCGGGCCCGTTTGGACAGTGCTCTACCTGTTGATGGGCATTGCCGCGTGGCTGGTTTGGCGTGTTAACGGATTTCGGGCCGCACGTGGGGCGCTGTCGCTCTTCTTGATTCAGCTGGCGTTGAATGCGCTGTGGAGCTGGTTGTTCTTCGCTTGGCATCGCGGCGCCCTGGCCTTCGCCGACATCGTGATCCTGTGGATCATGATTGTTGCAACAACGATTGCGTTCTGGCGCGTGCGGGCCTTGGCGGGTGCGTTACTCATTCCCTACCTGTTGTGGACGAGCTATGCCGGGGCGCTGAACTATGCCATCTGGCAGCTCAACCCGCAGAGCTTGGTCTGAGGGCTCACACGAATCGCAGGCGCCGTGCGAAATCCTGGCGGTTGTCGCCGCAGGAATTCCGGGGACAGTATACCTATTAGCTCCGTCGGCACTCTGGCAACGATAAATGAGCAAACTGTCCCCGGATTTCACGGAAATGGCTGTCCCGGAAATGGCCAGATAGGGAAATGGGTATACTGTCCCCGGAAATGGGTCTTCATCATCATCATCAAAGATCGGCTCTCGCCTGTCACCCCGTGCGGTCACGTGGTACAGCGCGCCTGCAAACTCGATTCGTAGTGGTCTCGCCATACGGGGCAGAATACCCGAAGGGAATGGATGTTCAATGCGAGACCTGACCCCGTTGTTCCACGCACCGAGAAAGCCTATGCCCGTCATGATGCCTTGGGCCATGCGCGTGGGATCGAGCCGGATCGACTCGACAGCACCACGGACCCAGTGGGCCTCGTAGACGGTAACCAGCATCAACAGAC
>JALOAT010000070.1 GCA_023228645.1 Gammaproteobacteria bacterium | reverse complement strand
GACCGTTTCGCGTGAGCGAAACGGGACGCCGAAGGCGCCCGAAGGGCGAAGGCCGTAGGCCTGAGTCAACCCACGTTCGCGCTTTCAGAATGCATTGCGATAGATGGAGCGGGTGATGGGAATCGAACCCACGTTAGAAGCTTGGGAAGCTCCTGTTCTACCATTGAACTACACCCGCGCGGGCCAGGGATAATAGCACCGGCCCATAGGCCTCTCAAGCAGCGGTTGACGCCCGTCCCGCCGGTCCGTAGGCTTCCCCGCCATGCGCATCTATGTGAATGGCGAAGCCCGCGAAGTACCGGACGACTGCACGGCGGAACGGCTGGTGGAACTGCTCGATCTGACCGGGCGGCGGCTGGCCATGGAAGTAAATCTGGATATCGTGCCGCGCAGCGCCTACGCGAGTCACCGTTTCAACCCCGATGATCGCGTGGAAATCGTCCACGCCATCGGCGGCGGTTAGTGTACTGGGTCTATAATCCGGCCGGTCGCCCGTGCGCGAGTCACGCTGGTCCCGAAAGCCGCGGAGGAACGATTGATCTCCTCCGTGTTGTCCGTGGCCTCCGTGGTTGATGGCCTACCCCACCGTTTTTCCGGAGCAACCACATGGCACAGCATTCCGATCCCCTGGTGATCGCCGGCAAGAGCTACTCCTCCCGCCTGTTGGTGGGCACCGGCAAGTACAAGGATTTCGACGAGACCCGTCGCGCCGTGGAGGCGAGCGGCGCCGAGATCGTCACCGTCGCCATCCGCCGCACCAACATCGGCCAGAACCCGGGCGAGCCCAATCTGCTCGACGTGCTGCCGCCCTCCAGGATCACCTACCTGCCGAACACCGCCGGCTGCTATACCGCGGACGATGCGGTGCGCACCTGCCGGCTGGCACGCGAACTGCTCGACGGCCACGACCTGGTGAAGCTCGAGGTGCTCGGCGATCAGAAGACCCTCTATCCCGACGTGACCGCGACCTTGCAGGCCGCCGAGACGCTGGTGAAGGACGGCTTCAAGGTGATGGTCTACACCAGCGACGACCCGATCATCGCCAAGCGCCTGGAAGAGATGGGCTGCGTGGCGGTCATGCCGCTCGCCGCGCCCATCGGCTCCGGCCTCGGCATCCAGAACCGCTATAACATTGTCGAGATCGTGCAGAACGCCAAGGTGCCCATCCTGGTCGATGCGGGCGTGGGTACCGCGTCGGATGCGGCCGTGGCCATGGAACTGGGCTGCGACGGCGTGCTCATGAACACCGCCATCGCCGAAGCGAAGAATCCGGTGCTCATGGCCTCGGCCATGAAAAAGGCCATTGAGGCCGGGCGCGAGGCCTTCCTGGCCGGGCGCATGCCGCGCAAGCGCTACGCCAGCGCCTCGTCCCCCATCGACGGCACCTTCTTCTAGTCGCAGCACCAGACGGCATGGAGGCCTTCGTTTTTCCGTCCGGAGCGCCGCCCGAGTCCGTCGGTGCGGCGCAGGCGACGGTGCCGCCCGGCGGTTTCCTGTGGCTCGATTTCTCCCATGAAGAGGCCGACTGGCCGACCGTCGCCGAGCCCATCACCGGCGTACGCTTTCACGATCGCCACGTCAACGACAGCCTTAATCCCGCGCACCCCTCGTTCTACGACAACACCGGCGATTACGACATGCTGGTATTTCGCAGCCACGTGCCGGAGTCGGGCGAGGCGTTTTTCACCCATCCCTCCACGTTCTTCCTGCTCGACCGGGTGTTGGTCACGGTGCGGCCCCCGCGGAGCCATTCCATCGCCGCCGTGCGTCAGCGGTTGATGCACCAGCCCATGCGCGCCCCGGCGAATCCGATGGCGTTGATGCAGCTGATCCTGAACGCCATGGTCGATGGCTTCCTGGCCATGCGAGAGCCGCTGGCGGCCCGCGCGGAGCAGTGGGCCGAGGCCCTGCTCGACCCGCGCAATCGCGAAGACCTGCGCCACATCATGCAGCACCGCAGCGTGCTGCGCCGTCTGGAATCGCTATCGGAAGAACAGGAAGACGCCGTGATCGGCTGGCGCGACAACCAGCGTCTGCCCATGGAGGAACAACTGGACGTGCGCTACACGGATCTGGTGGAACACATCCGGCGCATCAGCCGATTTGCCTCGCATCAGCAAAAAGAGGTGGAGAACCTCATCCAGTTGCATTTCTCCGCCATTTCTACGCGTACCAACGAGATCATGAGCACGCTGACCGTAGTGTCGGCCGTGATCCTGCCGCTGAATTTGATCGCGGGCATTTTCGGTATGAACTTCGAGTACGTGCGTGAGCTGCATACACATACCGGGTTTTACGTCACCCTCGGCGGCATGGCCGCGTTGGCGGCGATACTGTTGTTGTTCTTCCGCCTCAAACGCTGGTTCTGAGGGCGCACCGGCAGGCACCGTGGGTCACGCCCCGACCCGGTCGCGGGGCTGCGGATGTTCCTTGCATGCATTACAATTCGCGCCCGTTCAGCCCAGGAATCTTCGTGCCTTGAGCCTCGATTCACCGCCGCCGCGCACCGTGCGCAGTTTCGTTCGCCGCCAGGGACGGATCACCGTCGCCCAGGAACGCGCCCTGGCCGAGCTTTGGCCGCGCTTCGGTGTGGAGGCGAGTGCGGGCAGGCTGGACCTGGATGCCTTGTACGAACGCCAGGCGCCGCGGGTGCTGGAGATCGGTTTCGGCGATGGCGGCAATCTGGCCGCGCTGGCCGAGGCCCATCCCGAGAACGACTACCTGGGTATCGAAGTGCACCGCCCCGGTGTGGGCCGTCTGCTTTTGCAGGTGGGCGAAAAAGGGCTCACCAACGTGCGCGTCATGTGCACGGACGCGGTCGAGGTGCTGACCGCGCAAATCCCCGACCAGGCGCTCGACGCCGTCCTGCTGTTCTTTCCTGACCCCTGGCACAAGACGCGTCATCACAAGCGTCGCATCGTGCAGCCCGCTTTCGCGGAGCTGGTGCGCCGCAAGCTGAAAATCGGCGGTTGCTTTCACATGGCGACGGACTGGGAGAACTACGCCGCGCACATGCTTGACGTCATGCGTTCCGCACCCGGGTTTCGCAACCTGTCGGCGACCGGCGATTTCGTCCCGCGCCCCGATTACCGCGTGCTCACCAAGTTCGAGCGGCGCGGGCACCGGCTTGGTCATGGCGTTTGGGACCTCATGTTCACGCGCGAGGCGTGATCAATCCGTCCGTAGATACCCGTCTTACGCGTCAAGCCACCGCGGCATTCGGCGTTGAATGGAGTATCAGCGGCCTCAGGCAGCGATGGTTTCCATCCCGCCACAGCGAGGGATGCGGGATTTTCGTGTGTGGGAGCAGAAGATCGCGGGCCGATCCGCCAACACCTTACGAATCGGAGTTCCTGAGCGGCGGGCAGGGGTCGCTTTCGTGGGCCGCTTCGGCGGCGAGGAAGAACTCGGCGTTTTCCCGGCTCATCCCGGTGGCGGCCATGAGCTGTTCGATGCGGTCGCTGGGGTGCGCCGCGGTGCAGGACGGGGCGGGTGCGGCGGCGGGCGTTTCCGCCACGGGCGCCACCACCGCTGGTTCGGCGGCAGGCGTAGGCGGCTGATCCAGCAGCGCCTCCTGGTCGGCCTGCACCGCGGCCACCGCGAACACCGCCACGTGCGGTGAGTGGGCGCCCTTGCCCAGGCGCTTCAGCGCGATGCGCTGCCCGTCCCGTTCCACGGCCAGTTCACCCTCTCGTACCGCCGGCACGGCCGGGCCGATGAGTAGGCGGCGCCCCTGTTCGTCGCGTATCAGCACCGCCGGGAAGCGGCTTTCGCCGCGTGGGGAGCGTGTATGCAGGGCGGCCGCCACGGGCGCCTTGCCCAGCAGGCGCACGCCGAGTTCCAGGTCCGTGCCTTGCGACGTGAGCCGCGCCACCACGCCCACCTGCCATACCTCTTCGGCGCCATCTTGCACCGCGATCAGCGTGCCTGCCGCCACGTGCGGCACCTCATCGCGCGCCACACGCACACCGCAGCCGTGGCTGCTGCTGTCGAGCAGGCGTCCCGCGACGCGGCGGTAGGTCGCGTCCGCCTTGCTCTCCTGGCGCCAGTCGTGAACCGGCGCCACCGCGGGCTTCACCTGCGCGGGGTCGATGTACACGCTTTGCCACACATCGATCTTGGGGGCCTTTGAGCCGACCAGATGGCCGTGGTGTTCAGGTGCCGGCGCGAGGCTGATCTCGCGCTTCGCTGGGGCAGGCGTCGCCGCTTCGGCGCTCACTGCGCGGCCGCCGAGCAGATGATTGAGCGCCGCCAGGCCGACGATGACCTCGGCGGCGCCACCGTCGGCACGACGTTGTTCGGTCCGCTGGTGCTCGCTGCACCAGTTGTCGGCCAGGATGCGCAGCGTCTCGGGCGACAGCGGGGACTCGCGGCGCCAGAACCGGCCGCGCCCGCCGCGCGCCAGGCGTTTTTTCAGCACTTTTTCCAACTCAACCATTCGCAGCCCGCGGCTGTTCGGGCTGGTGCGCGCCGCCTCGTCGACGCCGCTGAAGCCGAGCGGACCACTGTCGTGCGAGAGCCGCACCACGTGGAGCTGTTCGCCCGGGCGGAACGGTGGCCGGGTGAGCCGGGTCAGCTTTACCCACTCGGGCAGGCTGGCAGCGAGTTCGGCGGTCTGTGCCGGGGTGAGTTCGTCGGCGGAAAGCAGCGCGGTCAGCAGGAGCCGGCGATATTCGTCGCCGGGGCTCGTGAGCCGCCGGGGCTCACTCGGCAACGGCAGCCGGTCTGCGATATAGCCGTTGGACTCGGCCAGATAGTAGAAGCGATTGATGCGTTTCCACAGGCCCGGCGGTGCATCGCGGTGAATGGCCTGGAACACGGCGAGCAGATGCCCTCCGTAGTGGATGAAGCGATGCAGGGCCGCGTGCAGGGCATGCCCGAACCACAGCCGCCGCCAGCGGGTGATGGCATTGTCGGGGGCGATCTGGCGCAACACGGTGCGGTAGCCGCGCATGAGTTCGCGCAGCAGATCGATGGCCTGCCGTGCGGCACGTTCGGCACCGCTCCCGAGCGGCAGGGGCTGATTGGCGTACTGGCGGCGCAGGTGCCCGAGGGCGAGCACCGCCTTGGGCCCGAAGGCCTCCAGGAGGTGCAGGCGTCGGGCTGGTGAGATGGCCAGGTGGTTGACTTCGGCAAGGGCGTGCCACAGCCGCTGCGCCATTTCGTCGAGGTTGGCCGGGGGCAGTTCCGCCACCCAGCGCCGCACGGCGCGCGGCCGGGTATCGAAGGCGCTGGCATGGGGTTTTGCCAGCGTGTGGACGCTCAGATCCAGTCGCTGATTCATGGGCTCTCCCGAAAATCCCTCTCGAGGATCGCGGCGGCGCCGCGAATATCAATAAAACGTTATGAATGTAGCGCTTCATGCGCCGACTGGCCATAACCAGGCCGCGCCGCGCACGCCGCTCGCATCGCCGTGCGCCGGGGGCAGCAAACGGGTGTCGACGCGATCGGAGAACACATACTGCGTCCAGAGCCGGGGCACGTTCCGGTACAGGCGCGCGATGTTGGACATCCCGCCGCCCAGGACGATGACGTCCGGGTCGAGCAGATTGATGATCGAGGCGAGGGCGCGCGCCATGCGGTCTTCGTAGCGCGCCAGCGTCGCCTCGGCGGCGGCTTCGCCGCTTTCAGCGGCCTGCACGATGGCCGCGGCGCCCAGGTGCCGGCCGGTCACGGCGGCGAACTCACGCTCGAAGCCCGGCCCGGACAGCCAGGTCTCGATGCAGCCGTGCTGGCCGCAATAGCAGGCGGGGCCCGGCAGTTCATCGGCACGCGGCCACGGTAGCGGGTTGTGCCCCCACTCGCCGCCGATGGCGTTGGCGCCATGCAGCGGCCGGCCGTTCACCACCACGCCGCCGCCGGTGCCGGTGCCGACGATGACGCCGAACACCACGCCGGCGCCCCGCGCCGCGCCGTCGGTGGCCTCCGACACGGCAAAACAGTTGGCGTCGTTGGCGAGCCGTACGGGTCGGTCCAGGGCCGCGGCCAGGTCCCGGTCCAGCGGCTTGCCGATGAGCCAGGTGGAGTTGGCGTTCTTCACCAGCCCGGTGGCGGGCGAGATGGCGCCGGGAATGCCCACGCCCACGCTGCCGCGTCGCCCCAGTTCGGCCTCCACGGCGTGCACCAGCGCGGCGATGGCGTCGACCGTGGCGGGGTAGTCCTCCCGTGGCGTGGTGATGCGCCGGCGCGTGAGTACGACGCCGTTGCCATCGAGCGCGATGATCGCGATCTTGGTGCCGCCCAGATCGACGCCGATGCGCAGGTCGTGTGTCACAGCAGCCCGGCGGCGACCAGCAGGCCGTACAGCACGGAGGCGGCCACGAGCACCTTGCCGAAGGGCGGCATCACGCGCCGCAGCAGGGCGAAAAAAGGCGGCGGCGTGCGGCCGCGAAAGCTGTTGGCGACGGTGCGCGGGTAGCCCCACGCCAGATAGGCGCCCACAGTGACGTTGACCAGCAGGGCGAGAAACAGGTTGGCGGACATGAATGGCATTCCGGGAAAAGCGCCATTTTATGCCGGATCGGCGCTGATGATGCGGTCGAGCCGGACGCGCTCGCGCGCGCCGTCTTCATGTTCCACCAGGAGGTATTCCTTCTTGTCCGCGGTGGCCTCCGTATCGAGCGGCAGCACCCGGGCATGGTGCTCCAGGCCCGCCGCATCGCGCCAGCGCATGGCCAGGCGGGTGCGGTGCAGGATGGCCAGTTCGTATTCCGAATGGGTCTCGCAGGGGATGGGGCGATAGGGCTCAGTCACTTCGGGTGGCCTCCACGGATTGCACGCAGCCGTCCTCGGCCAGGGTGATGGCGAGACGGATGGGCTGGCAGCACACGCTGCAATCTTCTATGTAATCCTGGTTGCCGGCGGAGGTGTCCACCTCCGTCTCGAACCATGACCAGCAATAGGGACACTGGACTTCGATCGGTTCCATGGCAGCCTCGTCGAGCGGATGACGCCCAGCGTCACCACCTCATTCCGCGAGGAACAGCTCCAGCAGGGTGTTGAGGTGCAGGCGGCCCAGCGCCGTCGGCCGCACGACCTGTACGTCCCAGCTTAGCAGCCCGCGCGCCTCGGCCTCGTGCAACGGCGTCTCGATGGCCTTCAACGGCAGCCCGGTGCGTTCCTCGAACAGCCGCGTCGCGAAGCCCTCGTTGAGGCGCAGGGCGTTCATGACGAACTCGAACGCGGCGTCTTCGCGCGTGAGCGCGACATGGCTCGCGATGCGCTCGGCGCCGCCTGCACCCGCGAGATAGTCGCGCGGGTGGCGCCGCTTGGCCGTGCGTTCGATGCGCGCCGGCTGCGGCAGCGTCAGCTTCTGGTGCGCGCCCGCGCCGATGCCGAGGTAATCGCCGAACTGCCAGTAGTTGAGATTGTGCCGACAGCGGAAACCGTCGCGCGCGTAGGCCGAGACTTCATAGTTCGCGAAGCCCGCCCCGGCGAGCAGCGACTGCCCGCGCACCTGCATGTCGTAGCGCAGGTCGTCGTCGGGCAGCACCGGCGGGGCGTGATGGAAGGCGGTGTTGGGCTCCAGGGTGAGCTGATACCAGGACAGATGCGTCGGCGCCAGTGCGATGGCCTGGCGCAGGTCCGCCAGGGCGCCGTCCAGGTCCTGGCCCGGCAGGCCGAACATGAGATCCAGATTGAAGTTGTCGAAGCCCGCGGCGTGCGCGGCCTCGGCGGCGCGCACCGCCTCGGCGCCGCCGTGGATGCGGCCGATGCGCGCGAGCATGTCGTCAGCGAAGCTCTGCACGCCGATGGACAGCCGGTTCACCCCCGCCGCGCGAAACTCGCGGAAGCGTTCTTGTTCCACCGTGCCCGGATTGGCCTCCAGGGTGATCTCCGCCCCGGGCAGCAGCTTCAGGCGTGCGCGCACGGCGCAGAGCAAAGCGTCGATGGCCTCGCCCGACAGCAGGCTCGGCGTGCCGCCGCCGATGAACACGCTGACCACCGGCCGGCCCCACACCGCCGGCAGCTCCTGTTCCAGGTCGGCGATCAAGGCATCGATGTACGCCGCCTCGGGAATGCCGTCCGCCGCCTCGTGCGAGTTGAAATCGCAATACGGACACTTGCGCACGCACCACGGCACGTGCACATAGAGGCTCAGCGGTGGGAGGGTTTGGAAGAAAAAAGCATTAACCACGGGGGACACGGGCTTCTATGAATGGGCGAAAAAATATCGCGAGCAGCTTGATGTTCGACGAAGGCTTTTCTTCGCCCCGTGTTCCCCGTGTTTCAGCTTTTTGCCTTCAGCGCCGCGACCAACTGCCGCAAGGCCTGGCCGCGGTGGGAGAGGCGGTTCTTCGCTTCGCGTGGCAGTTCGGCGGACATGCAGTCGTATTCGGGCACGTAGAAGATGGGGTCGTAGCCGAAGCCGTTCTCGCCGTGCGGCGCGGTGGCCAGGCGGCCTTCCCAGGTGCCCTGGCAGATGAGCGGCACGGGGTCGAGGGCGTGGCGTATGCACACAATGAGACACTGGAAGCGGGCGGCGCGTTCGGCCTCGGGCACGCCATCCATGTCGCGCAGCAGCTTGTGCAGGTTGGCCTCGTCGCCGGCGCCCACACCCGCGTAGCGCGCCGAGTAGATGCCGGGCGCGCCCTTGAGGAAATCGACCTCGATGCCCGAGTCGTCGGCGATGGCCGGCAGCCCCGTGTGCTGCGCTGCGTTGCGCGCCTTGAGGATGGCGTTTTCGACGAAGGTGAGGCCCGTCTCCTCCGCCTCGGGCACGCCGAACTCGCTCTGCGGCACCACCTCGATATCCAGGTCCGCGAGGATCTCGTTGAACTCCCGCACCTTGCCCTTGTTACCGCTCGCCAGCACGAATTTTTTCATTTGAATGATCCAAGAGTTAACACGGGGGACACGGGGGACACGGGGAACACGGGGGGAGAAGAGAAATATGTTTCGGGTCCATGTGGGAGCGAGCTTCTGCTCGCGACCTTAGGTCAGGCCGGGTATCGCGTGCAGAAGCTCGCTCCCACACCCACCTGAAATCTTCTCCCCGTGTTCCCCGTGTCCGCCGTGTTCAGGTTTTTTCCAGCGCCTCGCGCTGGTGGGCGATGAGTTCGGCGATGCCTTTTTCGGCCAGGGCGAGCATGGCGTCAAGTTCGTCGCGGCGGAAGGCGTGGCCTTCGGCGGTGCCCTGGACTTCCACGAAGGCGCCGGCGTCGTTCATGACCACGTTCATGTCGGTCTCGGCGTTGCAGTCTTCGGGGTAGTCCAGGTCGAGTACGGGCACGCCCTTGTAGATGCCCACGGAAACGGAGGCCACCTGGCCGTGCAGCGGGTGGGTCTTGATGAGTTTGCGACCGAGCAGATGCTGGACGGCGTCGGCCAGCGCCACGTAGCCGCCGGTGATGGAGGCGGTGCGGGTGCCGCCGTCGGCCTGGATGACATCGCAGTCCACGGTGATGGTGCGCTCGCCGAGGGCCTCCATGTTTACCACGGCACGCAGCGAGCGGCCGATGAGGCGCTGGATCTCCTGGGTGCGGCCGCCCTGCTTGCCCTGGGCCGCTTCACGGGCGGTGCGAGAACCGGTGGCGCGCGGCAGCATGCCGTATTCGGCGGTTACCCAGCCCTTGCCCTTGCCCTTGAGAAAGCCCGGCACGCGCTCGTCCACGCTGGCGGTGCAGATGACCTTGGTGTCGCCGAACTCCACCAACACCGAACCTTCGGCGTGCTTGGTGTACTTGCGGGTGATGCGGATCGGGCGCAGCTCGTCGGGTGCGCGGCCACTTGGGCGCATGGGCAGTCCTTCCTGTGGGATTTCTTCAGAGCGGCCTATTGTAGCCGTTACGCCCCTGAGCCGTGGGCAGTGAATTGCCCCGCGGCCGTCAGCGGTTCATCTCGTTTTCGTACTTCTTGAGGACTTCTTCGATCTGCTCGATGGCGTCCTCCAGTCGGGCGCGCGGAGCGCGCGGCGTCGTCGCTGCGCTGTTCTGCGCGGTGTCCACGGCCGCTGCCCGTGCATGGTTACGCGAGACGAAGCGCAGGGCGAGCACACTGATGTTGTCGCTGTGCGGATAACTGTTGCGCTCGGCCTGCTCGGCCAACCGGTTGACCGCCGCATCCAGGTCGGATGCGGTCACGCCGGCACCGATCTGCATGTCTTCGAGGGCGCCCCACAGGCCGTCGGAGCACAGCAGCAGCACGTCGCCCGGCGCCAAGGTGGTCGGCTTGCCGAATTCCACTTCGGGAAGGTCCTGCAGGCAGCCGATGCACTGGGTGATCTGGTTGCGCATGGGATGGAAGGACTGGTCGCTGCGACGGATCTCACCGCGACGATAGAGCTTTTCCACGTAGGAATGGTCGCGGGTGCGGTACAGCGGCAACTGGTCGCGGAAAAGATAGAGGCGGCTGTCGCCCACGTGGGCCCACTGTGCGGTGCCGTCCTGGATGAGGCACAGCACGCCGGTGGTGCCTGGTGACGCCGCCAGGCCGTTTTCACTGGCGTAGGCGTGGATGGCGTGGTGGGCGCGGCTGATCACGCCGCCCAGGAAGGCCGTGGCATCGCTGATGGGCAAGGCGGCCGCGTGCAGGGCCGCGGCGGCGGTGTCGACCAGGATCTGTGCGGCCATCTCGCCGCCCGCGTGGCCACCCATGCCATCGGCCAGCACCAGCAACACGATGGCCTCATCCCTCTCCAAGGCGGCGAAACGGTCCTGGTTGGAGGAGCGGGTGCCGAGGCGGTTGGCTTGTCCGATGTCGTACTGCATGGCTCAGCTCCTGCCCCAGCTGAAGCTGTTGGCGAGGCGTTCGAGCATGGAGCCGGACTCCGGCGGGTCGTCCGTTGCGTTGTCTGCGAGGGCGGCGAGCAATTGGTCCACGTTCTGCGGGCGCGCCAGCGGGTCCACCTCCATGGCCCAGTCGATAACCCGCAGCAGTGCCGCGGAGTAGCGGCGGCGGAAGGCCACGCTGGCCGGCTTCATGTGGTCCTCGGGGGAGCGCTCGGGCGAGGGCGGCGGCGCCACGCCTTCAATGCAGGCGCGCATGGTGGCGCCGAGGGCGTAGATGTCGCTCCACGGGCCCACGTAGCCGCCGGGCGTGAGTTGCTCGATGGGTGAGAACCCCGGGGTGATGACCTGCGAGGCCTGGTCCTGGCGGCTCTGCATCATTTCGTGTACGGCGCCGAAGTCGAGCAACAGCGGACTGCCGCCGCTGCGCAGATAGATGTTGCCGGGCTTGATGTCCAGGTGCAGCAGGCCGCGCGAGTGGATGCACTTGAGACCGTCGAGCAGGGCCGTGAACACGATGCGGATGAGCTTTTCGCTGAGACTGCCGTTGTGACGCCGGATGTATTCCTGAAGGTTGATGCCCTGGGCGTACTCCATGACCATGTAAACCGTGCCGTTGGCGCGGAAGAAATTGGTCACGTTGACGATGTTGGGGTGCTTGAGGGTGGCGAGGGTGGCCGCTTCCTGGAAGAACATCTTCTTACCCTGGGCGAAGCGCTCCACCGACTTCTCGTCCTCGCCCACGGTGATCACCGTGCGGCCGTCATCACCACGCGCGGCCAGCTTGCGCGGCATGTACTCCTTCACGATCACCTGGGTGCGGGTCTCGGGATCGTTCGCCAGATAGACGATGCTGAAGCCGCCGCCGCCGATCTGGCGTTCGAGGGTGTATCGATCGATTCGCGCGCCGGGGCTCAGGCCGCGCGCCTTGGTTTCTTGCGTCATTGTGCCCATGCCATGACCGTTCGCCGGTCCACCGCGGTAGCCTACCACAGGGCCGGATGGCCTTCTCCCGGGGGGACGGTTTTCGGTTACCATGGCGCTCTTTTCCGCGCAGGAGAGCTCGAAATTGAGAAGTATGACTGCTTTTGCCCGCCAGGAGACCCACGGTGACTATGGGGTCCTGGCCCTCGAACTGCGCTCGGTGAATCACCGGTATCTGGAAGTCTCCATGCGCCTGCCGGACGACCTGCGCGTGCTCGAAGGTGCGCTGCGGGAGCGCATCGGCGCGGCGCTCTCGCGCGGCAAGGTGGATTGCTCGCTGCGCTTCACGCCGGCCCCCGCGTCCGCCGGCCAGCTCACCCTCAACCACGCCCTGGCCGCCGCCCTGGCGCAGCTCAGTCGTGAGGTCGACGGCCTGGTCTACGACGCGGCGGCGGTGAACTCCATGGACATCCTGCGCTGGCCCGGCGTATTGCAGGCCCCCGCGCCCGACCTGGAACGGCTGCACGCAGATGCCCTCGCCCTGCTCGATCGCACCCTCGGCGAACTCAACGATTCCCGTGCCCGCGAGGGCGCCAAGCTGGCCGATCTCATCCGCCAGCGCTGCGACGCCATGACCGCCCAGTTGCCCATCGTGCGGGCACGCCTCCCCGAGGTGCAGGCGCGTTTCCGCGAACGGCTCGTGGAACGCTTGGCCGAGGTGAAGGCCGAGCTGGATGCGCAGCGGCTCGAACAGGAGATGGTGGTGTTCGCCACGCGCATCGACGTGGCCGAGGAGCTGGACCGCCTGGAGACCCACATCGCCGAAGTGCGCCGCGTGCTGGAGCAAAAGCAGCCGGTGGGGCGGCGGCTGGATTTTCTCATGCAGGAACTCAACCGCGAGGCCAACACCCTGGGTTCCAAGTCCGCCGACGCCGAAACCACCCGCGCGGCCGTGGAGCTCAAGGTTCTCATTGAACAGATGCGCGAACAGGTGCAGAACATCGAATGACCGCCAACCCACCCGCCGCCGCGCGCGGCACGCTTTATGTCATCTCCGCGCCCTCGGGTGCCGGCAAGACCAGCCTGGTGAAGGCCCTGCTCGGTTCGCTCGACGAGGTGGCGGTGTCCATCTCCCACACCACCCGCGCCCCGCGCCCGGGCGAACAGAACGGCCGCGAGTACCACTTCGTCGACGTGCCCGCGTTCCGCGCGCTCATCGAGCAGGGTGCCTTTCTCGAACACGCCCAGGTGTTCGACAACTATTACGGGACCTCGCGTGCCTCCATCCAGGACCAGCTGGCCAGTGGCCTGGACGTGATCCTGGAGATCGACTGGCAGGGCGCGCGCCAGGTGCGCGACACCATGCCGGGTTGCCGGAGCATTTTCGTGCTGCCGCCGTCGCGCGCGGCCCTGGAGGCGCGCCTGACCGGCCGCGGTCAGGACAGCGCCGAGGTGATCGCCCGACGTATGCGCGATGCCGTCAATGAGATGCAGCACTGGGCGGAATACGACTACCTCATCGTGAACGACAACTTCGACGACGCCCTTGCGGAACTCCGGGCCGTATTCGTGGCCGGGCGGCTCAAGCGTGAGGTGCAGGCCGTTCGGCATGAGGGGCTGCTGCGCTCGCTGCTGGCCTGAGCGGCGCCCGATGGATTACAATTCCGCACTGACCCAGCCGCATCCGGAACCCACCCATGGCACGAGTTACCGTTGAAGACTGCCTGAAGAACGTCGACAACCGCTTTCAGCTGGTGCTGGTCGCCACCAAACGCGCCCGCCAGATCGAGAACGGCCGTGAGCCGCAAATCCCCTGGGAGAACGACAAGCCCACCGTGGTGGCACTGCGTGAAGTAGCCGAGGGCCTGGTGACCCGCGACATCCTGCTCGAACCCACGCCGCGTGCCGAAGATGAAATGGAAGAGGTGGAAACGCTGGAATCCCCGGCACAGCCGCCGCAGGACGACCTCTGAGCAATCTCCCGCATGTCTCCGGCCCTTTCTCCAGTGCGGGGAAGGGCCTCTACATCAGTGATCTTTGTACCCTGCTCGAGGGCTATCTGGAGCGCGAGCAGGTGGCCGAGGTCTATCGGGCCTACCTGTTCGGCGCCGAGGCTCACGATGGCCAGCATCGCCTGAGTGGCGAGCCGTACATCTACCACCCCCTGGCCGTTGCCCGCATCCTCGCCGAGCTGCGTATCGACTACCGCAGCCTGATCGCCGCCATCCTCCACGACGTCATTGAGGACACCGAGATCGGCAAGGAGCAGCTCCTCGCCGAGTTCGGCCAGGAAGTGGCCGACCTGGTGGACGGCGTCAGCAAGCTCACCCACATCGAGTTCCACTCCAAGGCCGAGGCCCACGCGGAAAACTTCCGCAAGATGATGCTGGCCATGGTGCAGGACATCCGCATCATCCTCATCAAGCTGGCCGATCGGCTGCACAACATGCGCACCCTCGGTGTGATGCGCCCCGACAAGAAACGGCGCATCGCCCGCGAGACCCTGGAGATCTACGCGCCCATCGCCAACCGCCTGGGCATGAACCGCCTGCGCATCGAGCTGGAAGACCTGGGCTTCGCCGCTTACCACCCCATGCGCTACCGCGTCATCGCCGACGCGGTGCGCAAGTCGCGCGGCAATCGCAAGGAGCTGGTGGAAAAGATCCAGGCATCCATTCAGGCGCGCCTCAAGCAGGAAGGCATCGAGGGCCGGGTCATCGGTCGCGAGAAACACCTGTACAGCATCTACAAGAAGATGAAGACCAAGGGCGTGTCCTTTTCCGAGGTGATGGACGTGTTCGCGTTTCGCATCATGGTGGACAAGGTCGACACCTGCTACCGCGTGCTCGGCGTGATGCACAACCTTTATAAGCCGGTGCCCGGCCGCTTCAAGGACTACATCGCCATTCCCAAGGCCAACGGCTACCAGTCCCTGCACAGCGCCCTGGTCAGTCCCTACGGCTTCCCCATCGAGGTGCAGATCCGCAGCGAGGACATGGACAAGGTCGCCGAGGCGGGCATTGCCGCACACTGGCTCTACAAAGCCGGCGACGCAGGCGGTGCGAGCATCGCCCAGGCGCGCGCCCGCGAATGGTTGCGCGACCTCTTGGAGATGCAGAAGAGCGCCGGCGATTCCCTGGAATTCCTCGAAAACGTCAAGGTGGACCTGTTCCCGGATGAGGTCTACGTGTTCACCCCCAAGGGTGAAATCATGGAACTGCCGCGCGGCGCCAGCGTGATCGATTACGCCTACGCCGTGCATTCCGACCTCGGTAACGCCTGTGTGGCCGGCAAGGTGGACCAGCGCCTGGTGCCGCTCAACACACGCATCGAGAACGGCCAGAAGGTGGAGATCATCACCG
The DNA here is from genome assembly GCA_023228645.1 of Gammaproteobacteria bacterium. Classification (GTDB taxonomy): domain Bacteria; phylum Pseudomonadota; class Gammaproteobacteria; order Thiohalomonadales; family Thiohalomonadaceae; genus JALOAT01. The sequence continues at coordinate 1,091 of JALOAT010000070.1, read as the reverse complement.
CGCCAGGCGCGCGTCCGAATCCGGCGTGGCTGAATTTCGTGGTCACCGGCAAGGCGCGAGCCAACATCCGCGCCCACCTGAAAAACCTGCGGCGCGACGAATCCGTGGCCCTGGGGCGGCGCATGCTCAACAAGGCGCTGTCGGGGTTTTCCCTGTCCCTGGACACGGTGCCCCAGGAACGCATTGACGCCCTGGTCGCCGAATACAAGCGCAGCGGCCTGGACGACCTGCTGGAAGACATCGGCCTCGGCAACCGCATGGCCACGCTGGTGGCCAGTGCCCTGCAGCGCGACGCCAGCGTCGCCGCCAAACCGTCCGCAGAACCGCTGTACATCAAGGGCACCGAGGGTACGGTGGTCAGCTTCGCCAAATGCTGCCGACCCATCCCCGGCGATGCCATCCGCGGTTTCCTGTCCGCCGGCCGCGGCATCGTGGTGCACACCCAGAACTGCCGCAACGTCTCCGAATTCCGCAAGTTCCCGGAGAAGTGGATCGACGTGCAGTGGGAGCCCGACGTGCAGAGCGACTTCCCGGTGGACATTCGCGTGGAAGTGAAGAACAAGCGCGGCGTACTCGCCGAAGTGGCCGCCGTGGTCGCCGACGCCGACGCCAACATCGACAACGTCTCCCTCGAAGAGCGCGATGGCCTTAACACCGCCATCAACCTCACCATCGCGGTGAAAAACCGCGTCCACCTCGCCCGCATCATGCGCCACGTGCGCGCCCTCGAAGACGTCCTGCGCATCAGCCGCGCGCGCGGGTGAAGGCAAAGAAGCATTAACCACGGGGAACACGGGCGAAGAACCGTGAAGGTCACGTTGGCGCGTAGCGGCTACGTGGCAGGCGCGGGTGCAATCCAGTGGGAGCGAGCTTCTGCTCGCAGGCGGTGTCCACCGGCCCGGATTTCGAGCGGAAGGCGGGGCTGCAAACACGTCACGTAGCTTCGCAACGTGACCTACGCCGGCTTCACCCCCCGTGTCCCCCGTGTTAATTCTTCTTGTTGCCGCTGCCGCCCACGCTCCCTATCCTTGCGGTTTTGACGCGAATGAAGGAGCGGGCGTGAAGCGCGAGATCATCCATACCGACAAGGC
>JALOAT010000069.1 GCA_023228645.1 Gammaproteobacteria bacterium | reverse complement strand
GCTTCAAAAACGCTTTCTTCAACTTCACCTTCATCACCCATATCAACTTCTTCGCCTTCGCCACCGAAATCGTCACCTGCTTCTTCAGGTTCACCTTCGCCAGTGATTTCAGCAAACTTAGCTTGAAGGTCTGCAAGCATAGCTTTAACTTGGTCAAGTTCATTTACTTCAACTTCAACGTGGTCTTCTTCTGAGTCGTTATCACCATCCATATCTGGATCTACGTCGTCACCCATATCGCTTAGATCTTCACCACCAACGCCAACGTCAGCACCAAAGTCAGTATCTTCGTCACTATCAGTTTCAACCACTTCTTCAAATGATTCTTCCATAGTGTCGTCAATATCGTCTTCGAGTTCATCAGTTTCAATTAATGATGCGTGGATTTCGCGAGCAGATTCAACAACAAATTGGTGGAATTTTTCGCGGGCATCTTCAATCTTGTTTTCCATGATTGAATTGACCATATCTTCAAGGAATTGTCTTTTTGACATTTCTACTTTCTCCATATTTGGGATGCGCGATTGCGCGCAATACAATTATATGGTATTTAATAGAATGGATAGAAAAATGTAGGATTAAGCTAAGGATCAGCCTTCTTCGGATGGTGGAGCAGCATACATAATGGCCATAAGCTCTTTTCTTCTTTCAGATTCAGCGTTCTTAGCCTGCATTATTTTTTTCATATTGTTGATAACTTTTAATGATAATTTTGGCGTGTGGGTATTAGTTCCGTGCACGGATCCAAACGTGTCCTGAGCAGGATCTTGATATCCTGCTACAGTCATATCTGGTGTTTCATTATTGCTTTTATCAGAACCATCTGCTTCAAAAAGATCTCGTAAAATCATTCCAATATCCTTAAATTAAGCCGGACTCTTCACCGCCTTCTTCAGGAGCAGCGCCGCCTTCTTCAGGAGCAGGTGCTTCTTCACCGCCTTCTTCACCTGGCAATGGTTCAACTTCTGGTTCTAAATCAAGAGGTGGCTCACCACCACTATTTAGTGATCCACCACCGCCACCTTGTTCAGGCATACCAGTAGTTCCTTTACTATTTTCTTCAGCAAACCATTTTTCATTTAATAGGACGTCATCATTGTCCCAGCCTAAATATTTAATGAGCATCATTCTCTTACTAATGAATCGAGTATCTTTAATATTTGAAAATGATCCAATCAATGCATTATCAAGCTCAATTTGACGATATTTGGAGAAATTTTGCGGTTTAACAAGTCTAATACTGAACAAGCTGGCGTGAATATTGACACCGCGGGCTCTACAAAACATCTTAAATTCCAAATCCATTGGATCTGAAAACATATTTTGAAGTCTCTCGCAATAACGTGAAAAGCTATATTCTTCAAAATAGGCAGTACCAACACGGCCATCATTGAATACTGCACCACCACCATCATTAAAATCTGGCATATATGATCGTGGAACACGAAGTCCGATACGAAATTTGTGGTTAAAGTATTTCAAGTCATCAATTTCACCCAATTGTTGGCCACCGTCAAGTGTTTCCACACTTGATCCTTTACCATCTTCACCAACAGCGAAGAAATAATCTTCTAGCATTGACATTGGGTTGTATGTAGCATCAACAACAGAGGTTCCACCTGCACGATTTGGAATACGCTTTTGTTGAATTTCATTCTTTGTTCGTTCAAGAAATGCCGCGGCCTTGTGTGGAGGTAATTTACCAGTGTGAATTTTAAATATTCGTCGCTCTGGTGCTCGCTGAACTCGGTAAATCAAAACAGATTCTTCCAAAAGTTCTTTCTGCTTATACACTTTAAAAACGTTTTCCAAAACGCTAACACCAAATGGCCAAGACGCTTCCGTGCCTTGACTCAATGTAAAATGAACTACGTGTGTAGCATTGACTTGATATGCACCTTCGTTGCCTCCTGATCCAGGGCCAAGCAATGGATTTGCCAAAGCAGGCGTACTATATGCTGGGAAGCGATTTTGAATATTTGGTGCCATTCCGATTGTATTTGGACTATTTTGAATCAACGGATCAGTTGCAACTAATGTTTGGAAATTAATTGATAAATTTTTAATCAAGTATGAATCTGGCTCGCGGCCCTTAGCTTCATCAACAATAATAGAATCAACATCTGATGGTTGCACCCAAGTCAACTTGAGTGATTCAGGATCCCTAATCATTAATTGATCGCCATATTTGATCATATTACGGAAAACGCCCCAAATTCTTTTTTTCCATTCATTCAATTCATACCACTGCCTGAGCATTTCATTCAATATAACAGCATCTTCCGAATCTGCTTGCTCGTCAAGTATCAACTCAATAGCCATACCAGTTTCTGCATTTTCCTGGGTGCAACTGTCAGCAATAGTATCAAGTGCTCTGTTAACTTCACTATCAAGATCCATTGAATCGTATTGACCATAACGTTCAATACGATTTGGTTGTCCTGAATAGATGTCTGGAAGCCAAGAAGCAAAAGTGCTGGTGTGAGCACTTGAATGATCCATCATTAAATGATCATTGAAATTTTGTTGACCTTGCCCATAATATGCTGGGTTGTAATTGACTTTTTGAAAGTGCTTAGTCCATGCCATAGTGTAAATATTACCATTCGTGATTATTGATTATTTATGGTTACTTTATCAAGTTTTTAACTATAACTGAGATGGCCACAATTGTCTATATTTTAAAACAAGCCGCCATTATACATGACCACTGACGGTTTTGGTCTAACAACTGGTCGACCATTGACATAGATACCAGCTAACAACTTATTAGTTGTTTGCATTTCTTGAAGTTGGCGATTTTGCATTTCATCACCGACTGGGAAATCTACACGTGATGTATCGGTTGGTCTGGCTAAGCGAGCTGCCGTAGTAGCCATCTTGTTAATTTCATTAACAGACATTGGCCGACTATGTGATTCAGGTCTACGTATAGATGCTGGCGCAGGACCAGTTGTCGGTCTTGCCGGTTGGCCAGTATTTTGGATTGGGGCTGGTGGACGAGCTGCTTGTGCTTCCACACGTCTTCTAATAGCCGCCATAGCTTCTTCATTATCTTTTCGATATTTTGCCTGAACTTCAGCTATCCTGCGTGTGACTTCTTCCTGATTTCTCAAATGATCGCGCTCAGTAGTATCTGGTCGAGCACGAACTTGAGCAATAGGTCTAGGTGGTGGTGGCGTTCGCTCTTCTCGACCACGTTGCACTTGTGTTTGGACCTGTTTCATATCATCAGGGCCCAATAGCTTATCAGCCAAATATTTTGCCCCTGCGTAACCTAACGCGCCGCCTGCAACTGTACCAACAGGTCCGCCAACAGATCCAAGTACGCCGCCAGCGGCCCCTCCAAGTAATGATATACCTGATCGGAGAACATTTCGTCCAGTAAGAGCTTTACCATTTGGCCCTAAATAACCTAATCCTTCAAAAGCCGCACCCAATAAACCACCTCGCAAAAGGCCGCGAGCAGCGCCTGATGCCAACCCTCTAATACCGCCACCAGCTAATCCTCTTAATCCAGCCATTAAGCCGCCTTGCGCTGCGCCGCCAGCTGCTCCGGCTCCAGCTGCTCCACGAGCAGCCCTGCCGCCCATTCCAAGCAGACTTCCTGCTAATTTTTTACCACCAAACCAAGCGCCAGCGGCAGTTAATATTTTACCTAATCCTTCACCAATGCCAGTAAATCTGCCCAACCAACCGCCAAATTCCATTAATTTACCAATCACATAACTCAAACCACTACCTACTGAATCAAATAACGTTAAAGTAGAAATAAAATCTGAAACGTGTTGTGTGGCATCCACCATAGAGGTAGCAAATTCATTAACTACCTGTGTTACCACTTCGGAAGATAGGAAAGCCGCGGTCATATTGGCCGCCTCAATGGTCAATTGCTGCAATACTGGTTGGAGTTGTTGTGCTTGTGCTAAAGTAGCTGCATATGCTCCAGAAAGTGCAATTTGAACCTGTGTATCATTTTGATCTTTGGCGGCAGTATCTGACTTAGCAGCATTAGCTATATTTCCAGCAATCTCGCCTGGTAAATTAGTAATTCCTTCGTTTGTCTTTGACAAATCTTTCATACCAGTAATAACTGGTTTAATAGCATCGGCTAATGGTCCAGTGGATGATGCAATGTCGGAAAAAATCTGTCTTACTGGACTTCTAAAGTCTTGAGCTTCGTCTGCTACTCGTTTCATAACGGCGGCATAAGCATCGCTGTTACCAGATGCAATAGCTTGGTCCAATTGATTTACTATATCACTTTTACCGGCAGTTACGAGAGCCTGACCTAATTGGCTTGACGCAATTGATCCATACTTACCATAATCTGAGAGCATTTGAGTGCTCATATCTTGCAATGATGCTGGCAATTTGTTAGCTGCTTCGGCTACGACGTTTTCAAAATTCTTAGCCGCAGTTTCGCCCGATCGTTGAAATACTCGAGTTGCGGCAGCATAAACGTCTGGACTATCAGCAATAGCTTTTTGCTCAGCCAATAGCGTATCAACAGATTTACCAGTTAGTTTTGACAGAGTTGAAAGTTTAGCAGTGTAGTCAGCAATAGCTTGTGAATTTCTAGCTGTATCTCTTCGGCCCAAGCTCATTTGGGTTTCGTAAAAATTAGCAGTAATCTTGGCTTGATCGTCTAAACTGTAACCAAAACGCCCAAATCTTTCAGTTACTCTTCTAACTTGCATCTGCAGATCAAGGAATCCGGTGGTTCCTAATTTTGCAGCCGTTTCGCTACTTGCTTTTATGATATCAGCAGCTTGTTTAGTGCTTAATCCTGCTTGGGTTGCTGCATTGGCAAAGCCCATCATACTGTAATTTACAGTTTGCCCAGTCTGTGCTAGATCTGCTAATTGTGCTCGGGCATTATCAACCATATTTGAAGCAGCTTTAAGTAAGCCACCAATGCCTGGAATTGCAGCCGCAACACCGGCAGTAGCATCTCTAATATCACCGCCCGATTCCATAATAGATTTACCAGCATCAAGCAAACCTTTACCAGTTTTCATCGCAGCATTAGCTATGAAGCCAAGGACGCCACCGCCTGCTCCGGGCATTCCACCACCCAACAAGTTGTCACGGGCAGTATTTTTGTTTAGTTTTTCATTTCTTGTAGATTCTTCCTGAGCTTTAGCTGCTCGGTCAGAAGCTTTTCTGATATCATCTAATGCTTTTTTTGTTGAATTGTTATTAACATAATTTCGTCGACGATCATCTTGGCTATCATCAGCCGTATCGCTTATTGTTTGGGAGAGGCGATCAATATTTCTATTAAGTATGTCAAGACTTCGGCCTTGGCGAGTTCCCTGTGCCAAGTCCTTTTGCAACGTACTCAAAACCTTTTTTAAGGTTTCCTCAAGGGCCCACGGCTCACTGGCAGATTCACCAAAACCTGGCAAGTTGGGTTGAGTTGTACCATTTTGTGGTTGATCAGCCATTAAGAATCCTCAAAATACGTTTTCTGGGCAGATAAATACATTATCGAGATATAGTCTCTACAATTATTTATAACAGGTAAAAACGCTATGAATGCACCAATCAAAAGATCGCTGAATGATTTTAAACGCCGAGAAACGGTATTCATTCATTTACCATCAAAAGGTTTGTCATATCCTCCTGGCACTGTGAATTTTTCACCAAGTGGAGAAGTTGGTGTGAAGCCTATGACAACCGCAGACCAAATTACACTTTCAAATCCCGAAGCTTTAATTAGTGGCGATGCCTCAGTCAAAATCTTTGAAAGTTGTGCCCCAAGCATTGTTTATCCTGAAGCATTATATGGTCCAGATGTCGAAGCCGTATATGCAGCCATACGTTTGGCAACTTTTGGTGAAAATACAGATATCGATCTAACGTGCCCTGAATGTGGCCATCAACATAATTTTGAAATGCCAATTAGGTATTCGTTGGATAATATGAAATTTCTTCCAGAAAATCCAAAAGCAATTATTACTGTGCCATCTGAGGATGGTGATCAAACTATTGAAGTATTCGTAAGACCATATACAATGGTTGAATCAACTCAGGATGCCAACATTAAATTCAGAGAATCAAAAACTGCACAGATATTATTCGCCAATGAAGAAAGTTTCGAAGATCCAGAAAAGAAATCGCAATTTTTCCAATCAATTCAAGAAATTGCCAGAGAATTGGTCAAATTGGTAGCCAGCTGTGTTGTTAGAATAGTTGATACCGAAACTGGCGAAGAATTCGATGTCGATGATAAAGAATCAATTCACGAATGGATTAACAATCTTCCAGCTAAAGAAGCTGAAAAAATTACTTCGCTGGTCAACAGCTTGAACACTGATTTTGGAATTCGTAAGGATATTGATGCCACTTGTGAAAAATGTAAACACAAATGGACAACAAACATCAATTTTGATCCCGCAGGTTTTTTCGCATAGCCCTCCTCGAGGCAAAAACGGCTGAAGAGGTGGAAACACTAATTCAAAATATGGCCGCCGACGGGAGGGATTTAGAGAAAGAACTAATTGATATATGCTTTTTTATGCGGGGAAGCATTGATATTGATCAAGCGTATCAATTAACTATTGAACAAAAGAAACAAATCAGTAGAAGATTTGCTGAAAACCAGAAACTAAGTAAGCAAGCAAATCAATTAATTTATTAAGAGTATATTATGGCAGTTAATGGTAAAGCAAAAGGTAATACGTATGAAAGGAAAATTGCTAATCTCCTTTCTGAACGTTTTAAAAAAGAAACCGGTTTAGACAATGCATTCCGCCGAAATCCAGATTCGGGTTCCTTTTTTGGTGGCCAAAACCAGACCAGGACTGAAACATATGACACTGAATTTGCTATTTTTGGCGATTTAATTTGTCCAAGATCATTTAATTTCTCTATTGAATGTAAAAACTATAAAACACCACCAAGCTTTTCCTCAATTGTAAAGCAAGATTGCAAGCAACTTGATGGTTGGATCTCCCAAGCAACACAAGACGCTAAGAATGCGAAGAAACTCGCAGCATTAATAATAAAATATAATAACGTGTCTGATATTGTTGTTTTAACTGATCTTTTTGGGGATCTTAAACCTATAATTAATTACAAGGAATATCATATCGTAACGTTGGATTCCTTTCTTGCACAAGCTGATCATTATTTCTTCAATATGCCACCTTTAGATTAAATTGACTATCATAAATGAACCTTCTAATATAAGAAAAAAGGCAATATTATGAAGCAGTACAAAGACTTGCTCCAACTAATACTTAATGTTGGAGAGCAACGAATGGATAGAACTGGAACTGGTACTACGTCTATCTTCGGTCACCAAATGCGATTCAATTTAAATGATGGCTTTCCACTAGTTACCCTAAAAAAGGTACCATTCCATAATGTGGTCAGTGAGCTTATTTGGTTTTTGGCTGGTGATACTAATATCAAATTCCTCCAAGATCACAAAAATCCAATCTGGAATGAATGGGCTTTAGAAAACGGCGATCTCGGCCCCGTGTATGGGAAAATGTGGAGAAGTTGGCCAACCACTTCAGACGATACTATCGATCAAATATCAGAATTGATTCACAATCTTAAAAATAAGCCATTTTCGCGTCGCCACATCGTAAGTGGATGGAATCCAGAAATGTTGCCCGATGAAAGTATTAGTCCATTGGATAATGTGAGGGCAGGGCGTCAAGCATTACCGCCGTGCCATACATTATTTCAATTCCACGTCAATACAAAAAATCAATTAAGCTGCCAATTGTATCAACGTAGCTGCGACACGTTTCTTGGATTACCATTTAACATTGCCAGCTATTCCTTACTGACCCATATGATTGCTAAAGAAGTCGGACTTGGAGTTGGTGATTTTATTTGGACTGGCGGTGATACCCATATCTATTCAAACCATATGGATCAAGTAAATATTGTGTTGGATCGAGAGCCGCTTCCGCTTCCAACACTTTGGCTTAATCCGGAAGTAAAATCAATTTTTGATTATAAGCCAGAAGACATTAAGGTAGAAAACTACCAATCACATAGTTTTGTCAAGGCACCTATTGCTATTTGACTTTAAATGAATTCCTGTCTAATTCAGGAAGAGTTGTTATTTTTTAATAGAATTGGAGGTGAGTAATCACGCTTAACAGCCTCCAGAATTAGACAGGAATAAAATTAAAAATGATTAGTAAGTTTGTCATAACTGGCATTGCTGCCGTTAATCAACAAAATATTCTCGGAATTAATGGTAAAATGCCTTGGGGGCAAATTAAGGGCGATCTGGCATTTTATAAACAAATGACACTTAATAAAACACTTGTATGTGGTGGCAATACATATAAATCTCTACCAAAAGCAGCATTGGCCAATAGGCAAACGTTTGTCATCACTCGACAAGAACCTGAAAATTTACCAGAAAATGTCCATTTTATCAATGAATTCCCTTGCCCTGGTTTTATAATTGATGATATTAAAGATAAAGCCATCTCAAAAGAAATTATGATCATAGGCGGTGGATTAATTTATCAAGCATTCCAGGAACAATATGATAAATTTTACTTGACTGAAATTTCTGGAAAAGATTTTACTACCAAGAATAAAGAAGTCACATATTTTGAAACTGATTTAAAAAAACGTATTGCTGAAAAACAATGGACTAATAAAATTATCGATTGGTTTATTGAGGAAAATCATATCGGCAAATTTGACGTCAAGATTCAGGAATGGAGTTAGAGTTGCTGATCAAAAGAATTTGCTTGGCCAAATCTTGAGATATTTTATCAACATTGACATTGAGTTTAATATCATTGATATTTTTTGATGTCAAATCTGCACCCGTGTTAGCTATTGTATTTTCAAGTGAACTTAAATTCAGATTTGGTACCTGTGTCACTGCGGTTAGTTTATCCAATTCCAGCGGCGTATTAAATGTTTGATCATTAATACTTTGCCCAATTGATATCAACTGAGATGACAAATTATTGATTGGATTATTTTCTGGAAGATCGGATGCCAATTGTGACAAGTTTGATGCCGACACCATTAAGTTCCTACTCAATCCATTCATATCATTCAACGAAGAAGAAAGTAATGCCGCCGGATCAACAATATTGGTTAACGAATCAACACCGCCAGTCGTTCCAGTAATACTATTAAAACCACCAACAGCATCAAACGAACTGCTAATAGTAGATGTCAAACCAGATATTTGAGTGGTTACTTGCGAACCCAAATTGGACATTGATCCCACAATATCATCAATTTGACTTATGTGGTCAGTAAATCCGCTAATAACACTTGAATCTATAGATCCAAGACTGGAAGTTAGATTAGATTTAATACTTCCTAATGCTGACGATACGTCAGATAGTTGTGATAGCGGATTTTCCATTTTAGTCAACCCGTCTTTAGCTTGAGCCAACGCTCCATCAAGGTTACCGGCAATTGATAACAAGTCTGTTTTAGACGAAACTTTAGCAGCAATCGGGTCCACTACTGAACTTTTCAAATCATCCAACTTGCTTGAAATTATATCAGATATATCAGAGAATTTTTGTTCAACCTCTCTAGTGACAGTTTGTATTTCATCTGTTGGTAACGATAGCGAACCTAATTGCTCAGTTAATGTATTAACACCCACACCAGACATTAAATTTTCAACTGATGGTATTTTACTATCTGTGAAATTGCTAATAAGGCCGCCGCCTAGTGTTTTTTCACCACTTGTGATAATTGCATTTAGTGCATTTGAATGCTCATTAAGACCGTTGATTAAAGTATTGGCCGTATTGGAGAAATTACCAATTGCTGATTTAAGCTGAGATTCAATTTTATCATTTGAAAGTCCTAAATTCAATCCTTTACTTACTATCGAATTTAACCAACCAGCTTGATCAGATATCGATGATGTGACTGTTTTTAAATTATTAATTTCGCCAGTCAGACTGGACAATAATTCAGTACTCGATGCGACTGATTTGGTTTGAATTGTCGCTAAAACTTGCTGTTGTTTCCCCAACCGTTCAGTAATACCGGTCGTCTGTGCAATAATATTATCAATGTTGTTTGAGACTGAAACTAGATCATCGGAGAAAATACTTCCACTATTATTGAGGGTTCCTAAAATTGATGACAAGTTTTCCTGCTGACGTTGGAGATCAGTCATAATGCTAGTAACACTCGAAGCAGTGCTAGATACAGGAGTGAAATTCTTTTTTAGTGGCAAATTAACCATATAAAACTCCGTTACTTAATTTGGCCTTCTTTAATACGTGTGAGCCATTCTCTCGCATACTGTTCTCGTCTACCGACCTCACCATACCTTTCATACTGTTTCATACCAGCCATAGCGTGACTTAATGCTGTAGCAGATCTTAAAGTATTACCAGCTTTTGATTCACTAGTTCCTAATTCGTGAACAAAAAAGTCTAATTGCGTATATAAATCATTCCACCCACGGCCTTTGGAAGTTGCGAAATCTATCATTTTCTGTCTACGTCCTGGGCCCCATCTTCCACCACCCAATCGATCTCTACTCCATTGAGCTAATCCAATACCCCATCCAGTAGTATCGCGCTTAGGCTCTTGAGCTGATGGGCTCAATGACGACTCTTGCTGCCAGACCCCAAGACACGCAGCACATACAAAATCATTAAAACCACGCTTTTTCAGTTCAGTATATATATTCTGGCCGCGTGATTTCAATGATGCCGGTATTGGAGCGGCAGGTCCGTCTACCAAGTCATTAGCAGTTTCAGATCCTTGAAAGTTTGGAGTGTATGATCCAGCAACATTTCTATCCCACGGCTCTGCTTGTGGTTTTCTAGACACGATCGCTGTTAATGAATTTGGTCCTTTTTTCTTAACACCATTTTCAATAACCGGGGCTTCAGGAAGTCCTGAATAAATGTCTGGCAAACCAGGTGCTTCAATTGAGCCTGGGTCCGGAGCAAGTCCTGGGCCAACATTGTTGTTAACTGACGAACCAACAATATCAACACTTCCGCTTGCGCTGATGCCAATACTGCCAGAGGACCCAATAGCCACGCCAGCACCAGTTAGTGATGCTTTCCCGCCACTACTTAGTGATAACCCTTGAGCGCTTGCAAAAGTAGCGTGGCCGGAAGACCCAAATTGTATTTGTCCACCAACTGTTGATCGAAAATCCAATTTAGTTACTATATTGGTTTGTTCACCAGCATAGAAATTCAAACTGCCAGCTGCTCGGATATTAACATCTTTTGCTGATTGGATATTAATGTCATCTGAGCTAGTTACTAGATTTATATTACCATTTTCCGCGTGAACACTTACGTTTGATTGTCCATAAACATCAAAATTGCCGTCATCATTAAGTTCAATCCAAGTTCGGCCGTTTTTTGAAATAGCATAGATATTACCTGTGACTTCATCAATCAATAACTGAGCACCAGATCTAGTTCGTAGACGAATCAAGCTGCTATTGCCTTGATCATCACCATCATCATATACAATTTGGTGCCCGCTTGGGGTTAAAATACCCATAGCTTGGCTTGGCGATTCTCTTCGTGCGCCTGAGGTTGATTGTCCTCTTATGGTATCATCCTGTAATCCTTGAGCAATAAGTCCTTGAGCAAGAGCCGTAAAGGGTTTGCGCTGAGGAGAATCTGATCCAAGATTTGACCTATTCCTCAAATCAGTTTCCAATGCAGGTCCAGAATCTATAGGCAAACCGTCATTTTCAGAATAAGTAGCGGTTGGCGCGCCTGGTACCATAAAATTCTGATCTTGTGGAAATAAAAAACCAAAATATACGCAATTAACTGGATCGCCAGCAATAAACGCTACCAACACATCATTACCAACATCGGGAGCAGGAAACCACATACCATATCCTTGACGGCCGCCTAGCGATCCTGCAACATTTGGCGGTGTTCTATTAGCTGCCACTGATGATTTTTGCTGAATTGCATCATTGGTTTGGGTATCTTTATAATAACCATCATTCACAAAAGAAGCACCAGCAAATGGAGAACAGTAGCTGGCAGTAAACCAGGTCGCCGCATTATCCCTGTTTCCTGACACGTCAGGAATCCAAACTTTTATTCTTCCCATTTTTTGCGGGTCGCGCGTATCTCTAACTTTGCCTAAAAAGATCCTATTAAGTAATGGCATACCAATTACTTGTGGTCTATTGTATAATTCGTGCGCGTTCGTTAAAATATCATTTGGTGATATGGACATTATCTATTAAACCTTATATGTCTGCCGACCCGGCTGGGTCAATGTATTTACGCACTTGTTCAGTTGAATTATCTTGAATCATATCTAAAGTTTGAGTGAATTTACCACCTTCAAATGTCGATGTCACTGTTCGCACATTATAAAATGCAGTGTATCCTTCAGACAATTTGTTTGGAATAGCCAATCCAGTATTTTCGTCATACTGATTAGGAAACACTACAGTTAAAAGTATTTTTTGATCACTAGGCGGTAATTCGTTACCATCCTTGTCTTTAAGGACCATTCCGCCCAGTTGGTCTCTTGATGCTTTATTTCTAACACCCAACCAAAGCGGATCACCCCGAACTTCCATAGTCACTGCATTCATATCGTGCCTGACTCCATAAAAATGTCCAAGCAATGCAGTAATGTAACTTTTACCTAAACCGGATGAATCATCTAGATTATAACCACCCCTATTTTTAATATCTGTGCTAATAATTGCGCGTTGATACGTGGTATCACCCTTAGGCGAGTCAGGTTTTATTCGACTAAAATCTTCCAAATAGCGTTTTCCGAGAGATGAAGTATCATTCGCTCTCGATATTGGATCATTTGCTATTGATGTTATATAGTTTGAATTTGCACCATATTGCAAAGTTCCTGTAGTCTGGAACGAGATCAAATCCAAAGGTGAAACTGAGGCTGTCAATGACAATGAATCCAATGGTTTACTGAGTGAACTGTATGAAGCCAACTGTGCGCTTAACTGCGAATCAATACCAAATGATGTATCAAAAGCTTGACTAGATTGTATTGATGGTCCGTTCAGGATAGAAGAACTGGACAAGTTAACCACAATATCACTTGACTGATTTACAACTGACGTTTCAGACCCGCTAGTTGGATCAGCTGACAGCGCCGTGCTAGTATTATCAGGATTTACTGGTGCTGGTTTCTTAACACCTTCGCTAGATTGGACCTTATTACCATCTGCGACCTGCTTGGCTTGTATTTCATCAGATCCGGTGCCTGGATTATCTGCAACTGAAGGTCTCTTTTGTGCGTTGTATGCTGGTAAATTAATCAATAAATCAGTATTAACCCTGATGTTAAAATTAAGTATTTCAGTATTTTTACCAGTACCAAAATAATCGTATCTTCTTCGGACATATTGCAATTTATTGATTAAGGCTTTTTCATCGTTGGCGGCATCATTTATCTCTTTTGGAGTTGATGCAATTTGTGTCGTGCGGCGCTCCTGAACAATATAAGTTATTTTTTTATTATATGTATGAGTTTCACTATTATAAGTTGTCTGCTCAACGTTGACATCAATTTCAGGAATGTAGGATGTTCCGCCTAAATCTTTTGATCCGGGCTTGACTTCACTATCCTGCTTGCCGTTAACTATCAAGGTTTGAACATTGGTAGTGCTATACAAAATATCAATCAAAATTCCAACTCGATCAGATCCTGATGCCCAGGTTGCTTCCACAGTTCCATTGCCACTTTCAAACGTTGTATTTGCTGTTCTGAGGCGATCTGGAGCAGAAGCTTTACCAACTTCCCAAGACAGGCAATCTTTTAATTCAGTGCATTTGTCATCAATGATGATAGCAAATTCGTTTTTTTCAGTCGGGGTCGGTTTTTCCTGATTATCAGTGGCTGGCAGTGCTGATGTATCACTATTACCAGACGGGACAGCACCAGATGTACCAGAAGTTGGCGCTGGTGGCTGAGATTCGTCCTGTTCAATGTCCTTACCAGCTTTATTCCATTCTTCGACCAGTTTATCAAAAAAGTCCTTAACTGTAGTGCCTTGTACTGTGATATTGTTACTGGTACTAGCTATTGCCATTTGGCGGGCAATATCTGACGTGACTATAAAATCTAAATCATATTCAGTACCGGAACTTAGAAATTTAGCATCAATATTAGTTAAAGTGAAGCGGTAAATTTTATTACCAATATCGTCAACATTCATATAGTTACCATTTTCATCATAACCTCTGAATGTAATTTCTAGAAAAATTGGTGCTTGAATTCTTGTCTCATATCCCAATTCATCAATCGCGCCGTTGTAATAATCAATAAAGTTTGCCCCAAATGGTTCTTTCAATACCATTTTTGCACCAACCCCTGAAGAGTTGAGCTGTGGGCCTATTGAGAATATATTATTGACTGAAAAACTTTCAATATACAAACCAGCAGTAATGCCACTTTCCGCAATAACGATGATGTTTTCATCTGAAAACAAATCTGGAGTTGATTCTAAAAGCTGATCAATACTACCAACTCGATTCAATACTAATTCTGACTTAACTAAAAACAATTTTAAATGATATGTTGCTTGATCATAATCATTTAATTGATTAAGTGCCAAATTATTCAAATAGTTTGTAATGTCCTGTGGAGTATTTTCCTCTCCAGTAGTTTGCGCTTCGACTAGATCAGAGCCAATTGATGTGTCTTGTAAATCAGCCCCTAAAGATGTCGAACTTAGTATCGAATTCGGCAATAATGAAAGGGGTTTGGAAATAAATTGTGTGTTATTGTCCAAATAACTAGATAAAGGAGTTGATTGCGGAATAACCAAGCTTGTTATATTCGAAATATCAGAACTCACAGGCAAACTTCTTAAAAGTGAAGATGAACTTGATGATGTAGGACTTGTAGTAGATAATAAATTATCAATGCTCAACCTACCCGCCGATGGTGTGGTAATTGACGGTGTTGAATATGTTGAATAAGAAATATCAGTTGTGATTTGACGCGAACTTACATCAGATAAATTCGTCGTAGTTTGACTGTTGAAAGAAAATGATGTTGAAAACGGTTTTGAATTAATTGGTTTTTCATCAGCCATATTATTTGCTCCATTGGCGGACTCGATCTGACGTTGGTACCATAATGGTTTTGCCGGTAGTGAAATCGTATATTGGGTCGCCTAATAGGTCCGGATTTCTTAATGAAAAAATCAAACATAGAAACGGCGATCCGTATAATTCATAACTTAAAGATCTGGTCTATTATTATATTTTTCTGTGATAGTGAATTCATAGTCACTAACATCAGAAGAAAATGACTTCAAAATATTAAAATCTAGATAAGTTATACCAGATTTATACGAGGTAGGTACTTTATAAAATACCGACTGCTTAGAATAATTTGCCATTATATCCAGCCTCCATTACCAGTCAAAAGTGATCCATTTCTGAATGATTCTAAATTAAATTTACGCAACCTTGATGCAGTATGTTGAACTGTTAATGTGACGGATATGGTAAACTTCGACGGCACCCACCCATCAGCCACCATCGATGCTGCTGAACGTGCGGATGCTCTTGTACTATTTGCATTAGTTCTGAATGCCACGCTTGAATTACCAATTGTTGAATCAGCTGTGGTATATACGTAATCAACGTCATTTGGCCAATCCAAGCTGGCTTGTGATATAATGACTGGTATGTTGTGGAAAGCAGCATCCCCGTAAGCATTGAACACTAAGATTGGTGGTGGAGTACCTGCATTTGGATCACTGTCACCAAAGTTCATTTTTGAAAATGATCTTATAAAATGGATACAAGCCAAGCAGTATCTAGCTTCAACATCCGTCTGAGCTACAAACGTACCACTCACTGTAAGTGTTTTTGCGCCACCTGATTTGAAAGCTTGAATTGGCATTAAGCCGTGAACAATATCATAAGATTCGTAATTTGTTTCAATAGTTTCTGAAATTGATGGAGTTATGGGAAACATAAATCCATATGTTTCGCGCAATGGGCTCATTATTCCAGATGAAGTAATCATTTGATCAAATACCGCAGCTCTGGGTGATATACGAACCCTTCTATCGTTCTTTGGCTGTGGCACTATTGTTGATGAGCTACTTGAAATGCTATTGGCATTAGAGGATGACAATAATGATGATGTGCTCAGAAGTGATGATGAGCTCAAAGCACTGCGAATGGCGGATTGATTTACAACTATATCACTTCCGGGAGCCGTATTGTCTACACTATCATTAAATGATGTGGAAAATCTAGATAAGTCAGAAGTAATACTTAATGGTGACGAATCTTCCACCGCCAATGACGTGCTTGAGTATATTTATTATCTTGGTTATTCGAGGAATTTGAATTGTAT
>JALOAT010000068.1 GCA_023228645.1 Gammaproteobacteria bacterium | reverse complement strand
TAATAAGGTAGTGGGTAACAGTTTGGGTAACACTAGAAAATTGAGTGATTTGAGAAATGCTTGAAAGTTCGATGTGTAGGTGGTGGGTCCTATGTGACTCGAACACATGACCACTCCGTTATGAGCGTAAGTCCTAATATATTCACTAATTATTAGAAACCATTCTTAAAAGCCTTTATTTAGGTTCTTTTATCCACTATATGAAAAAATATATATCACAAATTATTACTAAATATATCTAATTTTTATTAAAAAAGTGGGGTAAAAAGTGGGGTATTTTGATATACTACCATCATGGGAACAAGAAAAGATTATAACAAAACTAAGTACACTGGTATATATGTAAAAGAAGATTCAAAGACTAAAGTTAAAACTTATCTCGCTAGAGCCAAAGTCAATGGAGTTGAAATAGAGCAGATTGTGGGCTATTCTAACGATAAGTATAAGACTAATCCATCTTTAGCATTTAATAAGCGTGTGGAGCTTATAAACACTCATAAAGCAGGTCAATCTACTAGGAAGTCAGATAACCCTACCCTAGATAAGTTTTTCCATGAGTTTCAAGAACTAAGAAAAGAAACTATATCAGAGAACCGACATAAAACAGGATATTGGTTTTATGAAAAATATGTATCTACATCACTTAGAAATAAAAAGCTAACTGAAATCACAAGTGCGGACCTACAAAAGATAGTTAATCAAATGATTAATGAAGGTAAAAAAGGCAGCTATATTATAACTGTTAAAGAACTCTTCTCTCCACTCTATAAAAAAGCCATAGAATACGGAATAGTGGATAAAAACATAACAGACAATATAAAATTTCCAAAATATGACAATACAAGATATTTTTCACTTCCAGATGAAAAAATAAAAGCTCTTATAACCGAGATAATGAATATACCGGATAACTATTACAGAGTTTTGTTTATGTTTTTGTTGCGTGGCCGTAGAAGTAATGAAGTGCGTTCGCTTCAATGGGAAGATATTGACTTTGAAAACAGCTCTTATATTATTCGTGATCATAATAATAAGATTCGTAAAAATCAAGTCTATTTATTGGATGATGAACTTATAGAGCATCTCAAAATTATTAAAGAAGAAAAAGGCTTATTATTTAAATCATCAAAAACAGGCAATAAGCTCACAACCATACCAAAAAGCTTATGGAAAAGGATACAAGAAGAGGTCGGTATTAAAATGCGTATTCACGACTTTAGACACCTTCTAGGATTTACGCTTATCAATAACAATATGCCGATTGAAAATGTTTCAAGAGCTTTGGGACACTCCAATATCACTGTAACTCAAAAGTATAGTAACCAAAAAGAGCAGATGGGTAAAATTGCTGTTGATATGTTTTTGGGGATTGTTAATAAGTGAAGTTTGGGAGACAAGGGAAAAACCCCTTAACTCTTAGCCCCCAAATAAAGGACTCCCTAAGAGTCCGTGCTCTTCGCTCTTCCGCTCTTTGTGTGAAGTTAAGAAGCCATTCCCTGCTTTGCGTTTAAAATCTTTTAATCGTGTCTCATAAAAGGATTACACTACAATCAGGGCTATCCTGCGGAGCTAAGAGCAAGAGCATCTTCTATTTTCCTAATTTTTGCTACGCACCAGAAAAACACACTCTCAATAATCTTTTATATCTTCAAATGAGTTCGGATTTTTCATCATTTCATTTTTTTAAATTCATTCACTGATACTAAAATAAAATATTGCATATTTGTATTTTATTCTAAGCGAAAATTTAAACCACTACATTCTTAGAAAAACCCCGATGAACTCAAAAGGAAGATATCTTAAAAAGATTAAGAGAGAGTATTTATTTTCTTAAAATTAGAAAAATAGAAGATAAAGAATCCCCCTTCAAAATCTAAAAACAAGATAATTTTTAAACACAAAAAGGACGGACAAAATGGAAACTCAAAACATAAAAGACGCATTTAAAGGCTTAGAGGGAATTAACGAGGCTAAGAAGATATACAAAGAGTTAGCAAAAAAGCTTCACCCAGATGTTGGCGGAACAGACGAACAATTCAAAACACTTAATAAAATTTACAATGATTTTATTGAAAACGGCTTAAAGTTCGAAGAAGATAGCGAATTTGATTTAGAGCTAGAAAAAGTAATATCTCAAATACTACATTATGAAAACATTATTATCGAGGTTGTAGGTTCTTGGATATGGTTATCTGGAGACACAAAGGATATTAAAGAAACATTGAAAGAGCTTGGTTTTAAATGGGCTTCAAAGAAAAAAATGTGGTATTACGGAGAGATGAAAGGCAGAAACCCAAAACAAAAAAGCATGGATGATATCAAGGCTAAATATGGCTCTCAAACAGTCCAGGGCAAAGCAAGGGATAAAATATCAGCGTAAGGAGCTTCTAGGGCTCCTATCTAAAAAGATACCGTTTAAGGGCGGGTTAATATATGACAATTAGAATATAAAAAATAAGGATTAAATTATGAGAAGAAAAAGAAAAGAGCCGATATTTTCAAGAAAAGCCAAAAGAGTAATGACATTGTTTTTTTTGCCCTTTTATTTGTATGCAGTGGTTTTTTTTGTGATAGCGATAATTACATCAAAACAAGCTAGTTTTTTATTTGCTCTTGCAGGCCTTTGGATTTTTTTAATGGCTTTTGCAAAGTGGAGCGAGAACAGATGGACTAAAACAGAAGCTTTTATATTAAAAATATGGCTATTGTCAACGGGTGCTCTCGGGATTTACACAGGCGTAACAACAACTATTTTGTTTTATGGGCAAAGGGATTTTATCAAATTTTAGCGTAAAACCACCTCAATTACGCTTTTACCTTTGATGAAATTTTTCTCATTTTTAACGAAAATCAAGAAGATTTTTTCTCTTCTTGATTATCTTGAGCATATTTTTCAGTGCTCTTTTTGAGTTTTTGTTTACCCTCTTTTTTATCGAGATATTCTTTGTTCTGCAATCTCTTAAAGTCAACAATTGTACTATCAAGTATAAAAGGCTTGTGTACTTCTTTTTTGTTGATATAATCGCTTTTACCCACAAATAAAGCACCCTCTTGAGGCATGTAAGTAATGTGTTTATACTCATTTGCTATTTTATCTACCTCAGACCAATCAAGGATGTTATCACTATCTTTATGCTCCTGATATTGACCGTTTACGGTTTTTCTTATCATATAGTCTCTTTTGCCGACCTGCTTATCAAAGAACTCTCTGGTTTTTGTATTTTTTACGGAAAATATCAAATAAGCATAGGTTGAAGAGGTAAGCAAATCAAACATCTTTTGCTCGTCTGGTAAATAGTGCATGGCAACGAGTAAAGACCCGCCTTTTGATCTGATTTTTGTAAACAGAAGAAGTTTAGCCTCATAAGTCATTTTAAGACTCAGATACTCATCCAATAGATAGAATGTCAAATCCTCTTTAGTCTCTTTCTGCGAAGCGTGTATCATTGCGAAACAAGCCGTAAACGCACTAAAAAGTACATTCAGTTGAAGATTGTATTTATCAACAGTCACCATAAAAAGCTTTGCCTGATGTTTTCTTTTGAAAAACTCGCTGATAGTGAAGCTCTGCTTCCCTGTCTCAATCTGAAATTTAACCAATTTTAACATTTCAATTACCTGCTTCATAGTCGAAATCACATCTTTGGCACTCTTACTTTCTCCAGCTTCTACTTCTTTAAACATACTTTCAAGCTCCGCGATAAAAAAAGCCCATTTTTCTTTTGGCTCTTTTATATCTATAGTTAATCTCGCTACTTGAATATATCGCTCTTTCGCATCATTGGTGAAAAATGATTGATTGCCACCCGTAACGGCGTTTATAGTGTTTTGAATAAAAAACTCTACTATCTCAATATCTTCACTCAATATATCCCAGGCATGAGCACGCTCATCGAACGGGCAGAGGATGATTGATGTTCTCTTATTATACCATTTAGAAACGAAGTCGCCTGATTTCTCATCGTTAATCAAAACTCTGTTATACCACGGTTGAGCAAGTAACGCTTCCATCGTGACCGTTTTACCGCCCCCCATTGGAGCAATCATCGTGACACTTTCCGTTAACTTTAAAGGATTAATAAAAATCTCCGCCTTTCTCATAAAAAGCTTTTTCCAAATAGAAACCGTTTTTAGATGAAAACTCGTTCCATATTCAAAATTATCAAACTTCAAATCATTCGTTTCGCTTTCGCGAAATTGATTTTTTAAAGTTTGATTTTCAGTCCACCTGTTGCCTGATAATTGATATGCAGGATTTGGATAACTCGAATCACAAAGAGGATGATAATCTATCCCCTCTCTCTCGTGATTTTTACCGCCTTTGTAATACCAAAGGGGAGGCACGACCGCCACCATCCCCCACATAGCTATTTCCATAAATGACATTTCCATCTTTACATCTCCATTGAGTTTTCTTTGGTGTGAGCGAGCTGCTTCACGAACTTCATGCTAGATTTAACTGTCTCTTGCAATAGTGAAGTGAAATCCAAGTCTCCTGATATCGCTTCTTTATACACCTCTTTAATCATATCTTTGAACGCGGTAAACGCCGACTTATCAATGCTTTTCATAGAATGGTTAACCGCCATGTCATTAACAAGATTCAGATCATCTAGATTCTGAATTATCTCGTTTGGATTACCCTCGATTACATCTCTCGCCGTTTCAACTAAGTCATATAAATCACTAGCCTTATCAATCGTGTCTATAAATGAATTTTCATCCTCTTTCTTTTGTTCCGGTTCTTGAACCTGAACCGCTTCTTTTTGAGCTTGCTCACGCTCACGCTCTTTTTGAGCCTGTTGCTCTTGTCTTAGCTTATCTTCTATCTCTTTTTGTGCATTTAATCGCATATCGTTTTCCTTATTTTTAATTAATTCACTTGCATTCAATTTCACGGAATATCTCGCCGCTCTCTCTTGCAATTCTTTTAGATTATCCGTAATGATAACCGCCTCGTGTTTTGCTCTGGTGATTTGTGTATAAAAATCATTAAAACTTGCAGCTTGTGAATTCGCCACGGCGATAACCTTGTCGGTAGTCTTGCCTTGCGACGCAAAATCCGTTATTGCATACGCATGATTAATATACTTATATTGGTTAGTCGAGAATGAAACCTCTTTTTTGTCAAATTTAACGGTTACTCTGTCTTTATACATTTGAGTAATTACACCCATCTGACCGTTTGATAAACCGAGCTTTTTATCGTTCTTTTTCATCATGACTTTTTCACCGATACCAAGCTCTTTTTTTGTATCTTCAAATAGATTTAACTTATCGCCTGACTCAGTTAGATCAACCGTCTCGGTGAAAGTTTTGTTTTTGCCTTGATGCTCGATAATGATTTGATTTTTATCAATATTCACATCTTTAATCACGGCTTCTCGCCCTGCTGATATAGAGCCTATGTTTTTTGATAAAAAGACTTTCTGCTCTTTTTGATAGTGCAGTGCCGACCGCTTTTCAAGGTCGCTTAAGTTGATAGTCTCTCTTAAATCAAACTCTTTAGAATGTTTTATCTCTTTTTGAGATATAAGCTCATCTCTAATCGTCTGGTTGAGCTTGACTCTGTCGCTATTAGTCGTAGTGATAAGCAACGAGTTATCTTTATCTTTTAAATACTCTTCTTGAGCATCCTTGAGCCTCTCATCACTATTAGTAATTTCTCTTGTAGTGTCTTTTAAAATCTCAAGCCCTGCGACAATATCCTTATCTAAGATATTTTTAACAGCTAGTTTCATTTTGTCGTTCTTTTGACGATTGCCCTCTGCAAGATTGATAGTCTGAAAACCTTGCCTCTGCATCCCTGCAAATATATCGCCCTGGCTAATTGATTTTTTCTGATTCATATCTCCAGAAAATACAATTTTCAAATTGTTTTCCTCTGCAATTTTCATTAAATCATGTGTGTCTCGTAAACCCAACATCCCCGCCTCATCTATAATCACAAGTGCGTCTTTGATGCCTGCACCGTTCTCTTTTAAAAATTTAGCCACCGTATAGCTCTCTTTAATTCCTGCCTCTTTTGCAAGATTGTCGGTTGCCGTTCCCGTCGGAGCGAGTGCGACTACATTAATACCATTCTGCTCTGCAACATTTTTTACGATTTCTAGAGAGGTACTCTTCCCTGCACCAGCTACACCTTGAGCCACGATGTACTTAGATTCACTCGATAGAACAGTGTGAGCTAGTTCATTTTGTCCTTGCTTTAGCTCAAAGCCTTTTTTAGCCTCAAATTCATTAATCGCCGTGGCGATTTGCTCTTTATCTTGTGTAATTGAAAAATTCTCTTGATTTTTTAAATTAAAGATAAATTCCTCTTTTTCTAAAACCTCAAGTGTTGTAAATTGATTTTTTTCTCTATCTATCACAACTAAATCAGAATACTTTTCAAACTCTTGAGCTATCAAATTAACATCAACATTGCTTAAAAGACCGACCTTAAGAGCGTGTTTTAAGACATCTTCTTTTTTAAAAACCGATTTTTTATCGGTTATATCGCTAATAGCGATATCCATTACAGCTCGCTCGTCGAGCTGTCGAATTTTTAAATCTTCCTTGAGCTCTTTAATTTTCTCGATATCAGCACCCGCATCTTCTAACCTTTGGATATTATCCGCTTGAATCTGCTCTCTGTCTTTGTTCTTATCTTTCCACTTCGCAGTTTGCTTTTGAGCCGTATGAGTCGCTTTATAAGAGTGCTGTCCGCTCTTCGCCATCTCCTCTTTGATATCTTTGCTTCTAGTTGAAAACATATCTCTAACTTCTTGCTCTACCGCTTTAGTTTTAAAAGTTCCATTTTTTACAGAACTTATCTCAAGCTCAACACCTAAAGTTTGCAACTCTTTTGCAAATTCATTTCTTTGAATTTGCCCTAATAGTTGATGATTTTCCATTATCTGGTTAAACTCAACGGCTTTCCAGTTGCCGTTTTCATCCTGAATCATATTCATAGCTAGCGCATGAACATGAAGGTGCATATCATCATTGCGACTCTCTGAGTGATCAAATCTGGTAAAAAGCATTTTTGAGTCTGCTTTTTTGCCTTTCATGTTATTACGATCTTTGGTGTAGGAATAATTCTCTTCCGCAAAATCTAAAGCTTTATCAATAGACCTGTTAAAAGCAGCTCTTATTTTATCCTTCATTTCATCGCCTGAAACTTCATATAGAATACTAATGTCTTTATCCGCTGCAAATGTCAGATCGCAAGCGGCTCGCTTTCGCTCACCGTTCTCATCAAAATCTTTAGAGGTCAATCTCAAGAGTTGATTCCCTTCCAAATCTTTAGCCATTAAAAGCTTGTCAAAGTCCTCAAGATTAAAATCTCCAAGCCCTAGATCATCTTTTAACTTTCCATAAAATGAGCCTTGTTCATGTGCATTATTTATATAGTATGTATCCCGCTCAAAATAATTTCTCGCACTATCTGAGCTCGTCAATTTTGGTTGTGCCAACATAAAATTAACTCCTTTATTTTGTTATTTTGTTCCAAAAACCAAACTAAAATTATTCTCAACGAGTTTGCGAATAATTTCAAACTTAAGCTTCGTTTAAGTTTTCTCTATTAGGGAGGCACCGAACCCACTGTAGACAGTGGAGCCGTTGCATATTCCCTATATGTTCTCAATCCATTCCCACTATGTTCCCGATATATTCCCGCTATGTTCCCAAGCCCTATTCAAGGGGCTTCACAGGTGCTCTTCCGTGATTAATCATATCCTCTGCGGATATTTTTTTACTTGAGAGCTTTAGTAGTTTATCAAGGGCTTCTTGTTGAGTTTTTGTCTTTGCTAACTCTTTTGGTTTGTGAATAGTTTGATTTGAATTTGTGGTTTGAGTTTGATTTGAAACTGTAGGTTTATGAACAATTGGCTTATCTTGAATTTGCCTTTTAAGCCAGTAATTCAAGTTTCTTTTTTTTGCTTTAACGCCAACACTTTCTAAAAATTCTAAGATCACTTTTGCGGAAAAACCGCGACTTTTAAGCTCAAGAATTTCTTCTCTATATGGATAAAAAACAGATTTTCCAACCTGCTTTTTTTTTATAAACTTTTCAAGTTTCGGATTCATCTTTTAATCCTGAAAAGTCAAACCTGCAAGATGATATGAGATAGTAGATTTACCAACCCCACCTTTGCTTGAAGCTACCGCTATGCAGTTTGTATCTTTTATCAACTTTTTGAACTGAACTAGCACCACATCAAGATATTCTCTCGCAAGTTTACTCTGGTCATATTTTCGCTTTAAATTTTTAAAGACCTCTTTATCTCCACCACTCTTTTCAAAAAATAAGCTCATCGCATCTGCTTTTTCAATTCCATCTCCAAATTGTGCAAGTTCTGAAATTGTCACACCATCCATTGCCGCCAGTTCAAAAAGAGGAGTTCGGGGAACAACTATTGTTTTTGGATTTTTTATTTTTTCACAAAAAGCTTCTGTTCCGTATTTATCGGAACCATACCAGAACACAAATTCTTCTTTTGCTTTTTCAATGCTTGTCGCTTGATTTAAAACAAAAATTGTATTTTCAGGATCATCGATCATATTGTATGTGTCATAAGCGTTTTGCAGTTGAGCCAAGCTGTTCCCAATCGGTATAAGATAGATAAAAGGGATTCCACTGCTTGAGATTATTTTTAACCCTGCTTTTGAGTCGTCGCCACCCCCTAAATCACAAACAAGGTTAATATTATCAGCCATCATGTCAAACATCATGTCCGAAAAAGCCTCTTCGGCTCCCTCTACTTTAACGCTCGTACTATCAACCACTTCACTATTGTGAAACACATTACTATCGTTGTTATTGTCTATCTCTAATATCTTTACTTTTTTCATAATCTTTTTTCCTTGTTTATTTTTTTAAAATCACGGCTTTGCCGCCTTTTACATTTCTGACTTCAATCTTGCTATTTTCTGGAACAGTCATAAAAAACACTTCCTGATTTTCACCGATTTTGACACCTTCACTCTCAAACATTCCCATCAATCTATCTGTTTTACTTACTGGGACAATAGGCCTATAAATATTCAAAGAGTACCCTGCCATTAACCCAAGCAATAAAACCAAAAACAGACTAACCCATCTCTGAGGCTTAACCTGTTTATTTATCTGTCTCAATTTTTCAGATATCTCGTCAAGTTCTGAAAAATCCACCTTTGAGCCAAGCTTTTTAAGCTGGTTACCGACCTTTAAAATCTCTCTTTCAAACTCAACCTCAAGTCTTGAGGTATCAATTTTGAAGTTTTCAAGCTTTTTTAAATGCTCCGAAATCTTCGCTAGATCTTCAATCTCTTTAATCTCAACGACCGCCTTTTGAAGCCGTGAAGCTTCAAAGGTTATGTCCTCAAGAACCTGTTTTAATTCGCCAATATCTGCCATTTTCCTATCTCCTTATTTTAAATTTTCATAGTAGTTTTTTCAGACACACTCTGCATTGTCTCGCCTATGCCGTCCGCCACCGAGTTCATTCGCTCGTAAATCAACTCTATGACATATCCTGGCATTTTAAACATAATGTTAAATGCTAGAATCAGCTTCAAAAACATGAAACTAAATTTCGCAACCCCGTAAAATATGTATTTTGAAAAGAAAATCTCGACTAAACTCATGATGTTACTCATGGAGAAATCTTCCATCTGAATCGCCCAACTCGCATTCTCAATCGTATCCATCGTCTTAAAAAAGCTCTCGACGAATATCATCTCAAATGTGTTGACAAGAACAAAAGCATACATTCCCATGATGATACATATCACGATTAAAACCGTTTTAAATCCGACTATAAATATCTTAGCTGCCGCCGCTTGCAACCTTTCCGCTTGGTTATTGCTAAACGCGTACATAATCAAAAACAAAGAGGATATAAACGCGAAAAGCTTCTCAATAAAAAGCAAGATGAAGAGCATCAAAGCCCCGACTATCAGAGTTGCATAAATTAACGACTTGAAAATACTTTTTATCACGATTGCCGCAATCTGAAGGTCTAAAACATCTATTTCTTCGTTTCCAATTTTCAGCTTATTACGAATTTTTCTCATAACTCGGATTCCATCTACGGCAACCCGTCCAGCTCCGAAACTTACCATCGCGGTAGCATTTCCCGCCATTCTGAGTGAATCGTCAATTATCTTATCTTTTATAGGATGTATGATTTTTGCCAGCTGATAACCACCCATCATCGCGAGATAGGGCATGTCCTCGCTAATTGATTTAAGCGTGTCGGTTGTTAACTCAGTAATCGCATCTTCACCCCCAGATTCAACCGCATCGTCAATCGCTTTTTCGATTTTATCGAGGTCGCCGACGATACCGATTTGGTCTACCATCATGGCGGTCGCAGGTAGAAATGAGATACTTAAATAACCCAACTTCCCGTAAGCATTCCAGATTATTTCGTTCACTATTTTTAAATACTCAAGTTTCGCTTGTTTTTGCGAAGCACTCCCCATACTTTGAAACTGTTCCTGAATCTCTCTAATTCTAGAATCAGTCTCTATCATCTTTTTTTTATTCTGGTAACACCCTGATAAACTTAAAGCTGAGTAGTTAGGCGTTCTAAACTTATTATAAGCATCCCGCTTAACAACCCCAGCATCAACATCCGCAGAGGCAGAATTATAAGGAGAAATATTCCCTTGAGTGGAAGATATATACATCATAGCCTGAGCCTCACGCTCAGATTTTGGATATGGATTAGCCCGTAAAGGTGATATTTCAGGTGAAGAATCTAAGACCCATCCCTTACTCTTATAGTCGTAAAAGTCATAATCCCTTTTGTCAAGAGAAGAGGTTCTATAACTTTTTAATCTACTCAATATCAGCTGAGTATCATAATTTGCGACACACATATCAGTATCAATTTTCGCGAGTTGAATTTGCTGTTTTTTTAAGATAATCTCTTCGCTCGCCAATGCGTCGATTTGAGCAGAATCAAATAAGCCAGCGGAACCGTTGATAGAGGAGAGATAAGCCTTAATACCAACCTCTGTAAATTTATCCGCCATCCAATTCGTCTCTGAATACAATAACTGAATAAGAGCTTGCATGTTACTTTGTTGAACAATTAATTCCGATTCTATTATTCCGTCGGAATTTTCATATTGAATATTAAGCTTTTCAACATCCCCTGCAAAAAGCATGATAAGCATTAAAACCCCTGCTATACCTCTCTGAGCATGATTCTCTCTTTGATACTCGAGCTTCATCATTTTTGCGGTCGCCGAAGGCAATGCCCAAGTAGCAAATATGTTGTACGATACTAGAATAAAAGCCAAAACGAGGGAGATATCAAGAATTAAGTTTTGAGAGTGCAGCCAAAATTGCAAAAGCATGAAGTAAGAACTATTAGCAACCGCGGCACTAGCATCACGGATTCGAGCTTGAACTTTTTGGTCTTTATAGAATCTGTCTGAATCCCATCCGTCGCCCTTAATAATGTCCCAGAGTCCTTTGACCGATTGAGTCATGTTCTCGACAACCGAGTCGTTAGGAAGGACGGTGTATCCCGTTCTCGTCTTCAAATCTTGAGATAAAAGCGTAGCTTCTAAGTCGAATTTATCAACATTAAAACTAACCAATCCATCAAGAATGTCTGCGAGGTCAAGAAACTCATCTTGCCCGTTTGTATAGTCTGTCGTGTTTTTAAATTGCTGTTGCTTCAACTCCTCTAAAAATAAAGAATTTTCTTTTTTGAGCTTTTTTATATCGTCGGAAGTACTTTGATTTTTACCTACTGAGTATTTTACTACACAAGCCTGATTCACAAAGGTTTGAGTGTGAAGGATTCTTGATTCGCTATCTTTAGTTAAAGGTACTCCGAAATCCAAAGCTGGCAAGACTGAACAACTAGCTCTACCCGTAGTTAAATCAAACTCGTTTAACCTTGTTCTTAACCCCTCTTTTGCGAAATTGTCAATTAAAGGAGGGCATACATAGTCCTCGGGCCCCTCACAGCTAGGCATCGTGACACTTTGAAAATATTGAGTCTCTTTGATCACTTTCCCTGCACGATTCTCTTCATATATCTTTTTATAATTAGAATCAGAATTTGATTCTTGTACTTCACTAAGCGTTGTCTGATGAACCTTTTGATCCACCAAACTCGTACTATAAGTCGATTCAAAATTGGCATCAACCTCCGCCGCAGGGTCATACGCATTCGCACCCTGCACCGCTAATAATAAATAAGCAATTATCCATATAATTTTATTAAACATAATAATTACCTCGCCTCAGTATTCATAATAACAACTTCTTGTTTTGAATACATAAAATGCCATCTAAATTTCCCGTCTTTGTATTTTTTGACAAAACATACAGGAGCTATAAACTTTTTAGTTGAAAAATCTAATTTAAAAGGGGAACCATCACGAGCGCGAACCATTTGGATAGTAGAGTTAATTACAACTTTTTCATAAGCGATCGGCCTAGTCGCAACATATTTATCAAAATCCTCTCTTAGCAATTCGATATCACTATTAGGAATTTTGAATTTAAGAATTTTTGATTGATTTATCAATCTCTCTTCAAGAATCTTAGAAGATTTTAATCTTAAAACCTCACTCTCTGTTTTTTCATCTTTTTCAAGCTTTTTTTCGATCGTGGTCACAATCATAACCTTATTATAAAACTCCGCTCCACCAAGAATAAACGAGAGAAGTGCCACTACTCCGAGAAATCCAAAAAACCATCTCCTAAAAACTTCACGACCTCTCTTCTCTTTAGCCTCTAAATTATCATCCACAATCTTCACATAGCTCAAATTCGCCTTATCAACTTTCTTCCAACCCTTAAACCCAAGAAGATAGATATCAACTAAAACCCTCTCTAGGATATAAAACATTACGAAATATTGAATTGAATAGCTCGCGACCCCGTTGATGTGGAGTTTTGAGAAGAGAAGATAATTAGAAGCATATAAAACTATGAAAAAGACAAAGAGAGCAAACAAAAACAAATTCGCAAAGAAATCCGAAACCTTATCTTTAATCACATAATAAGCAATATACGCAAGACTAGCACTCATCAACCCAAGCATAGAGGGATAATATAGATTTACCGAGAAGATTAAAGCTAAAAATAGAAAAGGAGGTAAATATTTCAAAACCCCGACTTCAAAAACCGAAGCACTGCTTAAACCCGATTCAATCAAGTCACTCTTTATTTGAGTGAATTTTTCATCAGATTCAACCCTCTTTTTATATAAACCGGATTTAACCTCTTTTTTATTACCAAACACAGGAACATCCCACAATACAGCGGGATAAAAGTTAGTTAGTATGTTTACTTTTTGCATTTTTTACCCTTTTTTTGTTGACACACAAAACCCTCTTATCGTCGATGAGAGCGGTGTTTTGAGTGAACCAATCTTTCTGAGATTGAGTGTAAAAACCCGAATATAGAGATACAAAATAATCCGTGAAATCACCTTTAAATCTGTAATATTTGGCTTTTGTCCATTTGATTTTTTTGCCTTCACAACTTAATGGTTCAGGAGGTATAACCACCTCCCGAGCGGATTTCCTAGCATTTTGAATAATAATGTCTTCTGATTTAATTCTCTCCTCATGGGTGTTATACCCATGTAAATTAGAACTAAAAACCAACATGATCAACACAACCACAACACCAATTAACCAAAGTCTCTCTTGTGTTTTTGGATTTTTAAACCCTTTAAATTGCTTTTCATTTTTTTCAATCAATTTAAGTAAAAGAGACTCCTCATATAACTCATTTCCAATCTTTACAAAAATCTTACCATCTCGCTCGAAAGCCCCATCTTGACGCTCTTTTAATTCACTTTTTTCCATTTTTCTCTCCTCATTTTCAGTAATTTTTCCCACAACGAACATACTCTGGAGCATGTCCTTCTCATCAATTTTTAAGCCATTTTCAAGCATCCAATTTTTAAAATCAACCATATTTCCGACAACATCATCTTTCAATTCGTGGGCTTGCTTATACCCCATGTACGCATTCGCGAAACTCACTACTCTCATCTCTTTTTGCATATTAATCTCCTATTTCTATAGTTTTTATCCACTAAAAGCCCTATTTTTAGGACTTTATAATAGATAATATAATTAACAATAGACATCTACCAACATTGTCATACCTAGAGGTATGCATGTACAGGTACATTCGCTCATCCCACTTTTTACCGAATTTCGGGGTTATTATGCTTTTGCTTGTTGATGGAATAATTTGAAATAACACAGGCTTAAAGCTCTCATATATTCGATTTGAGAGCTTTAAGCCTTCATTTGAAGTTAGGTATTAACTAAGCTCAAATGAAGGCTTAAAAGCACCTCTAGCTAACTTCTAGCAGGTACTCTGATTGATTATTATAGAGATAATCCCAAATTTCAAACGCTGTTTTTTTTGGTAGAAACTGTAAATTACGAGCGTTCATAATCAAACCATCCAAGTTCAGCACGAGAGGTATCCCATCAAATCCGCCGCCGTTCACATAAAACTCTTGTTTGGTATATATTTTTTTGAACTCATTTCGAAATTTTTCAAACCCTTCCCTTAGAGAGAGAGTTTCTTTTCTTTTAGTTTCTTTTAGTTTAGTTTCTTTTAGTTTAATTGTTGAAGGGTCGTTTGAGGGTCGTTCAGTTGAGTCAGATACACTCAACTCTAAAAGCTGTTGCTCTCTTTTTGCTTGACGTACTTTTGCACTTTTTTTACCAGCCTCTACTTGTTGTTTCTTTTTTTGCTCGAAAAAGCTCATTCTTCGATTTAGAGATTCACTGAAAAAAAAGCTTTCTTCATCCAGTTTAAACAACTCATACTTTTGAATGACATCTGCTACTTTGCTTGGAGTTGTATTATATTTTCGAGCAATTGTAGGCACTAGACGCAATGGGTATCTGTAATCTTTCTGTCCTCGTAGAGTTTCGACCAGAATCCAGAAAATGCCGTAACCCTCAGGTCCCATGTCATCAATTAAAAAAGCACATCTTAAATCATCTTTAGCATCTGCATCGTGTGAAAAATAACAACTATTTTTTTGTAGTGGGAGTGCTGCACTCATATTTATATTCCTTATCTATTTTTTTTCTAAACAAGGTTTGAGGCTAAGAGTGCTATAATTGCAGTCACAAGCCTTTATCTTATTCAGTTAATGGTTTTGTATTAGTTAGGGTCTCTTTTACAGTTTGGCGACGGTTATGAGACTCTAACGACTAACTTGCTACAGCTACTTTTTTACTATTTGCCCACTCAATTAATTCACTCACTTGGTAGTAACATTTTCCATATATTTTAATATAAGGTATTTGTCGTTTCGTTCTCAACTGAGACAAGGTTGTTTCCGCGGTCGGAGGTAATATTTCAACTCCATCAACGACCAATCCCTTTTCACTTAGTTCTTTGCTATCTATTTTTCTATCTATCATTTTCTATCTCCTTACAATTATTTACATAAACTAACTTTTTATATTAAAATGTTATTATATTTACATAAACTTTAAACTATACTTAATTTTTGTACATATTGATACATATTTGTGTCTTTTTTAGTATAATGTTAAATATATTACATTATAAGGGTGGAAAATGGTTAATAAAATTCATTACAAAAATGCTGAAAAATTATTTGGATTTACAAGACAGACATGGGCAAAGTGGCAGGCAGAAGAGCGGGCAATAACAAAGCTTTTAAATTATTTTGATGATACAGATATAATTGAGTTTTTAGAAACTGGGAAAATTGAAAAGTTGGAAGAGCTTGAAAATAGCAATTACCTAAAAGATAGGAGTTTTAATTTTTATTTACAACTTCAAAAAAAACTACCAAAAGCTACAACATCCATTATTCTTAATTTTTTAAATCAATATTTGAAAGAGAATAACAAGGCTATTAGCATTGAAGATTTAGTTCAATACATATATACAATGGACGACGACTATTTTAAAGTGCATATTGTAAGCCAAGAAGACCTTAAAAAACTAAGGTACAATTCAAAACATAAAGCCAAAATTCCAACACCTGCTGGCGTTAAACTTTTGGTTGTTAATGAATTTCAAAAATTAGACAGTTTTATATTTGAGTATTTTTGTAGTCATGTTAGGATTATGTTAGAACTTGAAAAAGAAAGAGAAGAAAAATTGAAAGATTCATTGATTAATAGCAAGTACAATAAAGCAAAGTATTTAATGGATGTAGTAGAGGCAGAAAACAATAATAAATCTTAAAAGTGGGGTAAAAAGTGGGGTAAGCTATTTTTGGCTTATCTTTTTTTATTTTGTTAAAGTCTTTGAAGTTTCGTTATTTAGGAAGTTTGTAAGTGGTGGGTCCTATGTGACTCGAACACATGACCACTCCGTTATGAGCGGAGGGCTCTAACCAACTGAGCTAAAGACCCACCTGTAGTACAAAGCTTTACTTTGTAGGGCGAAATTATAGTCAATATA
>JALOAT010000067.1 GCA_023228645.1 Gammaproteobacteria bacterium | reverse complement strand
GAAAGTACGTGCGCAAATCGCAATGGTGCTGAACCTCGACAAATGCATCGGGTGTCACACCTGCTCGGTCACCTGCAAGAACGTCTGGACCAATCGCAAGGGTGTCGAATATGTCTGGTTCAACAATGTGGAATCCAAACCCGGCATCGGTTTTCCCAGGAACTGGGAAGACCAAAACAAGTGGCGAGGCGGCTGGACCCGCGTCAACGGCAAGCTGGAACTGCGCGCCGGCGGCCGGGCGAAGAAGCTGCTGAACATCTTCGCCAATCCGGACCTACCGCAGATCGACGACTATTACGTACCTTTCGACTACGACTACGGCCATCTGCAAAAGGCGCGGCTTTCGGAGGCGGCGCCGACCGCGCGGCCGCGCTCGCAGCTCGACGGCAGCCGGATGGAAAAGATCGAGTGGGGCCCGAACTGGGAAGACGATCTGGCAGGCGAATTCGACAAACGCAGTGAGGATGTGAACTTCGAAGGCGTTCAGAAGCAGATGTACTCTGAGTTCAAGAACACCTTCCATATGTATCTGCCGCGGTTGTGCAACCACTGCCTGAACCCGGCCTGTGTGGCGTCCTGCCCGGCGGGCTCCATCTACAAGCGCGAGGAGGACGGCATCGTGCTGGTGGATCAGGACAAATGCCGCGGCTGGCGTATGTGCATCTCCGGATGCCCCTACAAGAAGGTCTACTACAACTGGGAGTCCGGCAAGTCGGAGAAGTGCATCGGCTGCTACCCGCGTATCGAGTCGGGCATGCCGACGGTCTGCGCGGAGTCCTGCGTGGGACGCATCCGCTACCAGGGGGTGATCCTCTACGACGCCGATCGCATCAGCGCGGTGGCGGGCACGGAAAAAGAGCGTGACCTGTATCGTTCCCACCTCGACATGTTCCTCGATCCCAATGACCCGGCGGTGATCGAACAGGCGCGCGCGGACGGCATCCCGGAGAGCTGGATCACTGCGGCGCAACGTTCCCCGATATGGAAGATGGCCATGGAATGGAAGATCGCCTTCCCCATCCATCCCGAGTACCGCACCCTGCCGATGATGTGGTACGTGCCGCCGTTGTCGCCGGTGCAGAGCCAGCTCGACCAGGGTGCACTGCCCACCGAGGCGGACGGTGTGATTCCCAAGGCCGATGCCTTGCGTTTCCCGGTGCGCTATCTCGCCAACCTGCTCACCGCCGGCGATACGGCGCCCATCGAGAGCGCCCTCAACCGGCTGATCGCCATGCGCAGCTACCAGCGCATGAAGCGCATCGAGGGCCGGGAGGATGCCTCAATGCTCCATCGCGTCGGCCTCACCGGGGAGCAGGCCGAGGAAATGTACCGTTACCTCGCCATCGCCAACTACGAAGACCGCTTCGTCATCCCGACTGCGCACGAAGAGTATCGCCAGGAGGATTACTACGCCTTTCAGGGACAGAACGGACTGCAATTCGGCAACAGCGTGCCCGGCGAGCAGGGGTTCTCTTTGTTCCCGACCAAACGCAGCGCGAGTGCGGTGCCCATCGAGTTCGTGCCGCCGCCGCGGCGCGAGAAGGTGAGCGGGGAATGATGCACCGCACCCAACCACGAAACAGCGATAGCGGGGATACTACCATGCTCATCTACAAAGTCCTTTCCCTCCTGCTCGACTATCCCGATAGTGAGTTGCAGGAGAATCTCGATGCGATGACCAACATCGTCAGCAGTGAATCCGGGCTCTCGCCGAGCGAGCGGAGCGAACTGCTGCAGGTCATCCGATGGATGCGCAGCGAGTCACTGATCGAGTTGCAGGCGCGCTACGTCGAGACCTTCGATCTCACGGCGGAGCACAGCCTCCATCTCACCCACCACACCTTCGGCGACAGCCGCGAACGCGGGCCGGCCCTGGTGGAACTGGGCGAGTTTTACAAGACCCATGGGCTGGAAGCGAGCCCGGGTGAACTGCCCGACTACCTGCCGCTCATCCTCGAGTACGCCGCCACGCTCGACGAGTTGGAGGCGCGGATGTTTCTCGGCGAGACGGCGAAGGTGCTTGAAGGCATCGCTTCAAGCCTGGAAAAAAAGCAGTCACCCTATGCGCCGCTGATTCGCACCGTGGAGCGCCACGGGCATCTGGCGCGTAGCGCAGCCTAGGAGACCAGCCATGAATCTGCACGACTTTCTCTACGGGGTGTACCCCTATCTCGCCGGCACCGTGTTCCTGATCGGCAGTTGGGTGCGGTTCGACAGGGAGCAATACACCTGGAAGACCGATTCGAGCCAGCTGCTCGCGCGCGGCAACATGCGCCTTGCCAGCAACCTGTTCCACGTCGGCATCATCGCCATCTTTTTCGGCCATCTGGTGGGGCTGCTCACGCCGCACAGCCTGTTTCTCGCCATGGGCGTTTCCGATCTAGCGCACCAGTACGTCGCCATTGCGGCGGGCTCGGTGTTCGGAACCTTGTGTCTGATCGGGGGCGTGATGCTCTGGCTGCGCCGGCTGACCAATCCACGAGTGCGCGCAGTGAGCCGGAAGATGGACATCTTCATCCTCAGCTGGCTCCTCTGCACGCTGCTACTCGGGCTCTCCACCATCCCGGTGTCGCTGGGCCACGCCGGACATGGCAATGCCACGGTCATGATCGCCCTGGCCGACTGGGCGCAGAGCGTCGCCATGTTCCGTGCCGATCCGGCCCTGCTCGCGCCGGTGGATACCCTCTTCAAGGTGCATCTGTTCTTCGGCATGACGGTCTTCCTGCTCTTTCCTTTCACCCGGCTCGTGCACATCTGGAGCGTCCCCCTGGGCTACCTGGGACGCGCCTACCAGATAGTGCGCCACAAGCGTGTAACGGCTTATTGAGCAATCCGTTCCTCTCCTGCCGCGGGCGTCGGTAGGCCCGCGGCCCTTTTTTTCAGGGTTTGCACTCCAGCACAGAGGTGTCGCTATGAAAACGAATCCTTACGCGGTTTTCGAACGTCAGGTGATAGTCGACGGCAGGCCGGTGCTGACCGACCAGGAAGGCTACATCCAGGATCTCGACGACTGGAGCGAAGGTTTCGCCTGCGCATTGGCCGAACAAGAGCAGTTGGCGCTCTCGGAGGAGCACTGGGACGTCATCCACTTCATCCGCGCGTACTACGAACGGCATGGAACGCAGGCGCAGGTGCGCGACATGATCAAGCATTTCGCCAAGACCTGGGGACCGGAGCGCGGCACCAACCGCCACCTGCACGATCTATTCCCTATGGGCGGACCGCAAAAACAGGGCAACCGTCTGGCCGGCATCCGCCGCACCAAGGGTGAGCACTGATCACCACCCGCAAGAAAACGGCGGCGCAGTATGCCGCGGAAGGCCAACCATGTTCGACAGCTTCGGCAGACACATCGAATATCTGCGGGTATCGGTGACCGACCGGTGCAACTACCGGTGCTTCTATTGCATGCCGGACGGCCACGTGCCGTGCGCATCCCGCGACGAGGTGCTGAACAGCGGGGAACTGACGCGGTTGATCGGGCTGTTCGCCGCGCTGGGCGTGCGGCGGGTGCGCATCACCGGTGGCGAGCCACTGGTGCGGCGCGACATCCACACCATCGTCGCGGAGGTGCGGCAGACACCCGGGATCGATGACATCTCGCTGTCCACCAACGGCCATCTGCTCGACGAACAGGCGGCAGA
Organism: Gammaproteobacteria bacterium; assembly: GCA_023228645.1. Taxonomy (GTDB): domain Bacteria; phylum Pseudomonadota; class Gammaproteobacteria; order Thiohalomonadales; family Thiohalomonadaceae; genus JALOAT01. The sequence goes on along the minus strand of JALOAT010000067.1, from coordinate 12,971 downwards.
GCTACGCAATGCCGGGCTCGATCGGATCAATGTCTCGCTCGACTCGCTAATCCCCGACGTATTCCACACAGTCACCGGTCACGACGCACTGAAGCGCGTGCTGAAGGGACTCGACACGGCGCAGGTGCAGGGGCTCGGGCCGGTGAAGGTGAACACCGTGGTCATGAAGGGGGTGAACGACGGCGAAATCGGCCAATTCCTCGACTACTGCGTGCCGCGGGGACTGGAATTGCGTTTCATCGAAACCATGCCGCTGAACGGGAACGACGTGGTGCGCACCCGTCACTACATGCCCGCGGAAGACATCCTCGAACGTGTGCGCACCCATTGCGGCACCGATCTCATCCCCGAGACGACCGGCCGCGGTGCAGGGCCGGCGCGCTACTTCCGGCTAGGCGCTGGACCGGGCCGCGTCGGAGTGATCAGCGCCATGTCGCAGCATTTTTGCGCCGCCTGCAACCGGGTGCGGCTCACCGCCACCGGCGATCTGGTGCTTTGCCTCGGCCACGAAGATGCCGTCCCCCTGGGCCGTCTCATGCGCGATGGCGCCAGCGATCGCACATTGACCCAGGCCATCCTCGAAGGCATCGCGCGCAAACCCGAACGCCACACCTTCCACGATCAACCGTCCGCGCAGCCCATGTCCCGCTTGGGCGGGTGACCTGCACCAAGCACAGCGCCTGAAGAAGTGAGCGTGACGCGGAGGGCGCGGAGGCGCGGAGGCGCGGAGGCGCGGAGGACGCGGAGGGGAATGGGATACCCAGGTGTTCTGAATGCAGAAGCTGAAGGGCCACCCTGCCATAGGCAGCGCGCTGTCGCGCAGGAAACCGTGGGCATGGGCATAGAGGCGCGTGACGCGAGAGACCGCGCCGTGATCGCCAACTGCGCACCCTTCAGCGAAGGGCCTCCAAGTTGGATTTGTGGTGGTTGCAGCCCTAAAAGACAACGTGAAAATCAAGTGCCACGATTTGTTTCACAGAGGCCTTCGCGCGGCTGAAGAAGTAAGCCGAATAAGCCTAAAGTGGAGGGCGCGGAGGAACCCTGTTTTTTTTCTCCGCGTCCTCCGCGCCTCCGCGCCCTCTGCTTTTAAAATCCGAAACCAGTTCGTCTTCGCCAGAACTACGGCAGCGTACAGGCGATGCGGCGGTGGTCGAGCACCGGGAAGCTGCGGCGGATGCCGGCGAGGCGCTCGCGATCCATGTCGGCGCTGATAACGCCGGAGCCGCGCGGCAGGCGATCGAGCACGATGCCCCACGGGTCGACGATCATGCTGTGGCCGTGGGTCTCGCGGCCGTTGGCGTGATATCCCCCCTGCGCCGCGGCCACCACGTAGCTGAGGTTCTCGATGGCGCGCGCGCGTACCAAGGACTCCCAATGGGCCTTGCCGGTAATGGCGGTGAAGGCAGATGGCAGGGTGATGATTTCCACGCCCTGTTTCACCATATTGCGGAACAGCTCGGGGAAGCGCAGGTCATAGCACACCGACAGGCCGAGCCTGCCGAACGGCGTGTCCACAACCACCACTTCAGCGCCCGGTTCGATGGTCTCCGATTCGGTGTAGTTCTCCCCTGTTTCCTCGATGTGCACGTCGAAAAGGTGCACCTTGTCATAGCGCGCCACGCGCTGGCCGCGTTCGTTGAACAACAGGCAGGCAGCACGCACTTTGTTGGCTTCCTGCGCGGCGATGGGTACCGTGCCACCGACAATCCAGATCCCGTGGCTCCTGGCCTGCTCGGCCAGAAACTCCTGGATGGGACCCTTGCCATCCTGTTCCTTGATGTTGAATTTGTCCTGCTCGGTCATACCCATGTGGGCGAAATTTTCCGGCAGCACGACCAGCTCGGCGCCAGCCGCGCGCGCGCGGCCGATGAGGCGTTCGGCCTCAAGCAGGTTGGCATGGACGTTGGGACCGGAAGCCATCTGAATGGCGGCGAGGCGACTCATGAAAGACCCTTTGTTTTTGTTTCTGACGTGCGGTGGTAATCACTGTGAGTCAGCATAGCACTAACGTCGTTCGCCCGACGAGACATGCGTGGGCGCCGTGTTGCGAGATTGCATAAGGTGCCGGCGCGCCGCGACATTTTCACGGTTTTTTCACAGATTTTCGAGGCGTTTTACCACCGGTTTCTCCCACGGCCCCGTTACCGTGTAATGGAATTTCGCGGCCTGATCGATCTGCTTTTTGAAGATACTCTGGAACAACAGCAGGACCGCGCCGACCTGCGGCCCGAGGGCGATGCCGCCGGCCACCGGCAGCGAGCCGGCGACTTCCGGCACAACCGTGATGGTGTGATCGTAGTCACGGTTTGCAAGGCCGGTACGCCCGCTGATGAACACACCGGCGGGCAAGGTATTCACGTGCAGATCACTGGTGTAGGCGTTGCCGTCTTCGATGCGGAACGTGCCTTCCATCTCGCGGAAGCGGATGCCTTTCTCGAAGATGTCGCGAAAATCCAGCGTGAGGCGGCGCGGCAGGGCTTCCAGGCTCAGCAGCCCGAGCAGACGGCCGGCGCCCGGCTCCACTTCCTCGAGCACGCCGTCGATGATCTTCACGTGCACGTCGCCGTTAGTGCGCGCCATGGCGTACGCCTGCGGTGCACCAGGCCAACTGATCTTCAGCTCGGCATCCATACGCCCCTTGCGGATGGTGCTCGCCAGTCCGAAGCCCTGCGCGAGGGAACCGAGGTTGGGCGAATGCACCACCAGTTCCACCTGCGTGCGTGCGGCCTGCCCGCGCCGCCAATGACCGGAACCCGAGACCTCCAGCAAGTGGCCGCGCAACGAGAGATCGCGCAGCACCATCTGGCCCGGCCCCGGGACGGTCTCGAAGGCAAGGCGCCCTAGCGGACGGCCATCCAGCGAAAAATGCTCCACCTGGACCTTGAGGGGTGGAAGCAATTCGTCGCTTGGCGCCGCTTCCGTGCCCGCTCCTGCGCCCGCCGGCAAGCGCACGTCGAGTTCTTCCAGTGCCACGATCACCGGCAGCGGCGGCTTGCGCGGTGCGCTGGCGCGCAGTGCCGGTCCCCGCGGCAGCAACGCGCCCCATGCACCGGGCTCCACACCACCGAGGTGCCCGGTGATGCGCAACGCTGGCAGCTCCGGCAGGCTGGGCGGGGTATCGGCGCCGAAGTGCAGCGCGGCCCGTGCGAGGGCGCCGTCCGCATCCCGTTCCCAGACGGCGCCGGCGCGTCCGCGCAGGGTCACATCGGTCTGGTGCGCCCGCGGCCCGGTGAAGTAGGTGGTTACCTCCAGGTCCTGGCGTTCGTCGGCCGGCTTACGGAAGGGTGCAGGCAGATCCACGCCCATACCCTCCAACGGACTTTGTATGCGCAGCCGGCTTTCACCGCCGGCGTCGCCGATGATCAGGCGTCCGTTCCACGAGGCCCGGCCGTGCAGGCGCTGGCTGACCGGTGAGGGAAAATGCTTTGCCAGGCCGGCGCCGAGCACGGTGCCCGCGAACAGGACTTCGGTGCCCGGGCCGCGCGGCAACACACCGACCGTGACCGGCTCGTCGAACAGCCGTGCCGCAATGCCCGAGGCCTTGAAGACCTGGCCCGCGAAGTCCAGTGTGCCGTAGATGTCCGTGAACTCGACGCCCTCAGCGACACGCAGCCGGCTGTCGAGGAAGCGCACCGCGCCACCGACTTGCGGCGGCGCGCCCCCAGCGCTGAGCGGCAACTCGAACCGCAGCGCCAGTGCCGACTGGCCGCCCGCGGTGAAGCCTGCGAGGGGTCCAGCGAATTCGCCCGCCAATCCGCTGATGCGCAGGTAGTCAAAGATGTTGCTCAAGGGACCTTGCACCTGGCCATCGACCAGCAGGCGTGCGCGCCGCAGCTCGGGGATGGTCACCATGGTGCGCTGCACGGCGCTGCCCATCAGCCGCGCTGCACGGGCCTCGATGCGCATGCCGCCGCCATCGAACACCACCTCGCCGTCGATCTGCTCCAGCTGCGGCCAGCGCGGCATGTAATCCAGTTGCACGTCCTCGGCGTGGAAGCGCACCAGAAAGCGACCTGGCGTGCGCTCGAAGGGGAAATCACGCAGCCGGCCGTGGAACACCACGTTGCCTTCGCGCACGCGGCCCGCCTTGAAGGCGCGATCCAGCCAGCGCACCGTCGCGTCCGGCATGATGTGCGCGGGCAGGTAGCGATAGACCGCGGTGGCGCGACCGTTGTGGAAATTGCCCACCAGGTCGAGATGCGGGCTACCCGCGTCCGGCACGGTCACGGTCACCGCGGCGCGCAGGGAGATGTCGTCGTTGGAGGCCACCAACTCGCGCGAGCTCAGACGCCAGGCGGGGCCATCCCGATGCAGGCGCACCTCGCCGCTCAGGCCACGGAGGGGCAGCGGGTCACGGAACAGCTGCGGAATCAACAGTGCCGCCTCGCGCGTGGCCAGGCGCAGACCCGCCTCGCCCTGCGCGTACCAGGCATAGCCGTCGATGCCCCGCACACCCGGACGGGAGGCGTGCGGCGCAAGGGCCAGGTCCTTGAATTCCGCGCCGGCACGCCAGCGCACGCCGTCCCAGGCCACGTGCACGTTGCGCAGGTCGCCGGCGGCGTCCAGCTCGCGCAGGGTCTGGCGCTGGGCCGCGTCGAGAGGAAACAGGGCGGCCGCGGCGCTCACGTCCTCCAGGCGCAGAAAACTCGCCTGCAACTGTAGCGGGCCAAGGCCCGGCCCGGGCTGCGCGGCATAACGCACCTGTGCCCGCGCCGGCGCCCAGCGGCGGCCTGCGCGGGTGACCGTCAGGTCCGCCAGTTCGAAGACATTGCCGTCGTCCGCGTGATGCCAGGAAAAACGTGCGCCCAGCGCGTCGAGACGGAAGGGCCCCTCGGGACCGTCGATAGCGAGGTGCTCCACGGCGAATTCGCCTTCGAGGGATTGCAGGCGTCCTTCCCAGCGGCCCCAGGCCCTGGCGGTGACTTCGCCAGCAGCATCCGGCAGCCCGGCGATGGGCAACAACTCGCGCACGCCGGCGGGGCGCGCCTGCTCCACCGCCGCATAGACATCACCTCTCACGTCGGGAAGGTGCAGCAGGTTGCCATGCAGATCGGCCGAGACGTGCAAGGTGCTGCCCAGGTCGTCCGGCAGATGCAGGGCGGCATTGAGGCGATGACGGTCGCCGTCGTTGCGCAGTTCCAGGGTCACCTTTTCGAAGGCGTGCTCGCGCCCGGTCACCTGGTCGCGCAACAGCAGACTGCTCTCGCGCAGCGTCAGATGCTGTTGTGCCAGCAGCCAGCGCGTGACGGCGAAGGGATCCTCGTTGCTCTGGCGGCCGTTGCGCGGCAGGGAAAGACCTTCCACCAGCAACTCACCGCTGCTGCGCCGCTCCACGGCAAGCCTGGCGCCCACCACGGTCAGTTCGCTCATCACCAGCTGCGCGCCGCGCAGGCTGGCGATGGGGTCGATGCCCACGTGGATGGAGGCGAAGCGGGCCAACTCGCGGGTGCCGCCCGGCTCCACCAGCGCCACGCCGTCCAGGATCAAGGTGGGTGAGAGCACCAGAAGACGCGCATCCAGACCCTCGATGCGCACCGGATGTCCCAGATAACCGCCCACCCACGCTTCCACCTGGGCGCGGTAGCCTGACGCGTGGGGCAGCACCAGCCGCACGCCGGTCAGCATCAGCGCGGCGAGCACGAGCATCGCCGCGACACCGTAGCCGAGCAGCCTGCGGAGACGTTGCAGGGGAGTTAACGGTTTCACATGACCTCCGTGGCCATGCTGCCAAACAAGCGCGTCAGGGAACGGAACAAATTAACAGCCAAGCCTCACATGAGCACCACGTCAAATTGCTCTCGCGAGTACATGCCCTCCACCTGGAACTTGATGGGACGGCCGATGAACTCCTCCAGTTCCACCACCGATGTGGATTCCTCGTCCAGCAGCATATCCACCACCTCCTGCGAGGCCAGCACCAGCAGCTGGCGCGCCTCGAACTGGCGCGACTCGCGCATGATCTCGCGGAAGATCTCGTAGCACACGGTCTCCGGTGTCTTGAGGGTACCGCGGCCGTTGCAGGTGGGACACGCCTCGCAGAGGATATGTTCCAGGCTCTCGCGGGTGCGCTTGCGGGTCATCTGCACCAGGCCGAGGGAGGAGACCTCGCTGATGTGCGACTTGGCGTGGTCCCGCTCCAGGGCCTTGTCCAGGCTGCGCAACACCTGGCGGCGGTGCTCCGCGTCGGTCATGTCGATGAAGTCGATGATGATGATGCCGCCCAGGTTGCGCAGGCGCAGCTGGCGGGCGATGGCCTGGGTGGCCTCCAGGTTGGTCTTGAAGATGGTCTCTTCCAGGTTGCGATGGCCCACGAACGCGCCGGTGTTCACGTCGATGGTGGTCATGGCCTCGGTCTGGTCGATGATGAGGTAGCCGCCCGACTTCAGTTGCACCTTGCGCTCCAGGGCGCGGGAGATCTCGTCCTCCACGCCGTAGATGTCGAAGATGGGCCGCTCGCCGGAATAGTGCTCGATGCAGGGGGCGATCTCCTGGATGAACTTGCCGGCGAACTTCGCCACCTTCTGATAGGTCTCGCGCGAGTCGATGCGGATCTTCTCCACCTGGGTGCCCACCAGGTCGCGCATGGTGCGCATCACCAGCGGCAGATCCTCGTGGATCAGCGCGCCGTGCTTGTCGGTGGCCGCGCGCTCGCGAATGGCGCCCCACAGCTTGACCAGGAATGCCATGTCCTTGCTGAGGGCCTCGGCATCCACGCCCTCGGCGGCGGTGCGCACGATGTAGCCCCCGGGCGGATATTCACCGAGGTGTTCCTGCACGATGCCGCGCAGGCGCTGGCGCTCTTCCTCGTTGTCGATCTTCTGCGACACGCCGATGTGGCTGATGCCCGGCATGAACACCAGAAAGCGCGCGGGGATGGCCAGGTGGGTGGTGAGCCGCGCGCCCTTGGTGCCGAGCGGGTCCTTCACCACCTGCACCAGGATCTCCTGGCCGTCGCGCACCAGATGGGTGACGTTTTCCACGGCACGGCCGTTGGGGCGATGCTCACCCTCGTCGTTGACGGTGCGGCTGGCATGCTCGGGCACCAGGATGTCGGAGGCGTGCAGGAACGCGGTGCGCTCCAGGCCGATGTCGACGAAGGCGGCCTGCATGCCCGGCAGCACGCGCGAGATGCGACCCTTGTAGATGTTGCCCACCAGGCCGCGCTTGCGCGTGCGCTCGATGTGCACCTCCTGCAACACGCCGTTCTCGACGAAGGCCACGCGCGTCTCGCGCGGCGTGACGTTGACCAGCAGTTCCTCACTCATGCACGCGTTCCTTGATCCCAATCTGTGGTCACGTCGATGCCGCTCTCACGCAGTAATTCTGCGGTCTCGAAAAGGGGCAGCCCCATGACCCCGGAATAACTGCCCTCCAGCCGCTCGATGAACAGCGCTGCGCGCCCCTGTATACCGTAGCCGCCGGCCTTGTCCGCCGGCTCGCCGCTGGCCCAGTAGGCGGCGCATTCGCTCTCGCCGAGGGCGCGAAAGCTTACCGCACTCACCGACAAACGGCTGTGCATCTCGCCATCGGCGCCCACCAGCGCGACGCCCGTATACACATGATGGGTGCGCCCGGACAGCCGCGACAGCATGGCCATGCCGTCTGCTCGATCGCGCGGCTTGCCGAGCACCTCAGCGTCGATCACCACCGCAGTATCGGCGGCGAGCACGGGATGGGGATCACCCGCCGCCAGGCACGCCCGCACCGCTTTGGCCTTGGCCAGTGCCAGGCGCAGCACGTAGACCTCCGGCGCCTCGCCCGGATGGCGATCCTCCGGGACATCGGCCACCCGCACCCGTGCGGGAATCCCCGCCTGCGCGAGCAGTTCCCGACGCCTGGGCGAAGCCGAGGCCAGATAAAGCGTGAACGGTTCCATCCTGACGAAAGCCTTTCTTAGAAAAGATCGGACCACGGGGGACACGGGGAACACGGGGGAAGAAAAGCCTGTATTTTCTCACCGTCGGCCCATCACCGCGATGACGGTCCACCTGTGGGAGCCGGCTCAGGCCGCTCCCACAAGTGAAATCCCAATCCCCCGTGTTCCCCGTGTTCCCCGTGTTCCCCCGTGGTTAATGCATTTTTTGCTAAGCGGGAATGGTAAACCCGCCAAAATCAGCGGTGATAAGGATGGCCGCGCAGGAGGCTGTGGGCGCGGTAGATCTGTTCGGCGAGCACCACGCGCACCAGCGGGTGCGGCAACGTCAACGGCGACAGAGACCACAGCAGGTCGGCGCGCGCGCGGCCGCGCGCATCCAGGCCATCCGGCCCGCCCACCAGCAGGGCCACGTCGCGTCCGCCTTGCATCCACTCGCCCAGGCGCCGGGACAGGTCCTCGGTGCTCCAAGGCTGGCCCTTGACTTCGAGCGCCACCACCAGCGCGCCCTTGGGGATGGCGGCGAGGATCCGGTCGCCCTCCTCCGCCATCAGCCGCGCCACGTCCGCGCCCTTGGTGCGCTTGCCGGGCGCGATCTCCACCAGCCGCAGACTGCATTCCCGCGGCAGCCGCTTCGCATACTCCGCATACCCCGCCTGCACCCAGGCCGGCATGCGATCACCCACCGCAATCAAATGAATCCGCATGGTGAAGAAGAAGACCAAACACGGGGAACACGGGGAACACGGGGAAAAATATTTTTCTGTAGAGCGGCTTTATGCCCCACAGGGTGCTCAGGACCGCGGTTGCCTTCCCGACCGTGATATCGCGGCCTGAGGCCGCTCCCACAAGAGGCCACACGACCCCATTCGAAATTCACAATGGTTTTCCCCGTGTTCCCCGTGTCCCCCGTGTTAATGCCTTTCCCCCGCCGGCGCTTCCTCACCCCAGAGTTTTTCCAGGTTGTAGAACTCGCGGGTCTGGGGGTGCATGACGTGGACGACCACGTCGCCCAGGTCGACCAGCACCCATTCGCTGTTGCGGTCGCCTTCCACGCCGAGGGGGCGGAGGCCGTGTTCCTTGGCCTTTTCCACCACGCTTTCGGCGAGCGCGCGCACCTGGCGGTTGGAGGTGCCGCTTGAGATCACCATGAGGTCGGTCACGTTGGATTTGCCGCGCACGTCCAGGACCTTGATGTCCATGCCCTTGCGATCTTCCAGGGCTTCGATCACCAACGCCTTGAGTTCTTCCAGATTCATTTACACCTTCCGATAAAGGCCGTTTTGTTCGATATAGCGCCAGACGGCGTCCGGCAACAGGTAGCGGGCGCTGCCGCCCGCCCCGATGCTGGCGCGAATGGCGGTGGCGGAGATGTCCAGGGCCGTGACCGGCTGCAACCAGATACCGCCCGCGGGCCGCCCATGCAGATCCGTCGGTGACGCCAGCTGCCGCGCCGCGAGCAGCGCGCGCACGGCTTCGTCGGCGCGTTCCGCCAAGGCCTCGCGCGGAAAACCCGGGCGGTGCATCACCACCAGGTGGGCCAGTTCCGGGAGCGCCTGCCAGTGGTGCCAGCTCGGCAGGCCGAGGAAGGCATCCGTGCCGAGCAACAGGCACAGGGGCCGCGCGTCGCCCAGTTCCGCACGCAGTTCGCGCAGGGTGTCCACGGTGTAGGACGGGCCGGGGCGCTGGAGTTCGCGCGCGTCCACCACGAAGCCCGGCTGGTCGGCCGCCGCGAGGCGCAGCATGGCCAGCCGCTGTTCGGGGCTCGCCACCGGGGCGGCACGGTGCGGCGGCATCGCGGACGGGATCAGCCGCAGCTCGGGCAAGCCGAGTGCCACGAGGCATTCCAGGGCGGGCCGCAAATGGCCGAAGTGGACCGGGTCGAAGGTCCCTCCGAACAGGCCCACGGCGCCCGTGCCGGCGTGTTGCGTCACTCGCGGATGTGACCGTCGCCGAGCAGGATCCACTTCTGCGAGGTGAGGCCTTCGAGGCCCACCGGGCCGCGGGCGTGGATCTTGTCGGTGGAGATACCGATCTCGGCGCCGAGGCCGTAGACGAAGCCGTCAGCCAGGCGCGTGGAGGCGTTCACCATCACCGAGCTGGAGTCCACCTCGGCCAGGAAGCGGCGCGCGCGGGACAGGTCTTCGGTGACGATGGCCTCGGTGTGGCCCGAGCTGTGCAGCGCGATGTGGTCCATGGCCTCGTCCAGGTCCTTCACCACGCGGATGGACAGGATGGGCGCCAGGTATTCCTCGTCCCAATCCGCCTCGACCGCGGCCTTGGCGAAGGGCAGCAGGCGCCGGGTGGTTTCGCAGCCGCGCAGTTCCACGCCCTTTTCCTGGTACATGCGCCCCAGTTCCGGCAGCACCCGTTCGGCCACGCCCTCGGCCACCAGCAGGGTCTCCATGGTGTTGCAGGTACCGTAGCGCTGGGTCTTGGCGTTGAACGCCACGCGCATGGCCTTGTCCAGATCGGCCATGTCGTCGATGTACACGTGGCAGACGCCGTGCAGGTGCTTGATGACCGGCACGCGCGCCTCGGCCGTGATGCGCTCGATGAGCGACTTGCCGCCACGCGGCACGATCACGTCCACGTAGCGGGTCATGGTGATGAGCTGGCCCACCGCGGCGCGATCGGCGGTCTCCACCACCTGCACCGCATCGGCGGGCAGGCCGGCGGCGGCCAGGCCCTCGCGGATGCAGGCGGCGATGGCTTGGTTGGAATGGAAGGCCTCGGAACCGCCGCGCAGGATGGCGGCGTTGCCGGCCTTCAGGCACAGGCCCGCGGCGTCGGCGGTCACGTTGGGGCGCGATTCGTAGATGATGCCGATGACGCCCAGCGGCACGCGCATGTGCCCGAGCTGGAAGCCCTGCGGGCGGTACTTCATGTCGCTGATCTCGCCCACGGGATCGGGCAGCTCGGCCATCTGGCGCAGGCCCTCGGCCATGGCGGCCACGCCGGCGTCGGTGATGCTGAGGCGATCGAGCATGGCGGCGTCCAGGCCCTTGGCGCGACCGGCCTCCAGGTCCTTGGCATTCTCCGCCACCAGAAGCGCACACTCGCGCTCAAGCGCATCGGCGACGGCGTGCAGCGCCGCATTCTTGGTCCCGGTGTTCGCCCGCGCCATCTCGCGCGCCGCCGCCCGGGCCCTCTGCCCCACCGTTTCCATATACTGCCGAACGTCCATCAGTAGGCCTCTGGAAAGTCTCTCTGGAAAAAGCTTTAACCACGGGGAGCACGGGGAACACGGGGAAAATGGAGAAGAAATGATCTCTTCCCCCGTGTTCCCCGTGTCCCCCGTGGTTTGATCTGTTTTCTACACCACCCGCACGCCGGCGATGAAGAGGGCCAATTGTAACAACTCGTCCCAGGGGTTGCCCGGCTCCTGGCCTTTCACCTGGCGGTCGATGCGGGCGCCCAGGAGCAGGAGGCGCTGCCATTGGCGCGGTTTGTGGCGCGTCAGCGCGGCGCGCACCAGCGGCTTGCGCTTGTCCCAGATGCGGTACTTGGCCATGGCCGCGTCCACGCCCGTAACCGGCGCTTCACCGGCCACGCCGACCAGGTTGCGGCCTTCCCACAACAGCACACCCAGCACCGCGAGCGGTTCCACACCTTCGGCGCGCAGGCCTTGCAGGATGCGCGCGGCGCGCACGCCGTCGCCGGCCAGGGCGGCATCGAGCAGTTCAAAAGTGCCGAAGCGGGCACTGTTGGCCACCGCCTCCGCAACCTGGGCGGCATCCACGCGGCCCTCGCCGTAGAGCAGCCGCAGCTTGTCGATCTCCTGCGCCGCCGCGAGCAGGTTGCCCTCCACGCGATCGGCCAGCAGTTGTACCGCATCCGGCGTGGCCTGGAGCCCGCGCGACTGCATGCGCCGGCCGATCCAGGCCGGCAGCTGGGCGCCGTCCACCGGCCAGATCTGGATGAACGCACCCACCGCCTCCAGCGCCGTGAGCCACTTGGGCAATTGCTTGTCGGGCTTGCCGAGGGTGACCAGCAACAGGTTGTCGGTGGAGGCGGCCTGCGCATAGGCGGTGAGTGTCTTGGCGCCTTCGTCGCCCACCTTGGTGCCGGTGATGCGTAGCTCGATGATGCGCCGCTCCGCGAACAGCGACAGGCCTTGGGCGGTGGCCAGCAACGACGACCATTCGAAGCCGCTCTCCACGTGCAGCACGGCGCGCTCGGTGTAGCCGCGCGCCCGCGCCGCCGCGCGGATGGCATCCGCGGCCTCGGCCATCTGCAGGGGCTCCTCGCCGCTCAACAGATAGACCGGCAGCAGATCACCGCGCAGATGGGACGTCAGCTGCTCGGGGCGCAGTCTCATGGTGCGGCCGTCTGCGCCTGTCGATTTATTTGGCGCAGCAACTGGCGCACCGCCTGACGGCGCATTTCCACCAGCAGCAGTTCTTCCTCATTGCTGGCGCCGAGCACATTGGAGGTGTCGTAGTTGTAGGTGCGCACCACAGTGACTGTCTGTTGCGGGGCCAGGATCTCGCCATCCGGCGCGTTGAGCGCAGCGGTGAGGACATAGCGCAACTCGTATTCGCTGGCGTTGCCCGCCGCATTGACGCTGGCCACGCGCCGGTGCACGCGTTCATTCGCCACGTGCAGCACCGCGGTGGCGCCCTCGCCAGGACCCACCACGGCGCCGCCGGCATTGCGGAGCACCTGGGCGACCTCGACGGAGAGCGGCCCATCCACCGCGGCGCCGCGCAGTTCGGTGCGCGTCATGGCTTCGGGTAGTACCGTGGCACCGCGCAGGTGAAAGCCGCAGCCCGCCAGGGCGGCGGACAGAACCAGCAGCAGGGCGGCGCGCAACGGGCTCATCCCTTCACCACCACGTTCACCAGGCGACCGGGCACCACGATCACCTTGACGACGGGCTTGCCCTCCACGAAGCGCTGCACATTGGCGTCGGCGATCGCCGCCGCCTCAATCGCCGCCTTGTCCGCGCCCACGGGCACGCTGATCTGCCCGCGCACCTTGCCGTTCACCTGCACGACGAGGTCGATGCTGTCGCGCTGGAGCGCGGACTCCGCCACCTGCGGCCAGGGAGCGGCGAGGATGTCCGCGCCATAGCCCAGCTCGGACCACAGGTGCT
>JALOAT010000066.1 GCA_023228645.1 Gammaproteobacteria bacterium | reverse complement strand
ATGTACAGCACCACGCTTTTCGCGTTAACTTCTTCCACTTGGGTCGCCTGAGTCATTTCTCTCTCCCGTTTGTGATGATTCGGTTGGGAGGGTACTCTGGCGGCCCTTCTTGCTCATAGTTTCTACGCACGGCCGCCGCGGGCAGGATTAGAACAGCCCGATTTGGCCGTCCAGTGCCGGCGCGGTGAACAACCCGGTTTCCAGCGGCGGTGCGCCGGGGAAGGCGAGCCGTTCGTAGGCGACCTTGAAGCGCTTGCGCATGAGTTCCGCGTAGATGCCGCTGCCGCGCATGCGTCTGCCGAAGCCGCTGTCGTATTCGCGGCCGCCGTGAAACTCTCGCAGGCGGGCGAGCACGTGGGTGGCGCTGTCGGGGTAGTGTGCTTCCAGCCAGCCCTCGAAAAGTGCCTTCAGCTCCAGCGGCAGTCGCAGCATCTGATAGCCGGCATCCACGGCGCCGGCCGCGCGCCCTTTTTCCAACAACCCTTCCATTTCGGCGTCTGTGAGCACCGGGATCACCGGCGCCACCAGGATGGATACGGGAATCCCCGCCGCGGACAGCCGTGCGATGGTTTCGAGACGGCGCTCCGCTCGACTCGCGCGCGGCTCCAGCCGGCGCGCCAGCTCGGTGTCGAGGGTGGTGATGGAGATGGCCACCTCGACGAGGCCCCGGGCGGCCATGGGTGCGAGCAGATCCATGTCGCGTTCGATGAGTGACGACTTGGTGATCAGCGACACCGGATGACGTGCCTCGGCCAGCACCTCCAGCAGTGAGCGCGTGATGCGGTGGGTGCGTTCGATCGGTTGATAGGCATCCGTGTTGACGCCGATGCCGACGGTCGCCGGACAGTAGCCGCGCGCGGCCAGTTCCTTGCGCAGCAACGGCGCCGCGTCGGGCTTGCAGAACAACCGCGTTTCGAAATCCAGCCCGGGGGAGAGATCGCACCTCGCGTGGCTTGGCCGTGCGTAGCAGTAGATGCAACCGTGCTCACAGCCACGGTAAGGATTGATGGAGCGATCGATGGGGATGTCCGGCGAGTCGTTGTAGGTGATGATGGAGCGCGCCGTGTCGATGCCGACTGTGGTCGGCAGCGGCGGCAAGGGCGCATCGAGACTGCCCCAGCCGTCGTCCACGGCCTCGTGCCGCGTCGCGGCGTAGCGGTTTGCCGGATTGCAGGTCGCACCGCGCCCCTTGCGGGGCCGATCGGTCATGGCGTCACCGGCCTCGCTGGCGCCGCAGCTGCGCAGACTGGCGCTCGATGAGGTGACGTACCAGCGCGTCCTTGTCCGACTCGGGCAGGCGCGTGAACAGTACGCCAATGCGAAAGCGGCTGTGTGCCGGTGCCTGGGGATCTTCCTCCGCGTGCACCACTTCGCCCAGCGCATGGACACGCAGGTGCGAAGGAAAAACCATCAGGTGAAGGTCCAGCTTCGTGCCCAGCGCCAGGGGCTGGTCGCGCCACAGGCCCATGCCACCGGCGCTCATGTTCACGCGCGTGTCCGGTGTGAGCGGTCGGCCGGCACGGGTGCCTTCCAGCTGCGACGCCACCAGTTCGATCTTGCGATCCAGCAAGGCGAGATAGTGCGCCACATCCGGGTCGGCCTTGCGGATGGTGATCAGCAGATTGCCCGCCTGCGCCGTCAGGTCGCGCAACTGTCCCACCAGCGAGGACTCCTCCAGTTCGTCGATGGGTTGTGCGAGCAGGCGCTGGTATTCGTCCTCGGACAGCACCCGATATTCCAGGTGAACCTTGTCGTCGATGCGAAAACTGTCGCGGCGTTCGTCGGCCATGTTCAGCGCCTGAATAACCAGAAAATGAGGGACAGCAGGAGGCTCACCACGATGGACGTGGTGAGGGGGAAATAGAACCGGAATCCATCACGCTGGATGGCGATGTCGCCGGGCAGCCGGCCGAGCCCCAGCTTTTGCAGCAGGGGCCAGGACAGGCCAACGACGACGATCACCAAGCCGAGGATGATCAGAAACCGGCCCATGGTCAGAGCGTGTTCACTCCGTTCGGGGTGCCGATGAGCACCACATCGGCAGGACGCATGGCGAACAGGCCGTTGGTGACCACGCCGGTGATGTTGTTGATGGTCTGCTCCAGCTTCACCGGCTCCATGATGGCGAGGTTGTGCACGTCCAGGATCACGTTGCCGTTGTCCGTGACGAAACCTTCGCGGTACACCGGGTCACCGCCCAGCTTCACCAGTTCGCGCGCCACGTGGCTGCGTGCCATGGGGATGACCTCGACCGGCAGCGGGAACTTGCCCAGCACGTCGACCACCTTGGTCTCATCGACGATGCAAACGAACTGCCTGGCCACGGCGGCCACGATCTTTTCGCGCGTCAGCGCGCCGCCGCCGCCCTTCACCAGGTGATGGTGGCGGTTGGTCTCGTCAGCGCCGTCCACGTACACCTCGATGCTCGACACGCTGTTCAGGTCGAACACCTCGATGCCGTGCTTGCGCAGGCGCTGCGCGCTGGCCTCCGAACTCGCCACCGTGCCGGTGATCTTGTGTTTGATTTCCGCGAGGAAGTCGATGAAGTAGTTGGCCGTGGAGCCGGTGCCGATGCCGACGATGGTGTCGGGCTTCACGTATTCCAAAGCCGCACGGGCGACGGCCTTTTTCATCTCGTCCTGGGTCATTTTTTCTCCGCTTTTTTTGGCATGTGGATGCGCAGAAGTATAAGCCACGCCGTGTTTATGCCCTAGACGCATGCCGCCCGGCCCCGCACAGTGGTATCGTATGCGGCCATGACCGACCGGTATATCAAAGACATTCTGCGGGCGCGCGTCTACGACGTCGCCCGGGAAACCCCCCTCCACGACGCCCCCTCCCTATCCCGCCGTCTCGCCAACCGGGTGCTCATCAAGCGCGAAGACCTGCAGTCGGTGTTTTCCTTCAAGCTGCGTGGGGCATACAACAAAATCGCCAATCTGCCCGAGGACCTGCGCCGACGTGGAGTCATCGCCGCATCGGCGGGCAACCACGCCCAGGGCGTGGCGCTGGCGGCGCGCGAGCTGGGCATCGAGGCGCTGATCGTGATGCCCAGGACCACGCCCGACATCAAGGTGCAGTCGGTGCGGCGGCTGGGCGCGCGGGCGGAACTGGCGGGCAACGCCTATGACGAGGCCTATGCCCACGCCATGACGCGGGTGGCGGAAACCGGCATGACCTTCATCCACCCCTATGACGACCCGGAGGTCATCGCCGGCCAGGGCACCATCGCCCGGGAAATCCTGCACCAGCACAAGGGTCCGCTGGATGCGATCTTCGTGCCCGTGGGCGGCGGCGGCTTGATCGCCGGCATCGCCGCCTACGTGAAATACCTGCGGCCGGAGGTGAAGGTCATCGGCGTGGAGCCGGACGACGCCGCGTGCCTGTACCACGCCTTGCAGTCCGGCGAGCGCATCGTACTCGATCAGGTGGGAATCTTTGCCGACGGCGTGGCGGTGCGGCAGGTGGGCGAAGAGCCGTTCCGCATCGCACGGCAGTGCGTGGATGAGGTGATCCTGGTCAATACCGACGAGATCTGTGCCGCCATCAAGGACATCTTCGAGGACACCCGTTCCATCGCCGAACCTGCCGGCGCGTTGGCCATCGCCGGCCTGAAGAAGTACGTGGAGCGCAGCGGCACGCGCGACCAGACCCTGGTGGCCGTCGACAGCGGCGCCAACACCAATTTCGATCGCCTGCGCCACGTGGCGGAGCGGGCCGAGATCGGTGAGCACCGTGAGGCCCTGCTGGCGGTCACCATCCCGGAACGTCCGGGTAGTTTCCGCCGCTTCTGTGAAATCCTCGGCCAACGGGCCATCACCGAATTCAATTACCGTTATGCGGACCAGGACGACGCCCACGTATTCGTGGGCGTGCAGGTGCCGGCCGGCGACGCGGACAAGAACGAACTCAGCGCCTTGCTCGCAGACAACGGCTATCCGGTGGTCGACATGAGCGACAACGAAGTAGCCAAACTGCACGTGCGCTACATGGTGGGTGGTCGGGCCGGCGTGGCCAACGAGCGCCTACTGCGTTTTGAATTTCCTGAACGTCCGGGTGCATTGCTGCGCTTCCTGAACCGCATGGGCCGGCAGTGGAACATCAGCCTGTTCCATTACCGCAACCATGGCGCCGACTACGGCCGCGTGCTGGCGGGCATCCAGGTTCCGCCCGAGGATGAGGCAGCGTTTCAGGAATACCTCGCGCAGCTCGGTTACGAATGCGCCGAGGAAACCGGCAACCCCGCCTACGGACTGTTCCTGCGCTGATTCGTAGCCCCGTATGGAGCGCAGCGGAATCCGGGGATCCCGTGGCCCTGGACCCGGATTCCGCTGCGCTCCATCCGGGCGACGTCATTCCATCTTCAGAATCCACTGCCATTGCTCCGCCGTCACCGGCATGACCGACAGCCGGTTGCCGCGCCGCACCAGAGGCATATCGGTAAGTTTCGGATTGGCGCGCAGTTCATCCAGGGTCACGATGTGCTCGAACTTGCGGACGAAACGCACATCCACCATGAACCAGCGCGGGTTGTCGGGCGTGCTCTTCGGGTCGAAATACTTGGATTCCGGCTCCCAGGCGGTGAAGTCCGGGTAAGCCTCGCGCGCCACCTCCACGATGCCAACGA
Source organism: Gammaproteobacteria bacterium (assembly GCA_023228645.1). Lineage (GTDB taxonomy): Bacteria > Pseudomonadota > Gammaproteobacteria > Thiohalomonadales > Thiohalomonadaceae > JALOAT01. The sequence goes on along the minus strand of JALOAT010000066.1, from coordinate 12,820 downwards.
TACCCGGTGGCTGGGCATTGGAGTGGTAAAAAAAAACGCGATCGCCCGTCTTCATTTCGCGCATGAAATTGCGCGCCTGGTAATTGCGTACTCCGTCCCAGTGCTCGGTCTGGCCGGGTCGTGCAGCCAGATCGTCGATACCGAACACATCCGGTTCGGACTTCATCAGCCAATAATGCATGGTCTTCCCGTGTGAAGTGGTTCACAAGACGGCGAGCATTCTAGCCTTGGCGGGATTTTTTTTGCGTTCAGGCATTGTTTTTGATGATGGCCGTACAGTATATGTGGCCTTCCGAGCCGCACCGGGACGAGAACTAACTAAAAGAGAATTTCAAGCGGCAGGGAGGTCATGTAATGAGAAAACGTAAGCCAGATGCGCTGATGCTGCTGGCCATGCTGATTGGTCTCGGTGTGCTCGCCACCGGCATCGTACAGGGTGCGATGAGTGATGCGGAGCCGCAGACCACGTTCAGCGCTCAGAAGTAATCAGTCCGCATTCGTCAAAAAACCCGCCTCGGCAACCACGGCCGAGGGCGGGTTTTTTTTTGCGTATGAGGAAAAAACCGGAGGCACTTGAAGCACTTCTCCGGGGCGGTCGATTCCGGGGCGAGCGTTCGTCCCAGGTGTAGCCCGGATGGAGCAAAGCGGAATCCAAGCCTTGTCACCACGTTTCACCCAAGCGGGCTACGGGTATTGGAACCTGCGCAAGCCCTGGTCCGTGACGACCCCATCGAGCGGCACGTCCCAGGGTTCGTGGGGTAGCGAGGCATGTTCCTGGAACTCATACGCCGCCCCGAGCAGCCGGGGCTTTCGCCAGGCGGCGCGCCGCACCAGGTAGGCGAGGGTGCGATCGTAGAAGCCGCCGCCCATGCCGAGACGGTTGCCCGCAGCATCGAACGCCACCAGCGGAGTCAGCACCAGATCGAGTGTCCACACCGGTCGCATGTCGCGCCAGCCGGCAACGGGTTCAGGGATACGGAAGGTATTCAGCGCAAGCGGTGCATCGGGAGTGTAAGGCGCGAACCACAGACGGTTGTGGAAGGCCGGGGAAAGCACCGGCAGGTAGCAGCGCTTGCCCATGGCCAGGGCGCGCCGCAGCAGCGGGTTGAGGTCCACCTCGCCGTCATTGGGGAGATACAGGGCGAGATGGCGGCTGCGCAGGAACCACGGGTGACAGGCCAGGTGCGCGGCGAGCGACTTGGCTCGGACGCGCCGCTCATGCAGGCCGAGGGCACGCCGACGTTTGCGCATGGCGCGTCGGATCTGCTCGCGCGTTTCCACCGTTCGTAGTCTTGTCGGGAAGGGGAGAGGGCATCCTCCGCTTGTGCCGTCGGCGTTTTTGCTCTTGAACCTGAGGTTCAAGTGGGAACCGGTGTCAGGCCATCAGGCTTTCCGCTACGCGGCGGACATGCACACAGTACTGACGCTCAAGCTCCCGGGGTGCCGTTTTAAGGCTCAAGAGTACACCCACGCCTAACGAACACCGCAGAGGATGCCCTTGTTCGTGATTATACCTTCATTCCGTGCTCGTCCTGGGCGAGCACGGCATCGATTTTTTCCTGCATGGCCTTGAGGCGTGCATGCACCGCACCCTGGGCGGCCGGGTCGGTGGCCGCCACGCCGCCCGCGAGCAGCTCGTGGGCCATGTTGAGCGCCGCCATCACGGCGATGCGCTCGGTGCCGATGATCTTGCCCGTGTCGCGGATCTCGCGCATTTTGCGATCGAGCAACTTGGCCGAGGCCAGCAGATCATTCAGCTCGTGCGCGCGACAGCCGACCATGTATTCCTTCCCCATGATCTGCACGGTGACCTGCCTGATGTCGGTGCTCATGCTTCCCGCTCCATGCCCTTGAGCCGTGAAATCATGGCCTCGACCCGCGAGCGTGCCAGTTCGGTGCGCTCCAGCAGGCGGGCCTTTTCCGCCGCGAGCTCGACGTTGTTGGCACGCAGCAGGTGGTTCTCGTCCTTGAGACGCTCGACGGTGCGGATAAGTTCGTCCACACGACGTTCGAGAAGTCTGAGATCCAATTCATCCATCGCAAAGGCTCGGGCCTAGAAAAAACAGGTGTTTTGGCGCGGGATGCCACTATAGAGCCGGCCCCCGGCGGCGGTCAACGGCACTGACGGCGCGCCCCGGCGAATGCTAGCATTAACACGTTTCAAGCATTTACCCTCACCGTCCCAGGTAACTCCATGAATGATTCCGATAGGGCCCAACGCGTCGCCACGGCGCTCGACCAACTGGACTCGGCGTTGTCGCCCGCCGAGTGTCACGGCACCCTGGTGGGGCTGCTGAGCGCCAGCGGCAAAACGGATGTCGCCGGCTGGCTCGCCCGCGTGGCGCCCGCGATGGACCCGGCCGATCTGACCGCGCAGGAGGCACGCCAGGTATTACTGGACCTGTTCGGCGAGACCGTGGCGCAGTTGAACGATCCGGGACTCGGCTTCGAGCCGCTGCTGCTGCCCGATGACGAACCTTTGAATGACCGTGTCGAGGCCCTGGGCGAATGGTGTCAGGGCTTTCTCATGGGCCTCAGTGAAGGCGGCATGAAGAACACCGACGACCTGCCGGGCGACGCTGGCGAGGTGATGCGCGACATGGTGAACCTCAGCCGGGCGGCGAGCTACAGCACTTCGGAAAGCGAAGAGGACGAGACGGCGTACACCGAACTGGTGGAATACGTGCGCACCGGCGTGTTGCTGCTGAACGAGGAGCTGAATCCCACCCAGGCGCCGCCGCGCGGCGACAGCACCCTGCATTAAACGGTGTTCCGAATCGTGAGCCACCTGGATCGCAACGCTCGCCAAGGCGCAAAGAACGCCAAGGCTCAGGGCCGAAGGCGAAAATCGGGTTTTTCTCCCGGCCTTTCCTTGGCGTCGAGGCGAGAGGTTTTGTGCTTCGCGGTTCGCAACACCTCAGTCAGCCGGACACCTGGACCATGAACCCGAAGGAATTCGCGGCCCGACGCAAGCGCCTGATGCACCTCATGGGCGCCGAGGCCATCGCCATCCTGCCCACCGCGCCGGAACGCACGCGCAACCGCGACGTGGATCATCCCTACCGTCCGGATAGCGATTTTTACTATCTCACGGGATTTCCGGAACCCGAGGCCGTCGCGGTGCTGATGCCGGGGCGGCCGCAGGGTGAGTTCATCCTGTTCTGCCGCGAGCGCGACCCGCTCATGGAGACCTGGCACGGCCGCCGCGCCGGGCTCGATGGCGCGCGCGAGCGGCACGGCGCGGATGACGCCTTCCCCATCTCGGACATCGACGAAATCCTCCCCGGCCTGCTCGAGAACCGCGCGCGCGTGTTCTACACCATGGGCCTCAGCGCCGAGTTCGATCGCAAGGTGGTGGAGTGGCTCAATCGCCTGCGCCAGCAGTCCCGTGCTGGTATCCACACGCCGGGCGAATTCGTCGCGCTCGATCACTACCTGCACGACATGCGGCTGTACAAGAGCCGCGGTGAGATCGCCGTGATGCGCAAGGCCGCACAGATCACGGCGCGCGCGCACCGGCGCGCCATGCAGACCTGCCGGCCGGGCATGGCGGAGTTCCAGATCGAGGCCGAGATCCTGCACCAGTTCATGAGCGAGGGCGCGCGTTCGCCGTCCTATCCGTCCATCGTGGCGGGCGGCGACAATGGCTGCATCCTGCACTACACGGAAAACAGCGATGTGCTGAACGACGGCGATCTGCTGCTCATCGACGCGGGCTGCGAACTCGAATGTTACGCCGCCGACATCACCCGCACGTTCCCGGTGAACGGCCGCTTCAGCGCGGCTCAGCGCGCCGTGTACGACATCGTGCACGAGGCCAATCTGGCGGCCATCGAAGAGGTGAAACCGGGCAATCACTGGAACCAGCCCCACGAGGCTGCTGTGCGTGTGCTTACGACGGGCCTGGTCAAGCTCGGCTTGCTCAAGGGACGCGTTCCCAAGCTGGTCAAGGACGAGGCCTACAAACGTTTTTATATGCACCGCACCGGCCACTGGCTCGGCATGGACGTGCACGACGTAGGCGACTACAAGGTCGGCGGCGAGTGGCGGGTACTGGAACCGGGCATGGTGCTGACCATCGAACCCGGCCTTTACATCCCGCTGGGCAGCAAGGGTGTGGCAAAGAAGTGGCAGGGCATCGGCATCCGCGTGGAGGACGACGTGCTGGTCACCGCCTCCGGCCATGAGGTGCTGACGCGGGATGCGCCCAAATCGGCGGACGACATCGAAGCCGTGATGACGTAACCCGGAGCGGAATCCGGGACTCTTCACCGCCGTATTCCCCTTACATCTGGCAGGCAGTGCTCGCCGCCTGGGTTCGCGAGCAGAAGCTCGCTCCCACAGCCGTAGCCCCGGTTCACAGCAAGGCCCCGCCCCGCTAAAGTTGACGGCATCGGTCAACTTTTGAGGCTCGCCATGAGCGCCCACCACAACCGCCTCGCGCGCGAGACGAGCCCCTATCTTCAGCAACACGCCAGCAATCCGGTGGACTGGTATCCCTGGGGCGAGGAGGCGCTGCAACGGGCGCGGCGCGAGGACAAGCCGATCCTGCTGTCCATTGGTTATTCGGCCTGCCACTGGTGCCACGTCATGGCTCACGAATCCTTCGAGGACCGCGACACGGCCCGGCGCATGAATGCGCTGTTCGTGAACGTGAAGGTCGATCGCGAAGAGCGCCCGGACCTGGACCGCATTTACCAACTCGCGCACCAGATCCTGGCCGGGCGCCCCGGGGGCTGGCCGCTCACCGTGTTCCTCGCCCCGGATCAGACGCCTTTTTTCGCTGGCACCTACTTCCCCCGCGAACGGCGCTACGGGCTGCCCGCGTTCAATGACGTGCTGGAGCGCGTCAGCGAGATCTACCGCGACCACCGCCACGCCCTGGACGACCAGAACGCGGCCGTGCGCGCGGCGCTCCAGCAGCGGGCAGGCGACGGCGAGGCCGCCGCCCGCCTGGACGATCGCCCGCTGATCGCCGCACGCACGGCACTGGTGGCCAGCTACGACCCGCGGTACGGCGGCTTCGGCGAGGCGCCCAAATTTCCCCGCGCCCCCGAACTGGCGCTGCTGCTGCACCTCGGCGTCGCCGGCGACGGCGAGGCCGCGCGCATGGCCCTGCACAGCCTGCGCGCCATGGCCGCAGGCGGCCTGTTCGACCACTTGGGCGGCGGCTTTTTCCGCTACGCGGTGGACGCCCGCTGGGAGATCCCGCATTTCGAAAAGATGCTCTACGACAATGCCCTGCTGTTGCCGCTCTACGCCGAGGCCTGGCGCTTCACCGGCGAGGCCTCGTTCCGCGACGTGGCAGAGCGCACCGCCGAATGGGTGATGCGCGAAATGCAGGCGCCGGCAGGCGGCTATTACGCCGCCCTGGACGCGGACAGCGAGGGCCACGAGGGGCGCTTTTACAGCTGGTCGCGCGAGGAACTGGCAGCGGCGCTGCCGGTGGCGGACCTGCCGCTGGCCGCCGCGCTCTACGGGCTCGATGGTCCCGCCAATTTCGAAGGACGCTGGCACCTGCAACGGCGCCGCACACTGGCGGAACTCGCCGATCAGGTCGGCCTGCCCGCAGCCACACTGGCCGAGCGGGAGACCGCCATCCGCGCGGCGCTGTTCGAGGCCCGCGCGCAGCGCACCCGGCCCGGCCGCGACGAGAAGGTCCTGACGGGCTGGAACGGGCTCATGATGCGCGGCATGGCAGTGGCCGGCCGCCTGCTCGGCCGCGAGGACTTCGTACACTCGGCGCAGCGTGCCCTCGACTTCCTGCGCACCCACTTGCTGGACGACGGCCGGCTGCTCGCCTCCTGGAAGGACAACATCGCCCTGCTGCCAGCGTATCTCGACGACCACGCCTTTCTGGTCGACGGCATCCTCGCCCAGTTGGAGGCGCGCTGGCGTGACGGCGACCTGTCCTTCGCCATCGCCCTCGCGGACCTGCTGCTCGAACACTTCGAGGACGAATCCCACGGCGGGTTCTTCTTCACCGCGGACGATCACGAGCGGCTCATCCATCGCCCGAAGACCTTCGGTGACGAATCGCTGCCCGCCGGCAACGGCGCTGCCGCCTCCGCGCTGTTGCGCCTGGGTCATCTGGTGGGGCGGCTGGACTTCACCGACGCCGCAGAGCGCACCCTGCGCGCCGCCTGGCCGCATGCGCAGCGCCACAGCACCAGCCACGCCGGCGTGCTGCTGGCCTTGCGCGAATACCTGGCGCCCCGTCCCAGCATCGTGCTGCGCGGCAGTGGCACGGCCCTGGATGCCTGGCAGGCGGTGCTCGCGCGGCATTTCGACCCGGGCCGTCACGTGCTGGTGGTGCCCGAAGATGCCGGCGATCTGCCAGGTTCCCTGGCGGAGCGTGAGGCGCAGCCAGCGCCGGTGGCCTATGTCTGTGAACCAGGCCGCTGTCTGCCGCCCATTCACGCGCCGGAGCACCTCGCCGCGCTGCTCTGAAGCACACTCCCTCTCCCTCCGGGAGAAGGGACGAATCTTTTTGCGGCCGCCGGTTAGAGCCTCTGTCTCTCCGGGTGATATGACCAAGAGACACCGCACTGAAGTGCGGTCACGTATTTGTTAATGCAGTCGGGTTTGCAAGGGCTGCGCTTCTGGTAAGCTGCCTGCGCTTGCCACCGTTGCGTCCACCGCCATGCCGCTACCCAAAACAATAAAGGGATTTATCCTGCTCGCTTCCGCGGGCGTATCGCTGGTGATGTTCACCACGTTGTATGGGGCCATCACGCGCGTTTATGACGACGCGGTGCGCGAGAGTGCCGTGGAGGTCTCGGAGACCCTCGCCCAGGGCACCTTCAACGCCATGTTCCAGGTGATGCGCCAGGGCTGGACGCGGCCGCAGGTGGAGGAATTCATCCACTCGGTACAGCAGGCCTCGGCCGGCGCGCCCTACTCCATCGACATCTACCGTGGTGACCGCGTCACCGAACTGTTCGGTCCCATCGTGCAGAACCACATTGACGGCCCGGTCCTGCAAACCTTCGAGCAGGCCACGCCCGTCACGCAGGAAATCGACGGCATCCTGCAACACACCTTCCCGCTGGTGGCCCGCGATGAATGCCTGCGCTGTCACGTGAACACCAGAGCCGGCGAGGTGCTGGGCGTCATCGACGTGCGTCAGGACGTGGGCGCGCTCACCACCCAGGCGCGCAACGACCTGTTGTTCGCCTTGCTGCTCGTCAGTCCCATTCCAATCCTCGCGGCCCTCCTCGCGGTGTGGTTCTTCCAGCGCAAGCTGGACGGGTCCATCAATTTCCTGCAGCAGAACATCGAACGCATCAACAAGGTTTCCGATCTACGCAACATCGAGCACAGCAATCCGGACCTGGGTTTTGCGGAGTTCAACAGCATCTTCGCGAAAGTCGGCGAGTTGGCCGACAAGCTCCGTTCCGTCGCCGTCGACAAAGACCTGCTGGAATTCGAGATCCGCCTGTTGGAGAAATTCGTCATCACCTCCGAGGTGGTGCGCGACTGGCGGGAATACGTGGGCTTTCTGCTCACGGACATCAATCAGGTCATCGAGGCCTACAGCCTGTTCTCCATCTTCAAGGTCGACGATGAGCTGTTCGATCTGGAGGTGTTCTGGGCCCGGCCACCCGAAGCGAACACGCGCCAGCTCATGGAGCAGGCAATACGCACGGCGCTGCTTTCCCACCCGGCCTTCGGCAGTTTGGCTTCGCTGGAATTCCATCACCATGTGGCCGGTACCGGTGAGCCGGTCACGCTCAGCCGCGAGCAACTGGATCTGCAGACCAAGTCGCTCATCGTCGAAACCCCGAAGATCGGCGGCATCGTGGGCATCGGCGTGCATACTGACCTGGTGAAGAACCAGACCCGTCTGCTGGTCACCGAGAGCATCCTCTCCACGCTGCTGAACGTGGTCGGCTCGGTCAAGGCCATCTACAAATACACGCGCGACCTGGAGTACTACGCCACCCGCGACCCGCTCACCAACCTGTACAACCAGCGCCTGTTCTGGGAACTGCTCGGCTACGAGATCAAGCGTGCCGAGCGCCACAACTACTCGTTCGCGCTGCTGGTCATCGACCTGGACAACTTCAAGTCCATCAACGACACGTACGGGCATGCCTTCGGCGACAAGTTCCTGCAGGAGTTCGCCCTGTCGGTGCAGCGGGTGCTGCGCACCGGCGACATCTTCGCCCGCTATGGCGGCGACGAATTCGTGCTGATCCTGCCCGAGGCGGCCATTACGCTGGCGGAAACCCTCAGCACGCGCGTGCTGGAAAGCGCCTCGCAGATGAGTCTCGAGGCCCCGGACGGCAGCCGTGTCAAAGCCACCATTTCCATCGGTGTTGCCCTGTTCCCGGATCACGCCACCGACGTCAAGGACCTGTTCCTGTTCGCCGACAACATGATGTACAAGGCCAAGTCCGACGGTAAGAACCGCATTGGCCTGCCCACCAATGACGACGTCGTGGCCATCTTCCGCGACATCGGCGAGAAGAGCCTGGTCATCGCCAACGCCATCGAGGAGCGGCGCATCGTGCCGTTCTTCCAGCCCATCGTCACCACCGCCGACGGTACCGTCACCGCCATTGAGGTGCTGAGCCGCATCGCCCTGCCCAACGGCCTGCTCGGTGCCCACGAGTTCATCGAGATCACCGAAAAGCTCGGCCTCATCCACAAGCTCGATGCCATTGTCATGGAGAAGACCTTCGAGCAGGTGGTGCAGCACGACTACTGCGGCCTCATTTTCCTCAACCTATCGCCGCGCGCCCTGGTGATGGGCGAGTTCGTGCACGGCGTGAAGGCACTGACGCAGCAATTCGGCATCGCGCCGCAACGGGTAGTCTTCGAGATCACCGAGCGCGACACGGTCCGTAACATGGGCCTGCTCGAGAAATTCGTGAACGAGCTCAAGAACGCGGGTTTCGGTCTCGCCATCGACGATTTCGGCTCCGGCTTTTCATCGTTCCATTATCTGAAGCGCTTCCCCATCGACTACGTGAAGATCGAAGGTGACTTCGTGGTGAACATGGCCAGCGACCAGCGTGATGCCGCCTTCGTAAAGAGCATCTCGGCGCTGGCCCAGGAGCTCGGCATCCTCTCCATCGCCGAGTTCGTGGAGAGCGCGGAGGTGCTGGAATACGTGCGCCTCGCCGGCATCGACTTCGCGCAGGGTTTCCACGTGGGACGCCCCACCCCCAGTCTGGTGGAAGCGGCGTCGCTCGGCACGGGTCCGGGCGAGGACGCACAGGCCTCCAGTGTTCTGTGAAGCCCGCCACGGCCCGGAGGCCCGGATCGCATACAATCCGCAATTCCGTATGTTCCATCTGCCTGGATGCACCGCATGAAACGTGTACTTCCGTTCCTGCTTCTTTTTGCCGTCGGCTTCGCCCATGCCGCCGACTATCTTTACGTGGATGACAAGCTGATCGTGACCCTGCGCACGGGCCAGGGTAACCAGTACAAGATCCTCAGTACGCTGCAGAGCGGCATGCGCCTCGAAGTCCTCGAGGTGGATGGGGAGTTCGTGCGGGCGCGCGACCCAAAGGGTATCGAAGGCTGGGTGCGCCTCCAGTACCTGACCGAGCAGCCCATCGCCCGTGACCGGTTGGTGGCGGCCGAGAAGAAGATCGCCTCGCTCGAAACCGAGCGGCAGAAACTCAAGGAACAACTGGGAACGGCCCAGAACGAACGCACCGAAATCCGCAAGGCGCGAACCCAGCTCGAGAAGGACTACGAAAAGGTGCAGAAGGAACTGGCCGAGCTCCGTGTGGTCGCTGCCGGCCCCATCAAGCTGCACGAGGACAACGAGGCCATGCGCGTGCGCCTCGCCAGCCTCGAGGACGAAAACAACCGCCTGCGCACCACCAACGCCAAGCTGCAGGACGACTCCTATCGCGAGTGGTTCCTGTCCGGCGCCGGCGTACTCGGCGGCGGCATCCTGCTCGGACTTGTCCTGCCCAAACTGCGCCGCCGCAAGTCCGCCTGGGCCAGCGACTTCTGACCTGCTGTTCATCTACAGGATCAACACAGAGACACAGAGACACAGAGAACACAGAGGGATGAAAACTACGGCCACAGGTCCCTGGTATTAGCAACTCGTCTTCTCTGCGTTCTCTGCGTCTCTGCGTTGGGCTCTTAGCCTGTTTCAAAGGTGATACGCAAACGCCTCGTAGAAGCGCGCCTTGAATTCGTGCTCCGAGAAGTGGTGGTTCTGGGTGCCGTGGTGCTCCACCTTGATGGCACCCATGAGCGAGGCGATGCGTCCCGTGGTTTCCCAATCCAAACCGTGCATGAGCCCGTGCAGCAGCCCGGCCCGGTAGGCGTCGCCGCAGCCGGTCGGGTCGGCGACGCCGCGCACGGGCGCGTTGGGGATCTCGATGCGATGCCCGTCGGCGTAGATGTGGGAGCCCTTGGCGCCCTTGGTGACGATCAGCGCCTTTACCTTGCCAGCCAGATCGTGCAAGGCCAGGCCGGTACGCTGCTCCAGTAACTGACCTTCGTAATCGTTGACCGCGACCCAGCTCGCCTGGTCGATGAAGCGCAACAGCTCGTCGCCGGAAAACATGGGCAATCCCTGGCCCGGATCGAAGATGAACGGGATGCCCGCCTCGGCGAACTGCCGCGCGTGCTCCACCATGCCATCGCGACCGTCCGGGGTGACGATACCGAGAGTGACGCCCTCGGCGTCGTGCACACTGTTCTCGTGGGCGTGACTCATGGCGCCCGGATGGAAGGCGGTGATCTGGTTGTCGTCCATGTCCGTGGTGATGAAGGCCTGTGCGGTATACGTGCTGTCGATCACCTTCACGTGGCGGCCGTCGATGCCGCACTTGTCCATCCACTGGCGGTAAGCATCGAAGTCCTGCCCCACCGTCGCCATGGGTAGCGGTGCATTGCCCAGGAGCTTCAGGTTGTAAGCGATGTTGCCGGCGCAGCCGCCGAACTCGCGCCGCATATCGGGCACCAGGAAGGACACGTTAAGGATGTGCACCTTCTCCGGAAGGATGTGGTTCTTGAAGCGGTCGCGGAACACCATAATGGTGTCGTAGGCGTAGGAGCCGCAGATGAGGGCGGTCATGACAGGTCTCGCTGGCTTGAAATCAGTGCGTCACTAAACCAGCGCAAGGCACGGTTTGCAAGCCGGACGTGTGCCCGGTATCGAATTGCGTAGCCGTTCAATCGTCCAGTTCGGCTTTGTCCCAGTTCGGTCCTGCCGAGCCTTCGAGCTCGACCAGATCACCGGCCGACAACAGGTCGAGGAACTGGTCACGGCTCAGCGGCCGGTCGTCGTACTCGAACTCCTCGATCGCGTTGGCATTCACAGGCATTCCCAAAATCTGGAAGGTCCCGCTGGCCCTGTCGATGTCCGTTGCGGGGCCCCGAAGTTTCACCTCGTCCTCGCACCCCTCCTGCTTGGCCTGGGTGGCGACGGCATTGCCAGACGTCCGCCGGGCACGCACTTCAAGACACGTACCGTGTGCGATGGCCGTTCGGTCGATGCCCTCGAATCGAGTGGCGGCCGTGACGTCGATGGTCATGGCGCCGCCAAAGAAGGTCAGCGCATCTGCGGCCACACTTTCGACTTGTGCGACGATCTCGATCTCATCCTTGAATTCGATCTCTGTCGCTTCGAGGTAGTAGGCCCCCGCATCGTAGGCACGCTTGAGAGGTCCTTCCGCCTCCAGGTGGACGCCATTGGTGATCTGTTGCGCCATACCGCCGGAATACTCGGTGGAAGAAGTCAGCCGTACCGGCTGTCCTGCCACGAAGAAGCTCACAGGTGTCCCATCGCCGAACGCCTGCACGCCGCTCACGAGGCCCTCCACCTCTGCCTCGCCCGCGCGGTGGTCCAGCTCGCCCAGGCTCTTGAGCTTCTCGATGGAGGTGGCCTCCACCGATGCGGGTGCGGTAAAGGCGCCCTTGACCGTGACCACATCCACCCCTTCCTTCAGCACCTCGTCGAAACCCGCCGGCCGCACCACCGTCAGGACCGTATTCAGCTGCAACTGAGGTGTTGTTTCGGTGACGAAGCCCATCACTTCCACTTCTGCATCACAGTCGCTTGCAGCAACCACATACGTCGCGTGAATTCGTTTATCACCCATGGAGAAGCCGCTGACTTCGACACAGCTCTGCGGCGCGAGGTCTTCTAGTACAAGATGGTTTCTTTGCGTGCGATCGTCCCAGAACACCGTATGCCCCATAGCGATGAACGAACCTGCCGCAGCGGCAGAATCCTTCACCACGTGGTCCACCGGCCCTTTCAGCTCGCCCACATAGAAGGCGCTCTGGACCGCGCGGGTGCCCGCGTTATTGCTTGCCACCAGCGTGACCACCATTCCGGGATTGATATCGCGCGCGCCGGTGTACGAGGCGTTGCTCATGTCGTAGGTGATGCCATTGATGACGATGTTCTGCGCACCCGCCGATACACCCGCGAGCGCCTGAACCCCTGTCGCCTTTGGAGTGCTCGAAGCCACCTGCCCGCGCACCGCCACCATGCCCGTGCCGCCGGTGCCGCCGCCGGCCACCTGGTCGCCGCCACATGCCGCGAGGAGTACCGCCAGCAGCGGTAGTCCGATCAAGATCTCCGTTCTCATCTGGACTGTTCCTCGGGCACGTCGCCTTCAAAATAGTAGATGCCGAGTCCGGCCTGTTTGCGGCCGGTGCCCTTCACGTCCGGGTTGATGTCACGGTCGTGCTGCGACAGCCAGCGGTCCATTTCCTCGATAAGGGCCTGGGCCTTTGCGCGGGAAAGCGCCTGGAACTGCGGGATGATTTCCGTGGGCAGATTGTCGTAGCTCACCTTGCGCTGAAAGCGTGCGGCGTCGTGATTGCACTG
>JALOAT010000108.1 GCA_023228645.1 Gammaproteobacteria bacterium | reverse complement strand
GGGCAGGCAGCCTGGAGCGCCGCCTGGCGGCGCGCCCCGAGCACCTCAAGCGCCTCGAGGCGTTGAAGAATGAAGGCCGGCTGGTACTGGCCGGCCCGCACCCCGCTATCGACAGCGAAGACCCGGGCCCAGCCGGTTTCTCCGGCAGCCTGGTGGTGGCCGACTTCGCCTCCCTGGAGGCTGCGCGCGCCTGGGCCGAGGCCGACCCCTATGTGGCGGCCGGCGTCTATGCTGAAGTGGCCGTCAAACCCTTCCGCAAGGTCTTGCCCTGATGACCCCTGAACAACGCCCTGCGGCCATCCGCGAGAAACTGCTCAGCGCCTTCGCGCCGGGCGAAGTCGAAGTCATCGACGACAGTCACAAACACGCCGGCCACGCCAGCGCCGGTGGCGCCGGCCATTTCACCGTGCGCCTGGTGTCCCCCGCGTTTTGCGGCAAGAGTCTGGTCGAGTGCCACCGCATGGTGTTTGCGGCCCTCGCCGAGTTCATGCCCGAACACATCCACGCGCTCAGCATTCAAGCGAGCGTCCCTGCCGAACAGGCCTGAACGCCTGCATAAGAACAAGGAGAAGTCCATGAAGAACAAGATCGGAGGCGCCGTGCTGCTGCTGCTCTCCCCCGTTGCGTTCGCCGCCGACGCGGACGTAGTGGTCACGGTGAACGGCCAGCCCGTCACGCAGGCGGACCTGGAGCGCTATAGCGCCGAGCGGCCCGGGGCCCCCCGCGAGCAATTGCTGGACGAACTCGTCGCGCGCGAACTCATCTACCAGGACGCGTTGAAGCGCGGGCTGGACAAGGACGCCGAGGTGAAGCGTGAGATTGCCGAGATGCGCGAGCGCGTGCTCATGGCCGCGGCGGTGCGCCAGGCCGTCGAGCAGAAGCCGGTGACCGAGGACGAACTGAAGGCCGAGTACGATAAGGTCAAGGCACAGCTCGCCCGCGACGAATTCAAGGCCCGCCATATTCTGGTGGCCGACGAGGCGCAGGCCAGGCAGATCATCGCCGAGCTGGATAAGGGCGCGGAATTCGCAGAACTGGCGCGCAAGCATTCCACCGGCCCGACCAACAAGACCGGCGGTGACCTGGGCTGGTTTTCGGCCGAACAAATGGTGCCGCCCTTCGCCGATGCGGTGCGCAAGTTGAAGAAAGGCAGCTACACCAAGGCGCCCGTGCAGACCCAGTTCGGCTGGCACGTGATCAAGCTCGAGGACACCCGCAGCGTCCCCGCTCCGTCCTTTGCCGAGGTGAAGGAACGGCTGCATGCGGCGCTTCAGCAACAGCGTGTTGCCGAGTACGTCCAGAATCTCAGAAAGGGTGCCAAGGTCGACCCGGCGCAGCCTTGATCCCGCCGTCGCTATCCCGCAGACTCGTCGTTGGATTAAGTTTTTCCCTTATCCAACCGAAAAAATAATAAGAGACGACACCAGCCGCCCCTTCCCGGGGCGGCTCCACCAAGCGGAGAGCGACGATGTTGCAGAACATCACCATTGGAAGCCGCATCGGGCTGGGGTCGACCCTGGTCCTCGTGCTGGCCCTGGGCGTGATCACGCCGACCGTACTGAACAAGATTGACGGCATTGTGGTGGAGGCGGAAAGGCAAGCCCTCACCCGTCATTACAAGACCCTGATCTCGCAGATCGAACAACAGGGCAAGATGGCCGAGACCATGGCCATGTTCGCCGCCCGCATCCCCGACCTCCAGGACGCCATGGCGTCGGACGACCGGGACACCCTCGCCCGCATGCTGCTCCCCGCCTTCGAGACACTGAAGAAGGACTATGCGGTCAATCAGTTCCAGTTCCATACCCCGCCGGCCACGTCCATGTTCCGCGTACACATGCCGAAGAAATGGGGCGATGACCTGTCCAGTTTCCGCCACACCGTGGTACGCACGAACAACGACCGCGCCACTGTGTTCGGCCTCGAGAAGGGTGTCGCGGGCCTCGGTATCCGCGGCGTGGTCCCGGTGTTCCAGGGCACCCGCCATCTGGGCTCGGTGGAATTCGGCATGTCCTTCGGCCAGCCCTTTTTCGATAACTTCAAGAACAGCTACGGCGTGGAAGTCGCGCTGCGTACCGCCGACACCAACGGTTTCAAGTCCTTCGCCAGCACCATGGGCGACAGCCTGCTGTCCGCCGACGATATGTCCACCGCCATGGGCGACGACGCGGTCATCCGCCACGTGGAACTCGGTGGCCGCCCCATGGCGGTCTACGCCGGCGCCGTGAAGGACTATGCGGGCAAGCCCATCGGCGTGGTCGAGATTGCCATGGACCGCGGTTACTTCGTCGGCGCCATGGCGGACGCGCGCAACACCACCCTGAGCATCGGCGCCGTCGCCTTGATCATCGGCGCGTTGCTCGCTTTGCTCATCTCGCGCACCATCACGCGCCCGCTCTGCGAGGCCGCGCGCACCATGGAAGACATCGCCGAGGGTGAAGGCGATCTCACCCGCCGTCTGGACGCCGCGGGCCGCAACGAACTGGCGCGCCTGGCCTCCGCCTTCAACCGTTTCACTGAGAAGATCCAGGTTCTGGTGCGGGAAGTGGCCAGCGCCACCTCGCAGTTGCATGGCGCCTCCGACAGCATGAACAACATCACGGCGGAGACCGACCGCGGCATCCGCGAACAGCAGTCCGAGACCGACCAGGTGGCCACGGCGGTCAACGAAATGGCGGCCACCGTCCAGGAGGTTGCGCGCAGCGCCACCAACGCGGCCGAGGCCGCCACCACCGCCGACCACGAAGCCGTTCAGGGTCACACCGTGGTGAGCGACACCATCAAGGTGATCACCGCCCTGGCCGGCGAAGTGGAGCAGGCCTCCACCTCCATGCAGCGCCTGGAGGCGGACAGCCGCGACATCGGCACGGTACTCGACGTAATCCGTGGCATCGCCGAACAGACCAACCTGCTCGCCCTGAACGCGGCCATCGAGGCGGCGCGCGCCGGTGAACAGGGCCGCGGCTTTGCCGTGGTGGCCGACGAGGTGCG
>JALOAT010000065.1 GCA_023228645.1 Gammaproteobacteria bacterium | reverse complement strand
AAAATGAGCAACACAGGCTACCGCAACACAGGCAACTGCAACACAGGCAACTACAACACAGGCGACTACAACACAGGCTACCGCAACACAGGCGACTACAACACAGGCAACTGCAACACAGGCTACTACAACACAGGCTACCGCAACACAGGCGACTACAACACAGGCTACCGCAACACAGGCAACCGCAACACAGGCGACTACAACACAGGCTACTGCAACACAGGCGACTGCAACACGGATACCCCAAAAGTCAGGATGTTTAATTGTGATAGTGGTATAGAATTTTTTAGTGAAAAACACAATAAATTTAGAAACATTATATATAAATATTCCATACCTCTTTGTGAGTGGATAAGTGCCTCAAATATGTCAGAAAAAGAAAAAGAAGAAAACCCAAAATGGGAAACTACACAAGGATATTTAAAAGTTAATGATTTATCTAAAAATAATAATGAAATATCAAAAGAAGATGAAAAGTTTTTGAGAAATTTACCAAATTTTGATGAAGATATTTTAAAAGAATGTACTGGTATTGATTTGTCTAAAAAAACCGTTAAAATAACAATAGACGGGAAAGATATTCAAATATCAAAAGACGCATTTGAGAATATCAAAAAACAATTTATGGAGTCAAAATGAAAAAAGAAAATTTTAGATTTACCGCCAAAGATATAGCCCTCCATTTTGGCGGCATTACAATACAAACGGCGCAATCTTGGGCTAGACCTACAAACAAACGCCATAGAATATATCGTGCGTTACAAAACCAAATGCTCATTGAGTTGGGCGAACAAGCAAAGGAGATGAAATAAATGTTTAACAATCTAACAAAGTTACTAGATGTGGTTTTTAAATCACTTGGAATCGTAGTCATGGTATTCACGATAACAGTCGTTATTATCTCAGTTAAAAGCTGTAGTAGCACAATGAACGCTATAGATCAGTCAGAACATAACATAACAAGGGGTTAGAGGAGAAACCCTTGACAAAAACTAACCAATTTGCTATAATACCATTGTATTTAGTAGTACAAGCAATGAAAAAGTCTCACTAATTTTTTCGTCCGTATTGCAGGGTTAAAGCAATAGCAACATCGAATGGCTATACAAGCGATAAACCATCTTAAAAAATGGTCTGGTTTTACGATTAGCTTTGTGCTAGTCGGTTTATGATATAATTATGAATAAGCTTTTAATAAGTGAGAGTAGGGTTCGTCGAGTACCTCTTGTCCTCTCACTCATTAAGGGTTTATTGAGACAAGGAAACTCGACACTTCTTTTGCCTCCCCTGAAAATATTATTGTCGGAAAGCACAAAATGCACGAAAAATTGCAAATTATATACAAACAAAACAAGCCATATGGGATAAGGGATAAAACAGGATTTTTATTTTTTTTCTCTAATGTGAGCAAATATGATAATCAAGAAGAAAGATATCGTGAAGAAATACAAGATCAATTTGCACTAGCAGACTACTTGCTTACTGCTTTACAAAATAGAAAAATACCACATAATTAAGTTTTTTTGGTATAATATGTAAAGCTTTTAATCAGTGAGAGAGCCAAAGGTCGTCCAGCACCTGATATCCTCTCACTCATTAAGGGCTTGTAGAGATATCGAAGCTGGACACTCCGATAACTCCCCTTAAATTTTCAAGTCTAGGTAAAATATGCAATTTGAAATTTTTGCAAAACAAGATTTTAAAATCAGAGGTGGGCTTATAAATAATGAGCCTTATTTTGTTTTGGCTGATATATGTAATGCTTTAAATTTACAAACATCAAGAGTCAAGGATAGATTAAAAGAAGATGGGGTTACTACTAGTAAGGTCATAGACTCTTTAGGTAGAGATCAAATAGCAACTTTTATAAATGAACAAAATTTATATAAAGTTATATTTCAAAGTCGTAAAGATGAGGCTGAAATATTTCAAGATTGGGTAACTGGTGAAGTTTTACCACAGATAAGAAAAACCGGCTCTTATAATATACAACCTCAATTTCAAATACCACAAACACTCTCACAAGCTCTTTTGTTGGCATCGCAACAAGCTGAACAGATAGAACAGCAAAAAGAAATTATAGCGATACAAGCCCCCAAAGTAGAGTTTTATGACGCCGTAACGGGATCAAAAGATACAATAGATATGGGAAGTGTAGCCAAAGTTTTAAATAAGAAAATAGGACGCAATAAATTATTTGAATTTTTAAGAGAAAATGGTGTCTTAATGTCAAACAATATCCCATACCAAAAATATGTAGATAGCGGTCATTTTAGAGTAATAGAAACCAAATACACAAAGCCCGATGGCAGCACGCATATAGGCTTAAAAACGCTTATCTATCAAAAGGGAGTGAATTATATCAATAAGCTTTTGGAAGGCGTTATAAGATGACTTGGTTTAAACATGACACAAACGCATCTGTTGATGCGAAACTACAAACGCTGATGCTAGACTATGGTGCTGCTGGGTATGGCTTGTATTGGTACTGTGTAGAGCTTATCGCACAAGGTGTATCAGAAAACAATATCACATTTGAATTAGAGCATGACGCTAGAATAATTGCACGAAATCTAAATCTTACGGTACAAGAGACTACAGACATGATGAAGCACATGATAAAACTTGGGTTATTTAGTGTATCAAATGAAAAATTAGCGTGTTATGCACTAGCAAAAAGACTAGACCAAAGCATGACATCTAATCCCAAAATGAGAGCTTTAATTAGCCAAATTAGACAAAATCATGATGGAGTCATGATAAGTCATGATAAAGTCATGCAAGAAGAGAAGAGAAGAGAAGAGACTAGAGAAGAAGAGAAGAGATATATAGTCGAGATAGTTTCTTATCTAAACGAAAAATCAAACAAGAATTTTAAATCAAACGCTACCAATTCAAAAAAACATATCCAAGCTAGACTAAACGAAGGCTATTCGGTAGATGATTTTAAAACAGTCATAGATAAAAAAATCAAGCAATGGAGTAAAGATACCAAGATGAGTGCTTTTATCCGCCCCGAAACTTTATTTGGCACGAAGTTTGATTCATACCTGAACGAGATAGAAGCTAAGAGCAGTTTTGATTTAAGCGGTAAAGATTATAGTGAGAAGGATTTTTAATGTGGACTAACGAACAAATGCAAGATAAAATGAACAAGGTGCATCACATTGATTGTATGCTTGGATTAAAAACAATACAAGACAAGAGTATTGATTTATTATTAACAGATATTCCCTATGGGATGGATTTTCAATCTAACCACAGACAAATAAAACACAAAAAAATAGAAAACGATAAAGATACAAATTGGTTTTTAGATTGGGCTAAAGAAATAGATAGGGTATGTAAAGAAGATAGTCATCTATATATTTTCTGCAGTCATCACAAGGTAGATTTCTTTAAAAGTGAAATACAAAAATATAGGAATGTTAAAAATATACTTATTTGGGAAAAGAATAATACTGGCATGGGGGACTTATTCGGAGATTATGCACCTAAATATGAGATGGTTTTATTCTGCAGTAATGGTAATAAAAAACTGTGTGGGGGACGAGATGCAAATATCATAAAAGCCAACAGAACACAAAACAATCTACATCCAACGGAAAAGCCAGTAGATTTAATGGAGTATTTTATTAGAAAATCAAGCAATGAAAATGATTTAGTCTTGGACACTTTTGCTGGTAGTGGTAGCACACTGCTTGGGGCCAAACAAACAAGAAGAAACTTTATAGGATTTGAGATTGAAGCTGACTATGTAGCCATAGCAAACAAACGACTAGAAGCCGTGCAAGGGAGTTTGTTTTGATGGAAGCAATAGAAACCCCAACCGCGAAGACAGAAACGGCTCAAAATTCAATCGAACACATCAAAGCATACGCTAACATACCCAAGCGGTATAAAGACGCTAAATTTGAAGCTAGGACAAAAGAGCAAGAGGAGCTAATAAAAAAGATTAGAGCAAACATCTCTGGCAGAAAAATATCCGAAGTCCACGATATGCTAATTTTTGGCAAGATAGGAACTGGCAAAACTCATGTTCTTTGTGGGCTACTCAACACGCTGATTGAAACAGAGGTTTATTGCCGGTATGTGACGGAGTTCGAACTTTTGGAATTGTACTCACGCAAAGAGTTTGTGAAGTATGACGCTTTTAAGGAGGTTGCATTTTTAGTCATAGATGAACTTGGCAAGGATAATTTACAAGATTGGCAAAAGAAACAAATTGAGGAGTTGATAAGCTATCGGTATAACGAAATGTTACCGACTATATTTGTAACCAACTTGACGACAGATGAGTTTAAGCATTTCATAGGCGATCGCGCTATTGATAGGATGAGAGATAATAAGATAATCAGAGTTTCACTTGTGGGCGATAGTTTGCGAGGTGCGATATGAAAAAGATAATTTTACATTTATGTGCAGACATAGGTAGCGATAGCCGTTTCTACCAGCTAGATAATGACTACGATGTTATTATGATAGGCGAAAAAATAGGAGTTGAAAATTATCATCCTCCTAAAAATGTTCATGGCATAATCGCTAATCCGGTTTGTACTGAGTTCTCAACTGCTAAAGGTTTCGACCATTGTGGAGATTTAGAAAAAGGTATGTTTTTAGTAGACCACTGTTTACGAATCATCAAAGAGTGTAACCCAGCATGGTGGATAATGGAAAATCCCGCAAAAGGCAGACTAAAAGAAGTTATCGGGAAACCTGTTGTAACATATCAGCCTTGGCAGTATGGATCACCGTGGACTAAACAAACCGCACTTTGGGGCAATTTCGTAATGCCTAAACCAATTTATACAAAATGGGATTATGTACCAAAAAATGAAAAGCTATATATCCGACCCACAAGATCAAAACCATCACTGGCTATTATGCACAAATCGGCAAAAGAAATAATACCTGAATTTGAATGGGCTAAGGATTTGATAAATGACGATATGAGTTTACGTTCAATGTGCAGCCAAGGGTTTGCCAAAGCATTTTATGAATCTAATAAATAAAATAAAAGGATAAAAATGACAGACAATACTATAAAATTACTCAAAAGCAAATATCCAAAAACGATGAATAAAAAAGAAATTGGAAAAGAGTTTGGATTTACTCCTAGACAAATAGCTGCGATGTTTAGCGGAAATAAGAAGATAAATACAAATGAAGTGATTATGAAAGTTGGGGCGATATTATGAGCCTATCACAAAAAATAAAAACAATCAAAAAAGACATTGAAGCTTTACGGTTAAAAATCTCAATTGCAAAAACACACCTGCAACGAGATAAAATCAATAAAGATGATTTGCATAGGCTACTAGAAGAGATTGAGGAATTGCTATGATAGAAAAAATCAAAGAGGCACAAAAGCTCTTTAAATACAAAGATGGCAAAGAGTATCAAGATATCAGAAACTTTGTTTCTAGGCTAATCAAAGAAAACGAAAAGTTAAAAAATGAATTGAAAAATGCAAAAAATGCTTCACTTTTTTAGTGATTTGTGGTATAATGACAGAGTTAGATTTGATAGAGGCGATAGACAATCCTTACGCTCCTATCGTCTCTCTCAAATTTAGAGTGTAAGGAGCTCAAATGAAGTTACAATCGGTAGAGGGGTATCTTTTAGCATATAGTTTCATAGAAAGCGATAAATCATACCTAGAAAATAAAACAATCGCACAAATACACAAAATGCTGCAAACCATTTTAAGCAAATATTCTAAAAATATAAGCTTTCAAAAACTCATTAACAAGATGTCAAAGAAGTTTATTCCGTTAGCAAATACAGAGCCGGAGATTGAGACTATTGTATTTGCTGTTCATCTCATAATTAAAAACCCAACCATAAACAAATTCAAAGGCTTGAAAATGCTAGCATTAGAAGTAAACCGTGATTATCTCTTTTCACGAGATGAGGTACACAAGAAAACCAAAGAGATAGTAAACAAATTTTATGCGATGAAGGATAAATATGCAAATAAATGAACATTTCAAATACCGTAATCCAGAAAACGGGCTTTTTGTACAAGGCAAAGTTGTAGAAGTCAAAGAACATAGCTATGTATGTAGCATATTAGGCGATTTTGGACTTCATGAATTTGATAAAAATTTCATTGATGACTTAGAAAAAGTCGAGGAAGTCAAGGGATATTACGAAAATAGATTCGAGGAGGTAGTATGAAGCACCCATTATTGAATCCAAAAAGTTTGCACTACCAGCATGGTACTCCCACCATACAAGAGATTGAATCACAGATGGGAATATATGCCTGTATAGGTTTTGCCAAAGGTAATATGATAAAGTATAAATCTAGATTAGATCATAAGGGGCAAAAAGAAGCAGATTTAGAGAAGCTGCAAACTTATCAAAACTATCTTCAGTGGTTATTAGACATAGAAGAAAAAGTCAATGCAAGCAGTATGAAAAAATTATCCAAAATATGTATGCCGGTATCAACTTTATGTGAACATTTTGGGATAGAGATAGATTATGCAATTTGATAAGAAATCACAACTTCAAAAAGCAAAAAAGCCTAAAACCTGCAAAATATGTGGTAAAGAAATATACAAAGGCAAAGTTTGTGGAATAGTATGTGCTTTAAAGTATGCAGACGAGCAAAGCAAAAAGAAGATCCAACAAGAAAAAAACAAACAAGTCAAAGAATTTAATCAAAAAGACAAAAGTTATCTAGTAAAGCAAGCACAAACACAATTTAATAAATTCATCAGATTGAGAGATGGCAATAAGTGTATAACTTGTAGAAATACAGACAGACAAATCCATGCAGGGCATTATATGCCGACGGGCAGAAACTCAGCATTGCGATTTAACGAAGATAATTGTCATAGTCAATGCTCCATATGTAATAACTATAAAAGTGGGAATTTAGCCGTTTATAGGCTCAAACTAATAGATAAAATAGGTTTAGAGAAAGTTGAATGGCTAGAAGCTCAAACGCAGTCTAAAAGTTGGGGCATTGATGAGCTTAAAAATATCATTGAAACATATAAGATAAAAATTAAAAATATGATACAATAACAAAAAGGAGTAAATGTGAGCAAACTCTACGATATATCAGAATTATTTTTTGATGATACAAGTAGAGCAGCTACATTTATAAAAATATGTGGTGCGGTAGAATCACACACAGTAATTATGAAACGGATACAATCCGGCAACATCACTAAAATTAGCCACATTATAGACCTAGCATACAATCTAATCCAAGATAGATACAATATTGATGGTATAATAGCTATAGTTGAAGCCGTACACTCTATAACTCCACATAATGAAGATATGACGTTCGTTGATGAAGTTGTAGATATTAATTTATTTCAAGGAGAACCAAATGCCTAAAAAGTTTGATAGATGTGTTTTAAAAGTAAAGAAGCAAGGCAAAAGTGAAAGCTCGGCATATGCGATATGCACTGCTGCGACTAAAAAGAAAACTAAGAAGAAAAAGTAATATGGCATATAAAATAAAACCATTTGCAGACTCCGAGATAGAAGTATATTTCTCAAGAGATAAGTATAGAAGATTCCTTAAAAAACATGAACACGATAACGAATCCTTAGATAATCTTGCTGGGCAATCAATATGGCTAGAACACGGAGCGACCTATAGGCACGTATTTGCAATAGGTATTTTTGAAGACATAGCAGACACTTGCATTCACGAAGCAGTCCATGCAGTAGATAATATTATGGAACGATATAACATACATGATAGAGAGTTTAAAGCTTATATGACAGGGTATATATCATGTGAGTTATTTAATTTATGCAAGAAAGTATTTGTAGATGGCAATTAACCAAGACCTATGGGATAAAGCTAAATCATTATATGAGTTAGGTGTACCATATGAGCAAATCACTAAAGCTACTGGCATTCCAAAGGGCACAATATCCAAAAAAGTAAATAAAGAAAACTGGCAAAAGGAAACAGAGAAATTAGCAATAAAGGACGATGTCATCGCGTTTGAGAAAAAAAAGGAAACTTTAGAGCTACAAAAGGAAACGATTATAAAGCAAGTTTCCAATTTAAATGATTATCAGATAACAGTCCTTGATAAGATGATAGAAAAAGAGATAGGGCATCAGAGTATGGTTTTTAATACCGCAACACTATCTTTGATTAGAAAAAACCAAATGTTAGAAAGAAATAAAAAGACCATAACACTAAGAAGTAAGATAGCAGATAAAGAAAATGGATCATACACAGAAGTTATTGAATTAGTTGAAGTCCCATTGAATGCTAATGACTATAAGACACTTGATGAAGGAATAGATAAAAACGCAATCACTCTAGAAGTAGCACCAAGGCACGCCCCTAAGATAGAAGTAACAAACACTAACGCACAGCAAAACAACAAAGTAATTAAAATTGAATATGATTAAACAAAAGCGTAATGCTTCACACAAGCCATTCTTTGAGGACAAATCAAGATGGGTTATATCATACGGTGGAGCTGGTAGTGCCAAATCATACTCGACAGCGCAAAAGATACTCACTAGAATCATATCAGAAGAAAACCATAAGTTTTTAATTACTAGAAAAGTAGCCAAAACACTTAGGGTATCTGTATTCCAATTGTTCAAAGATGTTATATCAGATATAGAGTTATCAGACGATTTTAAAATAAATAAATCAGATATGACGATAACATATATTCACAATAATTCCACGCTTTTATTCTTTGGGCTTGACGATATTGAGAAACTTAAATCAATACAAGGCATTACCGGCATTTGGGTAGAAGAAGCAAGCGAGTGCGATCAAAACGATATTATGGAGCTTAATCGCCGACTTAGAGGTATAACGCCATACTATAAGCAAATTATTCTAACATTCAACCCTATATCACACTTACACTGGCTAAAGTCACATTTCTTTGATAATCCTGCAAATAAAGCTAGCATCTATAAAACCACATATTTAGACAATAAATTCCTAGATGATGAATATAAGCAAGAGATAGAAGATATAAAAAACTATGACATTCAGCAATATAACATTTATGCACTTGGCGAGTGGGGTGTATTAAATACGAATATTGTTTATCATAACTTTAAATTTAACAAACATACTACTACTTTAACTATTGATGACTTTGATATACTTCATTGTGGCGTAGATTTTAATGTTGGCGGTTCTGTCTGTGTAATATGTGGGATCAAAGACAATAAAGTCTATGTAGTTGATGGTTGGGCGGTATATGATACTCAACAAATAGCAGACAAACTAAACGGGACACAATACCAAAATCATCAAAAGATAATCTATCCGGACGCATCTGGAGGCAATGAATCTGCTAACGCATCAAGATCATCGCTTGAAATATTACAAGATAATGGGTTAAGAATAAACGCTAACAAGTCAAACCCGGCGGTAAGAGATAGAATCAATGCTGTAAACCGAAAACTAGCAAGAGATGAAGTGTTTATAAGCGATAGAGTTGAAAAGCTTATATTTTCTTTGCAAACCCAAGCTTATTTAGACAATGGTAAGCCAGAAAAGTACACAGAACACAAAGGCGGGGCGATTGATGACTGGAATGACGCTCTTGGATATTTTATAGCTTATAAATACCCTATCCAAACTTATGGCAAAATCTCTGGCGGGTTCGTTCGCTAGGATATGTTATAATTTCAGAAAGGCAAATAATGAAAAAACAAGAAAATCACTCCGATTACAATCTCTTTTTGCCGTATTGGCTACAAATCCGCACATTTATTCGCGGGATGAGAGATGTACAAGATTATCTTCAAGATGTGACAAGAGATGCATCGACTGAGGGTATAAGACGTAATATAGACTATAAAGCCCGTGCAAAATATACTAACTTTACATCACGAACATTAGAGGGATTGGTCGGATCAGTCTTTAGAACGCCTGCTATTGTAGAATTACCAAGTGACTTAGAATATCTCATACTTAACGCAAACGGCGCAGGGTTAACGCTAGACCAACTCACTAAAGACTTAGTAACTAACGTCACATCAATAGGCAGGCATGGACTTTTTGTGGATTATGGCACTCAAGCTAAAATCGTAACATATACCGCAGAAAACATCTTGAATTGGAAAACTGATAGCACCGGCATATTAAACGAAGTTGTTTTAAAAATAGACTCTAAAACCAACAAAAAGTTAAAATTAGAAGATGGCATTTATAGTATTGATATTATTGTAGAAGATAAGGTAACTTCAAGCGTCAAGCCAACCAAAGCAGACGGCACAACCTTTGATGTTATTCCTTTTATTATGTGTGGCTCAAAAGATAATGATCCGGAAGTTGATAATATGCCTCTTTGGGCAATAGTTGATGTATCGCAAGGGCATTATCAGAATAGCGCAGATTATGAAGATTTGCTAAGATATTGTGTACCAACTCCAGCAATAACCGCACCAAATAAATCTTGGTTAGATGAAATGCTACCAAGTGGCGTTTATACTTTTGGAGATGGCTCTATAATCCCATTACCCGATAATGGAACTGCTACACTATTGCAAGCAAATGAAAATCAAATGCACGCTAAAGCAATGGAGAGCAAAGAAAATCAGCTTATCATGCTTGGTGCTAGAATATTCACCGGCAAATCAGGTCAAGCAGAATCAACTGAAACAGTTAAGATAAGATTTTCTAGCGAAAACTCAATGCTTGATAACTTGGTAGGCAACGCAGAAAGTGCGATAACCCAATGCTTAACATGGTGTGCAGACTTTATGGGTAGCAAGGGCAATATTGTATTCACGCTTAATAAAGAATTTTTTGACACTACATTATCACCGCAAGAGATTACCGCTCAAATCCTTTTATTAGATAGAGGAGTAGTGGCAACTTCTGATGTTAGAAACAATCTAAGAAAAGCCGAATTTATAGCATCCGGGCGAACAGACGAGGAGATAGACGCGGAGATTGAAGCAAGTGGAGGCGGATTATGATAGATAAATTCACAACACATCAAATATTAATCCAACGGCTTGGCAATGGAATATATAAAGATATAACTCCAATTCTCAAACAATTAAGAGATGATATTAACGCTCAATTGTTGTCGAGATCCATTCCTTTATCGCAAAACACTCAACAGCTCCTAAAACAACTTAATAACATTATAGACAATGGCATAACGCAACTGAGTGACGAACTCATGAATAGGCTTAATGAGTTTGCAGTGTATGAACAGGAATTTACTTTAAAACTACTCGACAATACAACAGTCACAACCGTTGCAATAGGCACAGGTACAAGCGCGGCTGATATAGCATCAATTGTAGCAACTTCTAGGATAAGATTTCCAGGCAAAAAAAGCATGACAATTGCTGATTTGATTAATACGTTTTCATCTGCATATAAAGATGACATCAAATCTATTATTGATTTAGGCATAGTGAACGGAGAAACTACAGACACTATTGCATCTCAAATTAAGAAATTAACCGATACGCGAACGATAGCACAAGCTAGAGCCGTAGTATTAACCGCTACCAACCACGCAGGGGCGATGGCAAGACGCGCAGCATGGCAACCTTACCATAAATTATTCGTAGGAGAAAGATACGATGCGGTACTTGATAGCCGTACAACTATTATATGTGCTTCAAATGACGGTAAAGTATTCCCATTCAATGAAGGACCACAACCACCATTACATTATAATTCGGTGGCCAAAGGAGAAATGGTATTGACATCCAGAGGGTATATAAAGATAGAGGATGTCAAAATAGGTGATTTTGTATTAACACACAAAGGAAGATTTAAAAAAGTATTAAACACCATGTTTAAGAAATCCGATAATGGCGTCATTAGGGTCATGACAAATAATGTCGGACTCACTATTAAAGTGACGGATGAGCACCCCCTTCTTTGTGTTGGAAAAGGATGGGTTAGGGCGGATGAAGTCTCCGTCGGGGATGAACTGTATTATAATGGACATAACACTATGAATTGTGCTGATGGGAGTCCTTGCTCTAATATCACTCACCCTAAAAATTATCCAGCCTTGTTTAACCAAAACATAATCCCTTATTCTGTCGGATTCGAATCTGTCTCGATGCCCTCGCCCATCACATTCAATAGCTATTTTAAGGGCTGGAATAGCAAAGTCAAGAATTCTATCGTCTATAATAAATTGATGAACATATTTAATCCCATATTGCTCAAGAGCCAACTTAATAGGCATTTCAGATGGCCATTGCTTTTCTCTTTGTGTTACGGCCAAGCTATCAAGCATTTTAGCTCTTATAAAAGCATTTTTAACAGGATTATCTTTAATCATTCTTTCGGAGTGCCGCTTATACATTTCGTGAGTTTCTTTTCTATGGCCAAACGCCCAATGATTTTCGCCGGTATTGATTCCCAAAGATACATTTCTGTTCCCTATAATAGAGGCCATCTCCGATTTAGTAAGAGTTTCAATATTATGTATTTTGCACCACCTACTCATAGTGCCATTAGCCAAGCCAAATTCCCTTTCTATACTTCTAAGGGATTTCTGCAATCTATGGTTATGCTCAAGAATAAAATTTTGGCAAAACTCCTTATCTTTAAAGTTAAACATTTTTATACCTCCATCGTTAATGATATTAACATTGTAGCATATAATGACTTAGTATTTAATTTAGAAGTAGAAGAAGATAATAGTTATTTGGTTAATGGTGTGATTGTGCATAATTGTCGGTCTGTAAGGATTCCAGAATTAAAGCCCGAATATGATTTAAACATAGAAAGCACAAGAGCTTCATCATCAGGACCGGTATCTGCAAAACTAACCTATCCCGAATGGCTAGAAAGGCAAAACAAAGCCGTCCAAAATGAAGTATTAGGCAAAACTAGAGCAGAAGCGTTTAGAAAAGGTGAGATCAAAATAGAGCAATTCATAAACAACAAAGGCGCAACTTTAACACTAGAACAGCTCCGTAAAAAAGACCTATTATAGATATGTTATAATTACAGTAAGCGAGATGCTTATATTTTATTACCGGGATGGTTATTATGTTACAATTTCAATTAGACAATCTTGATGGGCTTGATGCTTCATTGCATTCATTATACGAGCAAACAGATAGCGGGTTTCAATTAAAAGTCAAGGGAATTGACGATCCAAAAGAACTCAAAAGCGCACTTCAAAAAGAACGCGAGAACAATAAGACGGCGAAGTCAGAACTTGACCAGATTAAAAAAGAACGCGAAGAAGCTGAACGCAAGATTCTTGAAGAGCAAGGCAAATATAAAGACCTATCAGAACGAGAACGCCAAGAGAAGTTGGAAGCATTAAAAAAAGCAGAAGATTTGCAAAGAAAAATCGCCGAAAAAGACCGTGCGATAATGGTAAGAGATATTGCATCATCTTTGACATCCGATGAATTAGAACAACAAGTCATTCAAAGATTCGCAATGGATTATGTTGAAATCAACGGAGATGAGGTGAAATGGAATAAATCAGAAGATCAAATCAAAGAAGAACTAGGCAAATTCGTTAGGTCTAAAGCAAATGGCTCTAACGATGGGGGCAATAACAAGACAGGTGGCAACACTCAAACAATTACCCGTGAAGGTTTTGATAAACTAAATGCAGTTGAGAAAATGAAGTTTATCCAAGACGGCGGGGCAGTCAAATAATAAGGAAACAAAATGGCAAACACACTCACAAATCTATTACCAGACCTATATGCGGCTCTTGATGTAGTATCAAGAGAAATGACAGGGCTTATCCCATCAGTTACAATGGATGCTAGAATTGACAGAGCAGCTAAAGGGCAATCTGTATATATTCCTATCGCTCCAGCAAACGCAGCAGGTGAGGATATATCTCCAACTATGACACTACCAGTGGCAGCAGACCAAACAATTGGCAATACTTCTGTTGTAATTAGCAAAGCGCGTTCATTCCCGTTCTCATGGAATGGAAACGAGCAAGGTCATTTGTCAACGGGTGTAGGTTATCTACCAATTAGAGCAAACCAAATGCTACAAGCAATGAGGGCAGCAGTTAATGAAGTTGAAGCAGATTTATCGGCATTGCAAAAAACATTCTCAAGAGCTTATGGTACTCCAACAACTACTCCTTTTGGAACAGCTGGCGATTTTACAGATGCGACTCAAACTTTGAAAATTCTGAAAGACAATGGCGCGCCACTAACAGACAACCAACTTGTTGTTAATACAGCGGCAGGTGCTAACTTCTTGGGTAAACAATCCAGCTCATCTGTTCAATTCAATGATAGCGTAATGCGTCAAGGCGTATTTATGACTACAAGTGGAATGGATATTAGAGAGAGTTCATTCATTCAAACTCAAACAGCAGGTGCAATGGCAAATGCTACTACTTTGGCAGCTGATGCCCTAACAGTAGGTCAAACTACTATTAATCTTGCTACTGCTGGAACTGGTGTTGTTGCTGCTGGTGACATTATCACTCTTGCTAATGATACAAACAAATATGTTGTTACTTCTGTAACTTTTGCAGGTGTAAACCCAGCTGCTGGAGATTCAATCGTAATCGCTGCCCCTGGTATCAAAGTTGCACAAGCAGCTGGCGCTAGAGCTATTACAGTAACGGCTACATCTGCTAGAAATATGGCGTTTAACCGTTCTGCTATCATCTTGGCTACTCGTATGCCAGAAAGACCACAAGAAGGCGATATGGCACTAGATGTTACATCTATCACAGATCCTAGAACTGGATTGACTTTTGAGGTAGCAATATATCCGGGTCATAGAATGATTAGATATGAGATTTCTCTTGCTTGGGGTGTCAAAAACATCAAACCAGAGCATACAGCTCTTCTAATAGGCTAAGGCTCTCTTTTGAGAGTCAATTAAGATGGCGATACTAAAAGTAAAACCATGGGGTGAAGGTCAAGGCGATTTTGTCATTATTGATGAAGAAAACTTTGATCCGAACTTTCATAAGTTATATGAAGAAAAAGGTGCTGAAAAGCCAAAAAGACCTATAAAAAAGGATAGCAAATGACACTTACCGCAAAAGATAGCGAAAGTCTATTCCTTAAGTCTGGTGATAAAATGACAGTTGTTGCAACTGGATCTTGTAATGTGGCCCGCTTTGTAGGCAATGAGCTTGGAAGTGTTTTTACTGTAACAAGCGACTACCCAGTAACGACTGGTCCATTAACAACAGATAGCACATGGCTAATATCTTGTATCTCTGGAAGTGCGACTGTGACTAAAACTACTCAAGATGCGGTCATTACTAGAGTAATTATCACAACAGAAGCATTATTGCCTACCTATGGCGAAACTGGCGTAATATATGAAACAGAGGCTGGATGGAAAAGATGGGACGAATTAACGGGTGCTTTTTTGGCAGTTGTTAGCGGAGTTCCATTAGCCCCAGTTGCAACAACTGGAAGCGATCCAGTAATAGCAGGAGCAACAGTCGTTGGCTCTGTATTGAGCGTAACATCAAATGGCGGTTGGAGCGGTCGTCCTACTTCATACACTTACCAATGGCAAGCAGACGGAGTTGATATAACGGGCGAAACCGATAGCACATATACCACATTAGTTGGAGATGTAGATGCAGCGATAACTTGTTTAGTTAAAGGGGTTAATGCTGTAGCGGCTGCGACAACGGCATCAACATCTAATAGTATTACAGTAACGGCAGCACCATAATGGCAATAATTGTAGGAACTAACAGTTACGTAACAGAGGCGGAATTGACAGCATATGCCGCAACTAGGGGCGTGACTCTAACGGTATATACTGAAATAGCATTATTTAAAGCTATGGACTATATCGAAACACGCAATTATATCGGCTCAAAAACTGATTACACGCAAGCACTACAATTCCCAAGAGTTTTATGTGGCAGCGTATATTCGGGCGCGTATCCATTAAACCAATATCAAACATATTGGAATATCCCTTGTGAATATGATAGCACCGTAGTGCCAAACGAAATTAAAACGGCTCAAATGATAGCTGCTATTTTAATAGATAGCGGGTATGATTTACAACCTATTATAAATAGACAAGTAAAAAGAGAGAAAGTGGATGTGCTAGAAGTTGAGTATATGAATAATGCGTTATCTTCTGCTCAATTCACGGCATTAAACGATATTCTAAGACCATTTATTGTAAGTGGACTTAGAGCGCAAAGAATATAAGGAAAAATCATGGCAACAATCGTAGCAACAAATATGCAAGGTGCGGGTAAGCACGCAACAACCAAAACCACACTAACTGGCACGCTTGATACTTTTGTCTATCGGCAGGGCATTAGCCAAATATTGATACTAAACAATGCTACAGCAGGAGCATTAACCCCTGTTATAGATGGTGCTAGTGGTACAACCGTACCGGTTAAAGGTATTGGCTCTGTTGATGTTACTGGCGGTTATGCAGTAGGCTCAATCGCAGCAGGGGCATCTGTGGCAATCGCAACAGACACTATTTACGAATATCTATCAGGTACAATTGCTATTACAAGTGGCACAGACCTAGTCGCAGAGCTTTTGGAGTTTTAACAAATGGCAGCTTATGATTATTCAACCTTAGCAAATACGGCTATATCTCTAATCGACAGATTTGGGAGAACGATCATAAGACGTCGAGCAACAAAAAGTGGTGATAATTGGAATCCAACTATAAGCTATACTGATACCAATATAATAGGCGTATCTTTAGGATATAAAGCAAACGAAATAGATGGCAATCTAATCAAGGCTACAGACAAAAAAATCTTAACCTATGACGAAGTTATTGTGAGTGATAAAATAGTTGATAATTCTATTGTATATGAAGTTATATCGGTGGATACAATTAATCCCGGAGATACAATCTTAATCTATAAAGTGCAGATAAGACGATGAGTTTCGGCAAAGGGCTATCAGCATACGCAGCGAGAACGAAGCTAAGCATTGATGACGCGGTAATAGCTATCAACTCTAAAGCAGCGGATTTAATAATTTCGCGCACGCCAAGAGATACAGGACGGGCAAAAGGCAACTGGATACCGACTATATCTATTCCGTCATCTGATATAACAGATAACACAGATGAGGCAATGGCTAAATCTCAATCTAATTTAGTCGCATCACAATCAGCGGGTAAAGTTTTCTACATTGCTAATAATCTGCCTTATATTGTACCATTAGAGTATGGGTGGAGTAAACAAGCCCCCGGAGGTATGGTAAGATTAACAATCCAAGAGATAAAATCTTTTATTATAAAGGAATGGCGTGCAGTATGATGTTTTATTACAGTCTATTTTTACTTATTTAGAAACAAGAGAAGATTTGCCGGATATATTCTATCCGAACGTATCACAAGACACAATACCAAATCAATACTTAGAAGTCCACATAATGCCGGTCGCTCCTGCAAATATAGGGGTGAAAGATATATCATGGCATAGAGGCATTATACAGATAAACATAGTTATATCAGATGGGGTAGGATCTATTATCCCGGCTACAATCGCGCAAAAAATAATTGATGCGTTTGCAAGAGGCACGGTGATATCTACTTCAAATATAAGAATAGACTCACAACCATACGCAAGCGCAGGATTTAACGACAACAAAGGGCATTACATCACGCCCGTAACAATACCATATAATAAGCTATGTTAGCAATATGGTATAATTTGAATAACACAATAAAAGGAGAATAACATGGCACTAGCTACTTGTGACGACTTCGGGACTATTGCAGGAGCAACTTTACATATTTCTGCAACACTCCCGGCTACATATAATGAGGCGGGCTTTGAAGCTCTATCATGGAC
>JALOAT010000013.1 GCA_023228645.1 Gammaproteobacteria bacterium | reverse complement strand
CCTGCTGCCCAACATGCGAGAAGGTGACCTGCAGCTGCTGATGGTCGGCTTCAACAAAGCAGTTCGCGAGCAGGCAGCGCTGGCGGCCGTGTTTTCTGGGGCGTAAATGAGGGGGTGTTTAAGGATAGTCACCGCTAATGGTTCACGTCCCGTTCAGCGATTGGACATTAGGCAAGTCTTTGGGCGTGGATGAGGCCATTTGCGGAACAGAGGATGAGAGGAATAGAGCGATGGTCGGTCAGCTCGTCAAATGGGTCGAAGAGCTTACTGCTGAGAGAAAACCGTATGCAACAGCACTTGGAGCGAGCAAGTTTCTATGGCTGACTACATATTTTGGCCGGGAGGTGGTCGATGAAACCGCCTTTCAAGTTGTTCCTCTTCTTCCTGCGCCTCCGGGTCCGATTCTGCCGTCCGGTTTGGCTGACACCGAATGGTCGATCATGGATGGCATCACATTGGGGGCGACGATGTATTACGTGCGCGAGCATCGGAGCGCAGATCCAACGCTCCATTTTCATGAGCTAGTGCATATTGTGCAGTATCGATTGCTCGGGATAGAGAAGTTCTTAGATATCTACGTACAGGAGCATACCTCTCGCGGTTACCGGGCGAATCGCTTGGAGCAAATGGCATATTCCGCAGAAGCAGCCTTCAACAGAGGCAAGACGTTCAAGATCGCGCCCATTCTTCGCCATCACCTTCACCAATGTGGTTGGATCTAGCGAGGAAAAGAGGTGGGTGAGTGTAGGTTCCGGCCAGAGCTGCCGTTCGACCAAGATAAACGTAACGACAAATCAACGCTCATTGCATACGTTCGGGATTTAGCGCGCCGAGAAGCGTGGTCCAACGCTTTTTTCAAGACGCCATTTTGTGTTCGCTTATGTCCTGGACTTGGTACTAAGTTGCGGGCAAGCGTTTCGAGGAGGGCTCGTTTTTGGCGTGGCATTTATGTTTGAGTCAGGGGCTCGCAATGCATACATGGTTCAAACCGTGTATCACTGCATTGAGCCTCGCGTGAACTAGTCGTGCAAAGCACTGTTGATCAGTACCGGATACGTAGGTCATGACCGAAAAAGCAGCTGTTGTCGCTCCCGGCTCGGGAAGCATTACGCTCAGATTCTTGGAGCTTTGTCAGTTTCGTCGACTGGGCAAGGTTCAACTAGACATCGATGAGAAGACTACTATCCTCGTCGGCGCCAACAACAGCGGAAAGACCTCGGTGCTTGCGGCATTGCGGCATTTCCTGTCCGAGGGCTCGGCATTCGGCGCCTTCGACATCAGCCTTTCGCAATGGACGAAGCTGCGGGAATTGGGCAAGCAATGGGAGGGTTTGGCCGAGGATCCGGCAACAACCGCTGGGACCGACACCACCGACTGGACGACTCAGCTCGCCACGTTGCTGTCTGCAATGCCGACGCTCGACCTGTGGTTCAACGCTGAGGCAGGCATGTACCACTTTGTGGCGCCGTTCCTGTCCAAGTTCAACTGGCATGGCGGCGCGGTCGGTGTTCGACTGCGCCTGGAGCCGGCGTCCGATGTGGCCTCGCTCAAGAATCTCGCTTGGTCCTATCACACAGCCCGCCTTCCTGTAAAGGACATGGGCAGCGACTCGCTGGCCTGGCCCATTGATCTGCTCGACTACTGGTTACGGGAATCTTTAAAGATGGGCCAAGTTAGGGCCTATAAGCTCAATGCAGAGAACAACCCATTGGAAGAGAAGGCCGCCTACAAGACACAGGTCTTGCCGGCCGACGCGGTGCCCATCGAGCGTAAGCACCTGTCAAAGCTGATTCGTGTCGATTTCGTGCCAGCACAGCGCGGCTTAGGCGGCGAAGAGGCAGACTCGCGGTCGGCCTCCGGTCCCCATCGCGTAGGCATGTTCTCCAACCAGCTGCTGCAATTCGCACGGCGGCACCTGAACGTGGCCCCGACCGGGCACGGCCACCGTGCGGATCTCATCAAGGCCGTGGCCGAGGCGCAGAAGGCGCTCGACGAGAAAATCCACGACGCCATCGCACCGTCCGTGGATGAGGTCAAGGAGCTCGGTTATCCGGGGCTGCACGACCCTCAGGAAATCCGCTTCCGGACCCGCATTCAAACCGCGGACCTGCTCGACCACGGCACCGCGGTCCAGTACAGCATGAAGAAGGACTCCACGGAAGACTTGCTGCCGGAATACTCCATCGGCCTGGGTTACCAGAACCTCCAGTCGCTCAGCTATCAGCTGGTCTCTTTCAAGGCCGCTCGCCTGAGTCCGGAAAAAGGTTCGCCAACACCGGTACACCTCGTGATGATCGAAGAACCCGAGGCCCACCTGCATGTCCAAGTTCAACGCATCTTCCCAGACAAGGCGCACAAGCTCATCAGCCCGAGCGACGAGGAGGCGAGGGCGCTGAAGAGTCAGCTGCTCATCAGCACGCATTCGAGCCATCTCGCGCACGCCGAGGACTTCGACCGGCTTCGCTATGTCCGGCGAATCGCCAAGTCTAAGGGCCACCCGATGCCGACCACCGAAGTCGTCAACCTTGGGCAGGTATTCGGCAGCGATGACGCCACGCGTCAATTCGCCGAACGCTACTTCCGCGTCCAACACACCGACTTGCTGTTTGCCAATGCAGCCATCTTCGTCGAGGGTGTGGCTGAGCGCATGCTGGTGCCTTTGTTCATGGAGCTCGACTACGAGTCTCTGAATAAGCGCTACGTCTCTTTCCTAGATATCGGTGGCAGCCACGCCCATCGGTTGAAGCCCCTGGTCGAGAAGCTGCGCATCCCCACCATCGTCATCACCGACATCGACCCCGTGGAAGTGAAGGTCGGCGCCAAAGGCCGGCCGGTTCGAGTGGCTGTTGCCAACACCGGCCAAGCGGGACTGGAATGCGGCAATGCGACGCTGCGCAATTGGCATCCGAAGCTTACGCAGCTGGACGACTTCAAGGCTCCCAAGCCTGAACACCTGACGTGGACCGAGGTGCCTGAGTGCATGGTGCGGTTCGCTTGGCAGCTGCCGGTCGCGGAGGCCGGCAACACTTGGCCGAGCTCCTTTGAGGACTCTCTCATCCTAAGCAACATAGAGTGGTTCAAGGAACTTTCCGAAGAGAAAGAAGACAAGGCCGGCAAGAAGGTCAAACCTCCGACTGGCGCGCTGGGCGCGGTCGCCTCGACGGTCGCCGAGGCCAAAACGCATCCCGAGCTGGCGAGCGCACTGCACGCGCTGATGCATGACTCCTTCAACAAAGGAGACTTTGCCGCGAGCATGTTCGAAAAGGTCGCCGCTGGCGAGACCATTGCGTGTCCGAAGTACGTCGCGGACGCCCTCGCCTGGCTGCAAGCACAGCTCGAATGAGCTCGGACGTGGTGCAATGAGCAGCTCCGTGGTGTGCGAAGGCAACGACCGCGATGATGGCGTCGTCGAGGAGATTTGCGGGTATCTGACCGAGCAGCCGCCGCGAAGCTTCTTCCTATTCGCCGGTGCCGGTTCCGGAAAAACGCGGACGCTCGTCGAGGTGTTGCGTCGGCTCACCGGGGTGGTGCCTCACGAGGCCGGTGGTGTGCTCAGCCGTCGCCTGCGCGTGGGCGGCCGTTCCATACGTGTCGTGACTTTTACGAAGAATGCCGTCGCGGTGATCAACGCGCGCCTAGGAAGCAACGACCTGGTCAGCGTCTCTACGATACACTCCTTTTGCTGGGAGCTCATCGATGGCTTCGACGAAGACATTCGTGAAGCACTCGTCGCGGTGAAGAAGGTCGAGCTTGAAAGAGAACGCGAGAAGGCGTCTGCCAAAAAGCGCGGCGTCAGCGCTACCGACCTCGAGAAGTTCGCCGAGATCGAGGGGGAGATCGACCAGCTCAGCAAGACTGAAAAGTTCATCTACCACCCGGACCGGAACACCTACGGGCATGGTGCACTCCAGCACCGACACGTCCTCGACGCTACGGCTTGGTTATTGCTAAACCGGCCGACGCTCAAGACCAT
This sequence comes from Gammaproteobacteria bacterium, assembly GCA_023228645.1. Taxonomy (GTDB): domain Bacteria; phylum Pseudomonadota; class Gammaproteobacteria; order Thiohalomonadales; family Thiohalomonadaceae; genus JALOAT01. The sequence continues at coordinate 76,421 of JALOAT010000013.1, read as the reverse complement.
CCTACGGGACCACCACCCGATCATCCTCATCGACGAGTCCCAGGACACGATGAAGGGCATGCTGGACGCGCTGATGGTGCTCTCGGAACCCCGAGGTAGCGGACTCACGTTGGGCCTTTTGGGCGACCACCGGCAGCGCATCTATTCCGACGGTCATTCCGACTTGCCGGGCTTGGTACCCGAGGGTTGGGCGAAACCTGAGCTGCAAATGAATCATCGTAGCCAGCGCCGCATCGTCACCCTTATCAACAAGATTTGGGAATCGAAGATGCAGGGTCGTACGCAGCCTGCGGCGGGCGTCACGCAACATCCCCGAACAGAGAAGACAGGTGGCATGGTGCGCTTGTTTGTCGGGGACGCATCTCTGTCCCCCGAGGAGAAGCGTGATCGCGAATGCTGGTGTGCCGACCAGATGTGGATGGCGACCCAGGCCGACGCCTGGAAGGACGGCGGCTATCAGCTCCTGGCTCTCGAGCACAAGCTGGTCGCAGCCCGTGGAGGGTTTCTGAGGGTCTACGAGGCGATGGACCTGATCGATCCCAACGCCGCCGCACCCGTCGGCAGCGGCGAGAACAATGGGCCTTCGGCTGCGCGCCTGCTTCTGAATGAGCTGGCGCAGCTCGAGGACTGTGTCCGTCCCGACGGCACGGTCAACGAGTTCGCGGCGACCGAGGTGCTCAGGCGTAGCGGGATCCTCGACCAACTGCCGGTCGATGCGGCAAAGCGGCATGCCCGAACAGACGAGATGCTCCACGCTATACAAGCTTTTGCCAACGCGTGTGTCGACCAGAACTCGACCGTGGCAAAGGTCATCGAACCTATCCTCGCGTCCAACCTGTTCGACGTGCACCCCCGGTTGGTGGAGGAGTATGCCGACAAGTCGGATCCCCCACCACCCCCAATTCCCCGCAAGGAAACGGAAACCACGCTAGCGAGGATGCGCCGCGGTTGGTGCGCGCTCTTTGCCGCACCCTGGCAAGAACTTGGAAGGTACCGGCGCTATCTCGCCGGCCACTCCGAACTGGCTACCCACCAAGTGGTGAAGGGCTCGGAGTTCGCGCACGTAATGGTCGTGATGGATGATAGCCAGGCGGGAGGCTTCCTAATCTCGTACGACAAGCTCTTCGGAGGCAAAGAGCTGAGCGACAAAGACATGTTGAACGTGGATGCCGGTAAGGAAACGACCATCGATCGCAGCCTGCGCCTGCTGTACGTTACCTGCAGCCGAGCTCGCGAGACTTTAGCGCTCGTTCTATGGTCTGCGCAGCCCGCCGTGGCACTCGCACACATTAAGGAAAAAGGATGGTTTGCTCCGGAGGAGATTCGAGCCATTCAATGATGTTCAACAAAGATAAGGTGGCTAACGAATGCAATTTCGCGCACATGGCTGTATTCGCTGCGAACAGTCATTCAAAGAACCAAGCAGAGACCGCAATGGGGCCGCGAGGGGACAATGAGAAAAACACGGGAGGCCGGTCCCGGCCAGAAGCGGTCCTACACAAATCGATGCACAGAAATCCGCTCCTGTCTCGTAGCGGACGTCTGCAACGCCCTGTTCTGAGGCTATATCACCCAGCTGAATATTCATGTTCTCGACGAGGGCAACCTAAAGCCGGCAAATCATGCGAAGACGGCGTCATTCGGCGAGTGTTGTGGACCTTACGCTGAGTGGGCCCTCTTCCTGCGAAGGGGTGTTTTCGGCCCAAGTCCATATCCAAACATTCCTGAACGTTGCCGTAGCAGGCAAATGTCTGTCGATGATGCATCCCGCAAGTTCTCGCGAGCGCGGAGCCCAAAGGTTTCCGTGCAGATGCATCGGCAGGTGCGGGATGGGCGTTGGATCCCACCCGCCGCGCGTGTGCACGATGCGGCCATCCACTAGCCACGTAATCCCTTCCGGCCGCCACTCGATCGCATAGTGATGGAAGTCCACGGTCGCGTCGAAACCCAGGCAGATGCGGCAAGGTGAGCCTCGATATCCGAACGCCATGGTGGATCCAGCATCGCCGGGATTGAAATACACATTGGCCAACATCCTCGTGGGATCGTCGCCGATGAACTCGATATCGATCTCCTGACGCGGCGTATCCCGATGAAGGAAGAATCCGGTGATCAGGCCTGGACCTGCCGCAGTCTTGATCTCGGCTTCGAAACGTCCGTAGGCAAACGGGGCTACCGAGGCGAAGGCGCCTGAGCGAAATGGCCGGCCGCGAGCAGTATCCTTGCTAAGGATAAGGCCGACGCCTGTCTCGCCGTGAACGAGGCCGTCTGTGGTGAAGGCCGCCATATTACCCGGGAACGTTTCGGTCAGGGTCCAAAACGCGGAGGGTGAATCCTTCATCGAAACCTCCAGAATGGAAGTCACGGCCGGGGTCGAAATTGGTCGGTCGGACAGAACCGGTTGCCAAGCGGATGTCGGTGGCAGAATCCATGGTGACTCATCCAGGGGCTCCGCGGGACGTTGCAGTCCCGAGGGCGCCACAGATCCTGCCGTTTGTGGACGGCCGACCCTGAAGACGCGATGGACTCGTAGTGCACCAGTAGGAAAGGGCTGAGCAGGCTCCGGCAGCTCAAGAAGCGCGCAAAGCGGCTTCCATCTAGCGTCGTCTCCGTCGTGTGAGCACAAGACCATTGTCCGGGAAGATGGGGGGGCGATCGGTTGACGCATTGCGCGAACCGCACCATCTTCGAATATGTACTTGGCATTGAGTTTCGCGAATACCGTGTTGATATCGCTCAAGGGTATGGGTGGATCGATGATGGCGTCGAACGTCTCGAACATCTGTACAAGATCGTGCGCTTGAACGGGCGGGTCGCAGTCATCGAACACTCGCACACGCAAGCCCAGCATCGAAAGGGCCATGGCGAGTTCGTCATGCGCGCCACCACCGGTCCAGGCCAGGACCGGACCGGCATGTGTTTTGTCCGTCGGGAGCAAAGCAGAACTCGTGTCGATCGTTCCCGCGCGCGCCAGAAAGGGAAGTATGGAATAGACGTTGTCGGAGCCCGTGTCTAGTCGTTGTAGAACCGCTGGTGAAGAGAGCGCTAGGGCTTCAAGCGCCTCAAAACGATAGTTCATCCAGAGATCGACCGGCCCGTTCACGGGCATCGCCTTCAATAAGATCTCGGCACCTTTACGCGATAGGATATAGCCGGAGAGAAACCAAAGTCCGCGCACAGGTCGGAACAGGTCGTCGCCCAGGACAATGCGTTCAGCTGTGCCATCTGCATCCGAATAGGAAACGTAAAGGAGCCTAGGGCCGCCTTGTGAACGGCAATGTCGAAGGGCAGCCTGCCATCCGCGATCTATGGCCATCGCGGCTCGCCTTTTGAACCAGACGTCATCTTCAAGCACAAGAACGTATTCGTCAGGGCCCTTGGTGATCGCCTTCCAGACCTCGATATGCGATCGCGCGACGGCCACTTCCTGGCGGGTCATTCTGACGGGTTCATCAATGTCGAAGCAGGCGGCCAGCTTGGCGTCGGGCTGCACGTACAGTTGGTCGCCAACCCGATAGTGGGTATCGACATCGCTTGTCGCCGCCACGGCACGGCCGTCGCGCGCGTCGATGGCTGCAAATCGGTAAGTGATGGAAGTCAGCGGGGTGCCATCGGCGGTTATGAAGCGGCCAAGTTCACGACGCATCTGTCGCCATCGTCCCGGCTGTCTATCAAGATTAATGACTATGATGGCGCCGATCCGGTCGTCGCCGGCGCCGAATGAGGATATCCGAGACCTCGGCGAAAGAGCCGAAATCGCACGCCTCAAATGAAATGAAAACTTGCTTATCGCATTCGATGCATCCTGAATGTTCATTGCGCTAACCCGATGGCAGCCATTACTCTTCAGGTATCCATGTTGCGCCAGTTGCGGCCATCACTGCGGTAGGAGAGTTCCCAGCGTGTTTCCGCGATCGCTTCCCAGTTTTGCAGAAGCGCGAAGTCCAGCGATTTGCCCGCCATTATAAGGTTGTGTGCATGCGCGGCTAGGGCGGCTGTCAGATTCCCCGGACCCGTGGTGGACTGAATGGCTGGACGAGGATCGTCGCCGAGTAGTCGCCCCGTGGCGCGCCTGAGAGCATACCTCAGGACGGGATGACGAGCGGGCGCCGCGATTGGATCGTTGTTGACGTAGAAGATCCGATCGGCCGTCGGTAAATCCGGCCGCCAGATCTCTGAGGCTGGCACCATGCTGCGAGAAGGGATGTCGTAGCATAGCGGTTGCAGCTTCAGACCGTCGCTCTCGAACAGGAGCGGCCAGTCGTCTCCCGACAGCACGTCATCCGCATCGACGTACAGGCCGCCTTCTGCGACTAGGAAGCACAGCCTGAGATAATCGCTACGCATTGCGGGGTGGCGACACCGCGAGAAAGCCTTGAGTTCTCGCGGGCCGAATGTATCGCTGATGTAGGCGGCGGCGGACACGTCATCGAACATGCGAAACTCGAACCCGTGATCCCGAAGGCGCTCCCAGCTGGCGAGGCATGCCTTGACGTCCTCGGGGAGGTCCGACAGGTCGTGCCAGAACTGTACGAGGGTTCTAGGCGGCGTGGCGCCGGGTCGGCGGCGCTCCTCACTGCTAGCAGTTGAGACCTGATCCAATTGGTGTAACGTCAAGGCACGGATGAAGTCGGAACGAAGTGGCTCATTCTCCTCGAAGCCAACTGGGTACGCAGACAGGGGCAGCATGTTGGGAAGGACCTCTTGGGCGGTTCGGATCGTACAGCTCGTCGCCACGCGTCGAGCGCGATCTAAGAAGGCACTCGGCTGGCGGGTTCGCCCGATCGTTGAACAACTGCCTGATAGTTTTCCGACGCCTTTCTCATATAGACACGGCCGTCGACCACAAAGCCGTCCAGGCCATGCTCGTGGGTATAGGCGTCCAAGTCCCTGATGTTGTTGATGAAGCCTCGCCCGTTAAAATTGAGTGAGGTGTTGCACAGCACTCCGTAACCCGTTCGTGCCTTGAACGCGCGCGCTTTCCCGGTCCGGGTAGTCGCTGACAGTATCAAACCAAGTAAGGCATCAAGGCCGATGCGTTGCCGGTATCTGGACAGGTTATAAAGACCCATAATTTATTGATATACAACCGACAACGAGAGGGGAAAGGGCATTCACGCAGCCGGTTCGCGCGCCGTCGCCGCCCGCTCTACGGCCAAGGCCGACCGCGCCTCGTCCAGCAGCTTTCTTCCCTCTTTGAGTTCAGCCTCCAGCGCAGTGTTCTTTTCTTGGAGGTAGGACCGCTCTGCGCGTTCGCGCGATAGCGTTACATGCACCTCGCGGAGTTCCAACATGAGGGCCTCAATGCGCTTGCGGTGTTCGGCTGTGTCGGCCTCTAACTTCTTTTGCACCGCGGCAAGCTCCGCCGCTTGGCTCGTCTTCAGTTGCTCGACTTGGCGGCGCGCCTCGTCCAGTTGGCGCAGCAGGTGGTTCTCGGAACGTTCAATAACTTGCTGCAGACGGGCGATCTCTTCCGCATGACCCAGCTTCAAATCGTCCGCCGCGTTCTGATGGGACTTGCGCTCCTCCTCGAGACGTTGCGCACTTGCCTCGAGGGCTTGTCGGCCGAGGGCCAGCTGTCCCCGTAGCCCCTCGGCCTCAAGCTCCAACTCGCGCCGACATCGGGCCTCTTGATCGGCGAGGCTCTGGAGTTGAACGAGTTCCGCTTCCCGCGCTGTGGCCCGCGCCTGGGCCTCGGCAAGCTGCTCTTCGAGGCCTTGAGCTTGGTGTTCGAGCACCTGCAGCCGGGATTCGTAGCCCTCCCGCTCTTCATCGAAAACTTGCTTCGCGGCTGCAACCAGTTGGTCCCAGACCTCGCCCAGGGCGCGCTGGACGGGGAGGGGAAAGCCGGGCTGCTGAGCGCGGCGGGCCTGTTCGTCTTGCCACTCCTTCAGGTACTTCTGGACCGTCGTCGAGGAGCCCCCGGTTTTCTCAAGCACCTGGCGGATGGAAGGGGTGCGGCCGGACGCGGCGAGCAGTTCATCAGCAGCCTGGAAGACTTTTTCGCGGATCGAGAGGGTCATTTGGGTGCGCCGGTCACGAACAAGACGGCGCGTATCGTAACGTAAACCGTGGCGTATGTCTTAGTTGGCGGTCTACTACTTGCGATAATGGTTATTCTCGCAAGTAATAGTTAAACTCTCGGGCATGCCCGATAAACTCCTTGCTCAAGCCGTCCCTCTGACGCCGGCGCTCGAAAAGACAGCGGCCTCCGCCGAGCGCTACCTAGACGCTCAGTACAGCGCGGCGACGCGTCGCGCCTACGCCGCTGATTGGCAGGCATTCCATGCCTTCTGCGCGAACCACCGCCTGGTCACCTTGCCAGCGACCCCCCAAACAGTCGCGCTTTTTCTGACCAGTCAGGCGGAGGAGGGCCTCCAGCCCTCGACGCTTCAGCGGCGGCTCGCGGCTGTGCGGCTCGCCCACCGCGCCGCGGGCCACGAATCACCGACCGGAAGCGAGCTCGTCAAAGGGATCATGCGAGGGGTGCGACGCACCCATGGCACGGCGTCCTTGCAAAAGGCACCGCTCATGGCCGACCAGCTGAAAGCACTGGTCGATGGCCTCGACCTTGCAACGGCCGCCGGCGTGCGTGATCGAGCGCTCCTGCTCGTTGGCTTTGCCGCGGCCCTGCGCCGCTCCGAACTCGCCGCACTCGCGTGGGAAGACATTGAGTGGGTGCCCCAAGGCATGCGGCTGCACATCCGCCGCTCGAAGACGGACCAAGAGGGCTCGGGCTCCGTCGTGGCGGTACCCCACGGCGGTGATTACTGTCCGGTAGTCGCCCTGCGCGCATGGCGGGGCTTTCTCGGGGTGGACGCGGGCCCCGTGTTCCGTGGGCTCTACCGCGGTGGCACGCCGCGGCCGACGGGACTCTCGTGTTACGCGATTGCATTGGTCGTCCAGCGCCATGCAAGTCGTCTCGGCTGGGAAACCGAACAGTACGCCGCTCACAGTCTGCGTTCGGGCTGGGCAACCTCCGCCGCCCTCAATGGGGCAAGTCTCGCAAAAATGCGCGAGGTGACACGTCACAAGTCGCTGCAGACACTGCAAATCTATATCCGGCGTGCCGAGGAGTTCACGAATCACGCCGGCGAAGGACTGCTCTAACGGTTGCTTTAGTGCCTCGGGCAGAGCTAGCCTAAACACTCCAGTACTTGCGAACGAGCTCAGCCTTTCGAATGCGGCGGATGTATTCTTTTCCGCAGCAAGTCTCGTGGAGGGCCGCTTCGCATGGGAGCCCGCGATGAGAGGCTTTCACATACTTAGGCGCATGCCCCCCCCATGGGCGTCCGGCGCTTCCCCTCGGCGACCCGCTCAACGACGGGCGACGGATTTTCCGTACGCCGAAGCTCAAGAGACGATTCGCTGACCTATGCAGCCCATTAGACATTCAGTTCCGCTTGTCTTCCAGGGCGCCACGAGTTATCGGTGGACGGTTTTCAGTCCCAGAGTCGGTCGAATTGCGCGGTTCTACAGTGCACTCGAATACGATCATTACTGCGCTATTGAGAGCGATCCCGAAGTGGAGGTTTTCTGCGAACAACCCGTGCGGTTTGAGATTGCACTAGGCGAAAAACGCTACGCAAGCGTTTTGGACATGTGGGTTCGGTATCGAAATGGGCACGAGGAGTACCGAGAAGTCAAACCTGCGGCCAAGGTTACCGAGGCGAGCTTACAAATTCAGGCAGCACGGAGGTGGTGCGAAACCCAGGCAATCCCCTTTAGAGTGATCACGGAAACTGATCTGGGCCTTGATCCCCAGGCGTTGGCCAACTGGAAAAAGATTCTCCCGTACTTGGCCGACACAACATGGACAGTCCGACACGGGTTGGACGCCGCTATCGAGCGCTACTTGCGAAGCCGTGCTTCGGTTACCCTCGCAGAGCTTGAATCGTGCTTTCCTGCGGCACCGCCGACCGAAGTCCATCGCGCGACTTTTGCGCTGCTGTACCGTGGCACAGCAGCGGCCGATTTATCGGGAGAACCTTTGACCCGTCGCACCTTGTTCCGGTTCCGCGACAATGGCTAGGCGACGCTCCATCACGAGGTCACTTACTGAACAAGCGGCACTCGAGCCATGGCCAACCGTGGACGAGAGCGTACTCGCGCCTCCCAAAGACGTGCAGTACCGTGCCCGCAAGCAAGCGATCGATGCTTATCTCGCGGGCGAGGCAACGCTCGCCCAAATTCACCGCACCACAGGAGTCGCACCAGCCACTGTAATTCGGTTAGCGAAACGGTGTCTTGAGCTCCACCCAGATGGCCGTGTCTGGGGTTACCGCGCACTGGTGGGGTACAGGCGAGTCCGTGAATATCGCCGTCGCGCGAACATAACGCTTAGGCCCACAGATTACCGCCGCCGCGGGGGCTTAGCTGGTGCTTTTGGATGGCTGCTCGAGCAACACCCGGGCCTCAAGCAGTTTCTTGAGGACAAGTACCTTAAGCGGGGATCCAAACGAGAGATTCACGAGAACCGCATCAGTACACAGACACTGCATTCCGCGTTTCTTGATGAATGCCGCCGGATAGGGATTCACGAAAATGAGTATCCGTTCGCGCAGAAGGACAAAGGCCTGCGTAGCTTGTATCGCTACATCAACAAGCTGCGAAATGCCCGGATGATTGAGTCTGTGCGGGCACGCGGTCGCGCTAGCGATGCCCAATTGCTCGTGGACGTGGGAACGGGTCCTTCTCCGATTCGCCCGGCGCGCCCTTATCAACGCATTGAGTTCGATGGTCATCGTATCGATATGCACGGTACCATCGAAATATCCACTCCTCTGGGCACCCATCTCGTTGCTATCGACCGCCTCTGGTTGCTGGCGCTTGTCGACGTGTACAGTGAGGCCGTTCTGGGGTATTACATCAGCCTCAATAGCGACTACAACCACCACGACGTTATGAGGTGCCTCTACTACTCGCTCATTCCACCACTGAAGCCCGAGCAGGTAATTGAAGGTTTGCCGTTTCCGAAAACGGGTCGCGTTCCCAATGAAGTCCTCCCCGAATTGCAGTGGACGGCATGGGATGAGCTATGGTTTGACAACGCCATGGCGCACCGTTCAGCGAGCCTGCGGGCGGTAGTAACGAGAACACTGGGTGCGACGCTCGTAGAGAGCCGTGCGCGACGACCAACCGCTCGCCCCTATATTGAACGCCTCTTTGGATTAATTGAGGAGCACGTATTTCATCGCATTCCGGGAACCGCAGGAACAGGCCCACGCGACCCGCGCGGCGAAGGTGGCGCCAAAAAGGCATTGCGACACAGAATCGATCTTGCAGAGATCCGCCAATTGGCCGATGTCGCGGTTGCGGAGCATAACCACCGCTCGTCTTCAGGTCTCTTTGCGCACTCTCCCATGGAGGTCGTGACAAGTTATGTTCAACAAACTGAACAGTTGCTGAGAAAGTTACCTCCCAACGCACAGAGAGAAGAAGCCATTTTGTTTGAACGCGTTGAAGCGGTGGTTCATGGTAACCCGCTTCATGGACGCAGGCCTTACATTGATTACCTGTACGCGCGATACACAAACGACATTCTCGCCCGTATGCCGGAACTCATCGGGGAGAAGCTTATCCTCTTCGTCAATCCCGATGATTTGCGTGTAATCCTTGCCTATCTGCCAGATGGCTCAGAATTGGGTTATCTGCGCGCATGCGGAGCATGGAGCAGAACACCGCATTCAATAGAAACGCGCCGCCACATCCACAGGTTGGTGAAAGAGAAACGTCTGTCCATCCCTTACGATGCCGATCCGGTTAATATCTATCTGAAACATCTTATGAAAAAAGCGCAAAAAAACCGCAAGACCGCCAATCAGATCGCGCAAGTGTCCGCCATTTCTCCGATGGCAACGCTCTCGACTCCTGACTCGGATGCTAGCGACATACGGGAAGAGGAATTCCTCGCTCCGATTACGTCGAGGCGAGTTCTCAAGACACAATTCTGAGGCTTTCTGCCCTTGCCCCGCCCAAGCATACCGATTGGAAGCCACCCGATCGAACGAGGGGAGTACCGAATAGGGACGCCCGCTATCGAGGACGCGTATTCGCACATTTTGCGGTGGGTGCGCTCTCGTGTCTCGGGTGGAATGGTTACCGGCTTGTCGCGCATTGGAAAAACCACCGCCATAAAGTACTGGAACGTCCTGCTGGCGGAAGATATGCCGACACTAATGCGAGTCACATTGCTGTGTATCCATAAACAGGTGCGAGCGGTAACCGAAAACCACTTCCTGGAGTGGTTTCTTGAGTCGGTCAACCATGAGTTCCCCAGCTCCGGCAACGCAGAGAGAAAACGCAAGCGTTTAATCGAATTCTTATGCGAGCGAATTGCAGAGTCGTGGCAGAGAAGAGCGGTGCTGTTTTTCGATGATGCGCAGGAACTTCATCCAGACCAGTACGGTTGGCTGATGGCGATAACGAACGAGCTGGAAAAACGCGGATACCAATTAACCGTCGTACTAGTCGGGCAGCCGGATCTTGAACATCAACGCTCAGCTTTCGTCAGGGCGAAGTACTTGCAGCTGATAGGGCGCTTCATGGTACATTCGGTACAATTTCACGGGATCCGAAGCGTCGACGAGCTCGCATACTGCCTTCGTGCCTATGATGACGTCGCCCGCTCAGAGTATCCCGTCGGAAGCGGGTATTCCTTCACTCGGTTCTTTCTTTCGGAGTCGTTTGATATCGGTTGGCGCTTGGAATCGATGGCGCCGCTGTTTTGGAGTGTGTTCCGAGAGGCCGTACGAGCGCATGAGAAACTGCAGATCCCCATGCAGTACTTCACGTATGTCGTGGAAGAGTTACTTGTTTCCTGCCAGGATACCGACCCTCGCGAAACCATAACCGCCAAGACCATACAACAAGCGGTCGAGAACAGCGGTTTCAAACAACGGGATGTGCTCTTTTCGAAAGCCGAAACGACGCGCACAGAGGGGTAGGCGGTCAGGCCGGCTTCCGAGCACGTAAGCGCTCCAGCTCCGATTCACAGATTGACAAGCGTGTCGCCGCCTCAGTCCGTTGAACATGAGCATCACGCGCATCCACATGAAGAGCATCGATGCGCTTCTGCAGTTCCGCCAATTCCATCTGTCGCTGGGCGTGAACCGCCCGTTCCTCGCGCAGTTGCTCTTCAAGGCGGCTCCGAACGTCAGCCGCATCTGAAACCCGTTGGCTCTCGGCAGCAAGGCGACGCTCGAGGTCTAGCACTTGGGTCCGCAGCTGTTTGATCTGCGCCTTCAATCCCTCCACCTCGGCGAGCGCGGTCTGGTGTTGCTTTTCAACTAACTTGACTCGCTCATCCGCCACCTGCACGCGTTGGTCAGCTTCTTCGCGATATGGCTCAAGACGCTCCCATGCCTTGTCGAACGCTTGCTCCGCAAGGGCTAAAACCTCCGGCGGTACATCAGGTCGGTCTCGACGTGCCACCAATTCCGTGAGCACGGTCTGGACATCCTCGTGGACATCGCCAGTAGAGCCTTTGCCCCCAGCCTTCAGGACCTTATTGACCGACGGCCATTCCCCCGAGGAGAGCATGTCAAGGATGATCCCTCGGTTATGGTATTGCCGAGCTTCTTTTCCATTGGCAACGCGAGCCATCGGGGTCTTTACCTCTATTGCTCTGGGGAGAGCGCCACGGCGAACGCCCAGCAACCGCCGCGTCTGGACAGCTCCTCACCTCAGCCTGTGGGCAGAGGCGCCATCGGCCATTCTGATGCTACAGACGCTTCAGACAGTGGGATCAACGGGAAGTGCTGTGACCTGCGCCGGGATCTGCGCGGTAAAAGAGTTGGGCCGATTATTTACGGACTCAGTTCATGCTTTTTTAGAGATTTGGTTCAGATTAAGAAATTGCTGTCTATGTTGGTGACACTTTTGGTTCAGTCGGACAGGCCTTACCCGGATGCGCTGTAGGCCGTGCAGCTGATTTAACATAATAGGCATTATGCGCCCTTTGGAGGATGTATTCGGCGGGGCGTCCGCCAGCAGCTGCGACATCTCCGCCGGTGTTTTCTTTACTGGCCGCGCACGTCGGTGCTTCTGACCTGCATGCTACCGCTGGTTAGCTGGAGTGTGACGTGGCGGTAGCAGTATGCGCCGACGTCTTCGTGCACGACGTTCAGGTCATAGCGTCGGGCGAGTGCCCGGGCCATGGCGATGTTCTGCTCGCCTACGCGGAAACCGGAGTTGCCTGCCGTGGGAAACATGTTGCCGCCACCGAAGATGCCGGCCTCGTAGTCCTCCAGATGGGTGCCGGACTTGCGAATGGCGGTCGCGAGCAGTTCCATGGCCTCGTCGCCGTAACGGCCGTCGCCCTGTCCTGCGCCCCGTGAGCCAAGGACGAAGTGGCACATACCGCCAAGGCGGCTTTTTCGGTGCCAGAGCGTGATGGAAACACACGAGCCGAGCAAGGTGCGGACCTCGCCGATGCCTTGCCCGAAATAGACTTCGCCGGGCTTCAGATAAACGTCCTGTCGCACCCTGTTCATCGTCCGAGCTGATAAACGGAGGGTGTCACCATACGCAGTGATGTGCGGATGCCGTTGAGGCTTTCGGAATGGCCAGTAATGAGAAAACCGCCGGGTTCGAGATGTGCGATGAGGCGCTGTACCAGCCGCGCCTTGGTCGTCGGGTTGAAATAAATCATTACGTTGCGCAGGAAAATGGCATGGAAGCGGCCGAGTGCGGGCCATTCACCGTTGAGGTTCAAGGGGCGGAACTCGATGCGTTCGCGGATCGCCCGGTCCACCATGAAGCTGCCCGCCTGGGAGCGAATGCCCTTCAAGCAGAACCGCTGCAAAAACTGCGGCGGAATGCGTGCGGTGTCTTCGAGGGGATAGATACCCTTGCGTGCCGCTTCGAGTACGCGCGCGCTGATGTCGGTGCCCAGGAGGCGCCAGTTGTCCGTCCGGCCATCCGCCAACACCATGCCGATGCTGTAGGGTTCTTCACCCGAGGAACAGGCGGCGCTCCAGATGCGTAGTTCGGGAACGTTGCTAAAGCGCGGCATGAGCACATCACGCAAGAAGTCGAAGTGTTTTGGTTCGCGAAAGAAATAGGTCTCGTTGGTAGTCAGGTGGTCGACCATTATCTGGCGTTCGAGGGCCTGGTCTTGCCGTGTGACGAGGTCATGGTATTGACGGAAGGTGGCGAAGCCGTGGTGGCGCCGCCGGCGTCCAAGGCGGCCGCTGACCAGGGCCTTCTTGGCATCGGACAGGTGGATGCCCGCGATCTCAAAAATCAGGTCGCGAAACAGCGCAAATTCCTTGTCGGTAATGCTGCTGTGACCCTTCACCCTCGCCCTGCCCTGCACGCCGTACGCGGTGGCGGAATCAGACGCCGGCTGAGCGATGCATTCCTGTGCGACTTCCACACGAACGCTTGCGCCCTCAGGCATGGTCGACATCAGTGAGTTCCTCCGCGAGGTCTGCTGTGCGTTGGAGCGAGGGCGCTATCTTCTCGCGAAACCAACGGACGTGCTCGGCGATGTTGAGGCTGCGCCCTTCAAATCAGAGATTTCCTGAGAGGGTCTGGGCTATGGAGAGAGGTGCTCCGCGAGGGCTCCCTACCCGCGGACTGGAACGAACGGAGGCCCACTCGGCTGTGAGAAAGTCGAAACAAGAACCCCGGTCGCCCGGGGTTCCGTACTTCCATCATGGTTGTTTTCTCAATCGTCGTCCCTGCGGTAGAGCGTTCCCTTGCGCTCGGCCAACGCGGCACAGTGGATACAGCGCTGCACCGGTATGCCGCTGCGCATGGCAGCGGCCAGGCGTTCTTCGGGAATTGGCTGGCCGCAGTCCACGCAGGTGTCCACGGTTTCGCCGTGCAACTTCTCGCGGATTCCCGAGATCGACATTTCAATCTGTTCGATGGTCGCCAGGCTGGCCTGATCCAACTCGTCGGCTTCTCGTTCGAACATAAGGCCTCCTCGTAGGATTTCGAGGAACTGTCTCGAAACTAGACCCTGGCACCACCCGCGCGGTCGCGCGGCGCGTGATACCGTGTGGCCAAATCCTTGGTTTGGTCGGCAGCGACTAACAAAGTCATGGAAGACCACGACAGGCCCACGAGGTTCCCCTTGGAAAGGGGATCGTTTTCACGTCGTGAATACCCTTGGACACGTCGATGGCACGGGTTGTTGGCCATCGCGCATTCCACGAGCACGCTGTTGAACTTTGCTTTGCCGGCTAGCATTTTTACCCGCCAGTCACGCGGGCTCCCCCCGTGCGGCGCAGAGTTCGACGGGGAGAATTGCCGACGATAATCTAAACGCGGTCCCGGACCGTGAAACGCCTGACCGCTCGCAGCGTTTTGGCGAGAGTTCCATGCGGCTCACGCCTGGTTTGGAACAGGCAACCAGCGGAACGGCATGTGTCACCGGACTGCCTCTCCGGTCATACAATCCGCGCACCGCGCACGTACACGCATACACGATGGAGTAATGTGCCCCATGGCGGACATCCCGCTTTCAGAGAAACCCGCCATCGAATGGCACACCCTGGCCTCCGATGAGGTCGTCGAGCGACTGGAAACGGACGGCCGCCGCGGCTTATCGCAGGCCGAGGCCGCGTCCCGCCTCGCCCGCTTCGGGCCGAATCGCCTCCCTCCCCCGGCCCGGCGCCCGGCCTGGCTGCGCTTCCTCCAGCAGTTCAACAACGTCCTCATCTACGTGATGCTGAGCGCCGCGATCATCACTGCGGGCCTGGGTCACTGGATCGACACCGCCGTACTGCTTGCTGCCGTGCTCATCAATGCCGTGATCGGCTTCATTCAGGAAGGCAAGGCCGAACAGGCTCTGGACGCCATCCGACGCATGCTGTCCCTGCGTGCCGTAGTGGTGCGCGGCGGCGAACGCATGGAACTGCCGGCCGAATCCTTGGTGGTTGGTGACCTGGTGGTCCTCGCCTCCGGTGACAAGGTGCCGGCCGATCTGCGCCTGGTGACGGAAAAGGCCCTGCGCGTCAATGAATCCATCCTGACCGGCGAATCGGAGGTGGTGGAAAAGGCCCTCGCGCCGGTAACGGCCGGCGCCGCCCTTGGCGATCGGCGTTGCATGTTGTATTCGGGCACGCTGGTTTCCTCCGGGCTCGCCACCGGCTTGGTGGTGGCAACGGGGTCCGGCACGGAACTCGGGCGTATCGGCGCCATGCTCAAACAGGTGCAGGAAGTGACCACGCCCCTGTTGCGCCAAATTGATACCTTCGGGCGCTGGCTGGCCGCGGCCATTATCCTGTTGGCGGGGCTTACCTTCATCATCGGCGTGGTGGTCCGCGGCGAGCCCGCCAGCGAGATGTTCATGATGGCCGTGGCCCTGACGGCCTCCGCCATTCCCGAAGGCCTGCCTGCCATCATGACCATCACCCTGGCGCTCGGTGTGCAGCGCATGGCCCAGCGCAATGCCATCATCCGCCACCTGCCCGCCGTGGAGGCGCTGGGCTCGGTGACGGTGATCTGCTCCGACAAGACCGGCACGCTCACGCGCAACGAAATGACCGTGCAGCAGGTGGTCATGGGCCATCGGGTGTACACCGTCAGTGGCGTAGGCTATGCGCCCGACGGTGCGATCCATCTGGACGATGTACCGGTATCGGCGGAACAGCCGGAACTCCTGCATGCCGTGCGCGCGCTGGTATTGTGTAACGACGCCCAGTTGTATCACCGCGAAGGCGGTTGGACCGTGGAAGGCGATCCCACCGAGGGCGCCCTGCTCGCCCTCGCTTACAAGGCCGGCCTTGATCCGAACGCCGAGCGTCAAGCGCTGCCGCGCACCGACGTGATCCCCTTCGAGTCCCAGCACCGCCTCATGGCCACGTTGCATCACGATCACGAAGGTCATGGTTTTATTTACGTCAAGGGTTCGCCCGAACGCATCATGGACATGTGCGACTGGCAGGGCGCGGGCCAGGCCATCGACCGGGACTACTGGATCCAGCGCGGCACCGAGGCCGCCGCCCGCGGGCTGCGCATCCTGGCCATCGCCGTGAAGAACACCGACGCCTCCCAGCGCGAGGTGCGCTTCTCACACCTGCGCGACGGCTTCACCCTCATGGGCATGGTGGGCATCATCGATCCGCCTCGCGACGAGGCCATCGAGGCGGTGGCCCAGTGCGCCGCGGCGGGTATCCGCGTGAAGATGATCACCGGCGATCACGTGGACACCGCCCGCGCCATCGGCGCGCGCATGGGCATCGGCGTGGACAAGCCGGCGTTGAGCGGGCCCGAGATCGAGCTCATGGACGACCAGGAACTGCGCCGCTACGCGCCCCACGTGGATGTGTTCGCGCGTACCAGTCCGGAACACAAGCTGCGCCTGGTCGAGGCCTTGCAAGCCGCCGGCCAGGTGGTGGCCATGACCGGCGACGGCGTGAACGATGCGCCGGCACTCAAGCGTGCCGACGTGGGCATCGCCATGGGACTGAAGGGCAATGAAGCGGCCAAGGAGGCCGCGGACATGGTGCTTGCCGATGACAACTTCGCCACCCTCGGCAACGCGGTGCGCGAGGGCCGCGGCATCTACGACAACATCCGCAAATTCATCCTGTTCATGCTGCCCACCAACGGCGGCGAGGCGCTGGTGGTGATTGCGGCGATCCTGTTCGAACTGGTGCTGCCGTTGACGCCCGCCCAGGTGTTGTGGATCAACATGGCCACCGTCAGCACCCTCGGTCTCGCCCTGGCCTTCGAGCCGCCGGAACACGACGTGATGGGCCGCCCGCCCCGTGACCCGCACGAGCCGCTGCTGTCCGGGTTCTTTATCTGGCGGGTGGTGATGGTCTCGTTGCTGATGGCGGCAGGTGCCCTGGGATTGTTCCTTTGGGAACTCGACCATGGCGCGAGCTTGGAAAAAGCGCGCACCATCGCAGTGAGCACGATTGTGCTGGCGGAGATGTTCTATCTGATCAATAGCCGCCATATCCTGCACTCGGTGCTCTCGCGGGAGGGCCTGTTCGGCAACCCCTACGTGCTTGGCGCCATTGCCGCCTGCGCCTTATTGCAATTCGCCTACACCGAGGCCACGCCGTTACAGCGCGTGTTCGCGTCCACCCCACTGAGCCCCGCGGAATGGCTGCGCGTGGTCGTGGCCGGATTGATGGTGTTCCTGCTCGCGGAGCTGGAGAAGCAGGCGCAGCATCTGTTGAACATGCACGGAGCCCGCCGCTCCACCGGTGCCTGAGACATCGGAATCGGCTGGTCTGCGCAACGACGCCGGCACGGCGACGCACCTTTTCGTCACCTGGCGCAGTACCTTTTCGTCATCCCCGACGCGGGTGCCTTTTCGTCACCCCGGCGAAACCGGGGTCTGAACAACTGTTCCGCACCACGAGACACCTGGATTCACTCTCGCCACCACGCGTGCCAGCGCCACATGGATTCCGGCTTACGCCGGAATGGCGAGTCCGTAGCCGCGCCAGCGGCGGGTCAGTCCGCCTCCTCCCTGTCCCCCCGGCGCTGCCGCTCCAGCTCTTCGTGCAGTCGCACGTTTTCTTTTTTCAACTCGACCATTTTCAACTCGCGACCGACCATGAGGCGGTTGAGCGTCTCCAGTTCATCCACCCGTTCGCGCAACGCGTCTTCCGCAAGGCTGCGTTGCCGGCGGGCCTGTGCCTCGGCCAAGGCACGTTCCACCGCGGGTGTCAGCTTGGACAGGCGGTCTTTCAGCACGTAATCCGTGGCACCGCCCCGCAGGGATTCGATGGCCACTTCCTCACCCATGGCGCCGGTGACGAAAATGAACGGCACGTCCGGCAACCGCTCCCGCGCCATCTGCAGCGCGGCGAACCCGTCGAAGGCCGGCAGCTTGTAATCCGCCAGGATGATGTCCGGCATGAATTCCGCCAGGGCGCGGGCGAAATCGCCGCGTGTTTCCACCCGCAAGCTGGAGAACTGGAAGCCTGCGCTGCGCAGTTCGTGCTCGATGAGCGCCGCATCCGTGGGCGTATCCTCGAGCAGTAGTATTCTCAGTGCTGTGTTGGCGTCGTTCATTGCACCGGTGGTTTGTTGGTGAGCAGCCAATAGAATCCCAACGAGGCCACGGTGCGCGCGAACTCGTCGAATTCAACCGGCTTGGCGATATAACTGTTGACCCCGAGCCGATAACTTTCGGTGATGTCACGGTCCTCTTTCGAGGAGGTGAGCACCACCACGGGTATGCAGCGCGTGCGTTCATTGGCCTTGAGGCGCCTGAGCACCTCGAGGCCGTCCAGTTTGGGAAGCCTCAGGTCGAGCAGGACCACCTTGGGGGTGCTCCCTATCTGGCGATCGGCGTATTGGCCCTGGGAAAACAGGAAGTCGATGGCCTCCGCGCCGTCCTTCACCCAATAGAGTTTGTTCGCCAGATTGTGGGCGCGCAGTGCGCGCATGGTGAGTTCCGCGTCGGTAGGCATGTCTTCCACGAGCAGTATTTCTATATCCCCGGGGTCACTCATGTGATTCTCCTACGGGCAGGCTGAAGAAGAAGGTCGCGCCGCGACCTGGATGGCCTTCGGCCCATACGCGACCACCGTGCCGCTCCACGATGCGCTTGACGATGGCAAGCCCCACGCCGCTGCCCGGAAACTCCTCGATGTTGTGCAGGCGCTGGAATAATCCGAACAGACGGTCCGTGAAACGCGGCTCGAAGCCCATGCCGTTGTCACGTATGTAATAGACGATCTCACCGTCGCGGGTGCCGCTGCCGACGTCGATTTGCGGGGCTGGCGCGCCACGCGTGGCCTTCAGTGCATTGCTGAGAAGGTTGAACAGCACTTGGCGTACCAGCAGGCGATCGCCGCGCACCGGCGGCAGCGGGGCGATGTGCGTCCGCACCTCGTGGGCGCCCGCCGCCGGTGCGATGTCGTGCCACACCGACCTGACCAGGGTGTCCATGTCGATGTTCTCGTACTGCAGTTGGATGCGCCCGACCCGCGCAAAGTCCAGGATATCGTCGATGATCTTGGCCATGCGTGCGGTATTGTCGCGAATGACATCAAGGATCCGCTTTCCTTCCGCGTCGAGTCGGGGGGCGTAGTTGTCCATGAGGACCTTGGAATAGCCGTCGATGGCGCGCAGTGGCGAGCGCAGGTCGTGGGAAACCGAGTAGCTGAAGTTCTGCAATTCCTGCAACGCAGCTTCCAGGGCCATGGTGCGCTTCTGTAGCTGAAGGTCCAGGGTCCGGTCGGCCTCGAGGGCGCAGCTGGCCGCGATACCGGCGATCAGGCTCCACTGCCCCTGGCGTTTGATCACGGAAAACTGGTGATTCTGCACCACGTCGATGACCTCGGCGGCGCCACACTTGGGAATGGCGTAGGTGCACACGCCCAGCATGCGATAGCGGCCGATGATGTTGTTGACCGTCGCTTCGTAGTCGTAGAAATCCCGCCAAAGGCCGGGTTCCAGCCAAAAGGTGTTGCCCGTGAACCGCAGCCCGTCGAAACCGCGCGCGAGCGCCGCCTCCAACTTGTGGATCCAACCTCCGAGGACACGGGTCTGGTCGAAGACGCCATCGATGAGATACCACTCGTCGTGCGGCATGATCTCCAGCGCGCCTTTGGCGATATAGTCATCGAGGTGCGGCATGGCCCTGCGTAACGCCTGCTCAGCGGCCTTGTGATCGAGCGGTTCGGAGGTGATCCACATGCAGAATTCGTTTTGCTCCAGCCCTGCCTTGAAATAGGGCACGAGGGTATCCGTGAGATCCTCCGGGGTTTCATAGAACTGGCAGAAATGGGTCCCCCAGGTGACGTCTCCCACGCATTCGATCCCGCTGTGACGCAGAAAGGTCGATTCATCATTCATCGCATTGCTCCGCGCGTGGCAGTGCTACGTGGAAAGAAGACCCTTCGTCTAGCCGGCTGTCGGCCCAGATGCGCCCGCCGTGGCGGGCCACGATACGCTTCACCAGGGCCAGGCCGATGCCGGTGCCCTCGAATTCCGAGGTGCTATGAAGGCGTTGGAACACGCCGAACAGGCGATCGACATACGCCATCTCGAAGCCCACGCCGTTGTCGCGTACGCAATAGATGATTTCGTCGGGGTGCTCCTCGAAGTCCACTTCGATGTGGGCGATCTCGCGGGGGCGGCTGAACTTCACTGCGTTACTGAGCAGGTTGATGAATACCTGTCGCAGCAGGGCGCGGTCACCGCATACAGGGGGCAGTGCAGCGAGTCGGAAGTCGTAGCGGCGCTCGGGTTCGGTCTGGCGTACCTCTTCCCAGACCTCCTGCACCATGGACGTCATGTTGACCTCGACCCTGCGCATCTCCGCGCGTCCGGTGCGGGAAAAACTCAGAATGTCGCCGATGAGCTTGCCCATCCTGTCGGTGTTCTCGCGCACCACTTGCAGCAGGCGCTGCCCTTCTTCATCCAGTTGCTCCGCGTAATCGGTGAGCAGGATCCGGGAGAAGCCGTCGATGGCGCGCAGCGGGGTACGCAAATCATGCGATACCGAGTAACTGAAACTCTCGAGTTCCTTGTTGGCGGCCTCGAGCTCGGCGGTGCGCGCCTTCACCCGTGCATCCAGTTCATGGTTGAGGGTGCGCAATTCCTGCTCGGCCCGCTTGCGCTCGGTGATGTCGAGAAAGGCCACCACGGCGCCGAGCACCTTGCCCTCCTCCAGGATGGGCGTGCTCACGTATTCGATGGGAAACCCGCTGCCATCGCGCCGCCAGAAGTACTCATCGGTACCGCGGAACACCCTGCCTTCCGTATACGTGCGCTGGATGGGACATTCGGACGCGGGATAGGGACGGCCGTCGGGACGGGAATGGTGGAAGACCTCGTGGCCATTACGACCCACGAGTTCTTCGGGAGCGTAGCCGAGCATCTTTGCACCGGCGGGATTGACGAAGGAACAGCGTCCGTCAGTATCGAACCCGTAAATGCCCTCGCCCGCCGACTCCAGCAGCAGTGCATTGCGGCGACTGAGGCGGGTTACCTCCTCTTCGGCCTTGCGGCGTGCCGAGATGTCGCGGGCCGCGGCGAACACGCCGCTCACTTCACCGCTCTCGTCGCGATACACCGCGGCGTTATAAATGACCGGCGTGGCGTGGCCGTTGATGTGGCGCAGGTCGAGGGGGTAGTCCCGTACGTAGCCTCGCTCGAAGGCCTTTCGGTAACCTTCGCGCGCCTTCTCGGGCTGGGTGAAATACTCCGAGAAATCGGTGCCGATGAGTTTTTCCCGCGGCAAGCCGGTCGCCTCCTCGGTCGCCTTGTTGACGTCCGTGATGCAGCCGTTTCGGTCGATGGTCACCAGCGGGTCGAGGCTGGCCTCGAGCAGGCTGCGGTTGTAGGCATTGGCCTTGCGCAAGGCCCGTGCGGCGTTCCGCAGCTCGGTAATGTCGCGGGCGGCGGCATACACGCCCACCACCTCGCCTGCTTCGTCCCGATACACGGAGGCGTTGTACAGCACCGGGATGGTGTGGCCGTCGGCATGGCGGATCTCCAGCGCGTAGTCCCGCACTTCGCCTTGCTCGAAGGCCTGGCGATAGCCCGCACGGGCGTGCTCCGGGTCGGTGAAGTAGTCGGAGAAATCGGTGCCGATGAGTTGCTCCCGGGAGCGGCCGGTGGCCTTCGTGGTGGCTTCGTTCACGTCGGTGATGGTGCCGTCCCGGCCGATGGTCACCAGGGGATCGAGGCTGGCCTCGATGAGACGGCGGTTATAGGCGTTTGCCTCACGGAGCGCCTCCTCGGCCAGCTTGCGTTCCGTGATGTCCTGAACCGTGCCGATGGAACACAGGGGCCGCCCGGCATCGTCATAAAGCGTTTCGGATTGTTCATGGACGTATTTGACACGGCCGTCCGGAAACAGCAGCCGGTGGTCGATGGAATACGGCGTGCGTGTCGCCACTGAGCGGGTGTAGGCCTCGTCGACGGCAGCGCGGTCGTCGGGGTGGATGAGGTCCAGAAACGCCTGATACGAGGCTCCGAACTCCTCCTTGTCGATCTCGAAGATGCGATAGATTTCGTCGGACCAGTAGAGCACACCGCTGACCAGGTCCAGTTCCCAGTTGCCGATGTGGGTCAGCCGCTGCGCCTGGCGCAGGCGGGCCTCACTCTGCCGGATGGCCTCCTCCACCTCGCGCAAGCGGGTGATGTCACGGGCCGCGGCGAGCACGCCCGCGATCTCGCCGCCGGGGTCCCGGTACACGGAGGCGTTGTAGAGCACCGGGGTCAGGTGGCCGTCCGCATGACAGATCTCCAGCGGGAAATCACGCACGAAACCCTGCTCGAAGGCTCTCTGGTAGCCCTCCCTGGCCTTGCCGGGGTCGGTAAAGTACTCGCAGAAATCGGTGCCTATCAGCGCGTCGCGCGGGTGGCCCGTTACCGCCTCGGTGGCGGCATTCACGTCGGTGATGCGCCCGTCACGGCCGATGGTCACCAGGGGATCGAGGTTCGCCTCGATGAGGCTGCGGGAATAGGCGGCGGTGGCCTGCAACTCCTGCTTGACCTGCACCTTTTCGGTCACGTCCTGGATACTGAGTACCAGGCCTTCCACGTAGCCGTCCGGCCGCCGGACGGGCCGCAGGACCCAGTCGAAATACTTGGTACCCCACTCGGGATGTGCTGGATACGTGAACGGCCGTTCGGTGATGAAGCTCGGAAGGCCGGTTTCCACTACCAGGCGAAACATGGCCTCGTTCTCCGGATTGGGGTAGAGCGCGAAGTGGTTTTTGCCCACGAAAAATTCCGGATCCCGTTGGTCGGCGGCCGCATACGCCGGGTTGACCTTGATGAAATTGAAATCCCGGTCCATGTAGGCCAAGAGCACGTTGACGCCCGAGAACACCTTGTCCAGCAGATCGGTTGAACGCTGCAGTGTCTCCTCGGCGCGGGCTGAATCACTGATGTCTTCCACGCTGCAGTTGATGAAGCGGGGCACACCGCCGCTGTCGCGAAACAGGCTTGCACGAAAGTGGCAAAGGCGGTACTCGCCGCCCCTGCGCAGGCGCACGTCGCGCTCGATGGGCGGACCGCCGGTTTCGAGCAGGTGCGCCAAGTCGGCACGCAGGGGCGCGGCATCCTCCGGCGCGCACATTTCCTCACAGGAGCGGCCAGTCCATTGCGCGGCAGGGCGCTGCGCCAGGGCGGCAAGATGCGCATTGACACGCAACCAGCGACCCTCGAGATCGAGATGGCCCATGCCCACCGGGGCGGCATCGAAGGCGGCCGCCAACAACAGCTCGCATTCGGCGAGCCGACGGACGGGGTCTGTGTGGGGCTGCTCGTTCACGGCACAGAGACATCCGTGCCGTTATCGGAACCGAAGCGCGCCGGCCGGAAGGTGAGGACGAAGCGGGCCCCGGGGTGGTGGTCCGGATCGAATACCAGATCGCCGCCGAACCCCTGCATGATGCGCTGTGAGGTCGGCAGGCCCAGGCCGGTCCCGTGACCTTCGGCCTTGGTGGAAAAGAACGGATCGAACAGGCGGTCCCGGGCCTCGGGGGGCACACCCCGCCCGGTGTCCGTGACCGAGACCCACACGCGGTCTGCCTCGGCGCCCCCCTCCACGCACACCTCGCGAACCGGGGCATTTTCCAGGGCGTTGAACGCGTTGAGCAGGAGATTGATGAACACCTGTTCCAGCGGCGCCAGGGTACCCCACACCCGAGGCAGGTCCTCGGGCAGCGCGACGCGGATCGCCACTTTCAGCTTGCGCACATCCGCTGCCAGCAAATCGAGGGCGCGTTCCAGGGCCACCTGCACCTGCACCGGCACCAGCACCTCACCCGCGGGCCGGCCGAGCACCAGCAGGTTGTGCACGAAGTCCGCCATGCGCTGCAGCTCACGCGTGGCCTTCGTAAGCGCGTCCCGGCTTCTTGCATCGGTGCTCTTTTCCCGGGCGTAACTCACGTAGTTCATCACCCCCATCAGGGGATTGTTGAGCTCGTGGGCCACGCCACTGGCCAGGGTGCCGATGGCGGCGAGTTTCTCGGCCTGCACCAGCACCCGTTCGGCGTTGGTGAGGTCTTCGATGGCTTGGGTCAGCGCCCGGTTGGCCTGTGCCAGCTCTTCGCTGCGTCGGCGCAGGACGAGCTCCGCGCGTCGCCGTTCTGTGATGTCTTCGAGGATGTGCAGGCAGAACAAGTAGTTGCCTTCATCGTCGTGCGTAACGAAGGCGCGCGAGCGGAACACGCTGCCGCGTACCTCAAGTTCATGTTCGTGTACGGGGCGGCAACCCGGCAGCGGCCCCGGCAGGGGTGGGAAGACCTCCCAGTAAGGCCGCCCGAGGGCCTGCTCCGCATCCTGGCCGGCCAGGGCGCGATAGGCTCGGTTGATACGGGTGATGCGCCCTTGCGTGTCGTGCATGAAAATGGCGTCGCGGATCCCGTCGAAGGCGGCCCGCCACTCATGCTCCGCCCGCGTCAGGCGTTGGCGATCGTCGTCCAGGTCCTCGAGCAAATTGACTACCGCGCGGCGGGTCTCGCCGAGTTGGTGTTCCCGAGCCTGGGCCTGGGCGAGCTGCCGCTTCAGGTCTTCCAGTTCCATGGCCATGGCCCTACATCACTTTGGGCCCTTCAAGCACTGAATGTGTGATGGTGCGGATCTGGTCACTGGTGAGCGGCTTGCTGGCGATGCCGAAGCGCAGGCCGTCGCGGGCCGCCTGGGCCAGTTCATCCAGGTAATCGGGCCGGAATGCCGTGACGATATACACCGGCACCCGCGGGCAGACCTCGTGCAGGCGACGGAGGGTCTCGACGCCGTCCATTCCCGGCATGCGCAAGTCGAGAAAAATCAGTGCCGGTGCATTGCGGCGCGCCAGCTCCACGCCTTCCGCACCATCGGCGGCGGTCTCCACCTCGTAGCCCACGTCGCTGAGGGCGAACACGAAGGCATCACGTACTGCCGGATCGTCATCGATAGTGAGAATGCGCCGGTTCACGGGGACTCCCCTGCATTTGACGGGATCGCCGGGATGCTTACCGAAAGTGTAGTGCCGCGGCCTGGCCGGTCCTGATAGACCAGGTCGCCCCCCAGTTCCAGCATGATGGCGCGGGAGATCGATAAGCCAAGGCCGGTTCCCTTGCCCGGGCGCTTGGTGGTGAAAAACGGATCGAAGATCCTGTCCCGGATCGCAGCGGGGATTCCGGTGCCGGAATCGGTGACATCGACGCGTATCAGGGTACCTTCCTGTACGGCCCGGATTGACACCTCTTTGCGTGGCGCGTTTGCGAGTGCGTCGCGTGCATTCATGAGCAGGTTCACAAATACCTGCTGCAGGTGCCCTTCCTTGGCCCGTACCGCCGGAAGTCCATAGGGCAGGTCGAGCTTCACTTCGATTTGACGGGCTTGAAATTCCTGCATCATCAGGTCGAGCGCGGCACCAATCACGTTATGGAGACTGAGCTCGCCCGATGGCTCATCAATGGGACGGGCGAAGGCAAGCATGTTCTTTAGCAGGTCACGTATACGCTCCAGTTCCCGCGCGGCGCGCGTGAGGACATCCCGCACGGTGTCCGGGGCGCCCAGGTTGCGCCGCGCATAATCCACATAGTTCATGACGCCCATCATCGGGTTGTTCAGCTCATGGGCTATTCCGGCCGCCAGGGTGCCCAGGGCCGTCAGTTTTTCCTCCTCGACGTCCTGCCGCTGACGCGCTCGCAACTCGTCCATGGCCGCTTCCAGGCGCCGGTTCGCTTGTCTCAACGCCTCCTCCGCCTGCTTTTGTTCGGTGATGTCCCGTGCCACAGCAAGCACAGACCTGACCCGGCCGTACGGCCCGGGCTCGGCGACCATACGGGTGTCGAACACACGTGTCCCCGCGGGGCCAGGCACGAACAATTCCACCGAAGCAGGCTCCCCAGTGGCCAACACGCGCCGCATGTTCCGGTACCACAGACTGCGCGTCGGGTCGGCGTGCAGAGCGTTTGGGGTGTTTTCCCCGGCAGCATGGCCGGAAGGAAACAGGGTGCGATTGGCGTAGACGCACCGAAGCCGGCGATCGAAGCGCATGACGATGTCCGGCCCGTGTTCCAATAGGCTGCACGATTGCCTCACACGTAGCCGCAGCCGTGCCTGGGCGCGCCTTTGCTCGGTGACCTCACGCACCATGCCGATGCCGCCCGTCACCTCGCCGGAGGGGCCGTGCAGCGGCGCGAAATCCATGTCGAAATAGCCATTCAGCCCGGCTGCGCGATCGACGACACGCACACCCCGGGCATAGCAGCTCTGGCCCGCCAGCACGCGTTGACAACACCGTCCTGCCCGGTTCCTGGCGAGCGACGGAAACACCTCCGCTACACGCCGCCCGAGCACCTGCGACGCCGGCCTGCGCAGGATGCGTCCGGCGGCAGGGTTCCAAAGGCTAAGGCGCGTGTCGCCATCAAAGGCGAAAACCGCATCCGTGGCGGCCGCGATAACGTCCTCCGGGAGACCGGCGCGCTGGACCGCGCCCTGTAAACACCGCAAGTGTTTGCCCGGGGGGCGTGACGCCTCCGCCGCCACCCGTACGCGCTGAGCCTGTCCTGCGTGACTGAGCCGTCCGGAGAACGACACCGGGGCGCCGCTGTCCAGGCAGGCCTCCAATTGCACCAGCAGCCGGGGCCGGTCCTCCGGGTGGAAGGCGGTTACGAAGATTTGGTAATCAGCGGCGACGGTGCCCGGCCGGTAGCCGAGCAGCACATAAAGTCCGTCCGACCATTCCATACACCCACTACCGGGGGCCCACATCCAGGTGCCGAAGGCGAGCAGGCGCTCAGCCGTGGCCTGTACGCGCCATGGCCGGGCACAGCGGTCCCGTTGTACGCGCGGCGCCGCATCGGCCGAGGGCATCGGCGGGTGGTATTTTCCGTGCTTGCCCATGGGCATGGTTTCGTGACTACGGAAAAAGATACGTGCTGTGGGAGGCTGGCCGAGGCGGCGTTAGCGGAAATCAAGCAACGGGTGACACGTCCATCAAGGGATGGTCGATACCCGGCGCGTGTCGTGCGTCCGGGTGTTCCAAACTGGGAAGAAGGCCCGGCCTGCTTCCGGGTCATCCGCGCAGGTGGGCATGGCAAAGCACATTCTGATTGGCCCGGATACCCTCACCCGCGCCATCGAGACCATACGGGGTGTCCATCGGGCCTGTCGCAGGCTGCCAGGCCTTCGTGGTTCAGGAGACCTGCGTGATGAGTGACCAAGTTACCTACGTCTTCCTGATATTTGTCGCTGATCACGAGGTGGAGGTCCGAGCGTGGCTTTCAGCGTGGAGGACGGCATTGGATCGATGTCTGCCGGGGCAGTATCGCCTCGAAATCATCGATGTGCTGCGTGAGCCCGAGCGGGCGGAAAATGACCAGGTGTTTGCCACGCCCATGCTGGTACGCAGTCGCCCCGCCCCGTCCGTGCGCATTCTCGGTGACCTGTCCAGACCGGAACAGGTGCTTGCGCTGCTTGGGGTGGACATGCCACCGGCCTCTTGAACGCCCAGATGAAAATTGAAGGGCGCACCGTGACATGGGCCAGACGGTGCAGGTCCGTTCAGCCGGGCACCACGTGGACGGTGGCGAAGCCACCGCCCGGGGTGCGGAAGTTGGTGGCCTGACCGCGATAGAGCCGTGCCGCCAGCAATTCCATCTCGCCGCCATAGACGAAGCAGCGTACGTCGAACTTGAGCTCGGCCGCTTCCGCGCCCACCAGCACCTGGCGTTTCGGTGCAGGTACGAAGTCCTGGGCCACGTAGTCCTGCTCCAGCAGCCGTTCAAAGGTACTGCGCGTGAGTTTGGCGCCTTCGTATGCCCCGCGGCCGCCGAATGCGCCGGCCGGCTTGAAGTAGAGCTGACGGCGTTCGCGCCACAGCACCTCGGCATCCTCACGGCGCACCACGCGGGTGGGGAGTACCACGTCGAGGATGGCCGCCTGCGCCTCCGGCGCGAGGCCCAGTGCCGACAGCAGCAGCGGGTCGCCCAGACGTGCCAGATGGCGTTTGTCGGCGAACAGGGCGTGGGCGCGGGGATGCGGCGTGAGCACCACGGCATCGTTCAGCCAAGCCTCGCGCAGCGGCGTGAGCGCGGGTGCCTCCAGGTAAAAATCGGTCAGGCGGTTGTAGACCAGATCGATGAGACGCCCCTCGTGATACAGCCCCCCTGCCCCGCCTTCGAGCGCGTGCGGGTCGCAGATCACCGTTTCGATGCCGGCGTTGCGAAACAGGGCAGCAAAAAGGCGGAATTCTTCCCGCAGGTATTGCGTGTCCGGGTCGGCGTCCACAATGGCGATGGTGCGCGGCTTTTCGGTCGGGCGCGTGGCCTGCCATTCGCTCAGGAAACTCGCCAGGATCCGCCGCTCCGCCGCGGCGGCGTCCACGGCCGGGTCGGACATCGCGCTGCAGCAGCGCCGTTGCTGCTTCATCAACTGCACGCTGATCAGGGCGCCGCCCGCATTGGTGTTGATCTCGATGAGTTTGGGACCCTGCGGGGCGAGGTGGAAATCGAAGCCGTAGAGTACTCCGGTGTTGCCCGGGTCGTGCTGTGCGACGACCGGCGCGGTCGGGCACACCGTGTCGGCCCAGGCCGGGCTGGTGAGCAACCCGTGTAACGCCTTCACAGCGGCGGCCATGCGCTGCCGGTCAGCTTCGGCAATGAACACCGGTGCCACGGCCACTTGCGGGAAGGCGTCGCCCGCGCCGAGCACGACGCGCTCTTGCGGCCAGAAATTCAGGCGGTTGAGCCGCACCGCGGCACAGGTGGGATCGGGCTCGGCAGGCGGTTCGGCCAGGCCGCAGGGGACATCGGCAGGACAGGCAATCATGCTATGGCCTTCAGGAGAGCCAACTCTCCACCTTTTTTCGATCGGGCACGCCGCCGGCGTGCACCACCTTGCCCTCGACGACTACACCCGGGGTCGACATGACCCCGTACGCCATGATGGCGGCGATATCCTGCACCTTTTCCAGGGCGAGGGTCACGCCACATTCATCGGCGACCTGCTGGATGAGCTTGTAGGTGGTCTCGCAGTTGCGGCAACCCGAGCCGAGTACTTTCACTTCTTTCATCGGAATCACCTTCGGTCCGAAGACCGGGTTCGTTTGGATTCGCCTGTGTGCGAACGCACTCAGGTCAGCAGATTGAAGCCCCAACCCACCAGCGTGAACGCCACCACCAGCACCCCCGCAAACAGCGCGAGGGCGGGCCACTTGATGACCTTGCGCAGGATCAGCATTTCGGGAATGGACAGTGTGGCGATGCTCATCATGAAGGCCAGCGTGGTGCCGAGGGCGACACCCTTCACGAGCATGGCCTCGGCCACCGGCACCACACCGATGGCGTTGGAATACAGCGGGGCGCCTGCCAGTACCGCGGCCGGCACGCTGTACCACACGTCACCCAGCTGTTTGGCCCAGTCGAGCGGCACGAAGCCATGGAACAGCGCACCCACGCCCACGCCGATGACCACCCATTTCCACACCCGCCGCAGGATCTCGCGGACTTCCGTCATGGCATAGGCGTGTCGGCCGCGCAGGGAGTTGTCGGGCTCGGCGAGGGCCGCCTCGCCCATGTGGATCTTCCACACGTAGTCCTCCACCCAGCGCTCCGGACGAAAGCGCTCCATGATGGCACCGCCTGCGTAGGCCACGGCCAGCCCTGCAGCCACGTACAACAGCGCCAACTGCCAGCCGATGAGGCTGGCGAGCAGCACCACGGCCACTTCGTTGATCATGGGGCTGGCGATGAGAAAGGAGAATGTCACGCCCAGCGGGATCCCCGCTTCTACAAAACCGATGAACAGCGGCACCGAGGAGCAGGAACAGAACGGTGTCACGGCGCCGAGGATAATGGCGGTGGAGCGCGCCAGCCACTTGGGCTGGCCGCGCACAAAGGTGCGCACCCGCTCGGGTGAAAGCAGGGCCCGCAGCAGACCCATCACGTAGATGATGGCCACCAGCAGTGCAAAAATTTTCGCCGTATCGGCAACGAAGAAATGCAGTGCCTGCCCCGCCGCGCTCTCGCCAGACAGGCCCAGCAGTTTGAAAACGACCAGATCACCCAGAATCTCGAACATGCTGCGTCCTCAGCGTTGTGCTTCCAGCTGCACGTAGGCGCGGCTGAGATTGCCACGGTGCAGTTCGGCGAAATTCAACAGGGATTCGAAGGCAGGCGCAT
This sequence comes from Gammaproteobacteria bacterium, assembly GCA_023228645.1. Classification (GTDB taxonomy): domain Bacteria; phylum Pseudomonadota; class Gammaproteobacteria; order Thiohalomonadales; family Thiohalomonadaceae; genus JALOAT01. The sequence goes on along the minus strand of JALOAT010000013.1, from coordinate 46,362 downwards.
GGGCAAGGCGCGCAATCACATCATCGATGGGCTCCCAGTTCCCGGAAGCCTCGGTCAGCTCGACCACCAGCCAGTCCAGGTAATCCCCCGTGTCGCGGCGCGCGACCTCCAGACCGACGGGCCGGCCGTGGCCCGGGACGATGTGTCTCGGGGCCAGGGCTTCCATGCGACCAAACGCCTCTCGCCATGCCGCGGCATCAGACCAGGGCAGTACGCCCAGCAGACGCTCCACATAAACCAGGTCACCGCTGTAGAGCACACCCTCGGCGGGGAGCCAGACGACGGCGTCGCCCGGGAAATGGGCATCGCCCAGCCACCGGAGGTGGAGGTCGACGCCGCCGATACTCAGTACGGCAGCGTTCCCGTCGACCGGTGCCGGGGCGTGGAACGGGCGCGTGCCGTCCAGCCGTGTCTTGAGCACGGTCTGCAACTGCTCCATGTGCTGGCTCGCAAAGCGCTGTTGGGTGTCCACCGTGCGCGCCAGAGCGATCACCTGTGCGCCCTTGTCGGCGAAATAGCCGTTGCCCAGCCAGCGATGGTCCTGGCTGCCGGTATTGATCACGTGCGTCACCGGCTTGTCGGTCACACTGGCCACGGCCTTCTCGATGAGTGCCGCCCCGGCCTTGGAGGCGCCGCTGTCGATGAGCACCACGCCTGTGTCGGTGACTACGAAACCGAAGGTGGCGTTAAGCCCATGGTTTTCGTAAGTCCGGCCTCCCAGCTCGCCCACGATGGCGTAGCCAGGCCCCGCCACGTGCCGGACCTCAAGCTCCGCTGCAGCGGCGCCGGAAAAAACGACCAGGCCCAGCACCCACAAAGACTGAAACGCTTTAATCACTGTTCAAGACCTTTCCAGTACATAAAGGCAAAAAGCATTTGATCACGGGGACACGGGAAATCCATTGTGGGAGCGGCCTCAGGCGCGATGGCACCGTATGCCGAGGCAATCTCGGCCTGAGGCCGCGCCTACCCGGAGAGATTTCCCCGTGTCCCCCGTGGTTAGGTTTTTCTCTTCGCCGGAACCTGCGGGCGTTCGTACCAGGGCCGGGTGGCGTTGACGATTTTCACCACCGACAGCATCACCGGCACTTCCACCAGCACGCCGACCACGGTGGCCAGCGCCGCGCCTGAATGGAAACCGAACAGGCTGATGGCCGCGGCCACGGCCAGTTCGAAGAAGTTGCTCGCGCCGATGAGGGCCGACGGCCCGGCCACGTTGTGCGGCACCTTGAGCTGGCGGTTGAGCAGATACGCCAGGCCCGAGTTGAAATAGACCTGGATCAGGATGGGCACGGCGAGCAGCAGGATGACCAAGGGCTGTTCGATGATCTGGTCGCCCTGGAAACCGAACAGCAGCACCAACGTGGCGAGCAGTGCCGACAGCGAAACCGGGTGCAGGGCCGTCAGCACGCGCGTCAGCGCCTCTTCCCCGCCCCGGGCCAGCAGGGCGCGCCGCCACAGCTGCGCCGCGATGACCGGGATGACGATATACAGCACCACGGACAGGAACAGTGTGTTCCACGGAACCGTGATGGCCGATAACCCGAGTAACAGGCCCACGATGGGCGCGAAGGCGAACACCATGAGGGTGTCGTTGAGCGCCACCTGGGTCAGGGTGAAGTTGGGCTCGCCCCTGGAGAGATTGCTCCACACGAACACCATGGCGGTGCACGGGGCGGCGGCGAGCAGGATGAGCCCGGCGACATAGGCATCCAGCTGTTCCGCCGGCAACCAGTCGGCGAACAGGCCGCGTACGAACAGCCAGGCGAGCAGCGCCATGGAGAAGGGTTTCACCGCCCAGTTCACGAACAGGGTGACGCCGATGCCCTTCCACTGGGACTTCACGTCGGCAAGCGCGCTGAAGTCCACCTTGAGCAGCATGGGCACGATCATCAGCCAGATGAGCAGCGCCACCGGCAAGTTCACTTGGGCGAGTTCCAGACTGCCGATGAAGCGGAACGGGGCCGGCAGGAAATGGCCGAGGGTGATGCCCGCGACGATGCACAGGGCGACCCACAGGGTCAGGTGACGCTCGAAAAAGCCCAGCGGCGCCCCCTGGGCGCGCTTGGCCACCACTTCGCATTCGGCGGTCACCGAATACCGCCCTGTTCATTCGCCAGTTGACGCATGATCCCTTCCACCCGACCGCGGATGTCGTCGCGGGTGGCGCGGAACACCGCCATGATCGCCTCCTCGCTGCCCTGGGCCTTGGCCGGGTCGTTAAGGGGCCAGTGGATCTTGCGGGTGCCGGCGGGCAGCACCGGGCAGTGCTCGTCGGCATGGCCGCACACGGTCACCACCACGTCGGCCCACGCCAGCATGGCCGGGGTGAGCCGGGTGGACTCCTGGCCCGAGATGTCGATGCCCGCCTCCCTCATCACGGCGATGGCGCGCGGATTTTTGCCGTGGGCCTCGATGCCGGCGGACTGCACCTCGATGGCGTTGCCGCCGAAATGGCGGCCCCAGCCCTCGGCCATCTGGGAGCGGCAGGAATTGCCGGTGCAAAGGAACAACAGGTGCAGCGTGTCCATGGGGTCCTTTCAGCCGCAGCAGCGGCTCTCGGGTCGATTGGGCATTTGGGTGAGGTTCTGGTGATCGGTGCTGTACGGGGCCTGGTCCCGGAGGCCGTGGGCGGTGGTGGCCAGCACCTCGGCAGCCCAGGCCGGTAGCTCGGGGCTGATTTGATAGAAAACCCATTGGCCCTGGCGCCGGTCCAGCACCAGACGGCCATCGCGCAGCGCGGCCAGGTGCCGGGAGATCTTCGGCTGGATCTCGCCGAGGGCGTGGGTCAGCTCGCACACGCAGAGTTCACCCTCCCGTTGCATTAGCACCAGGCAGCGCAGTCGGGTCGGGTCGGCCAGCAGGCGAAAGAAACTGTCGGCGAAGGCGTTCATGGTGCGGAAATATATGCCTGTATCAATATACGGTCAAGCAGATATATGTTTCGCTACGCGGACCTGACAGGTTTGCCTATAGTGGCAGGCAGTGCGCACGGCGCCCCTGTCGCAGGCCCGCACGTGCGCTCGTAATTTGCTTTTACACCAGTAAGTTGCGCGCACTTGTTCAAGCGACACGAGAGAGTGCTTTAAAAGTGAAATCGAGTCTTTTTGCCAAAGAATTTCCCCTGGAGCCCGGGCTCGTCTACCTGAACCATGCCGCCGTGGCCCCCTGGCCCCGGCGTACCCGTGATGCGGTCAGCCGGTTTGCCGAGGAAAACTGCCGCGTCGGGGCACGCGACTACCCGCGCTGGATCACCGTGGAGAACAGCTTGCGCGAACAGCTGCGGGCGCTCATCGGTGCGGCCTCCCTGGACGACGTTGCCCTGGTGAAGAACACCTCGGAAGGGCTTTCCTTCGTCGCCCATGGGCTGGACTGGGCGCCGGGTGACAACGTCGTGATCTCCGACCAGGAGTTTCCTTCCAACCGCATCGTCTGGGAGTCCCTGCGGCCGCATGGGGTGGAAGTACGGGTCGCGAACATCGCCGGGCCGGACCCGGAAGGCGCCCTGCTCGCCCTCGCCGATACCCGCACCCGGCTGCTGGCGGTCAGTGCGGTGCAGTACGCCTCGGGCCTGCGCATGGACCTGGAGCGCCTGGGGCAGGCCTGCCGCCAGCGCGGCACGCTCTTCGTGGTGGACGCCATTCAAAGCCTGGGCGTGCTGCCCATGGACGTGGAGGCATTCGGTATCGATTTCCTGACGGCGGACGGTCATAAGTGGCTGCTCGGACCGGAAGGCCTCGGGGTGTTCTGGTGCCGCCCTGCGTTGCGCGAGCGCCTGCGGTTGTTCGAATACGGCTGGCATATGGTCGAGCACCCGGGCGACTACGAGCGCCGCGACTGGGTCCTGGCCGCGAGCGCGCGGCGCTTCGAATGCGGTAGTCCCAACATGCTCGGTGTCCACGCCCTGCAGGCCAGCCTGTCGCTGCTGCTGGAGGTGGGCGTGTCCCGCGTCGAGTCCCTGGTGGCCGAACGCATCGACGTCATCGTGGAGCATTGTCGACGTGAAGGCTGGACGCTGCTCACCCCCGAGGACCCGGTGCGCCGCGCCGGTATCGTCACCCTGCGGCGCCCGGACTGCGCGCCCGAGGCGCTGTTCGAGCACCTGCGTGCGCAGCAGGTGGTGTGCGCCCTGCGTGGCGGCGGCGTGCGGCTGTCACCCCATTTCTACACCGAACCGTCCGCCATCGTGCAAGCACTGGATGCCATTACGGCATGTCGAGCCCCGGTTTGAGCGGCATGCGCCTGGGGTGATAGCATTTCGCGAACTTCCCCCCTCCCCTCCAAACCGTCTCGACGAATGGCCGAAGAAAAGAAACGGGTCAGTCTCCAGGTCTTGCGCCAACTCATCCCCGTGAGCCAGCTCACCCAGGACAACCTGCGTGACCTTGCCGACAAGACCTACGTCGAGACCCTTTCAGCTGGGCGTCAGTTGTTCCAGGCGGACGACAACGATAACTACTCGTTTTATCTGATCGCCGGTGAAATCGGGCTGGCGGACGGCACCGGTGAGAAGGTCGTCGTCGGGGGTAGCCAGGCCGCACGTTTCCCCCTGGACCACCATCGGCCGCGCCAGGCCACGGCCACGGCCAGGACCAATATCGAATTCCTGCGTATCGACAACGACCTGCTCGACATCCTGCTCACCTGGGATCAGAACGCCGGCTACATGGTGACGGAGATCGAGGAGCAGAACGACGCGGACGATACGGACTGGATGACCAACATCCTGCGTTCGAGCCTGTTCCACCGCATCCCGCCGACCAACATCCAGGCCATGTTCATGCGCATGCAGCCGGTGCCGGTCAAGGCCGGTGAGGTCATCATCCGTCAGGGCGATGAAGGGGATTATTACTATTACATGAGCAAGGGCCGCTGCCTGGTCACCCGTGATGCCAGCAAGAGCGACAAGGTGATCAAGCTGGCCGAGCTGGACGCCGGCGCGAGCTTCGGCGAAGAGGCGCTCATTTCGGGCGCACGGCGCAACGCCAATGTCACCATGCTCACGGACGGCACCCTCATGCGTCTGGGCAAGGCGGATTTCGAGGCCTTGCTGAAGGCGCCGATCCTGTCATCGGTCAACTTCGAACAGGCGCAGGAACTGGTTAGAAAGGGCGCGGTGTGGCTGGACGTGCGACTGGAGAACGAGCACAAGAACTACGCCATCCCGGGCAGCCTGCACGTGCCGCTGTATCTGCTGCGTATCAAGGCGCCGGCCCTGGACAAGGGCAGGAAATACATCGTCTATTGCGACACCGGGCGACGCAGTTCCTCGGCGGCCTACCTGCTCTCCGAACGCGGTTTCGACGCCCACGTCCTCAAGGGCGGCCTCATGGCGATCAAGCAGGAACATACGGCGTGAGGGAAGAAAACGGCCCAACGCAAAGACGCGAAGGGCGCCGAGGCCGTAGATACGTTGGCGCGCAGCGCCTACGTGACAGCCGCGGTCCGAAGATGTCACGAAGCTTCGCAACGTGACCTACCAAACCCGCACGGCCGCCGCGAACAGCCGTAGACACGTTGGCGCGCAGCGCCTACGTGACAACCGCGGTTCGAAGATGTCACGTAGCTTCGCAACGTGACCTACCAAACCCGCACGGCCGCCGCGAACAGCCGTAGGTCACGTTGGCGCGCAGCGCCTACGTGACAACCGCGGTTCGAAGATGTCACGTAGCTTCGCAACGTGACCTACCAAACCCGCACGGCCGCCGCGAACAGCCGTAGGTCACGTTGGTGCGCAGCGCCTACGTGACAGCCGCGGTTCGAAGAGGTCACGTAGCTTCGCAACGTGACCTACCAAACCCGCGTGGCCGCCGAGAATAGCCGGAAGAAATTTTCGGTGGTCTGTTCGGCCAGGGCCTCGAAGGGCAGACCGCGCAGTTCGGCAATGTGCTCCGCCACGTGGCGCACATAGCCCGGCACGTTGCCCTTGCCGCGGTGCGGCACGGGGGCGAGATAGGGGGAATCGGTTTCCACCAGCAGGCGATCCAGCGGCACGCGCCTGGCCACCTCACGCAGGGCATCGGCGGTACGGAAGGTGACGATCCCCGAAAACGAGATGTAGAAGCCCAACTCCATGGCGCGCTCCGCCGTGGTCCAGTCGTCCACGAAGCAGTGCATCACCCCGCCCACCTCAGCGGCCCCCGCCTCCTCCAGTACCTTGAGGGTGTCTTCCTTGGCATCGCGGGAATGCACGATGAGCGGCTTGCCCACCTGGCGCGCGGCGGCGATGTGGCGGCGGAAGCGCTCGCGCTGCCATTCCAGATCGCCTTCGCTGCGGAAGTAGTCGAGCCCGGTTTCGCCGATGCCGACGATGCACGGGTGTGCGGTCATGGCGACCAGGGTCGCTACGTCGGGCTCGTCGGCGAGTGGTTCGTTGGGGTGTATGCCGACGGTGGCAAACACGTTTTCATGGCGTTCGGCGAGCTCGCGCACTACGGGCGCATTGTCCATGTCGATGGACACGCACAGGAACCAGCCGACGCCCTGCTCGCGCGCATGGGCCAGCACGCCCTCCAGGCTGCCGCCGAACGGGGCGCAATCAAGACGATCGAGATGACAATGGCTGTCGACGAGCAAGGCAGTCATGGGGAGGGCGCGCGCGGCGCAGCTTACATGGTGTGGGTCTGGCGATCGGACTTGAGGGCGCCGGCCAGGTAGGTTTCGATCTTGGTGCGGGCCGCGCCGCCGTCCTGGTCGGAGAACTGCACGCCGATGCCCGCAGCGCGGTTGCCCTGAGCGCCCTTGGGGGTGATCCAGACGATCTTGCCGGCGACGGGCAGCTTTTCGCTCTCGTCCATGAGGGTGAGCAACATGAATACTTCATCCCCCAAGTCATAGGGCTTGTTGGTGGGGATGAACAGGCCGCCGTTGCGGATGAAGGGCATGTAGGCCGCGTACAGCGCACTCTTGTCCTTGATGGTCAGGGACAAGATACCCTGGCGTCCGGCCATTGCTGATTGCATCGGTCTACCTCGATCGCGCCATGGTCCTGGGCCGCGGGAAAACCGTTGCCCAGTGGATGAGAATCTCTTCGAGCACAAGTTGCGGGTTAGCGTGGCCGCGCAGAAGGCGCGGCGCCTCCTGCAGCCGGTCGAGTACCCGGTACAGTCGCGTTAAGTCTACCGAGTCCGCCATCGCCTGCAAACGCCGCAGTTCATCATCGGCGGCCATCGCCGCGCCTTCACCCGCCGCTTTCACGCGAATGAGTTCACAAACTGTGACGTAGGCCCAGTGCACCGCCGCCTCGGCGCCCCCGCTTACCCAGCCGCTGGCTGCGGATGAGATCGCACCGCCCAGCGCGACATCGGCCAGGCCCTGCATGATGGCCGTACGCCGTTCGGCGCCGCCGCCGGTGGCCAGTTGCACGGCAGCAAGCGGTGCACCGCCCGCCAATGCCAGGACCTGTGCCGCATCCATGCCGCCGGGTAGCTGCGCCTGTAACCAATGCAGCGCGCCTGCATCGGTGTGTACGGGGCGGAGCTGGATGATCTGACAGCGGCTGCGGATGGTGGGCAGCAGCGCCGCGGGCCGGTCGCTCACCAGCAGCAGCAAGGTCCCCGCCGCCGGTTCTTCCAGGGTCTTCAACAGGGCGTTGGCGGCACTGTCGTTCATGCGTTCGGCGGGCGCGAGCACGATGACCTTGTGGGGCGCGTACTGGGGCTTGAGTTCCTGGAAGGCGGTCGCCTCGCGGATCTGGCCGATGGTGAGGTCCTTGCCCTCCTCCGCCGGATACACGCGCAGCAGATCGGGATGGTTACCGGCCGCGTGCAGATGACAACCGCGGCAGTGCCCACAGGCGCGCTGTGCGTCAGCGCTCTCGCACAGCAGGCGGGCGGCGAAGGCCTCCGCCAGCCGGCGCTTGCCGAGACCTGCGGGGCCTGCGAACAGCAGCGCATGGGGCAGCCGTCCCGCACCGGCGCGACGCAGTAGGGATTGCCAGACGTCCTCCTGCCAGGGGAAGGGCTGGGGCAGGTCGCTCATGGGTGCAGCACTTCGTCGATGACGGCGTCGAGCTGGGCCATGACCTCGGGCAGCGGCCGCCCTGCATCGATGACCCGGTAGCGCGCCGGCCAGCGCCGGGCGCGGGCCAGGTATACGGCACGTACACGCTCGAAGAATTCCGCCTGCTCGCGCTCGAAGCGGTCGGGTGCCGAGCGCTTGCCTGCCCGTTCGAGGCCGGTGGCTACGGGCAGATCGAGGACGAGGGTGAGATCCGGTTGCAGCCCGCCCTGCACGAAGGCCTCCAGGGCGGCGATGCGCTCCTCGGGCATGCCCCGGCCGCCACCCTGGTAGGCGTAGCTGGCGTCGGTAAAGCGATCGGAGACCACCCAGGTGCCCGCCTCCAGCGCCGGCAGGATGACCTGCTGCAGGTGCTGGGCGCGGGCCGCGAACATGAGCAGCAGCTCGGTGTCCGGGTGCATGCCGTCGTTGCGGTGATCGAGCAGCAGCTCGCGAACCTGCTCGCCGATGGGCGTGCCGCCCGGCTCACGGGTCACCCGCACGGGCTTGCCGGCCGCTTCGAGCCGAGCCTTCAGATGGGCGAGGTTGGTGCTCTTGCCGCTGCCCTCGAGGCCTTCGAGGGTGATGAATCGTCCGCGCATGCAGGGTCCCCGTTCAAAAACGGGCGTTATGGTATCACCCGCTCGCCGGCTTCAGGCGGGCATGCCGCCTTCACCTTCCACCTCGGGTTTCTTGCCTTCCAGTAAATTGTGGAACGCGCGGCGCAGGGTCTTCACCGCAGCGGGGGCCTCGACTTCCATGACTTGCTCGATGACCCACTTGTTCTCCTGGCCGCCCATGAGCTGATCCACACAGGTGCCCAGGTAACGCAGGAAGGGGTAGCTGGGCTCGCCGTCCGTGAAGCCGAACTCCGCGTAGGCCTCGGCACGCTCGTTGAGGCGCTCGATGAAGGGGGCGCGGTAGTCACCGGGGCCGGCCTCGTCGCTCATGTTGTCGGCCAGTGTGCCGGCGAGACGGCGTGCCAATTCGGTGACGAAGCGTACGCGGTCGTCCTCTTCCAGTTCTTCGTAGGCCAGGCGATCGGTCACCTGGATGAGGAAGATGAGGATCTCGCCGATGACCGCCAGCTGCTGTACGTTGGAGCGGTAGTTGAAGCCGGCGTTGTACATCTTGTTCACTGCGTTCTGGCCGATGCGCCAGGCAACGAAGGCAAGTGCACCCGCGATCTCATCGATGGAAACGGATTTGTCCTTCTTGTACCAGCGGCTGCGTACGCGCATTGCGTGTTCTCTCCCGGGCGGATTGGCAGTGCCGATCCGCCATGCTAGTGTTGAAATATCCAAGGATTTTACTTGGCAATTACCGGCTGGCCAAGCAATTCCATCCGAGGCCATCAATGACGCCCGAATTCGCCCGCCTGCGCGCCAGCGTACAGCACAACTGTCACATCTCGGACGCCCTGTTCGCTCGCGATTATTCCCTTTGCATCTATCTGCTCAAGATGCGTGAGTATTTCCGCTGGGAGCGCGGCTTCGGCTATGGCGATTCCCTGCCCGACAAGGAACTCGGCCAATGGCTGGTAGAACGCGAGCACCTGTGGCACGGGCTGGAAGATGCGGAATTTGCGCGGATTCCCTTCGCCAGCCGTGAACTGGATCCCTTCGCAACCGATGAGTTGAATGCGTTGCTCACCATGGAGGGGCTGGTCTACAGCGGTGGCTACGGCAACTACGCCAAGCCGCTTTTTTTTCTCGCCGATCTGCAACGGGAGGAAATCCTCGACGGCCTGCACGTTTATGTCGCAGGACGCGAATATGCCCGCGACATCACCGCACCACCGGCCATGAGTATCGGCGAGACGGTATTCGTGCGGCGCGAATCCCTGCAACGCACGCTGTGGGAACGCCTGGAGGAATGGCGCTGGCACAAGCGGGACAATGCCATGGGCCGGGCGGTCGCCCATTACGATTTCGAGGGAAATTTCACGGCGGCCCTCGACGCCATGACCGATCGCGAGATCGACAGCGTGATCCTGCACGAGATGGGCGAAGTGGAAGCCGGGCGTCGCCTGGGCGCAGGTTGGGAAAAACTGCTCGCCGGTGTGTTTCGCTCCCGCGCCGAATACACGGCACGCGCCGTGCGCGACCACCTGGCCGATTGCCTGGTGACCCTTCCTGCCCTGATGACACGCGAGGCCGTGCCTTCCATCCACTTTTTCTTCGCCAATCTCACAGGTATGCGCCGTTCCCTGTTTCCCTCGCTGGCGCGAGCCTACGAGGCCTGGCTCGGCGGCAATGCGGGCGTGCTGACGCAGGTGGTTTCCGAAGGCAAGGACCACTGGGAAAATGTCGCGCATCGCTTGCTGGCTGCCTTCGGTCGTGATGGCCAGAAAGGTGTGGAAGCGGCGGCGGTTTCAATTGAATTTTGAATTCCTGAAGGGGACACGGAAGGCCGGTGCAGAGAAGAGTTCCTCTCGCCAAGACGCCAAGAACGCCAAGGAATCAACAATTCTCCACACGTTGAACCCCGGAATGTCACGTAGGCGCTGCGCGCCAACGTGACCTACGAAATACCTTCGCGTTCATTGGCGGACTTTTCCCCGTGACCTTTGTGGCCTCCGTGGTTGAAACGCATAAAAAAACGCCCGCGATCGCGGGCGTTTTTTTGCAACCGAAGCGGAGCGATTAATAGCCGCCCTTGCGCTTGGTCTCCGGCAGGCCGGCGATCTTGCTCGCCTGCTTGGCGGGTCCGCGCGGGAAGCTTTCGTACAGGGCCTTGGCATCGACGCTGGCATCGTTCCAGAACTCCTTGAAGTGCTTGACCATGTTGCGCTCGTTGGGCTGGTTGCCGTTGTTGTTGAAGTACTCGTCGCGCAGGTACTCGATGATGTCCCAGGCGCGTTGATTCAGGGTGACACCGTCCTCCTGTGCGATCGCCTCGGCGACTTCGCGGTTCCAATCGTCCTGGTTGACGAGGTAGCCGTGATCATCACATTCGATGGTGCTGCCGTTTACTACGTAGGCCATGTGCTCTCCTTAAGGCGTGGTTTACTGATTTATAAGGAAAATTTGCGGGGCTGGATTATACCGCCTTGGACGCGATGAACAAGCCGCAGCCAAGATGGCGGTGTGCGCCGACGCCGTGTTCCTGTAGCCGCACGGAATCCTCCAAGGATAAGTCCGCCACCATCAGGCTGCGTGTCTCCAAGGGGCCGGCATCGGTGTGCAGCGTGGTGGTCTTGCCGCACAGGAACTTCTTTGCCCGGATCCCCTGCTCGCGCAGTTCGGCCACGCAGGTGTGCAGGAACACCTCTTCGTCCCCGGGGGCCTCGATGCTCACATAGCGGGCGTACAGCGTGCCGCTCTTGCTCAGCTGGCGCGGCTGGGCCTCACCGATTTCCATGGCGTGACCGGCGACGTCGATGCACTGCCCGGTGAGGGCACGCGCCGCCTCGACGCGCGCCTTGGGCAGGCGCAGCACGAGCTTGGTGCGTCGCGACAGCAACAGCACGTCTTCCGGGCGCTCCCAGCCGTTGCCGGAATCGGCGCCGTGGATGGTGTGGATCCCCGCGCCCGCCTCATCGGCCAGCCAGGACAGTACGCCGGCCACGGCCGTGTACAGCGCCTGTGCGTGGTCCACGGGTAACGCTTGGCAGGTGATGGAAAAGGCCAGGTCGATGACGTTGTCGGGAACGACGAACCCGGTTTCGTCCGTGTCTTCTTGCCAATACATGTCAGTCTGCCGGCAGCCGGGCCCGCAGCGCATCGCGGTCGTACCACCATGCGTCGGGAACCAGTACGTCGAGGATCTTCGCCAGTCGCGACAATACCAGCGCGGGATCGTCCAGCTGCATGCGTTCGCTCCAGAAATCGAACAGTTCCTGGCTGTCGACGCCGCTGTGCTGGCGCGCCACGTTGCCGAGCAGCTGCGCCACGAAGAACTGCAGGTCGCTGCGCTTCTTGCCCTCGGCACGCAGGTCGACGATATAGCGTGCGGCAGCCGCCGCCACGGCAGCGCCGTCGGCCTTGGGCGGGGTTTCCTCCACCAGGCGCTGCAGGATGGCCACAGACAGCTCCGGATCGATGGGGTAAGTCACGCCGAGCCAGACCCCGTGCGCCAGGGCCTTGGCGGCGTCGGGTGCGTCGGTCTGGGACATGACGTCACAGGCCTGCACCGCCTGTTCCCAGTCTTCGAGGGGAACTACCACATCGAAGGCCTCGCGGGCCCGTGTATAGGCCTCATCCTGCCGTTCCAGGTCCAGCAATATATAGGCGGCGTCGAGCAGCGCCCGGGCGTGGTCCACCGGCGCCAATCCCCCGGCCAGCGCCGCATCCAGGTCGGCCAGGCGTTTTTGCAGCAGTTCGCTGGACTTCACGACATCCTGGGAACACTCGGCGTCGCCCGGTAAATCGTCTTTCAGGTATTTCATGTCAGGTAAACGCCGCTTCGAGGCGGTCCTCCCAGTTGTCCGGGGTATCCGAGAAATTCGGCTTGACGTCGATCCGGAAGAACATCTCGGACCTGGCCCGTTCCTTCACCACCTCGACCAGCGCCTCGAACGTCTCAAGCTGCGGGTTCTGGATGAGCACTTCGCTCAAATACAGCATGTCGCGTCCTCTCGCACCAAAACGGAAAAAATCATCCGGGTTTGTCCTTGGACCCAGGAAAGGACGTTGGGTGCATCAAGTCCTTTCCTTCTGGGCGGGAATCGGGTAGAAAAGCCGCCACGTAGTTTAGGCCCGGATAACGTAGCTGTTTAGTCAGCTATTTATCGCAGAGTGTGACGCCTCGCAAGGGGCATTACGGTGCCGGCAGTCCCGGAGACCTGACCAGGCTAGCCGTGGGGTGGTTCCAAGTGATTGGCACATTAAGACTTCTTAATATTGAAATAAGCTTATTAGCTGAGTTGATAGGGTGATAACATACCCCATTCAGGATAGCCGCCAATCGCAGCCTCACCCCCCATTGGAAAGATACTTCAGCCCATTAGGAACTCCTAAACTTCTGGCCAATTGGAGGCACTGTGCGCTCCACGGTGCTGTTCAAGCGAAATGACGTGTGCAGGGTGACCTGCAGCACGTACCGGCGGAAAACCAGGCCCGGCGGTACGTAACTCAACAAATCTCTACGGGAGAAAGAGTAATGGCGAACAAATTGCACGACACCCCGTTGCTTGACCAACTGGAAAGTGGTCCGTGGCCGAGCTTCGTGACCGGGCTGAAGCGCCTGGCCAACGATGAGGGCAAGACCTACGCCCCCATGATGAAGGACCTGCTCGGTCAGCTCGAGACCTCCTACCGCACCCGCAAGGGCTACTGGAAGGGCGGCACCGTGGGTGTCATCGGTTACGGCGGCGGCATCATCCCCCGCTTCACCGAGCTGAAGGACGAGAACGACAAGGCTCTGTTCCCCGAGGCTGCTGAGTTCCACACCCTCCGCATCATGCCCCCCGCCGGCATGCACTACGATACCGCCACCCTGCGCAAGTTCTGCGACATCTGGGAGAAATACGGTTCCGGCCTCATCGCTTTCCACGGCCAGTCCGGTGACATCATGTTCCAAGGTTGCAGCACCGCCAACGTGCAGCCCGCCTTCGACGAGATGAATGAAATGGGCTTCGACCTCGGTGGCGCCGGCCCTGCCGTGCGCACCGGCATGTCCTGCGTGGGTGCCGCCCGCTGCGAGCACTCCTGCACCAATGAGCAGCGCGCCCACCGTGAACTGGTGAACAGCTTCCTGGACGACATGCACCGTCCGGCCCTGCCCTACAAGTTCAAGTTCAAGGTGTCGGGTTGCGCCAACGACTGCATGAACTCCATCCAGCGCGCCGACATGGCCGTGATCGGCACCTGGCGTGACGACATCCAGGTCGACCAGGCCGAGGTGAAGAACTACGTGGCCGCCAAGGGCCGCAAGTACGTCATCGACAACGTCATCACCCGCTGCCCCACCAACGCGCTGTCCCTGAACGACGACGATACCCTCGACGTCGACAACAAGAACTGCGTCCGTTGCATGCACTGCATCAACGTCATGACCAAGGCGCTGTCCCCGGGCAACGACAAGGGCGTGAGCATCCTCATCGGTGGCAAGCGCACCCTGAAGATCGGCGACCTGATGGGCACCGTGGTCGTTCCCTTCATGAAGCTGGAAACCGACGAGGACTACGAGAAGCTCATCGAGCTGGCCCAGAACGCCATCGACTTCTTCGCTGAAAACGCCCTGGAGCATGAGCGTACCGGCGAAATGATCGAGCGTATCGGCTTGGTCAACTTCCTCGAAGGCCTCGGCCTCGACGTCGACCCGAACATGGTCAACCAGCCGCGCACCAACTCCTACATCCGTACCGACGGCTGGGACGAGGAAGCGAAGAAGTGGTTCGAGCGTAAGGCGGCCGCTGCCAACTAATCGGCCCTGAGATCGACCTTGTGCGGGGCGTCGCCGGAACGGGGCGCTCCGCAAAACCAAACAAGCTGCAATTTTCGAGAGAAATCGGAGGTAATGATGTCTGCTCCTCGTATGCCGATTGAGAGTGGCGTGCCGGATCCGTTTCCGTTCATGCACCCCGTGCTGAAGAAGAACTTCGGCCAATGGAAGTATCACGAGCGTCCGCGTCCCGGCGTGCTGATGCACGTCGCCAAGAGCGGTGACAAGGTGTGGACCGTCCGCGCCGGCACCCAGCGCCAGATGGACGTATACACCATCCGCAAGCTGTGCGACATCGCCGACAAGTTCGCCGAAGGCCACGTGCGCTTCACCATGCGTTCCAACATCGAGTACATGGTCAGCAGCGAAGCCAAGGTGCAGCCCCTGATTGACGCCCTCCAGAAGGAAGGCTTCCCGATCGGCGGCACCGGTCCCTCGGTGACCATGATCTCCCACACCCAGGGCTGGCTGCACTGCGACATCCCCGCCACCGACGCCTCCGGCGTGGTGAAGGCGCTGATGGATGAGTTGCACGAAGAGTTCGTGAAGGAAGACATGCCGAACCGCGTGCACATCACCACCTCCTGCTGCCAGATCAACTGCGGCGGCCAGGGTGATATCGCCATCAACATCCAGCACACCAAGCCGCCCAAGATCAACCACGACCTGGTTGCCAACGTGTGCGAACGCCCGTCCGTCGTGGCGCGTTGCCCGGTGGCTGCCATCCGTCCGGCCATGGTCAACGGCAAGCCCTCGCTGGAAATCGACGAGAAGAAGTGCGTGTGCTGCGGCGCCTGCTTCCCGCCGTGCCCCCCGATGCAGATCAACGATCCCGAGCACTCCAAGCTCGCCATCTGGGTCGGCGGTAAGCACTCCAACGCCCGCTCCAAGCCGATGTTCCACAAGCTGGTCGCTGCCGGCCTGCCGAACAACGCCCCGCGTTGGCCGGAAGTCGCTGCGGTCGTGAAGAAGATCCTCGCCGTCTACAAGGCGGACGCGAAGGATTGGGAACGTATCGGTGACTGGGTCGAGCGTATCGGTTGGCCCCGTTTCTTCGAACTGACCGGTCTGCCGTTCACCAAGTACCACATCGACAACTGGCGCGGTGGTCGTGTGAACCTGAACGCTTCGGCTCACATCCGCTTCTAAGCAGAGGTAAGACGTTCCAATGAAGTTTACGATCCAGGTTAACGAGGGTCCGTACACTCACCAGGCGTCGGACAGCGCGTACAAGTTTTGTGAAGCTGCGCTGGCGAAGGGTCACGAGATTTTTCGCGTGTTCTTCTACCACGACGGCGTCAACAACGCGACGCGCCTGACCACGCCGCCCCAGGATGACCGCAACATCGTCAACCGTTGGAGCGACCTTGCTGCCAAGCACAACATCGACCTCGTCGTCTGCGTTGCCGCGGCCCAGCGCCGCGGCATCGCCGACGCCGACGAGGCGAAGCGCAACGGTAAGGACGCAGACAACATCGCTCCGGGCTTCCGTATCTCGGGTCTCGGACAGTTGATCGAAGGCGGCATTCAGTCCGATCGCCTCGTGGTGTTCGGCGACTGATTTGGGGAGCAAGCAATGAGTGACGAAATGATGGAAGGCGGCGCAGTCAAGAAGTTCTGCTACGTGAACCGCAAGGCTCCGTACGGCACCATCTACGCGCTGGAATCTCTCGAAGTGGTGCTCATCGGTGCCGCCTTCGAGCAGGATGTCAGCCTGGTGTTCATCGATGACGGCGTCTACCAGCTCGTCAAGGGCCAGGACACCGCCGACATCGGCATGAAGAACTTCTCCCCCACCTACCGCGCCCTGGAGATGTACGACGTGGAGAAGCTCTACGTTGAAAAAGACGCACTCGAGGCCCGCGGTTTGTCGGAAGAAGATCTGCTCGTCGACGTGCAGGTGATGTCTCGTGAAGAGATCGCCGGCCTGATGGAAGAGCAGGACGTCGTCCTGACCTTTTAAGAGGGAAAAAGCATGTTGCACACCGTTAACAAGTCGCCTTTTGAGAAGAACTCCCTCGAGAGCTGTCTGGCGTATGCCACCAAGGGCAGCACCATTCTGCTCATCGAGGACGGCGTTTACGCCGCCGTGCAGAACACCGCAGTGGCCGACACGCTGAAGAAGGCGATGGCTGACTTCACCATCTGTGCGCTGGAACCGGACCTGAAAGCCCGTGGCGTGCGCGCCAAGGTCATGGATGGTATCAAGCTCGTCGATTACAGTGGATTTGTTGACCTTGCCGTTGAAAACGGCAAGGTACAAGCCTGGCTGTAGTTCCGAGATTTCAACTGACTGAGGAGATGATGTCATGGCACTTGAAGTAAACGGCAAGTCGCTTGCGACCGACGAAGAAGGCTACCTGCTCAACCTGGCCGACTGGGATGAGGCTGCGGCCATCGAGCTCGCCAAGAGCGAAAGCGTTGAGATGACCGACGCCCATTGGGAAGTGATCCACTTCCTGCGCGAGTACTACAACGAGTACCAGATCGCCCCGGCGGTCCGCGTGCTGACCAAGGCCATCGGCAAGAAGCTTGGGCCTGAGAAGGGCAACAGCAAGTACCTGTACGAGCTGTTCCCCTACGGTCCCGCCAAGCAGGCGTGCAAGATCGCCGGCCTGCCGAAGCCGACCGGCTGCATCTAAGCCTTGGGCTTTCGGGGGGGAGTAATCCCCCCCGTTGCTTGGTTCTCCATCAGCAGAGGGTCGTTGTCCGATGTCGTTCCTGACGACGTTTTACGTGGTTCTTTTCTACCTGGCGACGGGATTGTTCGTACTCGGGCTTGCCCGCAAGATCACGCAGTACGCCAAGACGCCCGCTCCGCTCAAGATTCCCACGACGCCCGCGCCGACCACTGGGTCGGGGGTGGTGTTGCGCATGGCCCGTGAGGTCGTGCTGTTCGAAAGTCTGTTCAAATCCAACAAGTGGATCTGGATTTTTGGCTGGATGTTCCATGTGGGCCTGGCCCTTGTGCTGCTGCGCCACGGGCGCTATTTCATCGCCGAACCGGGCTTGCTGCTCACGTCGGTCCAGCCCTTCGGCATCTACGGTGGCCTCGCCATGGTCGCGGGTCTGCTCGCGCTGTGGGGCCGCCGCATCGTGGTGGAGCGCATCCGCTACATCACCGGCCCATCCGATCACCTGATGCTTGCCTTGCTCGTCGGCATTGGCATCAGCGGCCTCGGTATGAAGTTCGTGGCCCACACCGACATCGTCGCGGTGAAGACCTTCTTCCTCGGCCTGATGTACTTCGACCCCCAGCCGCTGCCGACCGATCCGGCGCTGCTGGTACACCTGTTCCTCGTCGCAGTGCTGATGATCGTCTTCCCCATCAGCAAGCTGCTACATGCCCCGGGCGTCTTCTTCAGCCCGACCCGTAACCAGATCGACAACCCCCGCGAGCGCCGCCATCTGGCGCCCTGGGCTGCCAGCCTGGACAAGTGAACGCACGAGCCGGACAGTGAACTAAGGAGAATCGCGTGGCCGATTTTCAGACCCCCGAAATGCGGGAATACCCGACGGTTCCCGCTTTGAAGAAAGACGCAACGGCGCACCTGAAGCCTTTTGTCGCCGCGCCAGAGCACCAGGCAGCGCTGGGCTTCCCTGGCGAACTGCTGCCCGACTGGCAGGAGAAAGCCATCGAGAAGATGGGCGACCTGCTCGACAAATATCGTGGCCTGCGCGTGTTCATGGATGCCTGCGTCAAGTGTGGCTCCTGCACGGACAAGTGCCACTACTTCCAGGGCACGCATGACCCCAAAAACATGCCGGTGGCGCGCCAGGACCTGCTGCGTAGCGTCTACCGCCGTTACTTCACCTTTGCCGGCAAGTATTTCCCGAAGCTGGTGGGCGCCCGTGACCTGACCCGTGAAGTACTGGATGAGTGGTACAGCTACTTCCACCAGTGCTCGCAGTGCCGCCGCTGCTCGGTGTTCTGCCCCTACGGCATCGACACCGCCGAAGTGTCCATGGCGGCGCGCGAGATCCTCGACTCGGTGGGCTACGGCCAGAAGTACTGCAACGAGATCCTCGCCAAGGTCCACAAGGTCGGTAACAACCTCGGCCTGCCCGGGCCGGCGCTGGAAGCGACCCTCGAAGAATTCGCCGAGGAAATCTTCGACAGCACGGGCACCCGCGTGGTGATGCCGGTCGACAAAAAGGGTGTGGACATCCTGCTTGTGACGCCCTCCGCCGACTTCTTCGCTGAGCCGCACATCGACGGCCTGATGGGTTATGCCAAGGTGTTCCACGAGGCCGGCGTGAGCTGGACGGTGTCCACCTATGCCTCGGAAGCGGCCAACTTCTCCATGTTCATCGGCAGCTACGAGAACCTGAAGCGTGCCGCCGAGCGCATCCGCAAGGCCGCCATCGATCTGGGCGTCAAGCGCAT
This sequence comes from Gammaproteobacteria bacterium, assembly GCA_023228645.1. Lineage (GTDB taxonomy): Bacteria > Pseudomonadota > Gammaproteobacteria > Thiohalomonadales > Thiohalomonadaceae > JALOAT01. Next base: position 27,590 of record JALOAT010000013.1, on the reverse strand, counting down.
CGTGGTCGGCGAGTGCGGTCATGCCTGGCGCGTGGCCTACAACTTCTGGAACACCACGGCCGGCGTCGGCCACGGCGCCACCGACGAATGGGCCCTGCAACTGCAGAAGCAGCTGGATCCGCGCTACCCCGCGCCCCAGCACATCTGCGAGTTCACCTGGGACCTCATCAAGGAAGGCAAGCTCACGCTGGACAAGTCGCAGAACGACGATCGCGTGATCACTTTCCACGACTCGTGCAACGTGGCGCGCGGCAGCCGCATGGGCGACAAGCCGGGCGGCCAGTTCGACATTCCGCGTGCCGTCATCAAGGCGGTCTGCAACAACTACGTGGACATGGACCCCGATACCATCCGCGAGAAGACCTTCTGCTGCGGTGGTGGCGGCGGTCTGCTCACAGACGATCTCATGGAAATCCGTGTAAAGGGCGCCCTGCCCCGCATGGAGGCCCTCAAGGAAGTGGTGGAAGACGGGAAGGTCACCAATCTGGCGGCCATCTGCGCCATTTGTAAGAGCCAGTTCGCCAAGGTGCTCCCCTACTACGGCATGAAGATGGACATGATCATGAGTGTCCATCAGCTCGTGAGCTCGGCCATCGTGCTTACGCGCCCCAGTGTCGAAGAGGACGCCGAAGAAGAAGCGGCCGAATAGTTCATTCGTGACTCGCCAGACGGCGGGACATAACAAGGTTTAACGCATAGGAGATTCGAAATGGCGACTTCCAGCGACGACATGAAGAAGAATCTGACCTTCCGCCGCTACAAGGACGGCGACAGCAAGCCCCGTTCGTGGAATCAGGAAATCTGGCAGGCGAGCTGGACCCATAAGTGCCCCACCTACGTGCACCGTACGCCGCCTTGCCAGGGCAGCTGCCCTGCCGGTGAGGACATCCGTGGTTACCTGGACATCATCCGCGGCATGGAGAAGGCCCCGGCCGGCATGACCATGCAGGAATACGCCTTCCGCCGCTCCACCGACGCGAACCCGTTCCCGTCCGTGATGGGTCGCGTGTGCCCGGCGCCCTGCGAAGATGGCTGCAACCGTAACCAGGTCGAAGATTTCGTCGGTATCAACTCCGTCGAGCAGTACATCGGTGACCAGGCCCTGAAGGCCGGCCTGCAATTCCAGGTTGGTGCCGACACCGGCAAGAAGATCGCCATCATCGGCGGCGGCCCGGCCGGCCTGGCTGCGGCCTACCAGCTGCGCCGCAAGGGCCATGGCGTGACCATTTTCGAAGCCCTGCCCCAGCTCGGCGGCATGATGCGTTACGGCATCCCCGGCTACCGCATGCCCCGTGACGTGCTCGATGGCGAGATCAACCGCATTACCGGTATGGGTGTAGAAGTAAAGTGCGGTGTCAAGGTGGGCAAGGACGTTCAGCTGGCCGACCTCGAGAAGCAGTACGACGCCATCATCTTCGCCCTGGGTGCCCAGTCCGGCCGCGCCCTGCCCGTGCCCGGCGCCGACGCCCCCAACTGCATCACCGGCGTGGCCTTCCTGGCCGCCTTCAATGAAGGTCGACTGCAGCACGTGTCCGGCAAGGTGCTGGTCATCGGTGGTGGCGATACCTCCATCGACGTGGCCTCCGTGGCCCGCCGTCTCGGCCACATCACCGTCGAGAACGAGAAGGATCGCCCCGAGTACATCATCCTCGGCCACACCGCCAGCGACGTCGCCAAGAGCGCACAGCGCCAGGGCGCTGACGTGACCCTGATTTCCCGCTCGCCCATCGAGAAGATGCCGGCGGCCCAGCACGAGATCGAAGATGCCACCCGCGAGGGTGTCAAGATCTTCGGTCAGCTGAGCCCGGTCGAGGTCGTCAAGGGTGCCGACGGTCGTGCCACGGGCCTGAAGGTCGCCAAGCTCGACGACAAGGGCAAGGCCATCGAGGGTTCCGAATACGTCATCGAAGCAGACCTGGTCGTCGCCGCCATCGGCCAGACCGGTAATCTCGAGGGCATGGAGTCCTTCCAGAACGCGCGTGGCCTGATCGATGCCGACAAGCACTTCCAGGTGCCGAACAAGCCCGGTTACTTCGTGTGCGGCGACATCGTGCGTCCCCACCTGCTCACCACCGCCATCGGCCAGGCATCGGTTGCGGTCGAGAGCGTCGACCACTACCTGAAGCATGAGCAGCTGGTGAATCGCCCGAAGGTGGACGTGCACCATTTCAACCTGCTGAACAAGCTGCGTGAAGCCGGTCTGGAGCCCGACTCCTTCAAGGCCAAGGCGAAGGACGAGATCGTCCAAGCCGAGGGCTTCGCGAAGGAAATCGACTTGGGCCTGCGCGGCACCTCGTCCGACAAGTTCGCGGTGCACAACTACGAAGACCGCTCGGCCCACGAGATCATCTCCGCCGACGAGCTGTTCCTCGGTCACTTTGCCTTCACGCCGCGTCACAAGCGCAAGCACATCGAAGTGGATGCCGACCAGGTCCTGGGTCACTTCGAGGAGCGTCTGGTGGCGCTCGAAGAAGCCGAAGTCATCGCCGAGGCCAAGCGTTGCATGAGCTGCGGCATGTGCTTCGAGTGTGACAACTGCATCGTGTTCTGCCCGCAGGCGGCCGTGCTGAAGACGCCGAAGAAGGAATCGACCACGGGCCGCTACGTCTACACCGACTACGCCAAGTGCATCGGTTGCCACATCTGCGCCGACGTATGCCCCACCGGCTACATCCAGATGGGCATGGGCGAGTAAGGAGCCAACGATGAACCGGTTGACCAAGCTACTCCACACGGCGGTGCTGGTGCTGACCATGTCAGCACCGGCCCTTGCCGCCGGGGGCGGCCGGGTGCCGATGCCTCAATTGCCCGAGGCCAAAGGGGATCAGTGCGTCGAAGACACGAATGTCATGCGCCGCAAGCACATGGATTACCTCATGGCCCACCGCGACAACACGATGCATGACGGTGTCCGCACCACGAAGTACAGCCTCAAGCAGTGCCTCGAGTGCCACGCCGCCGAGCAGAATGATGCTGCGGCCGGCAAGCACGAGGGTCAGCACTTCTGCGCAAGCTGCCATCAGTACGCAGGTGTGAAGATCGACTGTTTCGGGTGCCATGCGACCAAGCCCGAAAAGACCACCAGTTTCCATCCCATTGTCACGCCGGGGATGGAAAAGGCCGCCGCGGTGCATCAGCCCGCGGGTGAGCTGCTCAACCAGCTCGCGGGTGCTAGCGAACAGACAGGTGGTGCAGAATGAGCGAACAGATGCATCCGGATTTCTCCCGTCGTGAGTTTCTGAGCCAGAGCGCCAAGCTCGCCGCGGGTGTCTCCCTTGCCTCCGGCGTGATGCTGTACGGCGTAGCCGAGGCCAAGCCCTCGGCCGAGGCGGTCACCAGCAAGGTACGCTGGGGCATGCTCATCGACACCAACAAGTGTTCGAGCGGCTGCGACGCCTGTGTGAAGGGCTGTAACGAATGGAACGGGCTGAAGGACCACGGCCGTCCTCAGACGGACGCCCAGTGGATTCGCAAGGTGGACCTGCGCAACAAGGGCACGGGTTCCGTGCACTCGCTGCCCATGATGTGCCAACACTGCGAGAAGCCGCCCTGCGCGGACGTGTGTCCCACGGGCGCCTCGTTCAAGCGTGCGGACGGCATCGTCCTGGTGGACAAGCACATCTGCATCGGCTGCCGCTACTGCATAATGGCCTGCCCCTACAAGGCGCGCTCGTTCATCCACGAGGACGTCACCGACCAGCGTCCCCATGCCCCGCGCGGCAAGGGCACGGTCGAGGCCTGCACGATGTGCGTCACGCGCGTCGATGAGGGTCAGCGGCCGGCGTGTGTCGAGGCCTGCAACACGGACGGCCATAAGGCGATCATCTTCGGCGACCTGAACGATCCCAACAGCGAGATCGCCCAGACCGTCAAGACCTACGCCACCACCGCCATCCGCGCCGACCTCGGCCTTAACCCCGGCGTTCGCTACCGCGGCATCTAACGATTCGGAAGGCTGAAGCATGAAGAAAGTGCGCTTTACGCAAATCGAGGGTGGTCAGGGCTTCTGGGCCCTGCTCGCCATCCTGGGTGCGGTCATCGTCGCCGGCCTGGGCGCGGTGTACTACATGGAGCACAACGGTCACTGGGTCACCGGCATGAACAACCAGATCGTCTGGGGCATGCCGCACGTGTTCGCGATCTTCCTGATCGTGGCCGCTTCCGGCGCCCTGAACGTCGCGTCCATCGGCTCGGTATTCGGCAAGACCATGTACAAGCCGCTGGCGCCGCTGTCGGGCCTGCTGGCGATCACCCTGCTCGCCGGCGGTCTGGCGGTGCTGGTGCTCGACCTGGGCCGTCCGGACCGCCTCATCGTTGCCATGACCACGTACAACTTCAAGTCCATCTTCGCGTGGAACGTGATCCTGTACACCGGCTTCATGGTCATCGTTGCGGCTTACCTGTGGACCATGCTGGACCGCTCCATGAAGAAGTTCAGCGGCAAGGTGGGCTTCGTCGCCTTCCTGTGGCGCCTGATCCTCACCACCGGTACCGGCTCCATCTTCGGCTTCCTGGTGTCGCGCCAGGCCTTCGACGAGGCGATCATGGCTCCGATGTTCGTGGTCATGTCCTTCTCCTTCGGCCTCGCCGCGTTCCTGCTGGTGCTGATGGTCACCTATCGCATGACCGAGCGCCCGCTGGGTGACGCGGTGCTGTTCCGCCTGAAGAACCTGCTGGGCGTATTCGTGGGTGGCGTGCTCTACTTCGTGCTCGCCTACCACCTGATGAACCTCTACGCCACCGAGCACCATGGTGTGGAAGCCTTCATCCTGCGCGATGGCGGCATCTTCACGGCGCTGTTCTGGGTGGTGCAGATCGGCCTCGGCAGCCTGCTGCCCCTGGCTCTGCTCTATCACCCGGCTACCTCCAAGTCCCGCAGCATGATCGCCACTGCGGCGGCCCTGGTGATCCTCGGCGGCTTTGCCCAGGTCTACGTGATCGTGATCGGCGGCCAAGCCTACCCGATGACCATCTTCCCGGGCTTCGAGGCGACCAGCAGCTTCGCGGATGGCGCCGTCAACAGCTACTCGCCCACCCTCGCGGAAGTCCTGCTCGGCTTCGCCGGCATCGCCATCACCCTCGCGGCGACGGCAGTGGCCTTGAAGCTGCTGCGCTTCCTGCCCGAGTCCCTGGGCGACGAGCAGGTGGTGGCCAAGGCCGAGGACAGCGCAGCGGTGAAAGCCGCGGCATAAGGGCCTCTCGCCCGGGCAAACGACACCGCTGCTCCGCAAGGACAGCGGTGTCGTCGTCTCTGGGGTATCCTGACGGGTGGTAAGGTCTTACAGTGCAAAAAGATCAAACCACGGGGAACACGGGGTACAGGGGAGGAATGAAGCTCCCCTCTTTTCCCCCGTGTTCCCCGTGTACCCCGTGGTTAATGCTTTTCTTCAAAGGTGAGGCATGAGCGAAGAACATGCGTTTGCGCAGTACATCCGCATCCTCGGCAAGGGCCGCAACGGTTCGCGCGCCCTGAGCGGGCAGGAAGCCTTCGATGCCATGGCCCTGATCATGAGCGATCAGGTGCAGCCCATCCAGCTGGGCGCCTTTCTCATGCTCATGCGCGTGAAGGAAGAGACGCCCGAGGAAGTGGCGGCCTTCGTGCGCGCCATCCGCACGCACCTGAACGTCCCCACGGACGGCGTGAATGTGGACCTGGACTGGTCCTCCTATGCAGGCAAGAAGCGTCAGCTGCCCTGGTATCTGCTGGCTACCCTGCTCATGGCCGAGAGCGGCATCCGCGTGTTCATGCACGGCGCCAGCGGTCACACCGCGGGCCGCATCTACACCAAGAACGTGCTCCCCCTGCTAGGCATGCCCGTGGCCACCAGCTTCGAAGAGGCCCGGCAGCACCTGATCGAGATGAACTTCGCCTACATGGACCTGGAGCACCTGAGCCCCAAGCTGCACCAGATCATCGAACTCCGTCCCCTGCTCGGTCTGCGTTCCCCGGTGCACACCATCGCGCGGCTGCTGAATCCCTTCGCTGCACCGTGCATGATGCAGGGCATCTTCCATCCCGGTTACCGCCCCACGCACCAGGTGGCGGCGCGGCTGTTGGGCCAGCGGCACATGGCGGTCATCAAAGGCGAAGGTGGCGAAATCGAGCGCAACCCCGATATCGCCTGCCTCGTCCAGGGGGTACACAACGGCGAGCTGACTGAAGAGGAATGGCCGCCCATGTTCGAAAAACGCCACGTGCGCAACGATGAACTGGACGTGAGCCATCTGGCGCGGGTGTGGGCCGGCACGGCCGAAGACGATTACGGCGTGGCCGCCGTCATCGGCACCGTGGCACTTACCCTGCACATGATGGGACGGGCCAGCGACCGCGTGGATGCCGAGGCTCAGGCCACGGCCCTATGGCATGCCCGCAACCGGGAGAAATTCCAGGCGGCATGACCAACGGCCACTTCCTCGTCGCCGCGCCCCATAAGTCCTCGGGCAAGACCACGCTCACGCTCGGGATCTGTGGGGCGCTGGCTGCACGCGGCCGCCGCGTGCAGCCGTTCAAGAAGGGACCGGACTTCATCGACCCCATGTGGTTGGGCGCCGCCAGCGGGCGCCTCTGCTACAACCTCGACCTGCACCTCATGCAGACCGACGAGATCCGCCGCCTGTTCGTCGCGCACACCACCGACGCCGACATGGCGGTCATCGAAGGCAACATGGGCCTGTTCGACAGCCTCGATGTGGAAGGGACCCAAAGCAATGCCGCCCTCGCCGCCCTGCTCGGCAGCCCTGTGATACTGGTGGTGGACGTGCGTGGCATGACCCGCAGCGTCGTACCGTTACTGCTCGGCTTCCAGCATTTCGACCCGTCCATCCGCATTGCCGGCGTGATCCTCAACAAGGTGGCCGGCGCCCGTCACGAGACCCGTCTACGCGAAGCGGTGGCCCATTACACCGATCTGCCGGTGCTCGGCATGGTCCATCGCGACCCGCGCCTCGGCATCGACGAACGCCACCTCGGCCTCATTCCGAGCAACGAGGAGGCCAAGGTCCGCAGCATCCTGCAGGACATTACGGCGGCGGTGACCGACTACATCGACCTGGACGCGCTGGAACGGCTCGCCACGACGGCCGCGCCAATTCCGCGGGCGCAGCCCTTGCCCGCGGTGGTTTCCGCAGGAATGCCGGTGCGTATCGGCATCGCCCGCGACCGGGCCTTCGGCTTCTACTACCCGGACGATCTGGAGGCCCTGCAGGCCGCCGGCGCGACCCTGGTGCCCTTCGACACCCTGCACGACAGCCATCTGCCTGCGGTGGACGGCGTTTTCATCGGCGGCGGCTTTCCGGAAACCCAGATGGACGCGCTGGCCGCCAACACCGCCATGCGCCAGTCCATCCGCGCGGCCATCGAACACGGCCTGCCCGTTTATGCCGAATGTGGCGGCCTTATGTATCTCACCCGCTCCATCGCCTGGCAGGGCCGGCGCATGGACATGGTGGGCGTCATCCCTGCCGACACCGTCATGACCGACAAGCCCGTGGGCCGCGGCTACACCCGCCTCAAGCCCACCGGGGCGGCGCCCTGGGCCCCCTGCCCCGCCGGGGTCGCCTTCGACGCGCACGAGTTTCACTATTCGCACTTGGAAAACCTGTCGGCAGGACTCACTTTTGCCTACGAGGTCGAGCGTGGCGCCGGCATTGATGGTCGCCATGACGGCATCGTCTACAAGAACCTCCTCGCCAACTATGCACACCTGCGCCATTTGGACGGCAGTCCCTGGGCCGGTGCATTCGTGGATTTCGTAAGGCGGGTCCGCGGTCTTTCAAACACCGCCTGAATCATTACAAGGAGAGCAGCATGATCACCGTGACATCCGAAGCCGCCAAGCAGATCCTCGCCGCCGCCGAACAGGGCGGCATGCAGAACCTGTCCCTGCGCCTCGCAGCACGCCCCCTGGACAACGGATCCATCGAATACGGCATGGGCTTCGACGAATGCTCCGAAGACGATCTCGTATTCAATTGCGAGGGCATCGAAGTCATCATCCACCCCAGCCACGAACCACTCCTCGCCGAGGCCACCCTCGACTACGTGGAACTGGAACCCGGCGACTTCCGCTTCATCTTCCTCAACCCCAACGATCCCGACTACGTCCCGCCCGGCTCCGACCAGGACGGCTGCGGTTCGGGCGGCAAATCCAGTGGTTGCGGCGGTTGCGGCGGTGGCAGCTGCGGCTGATTTCTAGCCGAACAAAGCCCCGCAGCGATTCGCCGTGCGGGGCTTTGTTTTCCCAAATTCCACGAGCAGTCTTCCCGGCACCCCGAAATCCTCGGCGTTCCGTAAACGCGCCTTCTCCGTAGGTCGCGTTGCGAAGCTACGTGACACCTCCTTTTCCATCCCCTGAATGAAAAGGCACCCGAAGGTGCCTTTTCATCTTTCTTTATCCAATCAAGGCATGGTTACTGTGAGCGTCGAGCTCGCAATCATAGCCACCGCCGGAAGTGACCCTCTGGTGACAGTCGATACACCACGCTTCGTCATGGTTAGCGTGTAGTTTGCCGCGGCACTGCCTGTATAATTCCGAAACCGTTTGTGTCATCCACATCCAACTCGCCTCCGGTGGCAGAGAACTTTCTGCCGTAATTAATCTCAGTACCACCCGAGTCGAGCACATGCAGGTCAAGGTTGGTGATGGAATCCCACATCAGGGTGAACTGCAGCTCGCCCGAGGCCACCGGCTGGGCCACATAATGCACGTAAGCCGGTACCGACCAGTCACTCGTCGTCTCGTGTCCCGGACCTGAATTCATAGAATAAGCGCAATGCCTGAGGCTAAGCGGGACACGCTGCCCCGCTACTGCCGGGAGTGCGAGGTGCGGTTCGCCTGCCACGGTGAGTGCCCGCGCAATCGTTTCATGAGCACCCCGATGGGTGAGCCGGGATTGAACTATCTTTGCGCCGGCTATAAACATTTTTTCAACCATATCGATCATCCGATGCGAATCATGGCCACACTGCTGCGCCACGACCGCAGTCCCGCAGAGGTGATGCGAATCATCAAACACGCAAAGCGATGGCCGAGTGAAGAACGCCGTCCGTCATGATGCATGCACACAAGAGAAGATGTGGCAAAATCCTCCCATGAAACCGTTTTGGATCGAAAAGCGTTTGGAAGAACTGTCGGCGCAAGAGTGGGAGGCGTTGTGTGATGGCTGCGGGCGCTGCTGCCTGCACAAGTTGCAGGACGAGGAGACGGATGAGGTGTTCTATACGCAGGTGGCCTGCCGGCTCCTCGACCTGACGAGTTGTCGCTGCGGTCGATACGAACAGCGGCAGGCGCTGGTGCCCGACTGCCTGGTGCTCGCGCCGGAGCGGCTGGAAACGCTGCAATGGATGCCTTCGAATTGCGCCTACCGGCGGCTGGCCGAGGGCAAGCCGCTGCCGCCGTGGCATCCGCTGGTGACAGGCCATGCCGACAGCACGCGGATGGCCGGTGTTTCGGTTTCCGGGTTTGCGCTTTCGGAAGACGCCTTGTCCGATCCGGACGATATGCAGGATTTCATCATCCCCTGGCCGTAGCGAAACAACCGACCCTTTCCGGCATGGATGCGGCCGCGCACACAGTCAGAGGCACGGCGATTCTATTCGGAAATGTCTCGGATTCGCCGCTACCCACCCAGACGTCTTCACCGATCTCCGCCGGCTTTCCGGATTCCCGCTCTCGACGCAACGCGGCATTGAACGGATGAAGTGGCGTGAGAATCTGTACCGCCGGCCCGAACAGCGTGTAGCTCCCTATGCGCACTTCGCAGCGTCGAGCACGACGCAGTTGAAGTTGAAATAGACCCGTGTGCCCAAGTGAATATTGGCGCCGTAATCACAGTAAAACGGCGGCTGCATCCACACGCTCTCGCCACCGGAACCGAAAAGACGCTCCAGTATCTGCATCGCTCCAGCTGCTGCGCCTCCCGCGTGTCGTTGAGCGCGCAGCACAACTCCCGTGCACGCTCACGCGCGGCGACCCGTTCAGGATCAAACGGGTCGTAGAGTTCGCCGGCGAGCATCTTCTGGCGATCGTCACTCATGCGGGACCTCCATTAGGATGCCCGTTGTCCAGCCTGCCTCTGTTCCAGACCGAAGTCGTGCATTTCGTCGACGCGTACCGCGATCAGGATCCCGCTACGGTCCTCCCCGGGGGAGACGGTGCTACCCCGTACGATTCCGTCGTCCAAGAGTATGGCATTCTTCGGTGTCCTCCCAGCCTTGAGGTAAACGCGGTCCCCAAGGGTGCGACGGAGAACTGCGGGCATTGATTAACCCGCAAGCTCTGCCACCCTGTTCCTCATCTGTCACGGAGGACAAAGACCATGCTCAAGATTGGGATCATCATCGGCAGTACGCGCCCAGGGAGGATCGGTGAGTCGGTGGCGCAGTGGGCGTACGGCATCGCGACGCAACGACGCGACGCGGAGTTCGAGTTGGTGGACATCAGGAACTTCAACCTGCCGCTGCTCGACGAGTCCATGCCGCCGGCTATGGACCAATACCACCAGGAACACACCAAGACCTGGGCCGCGAAGATCGGCCGATTCGACGCCTTCCTATTCGTGACGCCCGAGTACAACCACGGCACCTCCGGCGCCCTCAAGAACGCCATCGATTTCCTCTACAAGGAATGGAACAACAAGGCCGCGGGATTCATCGGCTATGGCAGCGCCGGTGGCACGCGCGCGGTGGAGAGCCTGCGCCTGATCATGGCGGAACTGCAGGTGGCGGACGTGCGTGCCCAGGTCGCTTTGTCGCTGTACACCGATTTCGAGGACATGCGTGTGTTCAAGCCGGCGTCCTTCCATGAGCAGACGCTACACATCGTCATCGATCAGCTCATTGCCTGGGGCGGCGCCTTGAAGACGCTGCGCGGCTGAGCCAGACCCGGTTCAGGCGAGCGCCCGCCAGGCCGCCAGGGCGGCGAAGACGAGAAAAATGGCGCCGCCAAGGCGGTGGAGCCAATGCAGCGGGACGCGTTGCAATACGGCGCGGCCAGCCCATACACCCAGCGCGGAGATGAAAACCAGGGCGACGGTTGCACCCAGCCAGACGGGACCCGGAGGCAGGCTACTGGCAAGCCCCGCCACGGCGAGTTGCGTCTTGTCACCGAACTCGGCCACCAGGATGAGCAGCAGCGTGGTGAGAAAAATCCCGTGGCCGGGGCGTTCGACGACCACCTCGTTCCCGGTCGCCTCCTCCGCCCGTAGTGCATGGACGCCGAACACGGCGAACAGTACGGCGACCACGCCGGCCATCACGCGCTCCGGCACCCAGGCCGCGGCGCCCGCGCCGAACAGCACTGCAAGCGCATTGAGGAGCAGAAAGGCGGTGGCCGCGCCGATGATCACCGGCCTCACCCGATGGCGCGCCGCCAGGGTCATGCACACCAGTTGGCTCTTGTCGCCGATTTCCGCCAGGGCGATGAGTGTGAAGGTGGACAGGGAAACGGACAGGTACTCGGGCGTGATCACGACGCGCAGTGCAGTGGATAAGGGCGCATTATGATACCGCCCGGTGCACCCCACGTCTCCTGATGATGGATTCCGGCCTGCCGCGGAATGACGAATTCTGCTGTCGGTTGCGTAGGTCACGTTGCGCAGCTACGTGACATTCTTCAGGCTGCGGGCTTATCGCCCGTGCCGCCTCACCCGTTGGCGGCCAGCGCGCCCAGCGTGGCTCCAGGAGGGACCGCCTCCGGAGCCGCACAACAGCCGGCGAGATAGGCTCGAAACGGCGCGGCCAGATCCGGGTGCCGCAACGCATAGTCGACCGTGGCCTGCAGATACCCCAGTTTGCTGCCGCAGTCGTAGCGCCGGCCATGGAATCGATAGGCATAGACGGGCTCGTAAGCCAGCAGTGCCGCGATGCCATCGGTGAGCTGGACCTCGCCACCCGAGCCGCGCCCGGTGCGCCGCAGCAGCTCAAAAATGCGCGGTGTGAGTATGTAGCGGCCAACCACACCGAGGTTCGAGCGGGCCACCTCGGGGCGTGGTTTTTCCACAATGGCGCCGACCCGCGACAGCCACTTGTCGAGCGGGGTCGATTCCACGATGCCGTACTTATCCGTCTCGCTGGCCGGGACATCCTCCACCCCGAGCAGGCTGCAGCCGTGCTCCTGATAGAGTTCCGTCATCTGGCGCGTCACGCCGCGGTGGCCATCGTCGATGAGATCGTCCGCCAGGATGACCGCGAACGGTTCATTCTGCACCGCAGGCTGGGCACGCAGCACCGCATCACCAAGCCCGAGTGCCTCCGGCTGGCGCAGGTAGATGCATGAAACCCCGTCGGGGACCACGTCCCGCACCACTTCCAACAGCTTGTGCTTGTTCTTCTGCTCCAGTTCCGCTTCGAGTTCGTAGTTCTTGTCGAAGTGATCCTCGATGGCGCGTTTGGCGCCGCTGGTGACAAAGATGAGCTCGGTCATGCCCGCCGCCACCGCCTCCTCCGCCGCATACTGGATGAGCGGCTTGTCCACGATGGGCAGCATCTCCTTGGGGTTGGCCTTGGTGGCCGGCAAAAAGCGTGTGCCGAGGCCTGCCACCGGAAACACCGCCTTCGTTATTTTTCGCATTTGGACCTCCATGTCAGAGAACGCCTCGTCCGTCAGGCGTCAAACCCGCTGTCGTGGCACCGTACGCTGCAAGACCGGCTCGACCATGGCCACCGGCTCCACGTGCGACATCGGCAGCGTGACCGGGCTTGCGTCGCGGCCGAGGATGCGCAGCAGTATGACCACCCGTTCCTCGCCGCTGGCGGCGTGGAATACCCCCTCAAGGCCCGCAAACGCGCCTCGCATGATGCGCACGGGCTCCCCCGTGGTGAACAGCGCACGCTCGGCCATGTGCATACCTTCCTTCGGATCTTCGCAGGCGCGCAGGGCCTCGACCATGCCCGGCGGCATCATCGCCAGGCGATCGCCGAAGCGGACCAGCGTTGTCACGCCGCGCGTGGATCGCAACGGCGAGATATCCTGCACGCCCGGACGAAGACGTACGAAAAGATAGCGGGGAAACAACGGACTGATGACCTTGCGCCAAGCCCCGCGTACGTGCTGCGGTTGCCGGATGCGCGGAAGGTATGCCATGAAACCTTGGCGTTGCAGATGTTCATACGCGAGCGCTTCGGAACGGGGCTTCGTATACACCACGAACCAGCGCGAGTCATCACCCAACTCAACGGCTTCCACTGCCTGCACGAGAGGCTCCTTGCGAAGTTCGATGGGATCCGGCCGTATTGTTCACGCCATCGCAACACACATCGCCAGATAGACACGCGCGATGTATTCAGCCGTTTGCGCACCGATGGGGCGCGCCGTGCATCATGGCGGGACACAGCGTAGGCATCTGACCGGCGCATGAGCAATGGTTATCCGGCTGGTAACGGGATAATCGTGCGCACCTGCTACGCAGTCGCTGGCGTTCAGCATAGACAAGGCCACGGGCTTGTATAGCCATGGCACCTAAGCGTTGCGATTGTATGGCTATAATCGCTCGCGACCGGGACGGGTTGCAGAACGTGCGCTGGCATTTCGCCGTAGTGGGCCTAAGGAAAGGCGGTGAGACATGGATGACGAAAAAGGCTTGGATAAGCCGCGAATGAATCGGCGCGCTGTCATCAAGGGCGCTGTGGGTGTGCCCATACTCGGCGTGTTGACATGGGCGGTGACAGAGACGCAGGGCCGAAGGCGCCTCGACCCCCTGGCCATGCTCGAAATCGAGCCCGAACCGCCTCGCGCTATCGGGCCGGCCGAAGGTGAGCCAATCCGCCTTGGCATCATTGGTTATGGGTCACGCGGCCGGCATCTGCTCAAAGCGACGGGATTTCCGAGCCGTCACGAACTCCAGCACATGCGCAGCGGCGCACGGCGTAATCCACAGGACACCCGTTTACAGGAGTTTTTCGCTCAGGACGATCTGAACGTTCGCATCACCGGCGTGTGCGATCTCTTCGAGGTGAACGCCCAGACCGCTCTGGAGACCGCTGCCATGAAGCAGCAACATCCCAAGCGATTCAAGTCTTATCAAGAACTGCTGCAAAGTCCAGATATCGATGCCGTCATCATCGCCACGCCGGACCACTGGCATGCGCCCATCGCCTTGGCCGCCGCGCAACTAGGCAAGCACGTGTACGTGGAAAAGTGCATGACGCATCGCATCGGCGAGACCTACGCGCTGTATGACGCGGTGAAGCGTTCGGGGATCGTCTTCCAGGTGGGTCATCAGCATCGCCAGACGGACAGTTTCTTGGCTGCACGCGCGATACTCAAGAAACACTATCTCGGCCACATCTCGCTCATCCAGGCGACCACCAACCGCAATACGGAAAGCGGCGCCTGGATCAACCCCATCCACCCGCAGGCCAGCCCTGCCACCATCGACTGGGCGCAGTTCATTGGCAATGGGCCGCAACTCGCCTTCGATGCGGAACGCTTCTTCCGCTGGCGCAAATGGTGGGCCTACGGCACCGGCCTGTCCGGCGATCTGCTCACCCACGACTACGACCGGATCAACTGCCTGCTGGAGATGGGCATCCCGGACTCGGTGACGGCCACCGGCGGCGTGTACGTCTTCCGCGACGGACGAGAAGTCCCCGATGTGTTCCAGGTCGCCATGGAGTTCGATGATTTTACGCCCTACGGCGCCGCCGGTGCCGGTGAGCGCGGCATGACCTTTTTGTACAGTGCGACCCTCGGCTCAAGTTACGATCGCAGCACGCAACTCATGGGCCGTGACGGCACCATGGAACTGGGCGACGCCCTGATCGTGCATCCCGAACAGGAATCGACCCGCTACGCGCACTGGGTGCAAAATGCTCCGAGACAGCCCATCGTCGTCCAGGCATCCGCGTCGGTGGATGCGACGACCAGTGCGAGCGTGAGTTATTTCGCCAAGAAGGGACTGCTCTCCACCTCGCGGGACGGCAAGCGGGTGGATCCCGCTCACCTGCATATTCGCGAGTGGTTGAGCTGCATTCGGCACGGAGGCACACCGAGTTGCGGCATTGAGGAAGGTTTCGAAGAAGCCATGTCGTCGCACATGGCCACCCTCGCCTATCGGCTCGCCAGGCGCATCGAGTGGGATCGCGATGCGCGTCGTATCCGCAACGTGTCGGAGCGGGAACTGGAAAGGCTCGGCATGGCCTGACAGCGCACAGGCCCGGCGCGGTTGCGCCGGGCCTGGACGATCTCCTGAGGCTCAGTTGATGCGGCAGACCGGTGCCGAGTAGTCGGACTCCGCGTCGTGGTTGTAGGCCTTGACGCGGAAACAGACCTGGTCACCGTCACCCAGTCCCAGGTCCGCATGGGCGCGGAACCGGACACTGGGCGAGCGCTGATCGAGCAGCCCCGAGTTCAGCGGAAGGTCGGAGATCAGCTGTGTGGCCTCGTTCGCCGTCGGCCCAAGAAACACCTGGTAACCGAGGATGTCGTCCGCATTGGGCTTCCAGGACAAGGTCACTTCGTAGTCCACCACGCAGCGTGGGCAGCTCACTTCGATGCTCACGTTGGCAAGGGAAACCTCGCCATCCGCATCGGTGATCTGGTAGGTGAAACCATCGGCGCCTGCGTAGCCTGCATCCGCGGTGTACACGATGGTATTGTCAGGCCGCACCCACGAGGTGCCGTGGCCTGGGCTGGCGACGATGCTCACCGCCACCGGCTGATTGTCGAGACCGGTGTCGTTGGCCAGCACATCGATCAGGGAAGCCACGCCGTCCTCCACGGCCGCTGCATCGGTGTTCGCAACGGGACTGACGTTGGGCTGAGGTTCCGGTTCTGGTTCCGGCTCAGGCAGAGGGTCCGTTCCGTCGCCTGGGACACCGGTGTCGCCACCCGGGTCCTGGCCGCCCTCGGAGGGCTCATCGCCATCATTGTTCCCGGTGCCTGGCAAGGCCAGGATCTCGATGGCCGACACGTTGGGGTTCTGCACACCGTGCAGGAATTCGATCTGCAACTTGCCGTCTTCAACACGCGTGGTGTAGCTCCTCACCAGGGCGGTGTTGGCGCCGGCCAGAGCGAATACGTCGAGCGCCTTGTCCACCTCGAGGCCCTCTATCCGGACGTCGAACACGCGCTTTCCGGGCGTCCAGCCCTTGCTCCACGTCTCGGCAAAATGCAGATTCACACGGTAATCCCCATTGGGGACCTCAAAGGCGTAGGTCAATTCCGGCGCCGTAGGCTTGTCGTAGCGATTGGTCCGGTATAGCTCATCGTCTTCGGTACCCGTGATGGCCGCATCCACCCGGGCGGTGGCACCGGTGTTGAAGCCCTGGTCCGCCGACCAGGTCCGTCCACTGCGATCCACATACTGACCACCACCCGCATTGACCCGAATCGCCATGGGTTGCCATGGAATGATTTCGATGCCGGATACCATGGGGTTCTGCACCTTGTGCACAAAGCCGATCTGCAGGCGACCGTCTGCCACCGTGACCGGATAGCTCCGTACCAGGGCGGTACTGGCGCCCGCTTCGGCATACACATCGAGTGCGCTCTCGACGCTTTCATCTTCGATGGTCACACCGAACACGCGCACGCCCGGCTGGAAGGCCTTCTTCCAGGTTTCGGCGAAATGCAGGTTCACCAGGTAATCGCCATTGGGCACATCAAATGCGTATTCCAGCTCCGGGGCCGCGGCGACGTCGTAGCGGTTGGTCTGGTACAGGCTGGCGTCGTCAGTCCCTGCGATGGCGCCGTCCGTGGTGGCACGGGAGCCCACGTTGAAGCCATGGTCGGCGAGCCAGGTGTTGCCATTGCGATCCACGTACTGAGCGCCGCCGGCATTGACGCGTAGTACGGCCGGCTTCTGTGCGAGCACTTCGATGCCGGAGATCATCGGGTTCTGCACCCGATTGGTGAAGTCTATGTTGAGGTGCCCGTCATCGACCCTGACGGTATAACTCTTCATCAGGGCCGTATTGGCGCCCGCCGCGGCGAACACGTCAAACTGCTGTTCGACCTGCTGTCCTTCGAGGTGTACGTCGAACACACGTTTACCCTGCGACCACGCGCCGCTCCAGGTCTCGGCAAAATGCAGATTGACGCGATACTCCCCGTTGGGGACCTCGATGACGTAGGCCAGTTCGGGGGCACCCGCCTTGTCGTACCGGTTGCTTTGATAGATGGCGTCCTCGTCGGTCCTGGCGATGGCCACATTCACCGTCGCCTTACCGCCGGTGTTGAAGCCCGTGTCGGCCTGCCATGTGTTACCGGCGCGGTCCACATAGGCCGGCCCGCCGGCGTTGATGCGTATCGCCACCTCGGCGCCGTCCGCGGCGGCGCTCGCGACCGCAGGGCCCATTCCTCCCACTACCGCAGCCACGGCGAGTGTGCAGCCCAGCCCCTTGGCCACCCTCACCGCCGACGCAGAACGTCCGCCGCGCGAGACGCGCATCACCTTGGCGAACGACTCGGATATATGAGACATCGTCTTGCCCTTTTTCTGACTACCCCAGGCTCGCGATGCTATCGAGATGCGCTAGCGGACGATGCCGCATGAGTCACAAACGAACGGCCGTTTGTCGTGAAGACCGAATGGGCGTCTGAAGTGGGTTGCCGATCACGCGGGGAACTCGATATCAATCACGCAACGGGATTGATGCGGTGCAGTGGACAGGGAAGTACCCTCGGCTATGCTGAGAACGCGCTGAAGCCCGTGGCCAGCGCATAACGACGGCTTTGTTCCTGGGAGTTTCTTTGCATGGGTCAGCTCAGCCAAGGGGGAGTCTCTTCGGTCGTTCGTCACGCCGTGCGCCACCCCTTGGACGTGTTTGCGCCGCTCGCCGCACTGGTCGGCGTTCTGTCGTTGTTGCTGCTCACCGGCTGCTCGACGTCCGCATCCAACGCCCGAGCGCCCTTGGCCGAGGAAACGATCGAATACCGTATCGGCCCCGAAGACATGCTCGATATCTCGGTGTGGAACGAGGAAAACCTGCACCGCAGCGTGCTGGTATTGCCGGATGGCCAGATCTCCTTTCCGCTCGCCGGCACCCTGATGGCCGCAGGCAAGACCATCCCGGAGCTTCAAGACTCACTCACGCAGCGGCTGCGCAACTTTGTACATGACGCCCGTGTGACCGTGTCGGTGGAAAAGATCACCGGCCTTCGCATCTACGTGCTCGGCGAAGTGCAGAAACCAGGCCAGTACGTGGTGGGACGCTATGTGGATGTACTGCAGGCGCTGTCCCTGGCGGGCGGCTTGACCCCCTACGCCGCCCGCGACGACATCCAGGTACTGCGCCGCGACGGCACGAGCAACGCCGTATACCGGTTCGACTATGACGCGGCCCGCAAGGGCAAAGGCCTGGAACGGAATATTCTGCTGCGCAGCAATGACGTAGTGCTGGTGCCCTGAGGGTCGGGCCGGTGGTGCGGCAAGGAATTCGCGCGCGACGCCGTAACGCGATAGAGGTGGCGGCGCAGCCCACGCGATCGGCCAAGGGCGATTCGACTTGCCGAACGGGCCGCTGCATCGGCAGGGGCAACGGCGTCCTGGTGCTGCTGTGCGCACTGGCCTGTGCAACGTCGCAGGCGGAAGACGCCTGGGTGTTGCATCCGGCGGTGCAGCTGATGGGGAGCTACGACGACAACATCGACCTGGCCCCCTCCGGGGCGCGGAGTGAACGCGGCTTGCGTCTCGCCACGGCCCTGGGCATCACCCGCAATCGCGCGCAGAGTACTCTCAGCGCCACCGCCGGGCTCGACGTTATCGAATACAGCGCGTCCGATGCGACACGCGAATCCGGCAACTATTTCTTCCAGCTCACGGGAACAAACGAAGCGCCGCGCGATAACTGGCAGCTGGATGCCAGCTACATGAACGATACGCTGCAGCGCACCATCGAACTGGCGCCGGATCCGGCCGACGAACCTGACAGCGACATCGACGTGGCCCTGGTGACGCGTCCCGTGGAACGGGAGCGTGTTTCGGTCAAGCCTGCATGGACGCATAATCTGAGCCCCAGAAGCCGGCTGCGGCTGGCTTATGTGCTATCGACCCAGCGTTTCGATGAACCGGCGGGGATCGAACTGGTCGACTATGATCGTCACGTCCTGTCCACCCGTTTCATCCATCGGTATTCGCGACGCGATTCCATCAACATGGATGTGCGTGTCCAGCGTTTCGAGCCGGAAGGGCTCCGTGCGGTGGATACCTATGAGGTCGCAACGGGTTACAGTCACAGTTATTCGCCTGTGGGGAGCGTCGCCCTGGAGGCGGGCATCCGACGGGTGAGTGGCGCCGGGGACGAGGCCGGTCTCGTGGCCGGTTTATCGTGGCGTGGCAAAACCGAGCGCGCCAACACCATGCTGTCGGTTCGCCGCCAGGTGTTTCCCAATGGTTTGGGCGACCTGGTGGAGAGCGACCAGGTGGTAGCCAAATGGAATCGGCAGGTTGGCCCCCGTACCGCACTCCTGACCTCGGCGCGGGCCTTCGACACCGCACCGTTGGACAGGCTCCGCAACACCGGACGGCAGTACGTGGAGGTCAATGCCGAGTTGCGCCACGCATTGGACCGTCAATGGAGCCTCGGCGCCGAGTACCGCCTGCGCTGGATTGACCGGGAATCGGATCCGGACAGTGCGACAAGTAATGCCTTGTATGTTTTTGTCGGATTCGGTCAGCCCGTAACGCTCGATTAAAGCATCCCGGATGCAGGTGACCAAGGATGGAAGCTCTGCAACATCCCTTCGGCCTTGAGGAACTGCTGGACGTCATAAGGCGCCGCAAGCGCTTTTTGATTTTGCCGGGAATGCTCATTCTCGCGCTGTCCGCGGCGCTGGCATTTCTGCTCCCGCCGGTGTATCGCTCCGAGGCGACGATCCTGATCGAGCGCCAGTCCATCCCGACGGATCTCATCAAGACCACGGTGACCGGATACGTTCAGGAACAGATCGAGGTCATCCGCCAGCGCATCGTCACCTACGACAACGTGCTCAAGATTGCGGAGGACTTCGATCTGTACCCCGAGCTCCGCAAGACGGACCCGGGCAGCGCCGTCGAACGTATCCGCAAGGACATCGCAGTCACCATGGTGGACATCAATGCGAGCAGACCTGACGCGCGTGGCAGCAGCACGCTCACCATTGCGTTCACGGTGGGTTTTGCCGCGGATACGCCGGAGGTGGCTCAGGCGGTGACCCGCCAACTGGCGGCGCGTTACCTGGAAGAAAACCGCAAGGCACGCAGCAGACAGGCGGCCGAGGTCTCCGAATTTCTCAGCCGCGAGGCCGACATCTTGCAAGAGGAGTTGAATCAGCAGGAACAACGTCTCGCCGAGTTCAAGCAGGAACGCATGGAGGAACTGCCGGAGCTCATGAGCATGAATCTCAAGCTGTACGAGAAGACCGAGGAGGAGATCGAGCGCACCCGTGAGCAGATCCGCAACCTGGAAGGGCGCATCAGCGCCACGGAAGCGGAGATGAGCCTCACCAGTCCCTTCAAGGACATCGTCGGCGAGGACGGCAAACGCGTCCTCTCGGCCGGCGATCGCCTTGCCCAGCTCACCGCCGAATACCTGCGCGCGTCGGCCAAGTATTCCGCCGAGCATCCCGACATCACGCGCATGCGCCACGAAATCAGCGTGCTGGCCGACCAGGCGGGCCTCGGTGCGCGCACCGACGAACTGCTCGCTGAACTGATATCGCTTCAGGAGCAACTGGCCCAGGCGCGCCAGCGCTATGGCGAGGAGCATCCGAGCGTGCGCAAACTCGTGGCGGCGGTCACCGCGGTGCAAAACGGCCTGCAAGCGACGCTCGTCAATCCGGCGGTCCCGGCCTCCTCCACGTCGCTAATCCCGCCGGACAATCCGCGCTTTGTGGCGTTGAAGAGTCAGCTGGATGCGGCGCAGGCGGCGCTGCGCGCGGAGCGTGAACGTCAGGTCCAGCTGCAGGAAAAACTGGTCGAGTATGAGGCTCGCCTTTTTAAAACGCCTGTAGCCGAGCGTGATTTCAAGTCCCTGAGCCGTGACTACGCCAACAACTTGAAGAAATTCGGCGAGCTCAAGGAGAAGCAGTTGCAGGCCAGGTTGGCCGAGCAACTGGAGTCCGGCGACAACGCGGAGCGTTTCGTGCTGACCAGCCCGGCGCGGCTGCCCGTCACCCCGGAGAGTCCCAATCGGCTCGGCATCCTTTTGTTGGGCGGGTTCTTCGCCGTGATCGCGGGCGTGGGGGCGGCAAGCTTGGCCGAATACCTGGATCGGAGCGTGCACGGGGTGCGCGGCGTTGCGCTGCGGGTGGGTGCGCCGCCGCTCGCGGTGATCCCGGAGATCCGCGTCGCGACCGCGCGGATCCTGCCGGGCGGCAGAGCGGCGGCAATGGTCGCGCTGTTACTGAGTACGTCCGCGGCTTCACTTCACGACACGCCGGGCAGCCCTTGGATGGATTCCACTGCCGCCGCGAGCCCTTTAGAGGAGAAAACCGCGCGTGGATAGAATCACCAGGGCGCTGCAACTCGCCGGCCGTCGTGAACTGCTGTTCGATGCGCGTGATCGCGCGGGTCCGGAACTGACTGCGCTGGCCCGGCAGATGCAGGTCTCCTGGGACGTCATGCGACGCCACCGGCTCATCGCCGACATGACCGACCATCCCGCCGCAGACGCCTATCGGGTACTGCGCGCCCGCGTGCTGAACATGCTGCGGCACGATGGCTGGAAGGTGGTAGGCATCACCAGCCCGGTGGCAAAGGAGGGCAAGACCGTCACCGCAGCCAACCTCGCCATCAGCATGGCGCGTGAACCCAATACCAGCGTCGTGCTACTGGATGCGGATCTGCGCCGACCCGGCGTCCTGCGTTGTTTCGGATTGGAAACCGAACGGGGTCTCGCCGATTACCTGGATTCGGAACTGGCGCTCGAGCAGGTGCTCATCGCTCCCGGCATCGAACGCCTGATACTCCTGCCGGGGAACGCAGCGGCCGCGCGTGGATCGGAACTGCTCGGCTCGAAGAAGATGGTCAACCTCATCGATGATCTGCGAGGCCGCCCCGATCTGGGCTGCGTCATCGTGGACATGCCGCCGGTGCTGCTCGGCGATGACGTCATCCTGTTGTCACCCTATCTCGACGTGGTGTTGCTGGTGGTGGACGATGGCCGGACACGCGGGGATGAACTGAACCGCAGCTTGGAATTGCTGGACCGCGTGAAGGTGGTGGGTACGGTACTGAATCGTGCGCGGTAGTGGGCGGCACGAAACACTACCAAACGGAGGTAAGGACATGCATCCGAGACGGAACGAAGCGAGCCTCATCGTGCGGGTGGTCGAGGACGAGAAGATCATCTTCGACCCGGCCAACGACCACATCCACCAGCTCAATGCCACGGCGGCGCTGGTATGGGACCTGTGCGACGGTTCACGTTCCGCAGGCGAGATCGAAGAGGCCGTGGCACGCCATTTCCGCACGCCCCGCGCCATGGTCGCCCAGGACGTGGACCGTCTGCTGAAGGAATTTGCGGCCCGGGGGCTCGTCTGCGACAGCATGGCGCAGTCCGTCGCCAGAAAGCGGAACGTCTCGGCGTAAACACGCGCCGAGCCTCGCCGATGGAGCTTGCAATCCAGTTGCTCGGACAAACCTTTCGGGTGGCGGTCGGCGGCGCCGACGCCGAGGCGATCCTGCAGATGAACTACGCGCAGGTTCAGCACGCACCGTTGTCGTCGTCGCCCGTGCGTTACCGGGTTGAACACCGGGCTGGGCAGTTTTTGCTGCACAGCGACGAAGGGACATCTACCAGCACTGACGCGGGCGAGTTCCTTTATCTGTTCGAGCATCGGCTGGTGCTCGACCTGCAAAAGGCCCGGCCCGACCTGTTGTTCGTGCACGCGGCCGTACTGTTTGCCGGCGCCCGGAGTGTGTTGCTGGTGGCGCCGTCAGGTACGGGCAAATCGACCCTGGCCCTGGCCCTGGTGGAGCGCGGCTGCGCCTACCTGAGCGACGAACTGGCGCCCGTTGAGCCGGGTGACGGCCTGGTGCATCCGTATCCCCATGCACTGTGCCTGAAGGGTGTGCCGGCGGGTCGTGCAGACTATCCCCCGCAAGGCTTCGTCACGGGCGCAACCTGGCATCTGCCCGCGGAACACCTCCGTTGCCGCTTGAGCCCTGCCCCGCTCGGCACCCTCATGTTCCTGGAGCGCAGTGATTCCCATCGCGCGACGCTCACGGAAATCTCCGCCGCCGAGGCCACTGCCAGGCTTCTGCCGCAGGTGCTCAACAGTCTCGCCCACGGGTCGTTCGGGATCGATGCGGCGCTCGCGGTGGCCAAATGCTGCCGCGCGCTGGTGGTGCGCATGGGCGGTGTGGATGAGACGGCAGACCTGGTCGCGGAATTTCTTGGGGCGGTGGTGCAGGAGCAAAGCGGTGAACAAGACGGAGATCTGTTACCGGGCACATCCGGCGGCCGTGGATGATGCAGACGCCGATGGGCTGGTGGTTTGGCGCGCGGACCTGGGGGACGTGTACTCGTTGAACGGCACCGGTGCGGCCATTTGGCGCCGCCTGCGCAGCACGGCCTCCAGTCGGCAGATCGCCGCCGCGCTCGCCAAGGAGACGCGGGCCGACGCCGAGGTGGTGCGCGGGGACGTGGAGTCCCTCATCGATGCCCTGCTTCACGCCGGGCTGGTGCAGCAGACACCGTGGCCCGCCGAAGACATGTCGCCCGCTGCCCCGTCACCGACGACCCGCGCCGCCGCCTTGCGCTTCATCGGCAACGCCGTCGCACCGGATGGTCAAGCCGGTGTGCCCCGGCGTGTGCGTGACGGGTTCTGGGAGGCCGTGGCGCGCCTCGCTTTCCATTACCGAATCGCCGGCCTGCTTTGGCAGCGCCTGCTCCAGCATGGCCGTGCGCATGGGCTTCCGCAGTGGCTGCGCGAACACCTGGCCACCTTGCACGCGCTGACCTGGGATCACAATCAGCAGGTTCGCAGGCAACTGGATGAGACTGTCGGTGCGCTGAACGACGAAGGCATCGAGCCGCTGTTGCTCAAGGGCGCGGCGCTGCTGGTGGCCGGCGTGTACCCGGACGACGGTGGGCGCTGGCTGAGCGACATCGACGTGCTGGTGCATGCGGAAGAACTGCCGCGTGCCGTAGCCGTCATGTGCGCGCTGGATTATCGCGCGGCAACGCCTGGCAAGTGGGACTTCAGCGACCACCATCATCTGGCACCCATGACGCGCGCGCAGGAGGAATGCCCCATCGAGCTGCACCACGAGGCGTTGCCGCTGTCGTACCGGGCGCTTCTGCCGGCTGCGGACCTTTGGGCGGAGAGCCTTCCCGCGATCGGTCCGCTGCGCTGCCGTCTGCCCTGCCAACGCCACCGGCTCATCCACGCCATTGCCCATGCGCAACTGGTCGATGGCCACCATGCGCGCAGGACCTTGCCCATGCGCGAACTGTGCGATTACGCGTGGTCAGAGCGTCAGGCCGGTGCCGCGACCGTGGCCGGCTTGCCCCGGCACTTCGCCGCGCATCGTGCAGCACTGGCGGGATTCACCCTTGCAGCGGAACGCCTGCTCCACGTGACCACCCCCGTCGGGCACGGTGCCGGTCTGGCGGGACGCTTTTACTGGGGCATGGCGCGTGCAAGCGTGCGATGGCCGCGTGTGCAGGCATGGAACGGCAGTCTGTATCGGTTCTCGGTGCATTATCTACGCTCCCACGGTTCCATAGTGGAAGGGGGCCGGCCGCTGCGTGCTACCCGCTGGCGACGGCTCGCCCGTCTCCTCCGCACCCTCAACAGAACACCGTAGAAACTATGAGCAAGAAGGGCCGCTCGTTACCTGGCGCTTCTTGCGACCATCCACCGTGAAAAAACGTCAGGTTATGCACGGTGATCTCGCCTTGCTGATTGTGGGCGACGAGTGCGGCCGGCGTTTCAATGGCGAACAGGCGCTGCCCCCAGCTGATCTCCTCCATGGCAATGAACGCGAGCCCGAGCGTCAGGACCAGGTAGGCCCCGCCGAGCAGTCGACGGTCCAGGCGGCGGTGAATGAATGCGATCTGTGCAGCCAGTACTGCAGCGCCCAGGTACAGGAGCGCTGTCAGGTATTCGCCGGGGCTGTCCTCTCGCGTAAGCAAGAGCGCATACCACCGCGGTGAGGCGATCTTGAGTGCGACGATACCCCCCAGCATGAGCAGTGCGGCGGCGGCAATGATGCGCCGATGCAATGGGCCAAACCATTCATTCACGGGACCGGTGTGCATGTAGTGTGGCCTTGGCGTGGCGTACGGGCCATTGTGAGATAGTCAGGCCTGTTGGTTCCTTCCATACTGATCGTCGAAGCGGACGATGTCGTCTTCACCCAGATAGCTGCCGGTCTGAACTTCGATGAGTTCGAGTGGAATCACCCCGGGGTTTTCCAGACGGTGCGCGGTGCCGAGCGGGATGTAGGTGGACTGATCCTCGCCGAGCAGCCGGGTCTCATCGCCGCAGGTGACGCGCGCCGTGCCCCGGACCACCACCCAGTGTTCGGCGCGGTGATGATGCATTTGCAGGGACAACCGGGCGCCGGGATTCACCTGGATGTGCTTGACCTGAAACCGTTCCGCGCGCGCGATGCCTTCGTACCAGCCCCACGGCCGGAACACCCGACGATGGAAGTCCGTCTCGTCGCGCCCGGCGGCCTTGAGGCGTTCCACGATGCGCTTGACGTCCTGTACCCGATCACGGTGCGCCACCAGCACGGCATCGGCGGTCTCCACCACCACGTGATCAAACAAACCAAGCGTGGCCACCAAGCGCCCCTCGGAACGCACGTAGCAGTTGCGCGTGTCCTCGGCGAGCACGTCGCCAAGCAATACGTTGCCCTCCGGATCGGGGGGACACGATTGTTGCAGTGCCGACCAGGAGCCGAGATCGGACCAGCCGGTGCGGAGCGGGACCACCACCGCGTGCCCGGTCTTCTCCATGACCGCGTAATCGATGGACTCGCCACGGCAGCCGACGAAGGCCGCACTGTCCAGTCGCGTGAACGAGAGATCGCGCCGTGCGAGACGGAGGGCCTCCCGCGCGCTATGCAGGATGTCCGGCGCGTGCTCGTCCAGTTCCTCCAGGATCCGTTGGGCCTTGAACAGGAAGATGCCGCTGTTCCAGAAATAGTCACCCGATCCCAGGTAGCGTTCGGCGCTGGCGAGGTCCGGCTTCTCGACGAAGCGCTCCACCCGGAACCAGGTGTCCGCACCGGCCAGCGCATCACCGGCGGGCGCGCCGCGCTTGATGTAGCCGTAGCCGGTCTCCGCCCGGCTCGGCACGACGCCGAGCGTCACCAGGTTCCCGCTCGCCGCCGCCTCGTGCGCCGCCCGCAGGGTCTCGTGCAGTGCCCTGTGGTCGGGGATCAGATGATCCGCCGGCAGCACCAGCATCACGGTCGCGGGGTCCTGTTCCGCCAGCGCGAGGGCCGCCACGGCCACTGCAGGCGCTGTGTTGCGGCCTGATGGTTCGAGCACGATGGTCGCGTCATCCACACCGGCAACACGCAGCTGTTCGGCCACCAGGAAACGGTGCTCGTCATTGCACACCACCAGGGGGGGCTGCAACCCGTTCAAGCCCTCGACGCGTTGCAGCGTTAACGTCAGCAGACTCTTGTCGCCGATCAGCGGCAAAAACTGTTTTGGAAACGCGGCACGGGACAGCGGCCACAGGCGCGCGCCGCTGCCGCCGGAGAGAATCACAGGGACCATGACATCACCGTTTTCCTTCACTGATGAGTCGCCGTCGTCAACGCGGACCAGGCCGGAATGGGCCGCGGGATCTCCGTACCTCGCACCACCCCGTCCACATCAAGCGCCCGGATGCCGAGCCGCCCCAGAGTCGCGACCACCGTGTCCGAAGGGGGGCGATGATGCGCACCGAGGGCACGCTGATGCTGCCAGAACTTCTCCAGGTGCATGCGGCTGTAGGCATTGGCGCGGCCGAACACGAAGGAGACAAGCAGACGATCTTCCGGCGCGTGCAGGCGCCGGATGAAACGGCGGACCGCAAACGCATCGTCACGGTTAGGCAGTCGGCGCAGTACGCGCCGCAGCACCCAGTCGATCGGCATGGGCAGTACGGTCCGCTCGGTACCGCAATGGAGCAGACGCAGATCGAACAAAATGGCGTCACCGGCGGCGACGTGCAGGGTGCGCTCCATGGCCGTGTCGGCGCGATGCGAACCGGGCTTCACCCGCAGGGCCCCTGCGCCGTGCTTGTGATCCTGCAGGTACAGCATGACCTTGTAGAGAGCGTATCCTTCCGGCCCCGCACCCTGCCGCCCGTCGATGCCGAAGTGGTCGCGGTGCCACAGCGTGGCGACATTGCAGAATGCCGCGCTGTGATTGCAGTAGCACAGCTCCGGCCCGATCACTTTGCGCAACGTCTCCAGGATCGGACGGTTCTCCAACAACACCAGCAGCTCCGTCAGGTCGGGGTCGTTGAAGGGGTCGAAGGAGGCCAGCCCGTCGCGAAAGCGCGCCGGCCTTCCTGAGCCGAACCATCGGAGCAATACGCCGCGCAGGTGTCTCACCAGCGACGGTTCGATGACCTGTGGCATGACCGCATAACCGGCCGTGCCCAGTGCCTCGGCGATGTCATCCATTGGACGAAGTTCCCTCTTCGACGGAGACCGCC
>JALOAT010000073.1 GCA_023228645.1 Gammaproteobacteria bacterium | reverse complement strand
ATTGAGGCTAATGCCCTTGGCAACCGAGCAGCCCGTGGTGATGGGAGTTTTACGCATATCGGTAACCATCTTCAATCTCCTTCTGTTATGTCCTTGATAGCACAACTGTGACCGATGTCAAGGAGCAATTTTGCACATAATGAAAGAAATTACTGATAAGGCGCCGGCAAAGAATGCGAGCCAAATCGTATCCGTGAGGAAGATGGCTGTATGGCAGGCGATAAAGCCTGAAAACAATCCTATCAGCAGGAAGATCCACTTGAAGGCAGACATCTTTTTCATTCTTTGCTGATACGACAGAAAAAGGCCAGAGTCAACCTATAAGATGTTAACGTTAACCAATATAGTTAACAGGCCAGATCAAAAAGGAAGACGGGGAATCTTTCGACTCAACCCATCTTCAGTTGCCTATATTGTTGTTAGACGTTGCAGTAACGTCCGTGGGCGCAATCGATTTCCTGTTGCTTCTTCATGCCTGAGTCGAACGACCAAAGCAGAACGCCTGCCATTGCAATCCAAAATGCCCATTTGATGATCGTATCGCGCATTCTTCTTCTCCTGTGTTGTTGACGTGATAGCATATTCTACTACCACGTCAACAATTATTTCACATTGACCAATACGCCTCGCTGGAAACGGAGCAGCAGCGCGGCGTGTCGATCGCTTCCTGGATCCAGATACCGCTGAGCAAGTTCTGCACCCAACGGTAACCTTCCTTCGGGGCTTCGGCGGGCTTGGGGTGATTCACATAAGCCATTTCGTCTACTCCGTTGCGTTGTTATGCCACCGTTCTACAGGAAGTTGGAAAGTGGTCAATGAAAAACAGAACATCTATGATTATTTTTTCTGGATCTCGCCTCGATTGAAAGCAGCCTCAATTTCTGTTGCGATGTTTCTTCCCGGAATGACATTCCCATCAGCATCTTCGAAATGGGTTGTCGACCTGGTAGGATCGTCCGGATTCTGAGTCACCACCAACACATCACCATTGGCACGTGGGAAGCGAAATACCTGTGACATTCATTCCTCCCTGCAATCAGAAAGCAGATACTTGGGATTACGGAGTTCATATCCGCTGGCCCGTGATAGCGCATCATACACATCATTGCAAGAACGAAATATCATTCGCTTGGCAGTTTTCCGACCGTTGTATGTGACAGCGAAAGAAAAGTTAGCCATATTACCTCCCATTGTCCTGGATGAAGTTGCGCAGACCTTTACGGATTTCTGCATCCGACTTGTCGCGGCACTGAGGATGCTGAGCGCGCAGGCCGGCGATGAGAAGCTTCATCTTCTCCGGCGACAGCGACTTGATAACATCAGCGCATTCGGCGGCGGTTTCGATCTTGCGGGCCATCTCAACATCTCCTTCTGTTGTCTCCTGATAACATATCTTTGATATGAGTCAACAAAAAAAGATTAGTCTGGTCAGAGTCGTGTTAACGTTAATTAGTAAAGTTAACAGTGGTTGGCTAAGATGGGTGAAGGGGACACAAGGCCCCCTTCCAAGCAACCATCCGCAGGGCGAAACCTTCACTTCCTGGCGCTCTCAAACCATACTGCCTTTCGCTTCATCGACCATTTCTGGCTCCACTACTCAGTCAGTTCTTACTAAAATGCCCAACTTGGCACCGGCTTCGGCTAAGCGTCTGACCCGGTGTTGCTTGAACTCTGCCGTTATACGCCCAACAAAATGTTCTGTCAACTGCTTTTTTCTCATTGACTCTGTGACCAGATCTGCTAAAAAGATGGAGTAACGAAGGAGATGCAAGATGCTCGTATCAGGAAACAGCTACTGGGATGGCACTGGCAAATACCAGATGCTCTATGATGCTCTGAACGGCTTGATCCCAATCGAAGGCAAGTGCCAACACTCGCGCAGCAAGAACAAGAAGCTCGAAAAGCTTCGCACGGCTGGCAATGCCTACTACGATATCTTCAACAATGGCGGAATGAACCGCGCGGCAGAGATTGGATACCATTTCGGCGTTCGTATGTCTCACTATCGCAGCGGCTCCGGCCGTCACCAGCGCACTCATTTCGATCGCATCGCTGCAAAAGTCGATCCGATAATGGACAAGATCATCCTCGAGGCAGCCATCGAACAGGGCGTCATTGACGCAACTAGTGCGGCGTCTTTGGAAGTGATTGTCAACTAAACATTTCTCTTGACCAGTTACCTGATTCTGCTACAAGAGTCAGGTAACAAGGAGACACAAGATGGTCACTTCCGAATCGTTTCTCAACCTGCTCCGCGAAGTCTACGAAGATGGCAACATCCAGCTGGAAGTCCGCAGCTACAGCGGCCGTGGTATGTATGGCAAGAGCTGCATTGGCGTCGTGCTGGAATACACCACCGCCTGGACACTTGCCCTGGCCCTGGCTGACCGGAACAACGGCAATATGGATCTCTTCGATCTGGATGCTCCCCGGGAAGACGATATGGGGATGCGCGCTCGCATCTACTACTGGCCCCAGCTGGAATGGCCGGAAGGTGAAGAAGGATTTGGCGGAGAAGAATAACTCCGTCAACCGAAAATAATCCTTGACCAGTTACCAGATTCTGCTAAGAGGGTCTGGTAACAAGGAGACGGTTAATGCGCTTCGAAGATCAGCCTCAGCACATCCAAGACGAACGCGACGCCCTTCACGATGCTTGCGGCCAAGCCTATATGGAAACTGGTTCAGTTCGCACTCCAGAATGGAAAGCTGCCGCCCGGAAATTGGATGAACACCGTATCAAATACGGGTGGGAATACAACCCAGACTGATTTTTTCCATTGACAGTGGCCACCATTTTCCATATAAGGGTGGCACAACACAAGGAGACACACGATGGGTTCGATGGTCATCTTCCACTACACCAGCCGGGAACTTCAGGGCGAGGACGCCATCAACGTAATGATGCCCAATCGCATCAGCCAGCCCGAGCGCCAGGAAATGTTCAACCGGCTAATGCTGGATGGCTACTATCAGCCCGCCTACGTTATCCAGAGCGACGATCTCGACGTTGCCTTCGATTGTGGCAACGGTTATCCGCCTGCTGGTATCGAATGCTTGGCCATCCCCAATACGGCACACACCAGCACGAGCGTCGGCGACATTGTGGTCGTCAATGGCACGAAAAAGATGCTCGTTATGCCCTTAGGGTTTGAGGAGATCTAATGCTCGACCAGCGGGCACATAGATTGGTTAACTTGAAGGATTTCCAGACAGCTGGCGGTCCTTTGAGTCTTGGTCGACTTGACCTCACGCCACCAACTGATGAACAATATATTCTCAGGATGGTCATCCGGTCAGCAGGTGATTATCAAATCCCAGACGAACTCGACTGGGTAATGCCGTTGATAAAGCTCGCCCAAGAGCATCAGAAGGCGATCAATGCCAATCATCCCTACTGTTACGTGACCGTTCGCCACGGCATTGTGAAGAGCAAGAGAGACGACGAATGGCACGTTGATGGTTTCTCTACCAAGACACCTCACAACCCCGAACAGAATTACATTTGGGCCAACACGGATGCGACCGAATTCGCCGACCTGAATGTGACATTCCCAGACGATTTCGACCCCAGGGTCCACAACATTAACCATTATCTGGAACAGTTCGTCGAAGAAGTCCAGAAGGCAGATGACGAAACTGTCTACTGTATGGACCCCTATATCCTACATCGCCGCCCGTCGAGCACGACAGGAACTCAGAGGACATTCGTCCGGATATCATTCGTGCCGATCGAAATCGACGATATACTGAACACACCAAATCCTCTACTGCCCAGGACATATACCAATGATGGCCTGAAGTTCAGGAGTCAACTGATAACTTACTGAAAAAACCTCTTGCATTGTCGGCCAATATACACTATACGACTGACATACACAGGAGATAGGTAATGGCACTTCCCGGTTCGATCCTCGCTCGTCAAGCCCTCAATAACCTGGGGCTCAACTGCTACAAGCTTTACACCCAGCGCATCGTCCACGGCCGCACATACAAGATTTACGGGCAATACAAGCCTTACGATCTCGGTCGACTCCAGCAGGAACTGGCAGCACTGGGCGCGATGAATGTCCGGCCAGTCCACGACAAATGGCGTGGTGTCAATGCCGGTGTTCGATTCGAATACTAAGGAGGCAAACGTGAAGGCAAGCGAACTGATCGCACGTCTGGAACAAATGATCGACCAACACGGCGACCAGGATGTGGCTATAGTTGACCCGGAATATGGCGACACTGACGACATTCAGGAAGTCTATTACAGCCAAGGCGAAATCATTATTGGATAATGGAGAAAAGGTCGGTAGTCAACCCGGCCTATTCCTATGACTGAAATGGTTAACTATTGGCATTAACATTACTCATTAGTGTAAACAAAGATAGTTAACAGGCCTGAATAAAAGAAAGGAGGGCTTCAACATCCTTTCGGACTCCACCCTTCCAATCCCGACTACAAACACCAACCTGAACTCAGTATTGATAGTCTTCTCTAACTATACATCTCTCTAATATGTGGGTCCTGGCTTCCTGACCCGACGCCCTAACTGTTACACTGTAGCCTCCTATATGTCAACAGCCTAATGTTTTCTCTTACTATATGGTTCCTGTCTATGCTGAGCCTATCGCCTAATGCATTGGACTATCTCCTCTTGATAACTCCTTATATGGTAGACCCAAACAAATGTCTATAGCAAAAAGGCTCTTGACTAATAATCTTTCTCCTATATGATGGTCACATAAGGAGACAGACAATGATCCTCTTCACTGTTACCTGCCGTATGCTCACCAAGCGCAATAAGACGGTCACCAATACGACCAAAGTCAAGGCCCGTGATGGTGATGAAGCCCGAGCCAAGGCCCGTCAAGTCTTTTGGCAGAGGGGCTATCAGGGAGTAGAGACTCTAGTGGCCTTTCCTGCATAGAGTCAATACAATAAAAGCTCTTGACTATAGGACAGGATCCTATATAACAGACACATACAGAGGAGTTACAGACGTGCAGATCAAGCTCAGTTTTCTCTATCCCGAACACGCCGTGATGTTCTTCGTCGGCGTCCTGAATCTTTTCTCCTAACTGATTGAAAAAGATCAGTCAACCGAAAAGAAAAAAAATATTTTTCGAAAAAAAAGTGGTGCGTGTAGTGAATTTCAGGGTTGACTAAAGTATAAAGGGGGGCCGACATCTGGCTACCAGTTTTCTTTTCAGACCCATTGATTTCGGTATCTTTCTTACTCGACAAAAAACCCTCCATTATGCTTAACTTCACGGGGCTTTTCGATCAGACCGAAAAATTTCTTTTATGCCCTATTGATTTCGGGAAAAGTATATAATGGACATAGAACGATTATTTGCCACCACGGTAAAGTACATATATGAAGATCATTATGAAAAGTGCGATCGCGCCTATAAGGAATATCATAATGGTGTTATTACAAAAAAGAAATATGATGATAAAGTCAAACACCTTATATGGGAACGTCAGAGTAGAATCGTCCATATATGGGAAAACCTTTCACCAGAAGATCAAATTACATTCTATACTAAGTGTTCAGCTCAGGAAGTCTTATTGCCATATTTGACCACAGATCAAGCTGCTGCCATAATCATAATTCAGGACCAATTGGTGCTTTATAGTGAATAAGGCCCTTGACATTTCCCTTGGTATAATTTATAAATCCCAATAAATTTGCACCTGGAGTCTAACATTGAATCTTGACATAATTGATACACTGAAGGAACGATTGGAAATCCGTAAGAAAATGGTTACGGGTCGGAAGGAAGTTACTGAATGGATTCGTGTATATGAAGTCCTGAATGCCAATTATGAAGATTCGCTTCGTGGACTTTATAATAAATTGTCCGAAGAGGATCAAATTTCAACCTATATTCTTATGAGTCACGATACTCCCAAGTATGCGGAAGAGATGCTATTTTGGATCACCTTTATGCCTGAGTGGCAGCGGAATGCTTGTAGGATAGTGTCGTGACTTGGAAATGGAATTTAAAAGAAGCTCATATTAACTATAAGGAATGTTTGCTTCGAGCTCAACAGGATTTTTTTGATTTAGATCAGCTTCTCAAAGAGAATCATTCAGATACTGACATCGTGCATTATGGTGGCCGGAGTCAAACAGTCCGGGAAGCCGAAGCTTCAATTAATAATATGATGGTCGCCCGGTGTAAGAGTATCTGTAGTCAATTGACCTGGGAGGACCAAGTTACATTTGTGATGCAACATATGAAAGATCAGCCATATTTGCTTTATTGTCTGGATGATGTTCAACGCTCTGTTGTGGTCCTGTTATCGTGACAATAACTGAACTTTGTATGATAGTTGAAGTTTATTTCAATGAATCACAGGAAACTGTTGATCTGGCTTATGATAATTTTACTTGCAAGAACATAACGGGAGACGAGTACCATCTTAGACTCGTGGAAGCAAATCAAATACTTGAATATCATATAATTGATGGTTGGAATAAATTGTCTCCTGAGGATCAAATAACCTATTACCTCAAGTGTAACCATCAATCCTGCTTGTCCCGCGAACTCAGTGATGAACAAAAAACTGCAATTATTATAATTCAAGATCAGTTGGTGGTATATGACTGAGCTAACTTCATACTTGACCCGGGAACAGTTGCGATATATTCGCCGTATGGGAAATTGTAAATTATCCCAACCACAGGATATCTTTCCTATGATTGACATTGTGAAAAAGAATTATGATCGTGAAAAAAATAGTAGCTTTGGTTATAATGCCTGGAAACCGTATGAGCACGATATAAGTCATATTTTGTACCATTGGCCATTTTTGGAAGTTCACCTTTACGTGGCTATGATGGATCCAAAGTTTATAAAAAACACCTATGTGGTTTTGGAAAATAGCGGTCCAGAATCCCACTATGAACAAACGGCTCACAATAAGCGAGTTTATAAGTATTATCTCACAATACGGGATTTTATACCACTGGTCAGAGACGCTATGGTGATATGTGGATGAAAATTGAATTTCAGACACGAGCCAAGAACCGATGGGTAGTGATTGTTGATGGAAAGAGGTCTGGTGCAATGAACCTCTATCCAGCCAACAAGGAAGAACCCCGAACTTTGACTTTCAAGGATTATTCATCAAAGGTTCAGGGCGTCCGGGAAGGACTGACGAGGAAAGAATTTGAGGAAATAATTGAAAATTTTTATAAGCGTAAGCAACGCAGTGTAGGTACAATTATGGTTCAGGATCTGGATGAATTCATTAAAGCACTGAAAGAACAGCGTATTTTTAATTATTTCAATGAAAATAATATATTTTTCTTCTACGATGAACTCAGTCTAACAGCCGCAAGGATACTGGTATGAGGACAGGACCTGTCGCGGAACGTTATCATCTACTGTACACTAGTCATCTGGCTGCTCTCCATAAAGTATGGCGTCAGGCTGACTATGATAAAATTACACTAGATGAATTGGATCGAATGGAAAAAGCTCTTGATTCCAAACTGTTACTTAAATTGCATATGTGGTTTGACAAATTGTCCTGGGAAGATCAAATTACCCTTTGTATAATTAGCCGCCACCCAAAACTAATCAATAGACTGGATGAAAGTCAATTAACCACATATTGGATTGTGAAAGACTAATGGACGTCAGGGAAAAATATCAAGCTAGACTTGAGAAGCAGCGGCAACAGTTGTGGCAATTATATCAGAAAGCTGATCAGGGAAATTGGTCCTGGACTGATGAATGTGACCAACGTGAAGAATATTTAAAACACAAGCACAAGTTCTCCAATGCAGTGTGGTTTGGCCTTTTGTCCTATGATGATCAAATCCAAATTGCCGTCCATACTGACAACGAGGATTTTGTAAAAAGGCTTGACAATAATCAGTTGGCAGCTTATAGGATAATGAAAAATTAATAGAAGTTAGAGAAAAATATCACACCCAGGTTCTAATGACAAAAACAACAGATGAAGTGCCTGTGTGAGAAAGCCGGATTGATAAAATAACACCTGGCCAGACTATAAATATTCTTTAGTATTGAGTAAAATTTGAAGAATGAAAGGAGAATTATATGTATGGCCATTCAAGTGGGATTTGCTGGATCTACCCTTACTGCACAGGTTGCAAATTTATCGTCAGGTGATCCTTACTGGGATAATGTTATTATGTTGCTAAGATGGGATGATGCATCCTCAGTTACTGACACTGCTGCTGATGTGAAGGGTAACGTTTCTTCTATTACTGCTTCTTCTACATCACCCACTATTCAGGTCAGCGGACCGGTAAGTTCACCATTCGGTGGATATATCAATACCACTTCCACCACTCAATATGTGAGTATAACTACTGCATCTAGTTCAGATTGGTTATTTGACGGCGAGTTTACTTTCGAATTTTGGGCGTATTATGTGAATAGCGGTTTCGCGTCCACTGGCGGGTTTTTTAATAAATTAACGAGTTGGACTGGCTCTGAGGGATTTGGATTTGGTTTAGATACTTATTTTAAATTTAATTGCTATATGACAGGTGCACCATCCAGGACTACTGTTTTAACCAATAAGAATCGAGCATCTGCGGGATATGACACTTGGCAATTCTGGGCCATTACCCGTGATTCGGCGGATTTCATTAGAATTTATTTAAACGGTGAAATGGTTGGCAAATCATCAGCGGCCGTTCCTGGTACGATGTCGTCCTCAGCCCAACCGTTTAGATTGTTCTGTAGAAATTCAACATCTGGAGGGTTTACTGGTCGTATTGACGAATTCAGAGTGACCAAAGGAATAGCAAGATACACTACTGATGGTCTGTTTGGTGTACCTTCTGCTCCATTCCCAACTGGATCTTGAAACATTATACTAAAATATTAGGTTATAGGATAATGAAAAACTAATGAATATTCCTCACGCCGCCAAAGAAATTACCGCCAAGGAAAGGCACGACAGGTCTGTGATTACGCATTATCATAAAAATGGCCGCCTAACTGATGACGAGCTGGAGGCGAGTATAATGGATCACGATTACCACTATGGTAGACTCTTTAAACTAATATGGGAAGAATGCACCTGGGAAGAACAAATTCAACTTGCTTTGCGGTGGCGCCATAATGGTTATTTCCAATCATTCCTTGACAGTGTTCAATTTACCGCATATAAGATACTATTATGATAGAATTGACCCAGATGGAAAAACAAATCATTACGCTGATTTCAGAAGAAGTAGAACCATATACGCAAGACCTCTTGGCCAAGCAGGATACGGAAATACTTGATTGGGAAAAGAAAGCACCTAATGATGTAGTGTTTACTAATGGGACTTTTAGGATTAGGGAACGATATTATTTGGATTTTTGCCGATGGTTGAAAATCCGATGGGATAAACTTTCCTGGGAAGAACAAATTATATTTTGTAAGTATTTTTATCAACAGAGCATTGTACTGGAATGGATGGACGAATGTCAGATAACAGCTTTCAAGCTACTACAGTGATTCCATATGTGGTTTCCACCCATAGTGAAGAATGGGCACATATGATGAATGATCTTTCGGGCCGACTTCACGATCTCAGGAGACAACATAGTGATATGATGTTTGAGTCAATGACTGAACTTCCTAAAGCTGAACGCGAAGCCGCCGCTTGGGCACAGTTGGAATGGTTTAATGTAGAGTTACGTAAGATTGTTTCGACTTGGACAAATCACGATCGTATTAATTTTTATGTCTATAATGAAAAATTGCGAGAAGCACTTGATCCTATTATGGAACCTTGGGAAATTGATTTCGCGCTGTTTTGCAAATAAGTATGTAGTTTATTGAACTGGTGGAAAATTTTCGCCGAAAGGTAAATTTTTCGCGCTTCGCGCTTATATTAAAGAAGATGGGCGCTGCAATTTCGGAGAAAAATGAATGGCCTCTATTGATTTAAATTGGGACGACATAAACAAACGACATCCTGAAATCCTGCAGGCATTTTATGTCGCTCGCCAAGTAACCCTGAAAGGCGAAGAAGTTTTTAATGAGATGTTGGTAAAGCTGTGGAATCTTGAATGTGCCACGGAAGAGGAAACTTATTCCAATTGGCTGAATGTGGTCAATATGGTTGGCATGGATGAACTCAAGCACCGTCTTGAACTGAATAATATTCAAATTCCGGAAGCTTTTGAAACTTATTACAGCCTTGTCAAATGATTATATTAAAAATTATCTATCAGGGAAAATTCGTCCCTAGCCACATAGATGCACTTAAGGTTGCAATGCCTTTAATTATTGAGGCATTGTGGCCGCCTGAATATGCTTTTGAAAACATTCAGATAGTGGATGAAGGATATAGTTATTATCGAATGGAAGATATTATCTATGCAGTGGGTGAACCAAATTTAGGACAACAAATTGTGGGTGAGAAATTTACCTATCCGGGAGATAATAGGAAACAGTTTGTTATTGAATATTATGCGTATGATCAACATTCGTCAACAATTGAACGGTTGGCTGATTTCATTGACCGACTTATTTTATTTTAAAAGTTAATTTTACCGCCTAGGTCAGTTAGATTTTTACCTGCCTCATCGATTTCCTTCAAGTCTTCATCATCAAGGTCGTCAAAAGGATTTGACATCAAACTAAACAATAGTTTGAGTAAGCAAAGTACAATAAGTGTTCCACCACCCCAAAGGAGTGTTACCGCTAGCCAGTGTTCCATTTTACCTCAGTCTTTAGGCTTTTTACATTGTTCAATAAATCGAGCAATTTCTTCTTCAGAATAAGCATCAACACCTAATATGGTTGATAAGTTGTTGATAAATGCTTTAATTTCTTCAGGATCAAGCTTTGAAAAGTTACTGTCGTCGATGTAAATTACCTGGATGATATCTTCATCTTCTTCTTCGAGATCTTCTTCACTGTAATAAACTTCATCTTCTTCTGGATCAAAGTCTCCATTGAGATACATAGAGGCAAGATCGTCTGAACTGTATGATTTTGGAAGCAGATCTGGTGGTGAACTTGAGTTTGCTAAAATGCAGCGTTCAAGTTCGGAAAGAAAATTGTCGTGGTCCATTTTGATAACTCCTTTAGTTGGACATTCGTCCCACGTTAATATTTATCAGAAGATTATTAGGCGACAGTTAGTTCAACAACATAGTCACTGCCAAGTAATTGTGCTACAAGCTCAAGTACCGTGTCAGTAAAATCTTCTGGCAATTCTAATGTTTCTGTATTATCACTAGTCTTAACTAATTTGCTAATAGTCAAGATAGTGTTAGTTTCTACTATTTTAGCCATAATGTTTTCTCCTTTCACTGTTATTTATGGGTAACTGACTGAAATGTTTGCTTGACTGACTTGTTGAAATATGTTAATACTATGGGATTGTTTACCACCCTATAATAATAAAGGTTAAAAATATGGATTTAGGACTTATTGAAGGTTTTGTCAGCAAAAACGTTCTCAAACCAGGAGCAGAAATGATGATAGAACGTCCACTCCTTGGTCTCGGCGGCGTAACGCAAGGACGAACTAAAGAAACCGTTAGCCTAACGTATATAAGGCGAAATGATACCAAAATAGATTTTTTCTGCATTAGCACTGTTGACGGTCGTCAACTTCACGTAGTGCCCAATCAAATTATTACAATAGATGGAATGGATCCGCTAAAACTAGCTTCAGTGTATGGCCTTAAAAAAGATGGAAGTCCAAAAGAAGCAGGCAAAAAGCGAGGCAGAAAACCAAAAGTCCTCCAAATAGCATAAAAAAATTAACTCACCATACAATCCCGGTCTAAATAAATAAGTTTGATAAACGTTTATTTAGGCTGGGATTTTTGTGTCTATACAAAGTTATGAATTAATGGGCGATTCGAGTGGCAGTCTAAATGTCACTGGCCCGGCGGTCAAAGCAGATGGATTTTATGGATTTTCTGACGGAATACATACCATCAGTGCTAAATTGGATAATTTTACTGGCCGCCTTTACATTGAAGCAACCTTAGAACTACATCCAACTGAAGATGATTGGTTTCCAATTATGCTTACCAGTATGAATCCTTACATTGAATATCCTGTAAATCCAATGATGCCATCTGGTATTGATGGTGACACTGGTGTTGATTCTTTCATAATCCAGGGAAATTTTGTATTTGTTAGGGCAAGAATTAATAGGGACTATGTAGTACCAACTCCAATAACTTCAGAAGATTTAGCTCAGCTTGGTTCTGTAAGTCGAATTTTAATGAACTTTTGAGGATAGCTAAATGGCAATTTACGCATCGCGCACAAGAAAAACAAATTCATACCTACCAGACTTTCGACTGATATCTAATCCAGTTGAAGGCGATGCATTTGTGTATGATCCTCAGATTGGAGCCTTTGTTAATAAACCAGTAGAAAGTGGCTCAAATTCAGGTGGTAATGGTGGAAATGGAAGCCCAGACCCAGACCTTGCCAATTATGTCACGAATGGTTATAATCTTTCATCTAATTTCCAAATTTTCAAACAAAAAAATAATCAACTGCTAGAATTTAAAGGCCTGGTTGCTGGTGGCGGAATTACACTCAATAATATGGGTACTGACATTCGCATTGCTAATACTGTTTATGAAACTGGGCGTTGGCAGAATGACGGTATTGACATTGTATTTGATAACGATGGTAATTTAAATTTTTATCGTCGAGGAAACAAATTTTCCTTTGAGCCAACTGTGTCATTTATTTCCACCAGTGGTGATATCACTATCGTTGCAAACAATCCAGGGCAGATTATTTCAGCTTCACAAAATTTTGAAGCTTTAGGTTTCTTTGCTGGTCAGAAAATTGATATTGATGGTACCGATGAGCAAGATGGCCAATACACGATTGCTAATGTTACATCACATACCATTACCTTAACGACTGCATTTAATTCCAATCTTGATGCAGGCTTGCAGCCACCAGTAACTATTAAAGGGTCTAGATTTCAGTTTATTAATAGCTTGACGTTTGCACTTTATGGTATTGACTTAAGCCAGACTGAGTTAACAGTTGGCGACACTATTATTTTATCTGGAACTAGTGCAAATGATGGAACTTATACAGTTCAATCAATCAATGGTAATCAAGTTGAAATTAATGAAATATTCTTAAGCCCGTTTGATTATGAATTTGGTAATATATCTATAGTTACTGTTGAAGAAGATATTCCAACAGGAATGAGCTTTGACGATACTGGTAACATTGTAGCAAATATGGGTACGTTCCAGACAATCCATACACAAGAATTGGTAGCTGATGATATCACAGTTAATGGTCAGAGTTTAGAATCCTACATAGAGGATTTGAACACTGATTTACCATCTGGCGGATATTTAGTTGGTACTGATGATGGTGTGATAACCCGAGAAATTGAAGTTGGCTCAGGTCTTACTATCACCGATCCAGACGGCTATGATGCGAATACTAAAATTTCAGTTAATGACTTTTATTTAAATTTTGATGGTGACGTTAATGGTTATGCGGTTATATCCGGCTTAGCTAATACTACTATTTCAATTGACTTAGATTTAGTAGGATCCCCTGGTCAATATAATTTAGTGACAGTTGATAACAAAGGTCGTGTAGTTTCAGGAACTAAACGAGTGCTTACTGCCGGTCCTGGTATGACTATCGTGAATGGTGATATGTCAATTGGCGATCCAGTAATTCATCCTAATGACTTTACTATCACATTGGCTGGTGATGTTCAAGGTCAAGCAACTGTT
The DNA here is from genome assembly GCA_023228645.1 of Gammaproteobacteria bacterium. Taxonomy (GTDB): domain Bacteria; phylum Pseudomonadota; class Gammaproteobacteria; order Thiohalomonadales; family Thiohalomonadaceae; genus JALOAT01. The sequence continues at coordinate 1,219 of JALOAT010000073.1, read as the reverse complement.
ACTGATTTAGGTAATGTTACAATTGGAACTACCTTGAACTTGCCTAATGCTAATATGCCTACAAGCCAATGGTTTAATAGAGTGCAATTAAACTCAATGGGCTGGGTAACTGCTGTTGAAAATCAAACAATGTTAGCTTCAAATGGTATTAATATTGCCAATGCTGATGGTGTGGCTGGCCCACCTGTTTTCAGCTTGGATGATTTTAGTATTACATTTAATGGTGATGTTACTGGTTTTGTTACAATTTCAGGCCTACACGACGCATCACTTAATTTAAGTTTGCCAGATATTATTCCAGTTGGCACTTTCAATCAAGTTACTGTCGATACTAAAGGTCGTGTAGTATCTGGTACGAATGTAGTTTACGATTTCCAAGCCAGCAATTCATTGCTTGATGAGCTTTCAAACCCATCATTCAACGAGGGATTGATGTATTGGGATGCTACAGATTATACTACTAAGACTATAATTGGAACTACTGATCAAATAACAGTTAATGATACTGGTCCATCAATTCAAATTTCAATTCCGGATAATCCAATTATTGGCGGATATGAATCGATCACTATTCCATATGGCCCAACTAATTTTAGACCGTCGGTACCGCACGTTGGTATGTTGAGAATTAATACCGATGAAACAGTAATTGAGGCATATGTGAACGGCGCCTGGTACCAATTCCACTCTGGTGTTCAAGATCCAAGTCTTTCATTACAGGGCGGCACGATGACTGGTGCTATTAATATGTCAGGTAATGACTTAACCAATGTTGATCAAATAAATGGCTACAATGTGTCAGATTATTTTGACTTAGTTGATGAAATAAATTCCGGAAGTGGTATTAAGGTTTCTACTCCTACGGGAATGGTTAATAGAACATTACAAGCTACTTCTGACAATGGTATTTCTATAACATATCCAGATGGTGTTGATGGCAATCCAACATTTTCTTTCAGTGTATTTGACTTTACAACTTCCGTCGAAACACCGAAATTGGAAGATGAGGTTATTTTCCACGATATTTCGGAAAATACTACGAAGAAAACTACCATCGAAAAGGCGTTTAGCAGACCAGCTAAAGAATATTTTATGGCGCAGTTCTAAAATTAATTTAGTAATAAATATATTAAAATGTAATGAAGGATAGGTAAATGGCAAGCTTTTTACAAAATGTTGATTTAGCTTCAGGTATAAACACTGCCTTATATTCTTCTGG
>JALOAT010000106.1 GCA_023228645.1 Gammaproteobacteria bacterium | reverse complement strand
CTGATGTTGATACCACTGGAAACATTAGAATTGTTAATAGAAATACTGCAACGGTCACAGTTTCGGTAGCTATTGTTGCTGCACCTGATGAATCAACTGCTTTGGCGAATTTATCACCTGCTGATTATATTGAGTATCAAGCACCAATCGCACCTAATGATATATTGGAAAATACTGGTATTGTAATTCCGCCATCTCACGTGGTACTGGTTCAAGCAACTAGTAATAATGTTAATGCAGTAATATATGGTTTTACTCAATCTGTGTAATAGGATAACAACGGACAATGGCAAGATATTCTAATTCAGTTACCTTAGATGATACTGGTGTTGTACCAGGTACTTATACTAATGCTAACATATCAGTCAACTCAAAAGGCCAGATTGTAGCAGCATCTGACGGTGACAATGGTAGTGGCGGCTCAAGCGGCTCTCTTGATGATTTGGTTGATGTTAACGTATCCACGGCGCTCACTGGTCAGGTATTAACATTTAATGGATCAATTTGGGTATCGGCAGATTTTGATGTTAATTCTTTATCTGATGTGTCTACTAGCACCCCACAAGCAGGCCATATATTATATTATGATGGTTCACAATGGACAAACGGGACGGCTGCTGATAATAACATCTTAACCCAAAATGATATTGGATCAGTATTACAAGAACAGAATGATAATTTAGATTTTATTGCTAATATAACTGGGACACCTGGGTTTCTGTCGTTCAATGGCTTAACGTTACAAAAAGTTCAAATGACTGCCATCGGCGGTGGTGGATTGAAAGTAGTTAATGGCGATGCTGCTAATAGTCCAATTCAATTTGGTATGGACTTATCCAACTTGGCACAGAACACTGCAATCAGCCCACTTGATGAATTATTGATTAATGACGTTTCAGCCAGTACACAGAATAAAGCAACGATTACTGAAATTTTGTTAGCTGGCGGTGCTATTACTGATGGTACGAATTTAGGTTCAGGTGCTGACATCTTTGTTTTGGCCCAAAATGGTATTGCGCAATATCGAGGTATCTTAAGTGATTCGCCAGGAATTGTCATTGGTACTGATGCTGATGATATATTAATCGGTCTATCACCAGCACTAAATTCATTAAGTGTGGTCACTCCGACAGTTGGCAATTTCTTAATCGGTGATGGTACTCAATGGGTGTCAAGCACACCATCTGAAGTAAGTACGGCCCTTGGTTTTGGTACTATGGCGAATGAAAATTCGGCAGATTATTTGGCCAAAGTTGGTGGAACAATGGCTGGCGATATTGATATGGATGGTTATACAATAACTAATCTTCTAATGCCAACTGACAATGGTGATGCAGCCTCAAAAGCATATGTGGATGCTCAATTAGCAAATGGTGTAACAGCTGGCGCAGGTTTAACTAAAACTAGTAATACTATTGATATAATTGCCGCAGATTCAAGCATCACAGTTAATTCTGATTCTATTCAGCTTAATACTGCATTTACTGATAACTTATATTTCACTAAGACTGAAATTGGCAGTTCAACCTCAACTACTGAAGGTGCTGATTTAGTTGGTACAAGTCTAAAAGCAAGTTTAGGAAATGCTACTACTGTCGAAGAAGCTTTGGCATTCATAAATTCTTATTTTGCCAACTCATTGCCTAAGTTTAGTTTAGATCTTACTGCAATATGGAATTATGATGTTGGTGTTCCAAACGTCAATAATGATATTGTTAGAGATAGTAAGGTTGCGGTGTTTGACCCATCGGGTGATTCAGCAATTTATGCAGATTTTGTCATCCCATCGAACTATGATACATCATTTCCAATTACCTTCTATGCAAATGTTGCTAAAGAAGACAGTGCTGTAGGTACTGCAAGGCTTGCGTTAGCTTATCAATACCAGCGCCCAGGCATCGCACCTGCTAATTATCCATCCCGCGGTCCAGCACCAAATTGGGATTTTACGGCAGATTCATTGGCATCAGTGTCAAATGCTGATGATTTGATACATACTATTACGTGGACCATTCCAGCAAATGTGTTTGAGCCGCTTGATACCGTCACCGTTAGATTCTCAAGACTGTCAACTGATTCTTTGGATACTTATACTGGAAGTATCAGATTGTTCTCTACTCTTATTGCTCAGTAAGAACAATAAATATACACATATTCAGTAACACTATAGATAGTATAGTGACAGTGATTTTATCACTGATATTGGAAGGATGTAAAAATGGCGGTAGTCTATAATATCAAGGGCACAAGTCAGACTGAGTTTCAGGTTGGCAAAAGTGGTCCTAAACTTGTTAAAAATGGATCTGATTTAGAACTTCAAACACCGGGCGGTTTAGTGTCACTATCGTCCGATTTAGATTTAAATTCAAACAAAGTAATAAATTTAACATCGGGGTCTACTACCGGTGACGCGGTTGAATACGATCAATTTGCTACTGCTTTAGCATTGAAACAAGACAGCTCATCAGCTTTCTCTGGTGACTATAATGACCTAACAAATAAGCCATCAGTACCAAGTAGTATTGGTGATCTTGATAATGTCACTTTAACTACGCCAGCTGATGGTGATATTTTGGTTTATGATGCTACAAATAGCATTTGGATTAACTCAGTACCAGGCAGTTCTGGATCTCTTGGACTGGTTGATCTTGTTGATGTCGATGTTACTTCACCAGCAAATCACGAATATTTAAAATATAATGGTAGCGGATGGGTTAACGCAACAATTGCATATTCGGAAGTCTCTGGTACACCATCACTATCTACAGTCGCTACTTCAGGTTTGTATAGTGATTTAGCTGGAACTCCAGATCTTACTGCTTATTTGTTAAAATCCGGTGGTACAATGACTGGTACATTGACATTAGCTGGCGCACCATCAGGAACTAATGATGCTGCAACTAAGGGATATGTTGATGGTGTTGCAGCTGGTTTGAGTTTCAAGGAAACAGTTCAAGTAACTACAACCGGAAGTAATATAACACTTGATAATACTACTACCACTTTAGATGGTGTTGCGATCACTGATGGTATGAGAGTATTGGTTAAAGATCAAACGGATTCGTCTGAAAATGGTATCTATGTAGCTTCAACTTCCGGTTCTTGGGCACGATCAGCTGATGCTGACCAAGATGCAGAACTGGCTGGCGGTACATCAGTATTTGTAAGTCAAGGTACTGAATATGGCGATTGTGGTTTTGTTATAGTTTCCCCAGATGGTCCTGCGATCATTGGAACTGATGATATTTTGTGGACACAATTTTCATCACCAGGTGTAGTTACTATTGATGTCGGTGATGGTTTAACAGTAACCACTGGACCTGCCTACACTATTAGTATAGATGTTGACTCAAGCACTATTACAAATGTGGGCGGTACTGGTGCTCAATTGGCAGTGCGTGGAGGATCATCAGGCCAAGTGCTTAAAAGTAATGGCACTAGCACCGATGCTTCGTGGTTAACTATTGCTACGGTTTCTACAACTGGTGCTTATAGTGATTTGTCTGGTACTCCTGTGATCGGCACCGACATCCAAGCTTGGGATGCTGATTTAGATGCGATCGCTGCACTGACTGGAACGAGTGGTATTTTAAAGAAAACTGCCGCAAACACTTGGACCCTCGACACTAATACATATTTGACCGCCAACCAAAGCGTATCATTAACTGGCGATATTACTGGTACGGGCACCACTTCAATTACTACTACATTGGCTAATAGTGGAGTATCAGCTGGAACATATAAGTCAGTAACAGTTGATGTCAAAGGCCGAGTGACTGCTGGTACGAACCCGACCACATTGGCAGGTATGG
>JALOAT010000064.1 GCA_023228645.1 Gammaproteobacteria bacterium | reverse complement strand
GGTCCTGTTGGGAGTTTTTTAAATTTTTTACTGTAATGATGATGTGCAAAAAGAGAAATTATTGCACCAAATGCAAATAATATACTAATAATCATACCCAATTGCATATTAATTACTTTCTATATTTGGTGCCGGAGAAAGGACTCGAACCCGCAACCTTCGACTTACAAGGTCGCTGCACTACCATTGTGCTACACCGGCATATTATTTTGGTGCCCCCACGAGGATTCGAACCCCGGACCTACTGATTACAAATCAGTTGCTCTACCAGCTGAGCTATAAAGGCAATGTAGGTATCCCCTTTGCACTTAAATATTTAAGTGTGGACGGATGCCACTCTAGTCTATTTCAACTAACCTACTTGCGGCTTTTTGGAGCGGGAGAAGGGATTCGAACCCTCGACATTTTCCTTGGCAAGGAAATGCTCTACCCCTGAGCTACACCCGCATAAATTTATTTTGTTATTCCATATTTTGAATCTATTTCATTCTTAAAATAGTTCAAAGCATCTATCAATGTTGGTGGATTTTTTGCATCCCATTGAAAATATAAACGCTGACCGCCAATGAACAAAATAGCATCTTGCTCCCAATAATCAATATCAACAATCTGATATTCAACAATATTTGATTCTTGTTCGTGGGTCATTGTGCCAGCTGATACAAAATCCATCAACCTAAACCTTTCACATTAACAATGTGTGCATCTTCAACTTCAACTTTAATTCGTTTTAAATTATAATCCAGCGCGACTCCGCACCACATACCATCTTCAACTTCAACTAAAATTGAATATCCATTCTCATTTGCAAGCATAGTAGCTTCTTCAAATGAAAGTCCTAAAATTGCATATGGCTCAAACATAATGCAGTTCCTTAAAAGGGTAATTAGGAGACGCCGTGTACTTAGGCTTTTCAGCTTGCCACTGTCCTAATGGAGCGGGATAGGGGAATCGAACCCCTCTATTCAGCTTGGAAGGCTGCTGCATTACCACTATGCTAATCCCGCATAAACCAGAGATAAAGTCAAATACAGTACGGTGTGTTTTCCAAATAAACGAAGTAACCGTATTTTACGCTGCTGGTTATTTGTATAATCTACTATGTTATTTATAGTCTGTCAACTACTTTTATTTAATTATTGCCGCAATAGCCCTTGCTTCTTCTGACTCAAAGAAAACAAAATTATCATATTGTCTGCACACCATAAACAAATCTTGGTCTTCAAAATATCGGTCAAATTGTTCAGCCAATAACACCGCATCTGAGAACTGATCACATTTCATATAAAATGGGAAGCGTACTAAAATATCACTGATCTCAACAAGATCTGGCCATAAATCTGGATCAGTGGTATATTCTACAAAATCCTTATTATTCATAGCTTTCACTTGAAAATGCCCTTATAGCTTCTTTTAATAATTCGCCAGAGGCTGGACAAAAATTCATCTTGGATAAATCTTCACCAATCATTCCGTGCTCCGGATCTTTTTGAAGTTCATCGTACAATCCTTCAGCATCAGCTTGTGTGGGCATTGAAGGATAAAGACAAATATGCTTAACATAATCCCCCTCAAGGACCACAATCCCATACGGGAACTCATCCAACATTTTATAAATGTTCATAACGATCCTTTCATAATGGTGGAGCATAGGGGAGTCGAACCCCTTCTTCCGCGGTGCAAGCGCAGAGTCTAACCCGTTAGATGCCCCAACGTTTACCTACTAGAAGCGGAGACCATCACATACACGCCGGGGAATATAATTCCTGCCTTGGTTACACCCAAGCAGGCGGAGCGGTAATGCACCGTGCGACTACTAAGAGGGATAATGCTGTTATTTTTCATACAGTTTCATCAGCCCTATAGGTAAATTATTTTTGAGCGGACAGTTGCAAAGTGCAATCTTTGTCCAGACATTCAGCAATAAATTCTAAATATCCCTTTCGAGAATTTAAAATTTTCTGAACACTTTCAGCATACAGCTTCTGCTCAAGTGGATTATAGATTAACCTAATCCATCCTTGTTGGTACGCAGATTTCATAGCGTCTTGGCGAGTTACCTCACCAATTTCAAACCTATGCCACTCTGGATGGTAATAAGTTTCACCATTTTTCATAGCTTCCTCATATTCATCCTCAACGCATTGATTTGCGTCATCCCAATATTCTTGATACATCTGTTGGTAAAGTTCTTCTACTCCCATAAGGGTTGAATGTTCAAATACTTCACAAGCGATCAAATTCTGCATTGGGTCAAGGCAACCTGCCTTAGTATTTTTAAGCTTTTGAATTTCTTCAATCATCTCATTCTCCCTTTCAAACATATTCTGCGTCATACGGGGACAATTTAATGGCGATCCGTACGGGACTTGAACCCGTGATCTCTTGCGTGACAGGCAAGCGTCTTAACCAACTCGACTAACGAACCATTTTGATGGGGCCTAAGCCCCATCACGTATCACTTAATAAGATCAGCAACCAAACTGGTATAGATCTTGACATAAACCATCTTGAAAAGCTTAGTCACACCATACTGGACAAAGTCCACAATGTCACCAACAAGCATATTTGCAACACTTAGTGGCCAAATGATAATCCACGATGTGATCTTACCGATATGCTTAGCTGGGGACAAGCCCTTAGCATAACTAGCATATTCGCTTTCCTTAATATAAGTATCAGCCTTAATTCGAGCAACTTCTGAACGAACATAACGCCCGTAACGCCAGAAACTCCAAACTAAACCAATACCCAAATAGCCAGCACCATAAAGTAGTACCGTCGACAAGGTGAGGCCGAAATAAAAATATCCAGCAAACATTGCCACAAGACCAAAGAAAATCGCCCAACCACTGCGGTGATTGTGTTCAAAAATCAAACCAATGACGAAAAGAATGGCCAACGCTGGCCAGGTAAAAAGGTAGGCAGTTGCCAAACCAGTAATAAATGCAAGAGCAGTGCTCATTTAAACCTCCAAACTATTTTGTTGTAGGTTTTTGATTTACACTAATGGTTGGCCAAAGTCAAGCCTTAAATTTGGCATACCCTGTAGGAGTCGAACCCACGCTAACGAGGTTGGAACTCGTCGTGCTACCGTAACACTTAGGGTATATTTTTCATCAATCTTCCCGGCTTCCATCCAGTTGGGATTATAGAATCCCTATCTATTTTTTTGTTCACTGATCCATCAGTAATCCACATTGTTCCAAATTGCGAATTTTTGCTACCAGTGCTTTTGCCCTTGCTGGATTCTTTCATTTTGGCAATAGTTTCTTCTGAGTGTTTCTTGCCAAGAAATGGTTTTATGCCTCGATCAATTCTAATTTGATTAACTTTAGCCATCGCCGCCCGCTTCAAATCTATATTTTCCGGAGCATTAATTTTTTCAAGATTTCTATAGGCAAATTTACGTGAAGCTTCTTTTTGATTTTCTGAAACTCCAAGCCCATTTCTATTGATATATGAGAAGCCGCCTTTGCCTCCGGAACACAAATTATAAGTATTATTTTTGCTTATAAATTCTTCCGTGACAATTTCTGCTTCTTTTAAATTCATCTCTTCTTCAGAATCCAAAACAAACAAAATTTCCTTAGTGAAATTTTCAACACCATACTTTTGGATCGCTCGTCTGATTAATTTACCAGAGCCCATATAGCCGTCATCAATATTCATTGTTTGATGTTTACCGATGTAAATTTTTCCATCCAAATTATTTGTGATTTTATAGATAATATATTTCATAAAATATATTTATTGCACCGAAGGTAGGAATCGAACCCACAACGCCCGGGATTGGAAGCCGGCGCTCTACCATTGAGCTACTTCGGTATGTGATATTGATGATTGCTAAGTTTTATGGCTTACCAGCCAGGACTTGAACCTGGGACGTTGCCGCGTCGTGAGACCCAATTTACTAAAGTGTCCACCACCGTTCACGGCAATTACTTGGTGGATTCCACTTGTTCAATTTGTCACTGGAATCTTGTAAATTACTTTCTAACAAGGTATTCTTTTGAATTCAAATTATTAGTTAACCAAACTATTTTATTTTTATCAATTTCTTTTTCAATAACTTCGCCTTTGGCAAGTTTTGAATCGTTTGATTTTTTAGCCCATTCTTGGTCACTCATAAGATCAGCTTTCAAATTATCGCCATCTGTGACAAATTGCTTGTTCTTGTCATAAATGTTGTAATATTGAGGTAAGTCTTTGTTGCGTACATAATATTTGCCAGCATATTTCAAAAAACCAGTTTTTTCATATTTCTTAACAAGAGTGTCAACTTCTGGTTCAGATATGACCTTATGTAGTGATGAAGGGCCGTTCTGCCTACTACGGAGTCCAGCAAAATGTTCAGCAACTCGTCGATCGCTTGACCAAGATTCCAAATATTTGTTTTCCCAGGTTTTAAAATTATCATCATAAATTATACCACGATATAATTTCAAAGTTTGACCTGGAATTGAATCTCTAACTGGCTTAAAAGCTCGTTCTATTTCTTGAGCGATTTCATCATTAGCTTTAAAATGCTGCTCAAGCTTGCCACCAATCCAATTAACTGACTCCCAGTCCTCGATTGCTTTCTTAGCTTCGGGAGAAAGTTGCTGGAATGCTTTTTTAGCTAATGCTATTTGTTTGCTTTCAATTATGAATTCATTGAATCTCATCGTTCCATTTCACTCTTAGTAGGACGATGGTCTATAATAATCAATACGCTCGAATGAGGTTATTCGCAGCTTTCTTAGAGCATTTTCAACCTGGCCAGCATAATTAAATTCCTGAGTTCTTTCTTTACCAAAATCTACGAAAAACTTTCCGGACTTTGATTTAAAAACTTGAGCTTGCATAAAATTTGAATTAGACCCAAAAACTGCAACTTTATCATCATCAATAGCCCAATTAGGCACTTGATGTCCAAAAATTATTCCAGCTTCGTCGTTTTCTGTTTTATTTACATCATCACTCTTCGGCGCAGCATAGTTAGCTGGTTTGTCAAACGGTCTTGGCGAATCTTCGTTAATTTCATTCCAGCGCATAATAGATATCCTTTTATCTTTATTTATGGAATTGAATTTAAGTATAAGAAAAACCAGAGAAAAAATCGAAACAAGAAATTTACCGCTCTACCATTGAGCTATCTCTCCATAGTGGAGGAGAGAGTGGGATTCGAACCCACAACCAGTCGATTAACAGTCGAAGTAACTCATTTCTACGCTGCTGGTTTTTGTGGAGCCAGGGGGAGTCGAACCCCCGACCTACACATTGCAAGTGTGTCGCTCTCCCAACTGAGCTATGGCCCCATAAGTAATCCAGAGATAAGACCGAACACAGAGAACATATATTCCTTTTCGGGGAATATTTGTTGGATTTGAACCAACTAGTTTTGTTTCTGAGACAAAAGTTTTACCGAAGTATCTGTATCCTACGCTACTGGATTATGTAGACCGCCCGAGACTCGAACTCGGAACCAAGAGATTAAAAGTCTCCTGCTCTACCTATTGAGCTAACGGTCCATATTTTTAATTGGCGGTAAGGGCGCCGCTGAACTCAGCTATGCCACCCCTTTTACGTAGTTCTAGACCGCTCAATATATTGTTGTGCTAGTGGCAAGAATTGAACTTGCGACATCCGCCTTATGAGAGCAGCGTTCTACCACTGAACTACACTAGCATAAAAGTTGTTTGTTAAGTAGATGGCAACGCTACACATCAGCTCACCGCCATCCTTTACCACGTGCTTGACTTACTCAAAGATTTGGATGCCCATCGAGGGATCGAACCTCAATTGTCTGGTTCAAAGCCAGTTCTCTTACCATTAGAGGAATGGGCAACAAATTAGGACGGTATGTGGGAATCGAACCCAAGGTGCGCACTATCATAACCGCGCAGGTCATAGGCTTCTCCAATCAGCCATCGCATACCGAAATTTTTGTGGAGCCTAAGGGGATCGAACCCTTGACCTCTTCAATGCCATCGAAGCGCTCTCCCAGCTGAGCTAAGGCCCCAAACTATCTATCTCCTAAATTTCCGGGAAGATAGTAACCCGGTGACACTTTTGGAGTTATTAATAACCTACCTGGTATGCCAATTGTGCCTTTTATAATGGTGAAAAACAAAATAAAAGGGGAGTACCTAAAAGTCAGGTGCTCAGTTGCTCCGCAAATCTGTTAGCAACTTTTTCAACTTTCGACGAATTTAAATTCGTTTTCTTGTTAACCACGCGGCGGCCTTCTTTACAGTCAGGCCTAAGCAAACTGGAGGACACGGTGGGGTTCGAACCCACAAGGCGCTTTCGCGCGTCTGATTAAGAGTCAGGTGAGCCAACCTACTGCTCAACGTGTCCATAATTTAAAATGGCGCCCTACTCAGGACTCGAACCTGAGACTGGACCTTCGCAAAGTCCTGTGATATCCAGTTTCACCAATAGGGCATTGTTTGGTCTATATTCCGAACCTCCAGCACCTGTCTTAGCCGGACTTGTGGGTTTTAAACGGACTTCCCGGGGAGAATATAGACTCAAATTATTCTGGCACCCCTGGCCGGACTCGAACCAGCTCACCGACGTTCGTAGCGTCAGGTCCCATCCAGTGGGCAGGGGTATATTATATTTGTGCCGAGATGCGGAGTCGAACCGCCTACTAAGGATCACCCCATCGTCTGTTATGGATTCTGCTGGCACCGCGCACAGCTTTCTCGGCATTATTGGTGGCAGCATCACCGCTTCAATATTAATGTAGAGACTAAATCAGTTTTAAGTGTATGCCTACACCAAACTCTACTACTTTCACTCGATGGCTTAGTCAATGTTAACTAGTATAGACTAAGTTACGCTGCCGTTTTCTTGTTTTGGTGGAGATAAACGGAATTGAACCGTCTCGCCGCGCGCAAAGCAAATTAATTTAAATTGCGGGATACCCCGGGTTCCCAGGGCTGGCGCGTCCAGCATCCCCATAAAAGATTGATCAGAGATAAAGGCGAATCGAGAAATTTTACCGCTTTGTCCATTAAGCTATTCCCCCATAAAGTTTGTGGAGGAAGAGGGAATCGAACCCCCATCGGTCGAGTTGCAATCGAAGTAACCCAATCCTACGCTACTGATCAAAATAATTACCAAAGTGATAAAAGCGAATACAGTCTTTTTTTGGTTTGTGTACGAGACAAAGTATCGAAGTATCTGCATCCTACGCATCTTTGGTTGGTGTATAGTGCTGGGATCGAACCAACCTAAAACGATACCATTAGCATATTCATTAAATGAATACTGTGGATTTATCCGTCGACCCGCCCTGGGATCTTACTATACATAATGGTGGAGAATATCGGACTCGAACCGATCACCTCTTGAATGCAAATCAAGTGCTCTCCCAGATGAGCTAATTCCCCATTTTCTAAGTTTGTTTTCAGGCCAAACTTTCACCATACTAATTAAAGAATCAATTCTTTAGAAAATTTACATTTTAGTTTTGACTGCCCGAGCCATACTTGCATAACTAGCTGGGTGTAAATTGTCATTTGACTTAAACCCAACACCATCAACATAAGCATCACCATATTTTCTGGCAACTTGTAATACTTGATTGGCTAAAGTTCGGTTTCTAGGAAGTATCCAAACTACCTTTTTACCAATATATTTTGTCCTGATATGTTCAAATGTTGGAACGTTATTATTTCTTGGATCATCATTTGATCCGGCAGAAATTACAACAGTGTCAGCGTTTTCAACTACAGGATACCTGTCAATTACTTTTGATGAAATGCCAACTTTAGCTTGGCGTATGCATTCAGTATGCTGATACGCCAATGCTTGGTGGGTACCAACTGCTATACTATCACCTAAAATTAAACAAACCATCAAAACACCTATTTTTTATCGATTGAGAATACACTAATGATCCACCAATCTGGTAATTGAGGATCTTCGAATAATTCCCACGGAAACAATGTTATCCAAAGATCCTCTTTCCACATCTCAACAGTAATGCTTAAAATCTTCTTTCCGTGAGCAAAACCGTTGGTCCTACTTATGGAGCCAATTCCTTTTGACTCGTTTAAGTATAATTCATACAGCATTTCTTCACTAAAATCAAGTTCTTCTTCCCACTCTCGAGCAAAATGCCTATAAAGTGGAACCATTTTTTTGAACTTTTTTCCTAATTTTAGCTTCTTGCTTCCTGCATAGTCATTTCGTTATCCTCCGAAACAGTAATTGGCGCCCCAAGTAGGACTCGAACCCACACCCTTACCGTTAGAAGCGGTCTGCTCTTCCAGTTGAGCTTTTGGGGCAATTGGCGACTCTACCGGGACTCGAACCCGGTTTGCCTGATAGACAGTCAAGCATAATACCCATATATCATAGAGCCATTTTGTTGCGAGAGTGGTGCTCGAACCCACCAGGATCAGGCTTATGAGACCTGTGACTAACCATCTTGTCCTTCGCGCGTCAAAATAAATTGGTGGTCCAGGAAAGAATCGAACTTTCGTTGACCGCTTATCAGGCGGCTATTCTACCATTGAATTACAGGACCATATTTTCGCTTTTGTATCCAGCGATCTATATTGCCAGCGTTTTGGCTTGACCGCTATAGAGGATCATTTTGTCCTCTATTGATGATTTTTACTCTTGGTGTTACCGCCACCAATTTCATCCACATCACGCCCATTTAGGTTTATTTAAAGTGGTTACCAGCGGTCTCGTTCCGCATTTCCACTTGGTGGCCCCAGGCAGGATCGAACTGCCGACGCGCAGATTTTCAGTCTACCGCTCTACCACTGAGCTACAGGGCCATATATTTGGTGGACGATACTGGGATTGAACCAGTGGCCTTCACCGTGTCGAGGTGCCGCTCTACCGCTGAGCTAATCGTCCATTTAAGTAATAAAAAACCCGGGAAAGTTTCCTTTTCCCGGGTGCCCTTCGAATTAAGTTTTTTCTTAAACTTTATTCTCGAACACCCTCCGTAATGGCCCAATCAAAGGTCATACGATCCGCTGCGACTGTCGCAACAGCTTTCTGTCCCTTAAATTGTCCAAATTTCGTAAACATTTGAAGTTCCCTATTCCTTTTAAAATGCGCTTCCTGCGCTAATGTATTTATACTTTACAAAACTATTTATTCCGTGTCAACCACTTTTTCTAAACTTTTTGTAAATTTTTCGAATTTATTTTTCAATAAATATCGGTGTGTTTATATGGACCATAATATATGCGATTGGATGAGTTTGTCAATAACAAAATTTTAAATGAATTAGATATGCCCAGGACACGTGGGCTGGCAGGTAACATATTGAAATCTAACGGCTATGAAAAAATTGGCCGCGGTGCATATGCCAGCGTGTGGGCTAAACCTGGCGAAAATACTATTGTTAAAATTTTCGACAATGACGATTCATCGTACAAGAAATTCATCAACCTCACTCTATCCAATCCTAATGATCACTTTCCAAAAATCAAAGGAAAAATGTTCCAAATTAATGACCGATATACTGCTATAAGGATAGAACGTCTCGAACCAGTTGATAAAGCCAAATACATACAGTTAGGTCTAGCGCCAGTTTACAACTATCTAAACTATGTTAAAAATTCAAGATCGCATATGAGCCCAGAAGGCACGGAAACAATGTTGGCCAAAATTGACGAGCTTGATAAAAATCAGCCAGGTATTAAAAAAGCTTTAGACTTGATTGCTAAGAATTTTGAGTATTTTGATTTCAATCCAGACAATGTTATGCTACGTGGCAATACAATAGTGATCACTGATCCAGTTAATTAATCACTAAGTAGTTATCACTTTCTACGTATAAGTGCTTTAACGAATTTATCAGTAGCATCTTTCCAATTATATTGATTTGAATTGAATAGCACTTTTTTGCGGTCAATTTTTAAACATTCATCAATGGCGTCAGATAGATTTTCACTCATAAAACCATTTTTACCATTTTGAATAATATCAATTGGTCCAGTAACCGGATAAGCCGCAACCGGGGTTCCACACCTCATTGACTCAATAATAACTACACCAAAAGTATCAGCCCTACTAGGAAATACCATAACAGATGCATTTCTATAATACGCAGCCAACTCTTTGCCACGCTTTGCACCAACAAATTCCACATCTGGATATTTTTTCTTATATTTTTCCAATTCAGGGCCTTCGCCGACTTGAATCTTATGACCAGGTAGATTGAGTTTATAAAAATCCTCCAAGCCTTTTTCAACAGACACTCGTCCAACATTTAGGAAAATTAAATCCTTTTGCCCAAAAGGATTAGGCACAAAAATATCAGGATCAACACCTCTTGACCAAGTTCTTATTCTTTCTCGATTAAAACCGTGAGAGACAAGCTCGTCTCGCATCGATGAGGTAGTTGTTAAAATGAATGCATCGTCCCTATATGCCCATTTCAAAAATTTCCATATTAGATTCGCACCAAAGCCAATTTTAGCCTCAACAAATTCAGCAAATTTAGTGTGAAAGCTTGATGACCATTTGTCACCGATTG
The DNA here is from genome assembly GCA_023228645.1 of Gammaproteobacteria bacterium. Taxonomy (GTDB): domain Bacteria; phylum Pseudomonadota; class Gammaproteobacteria; order Thiohalomonadales; family Thiohalomonadaceae; genus JALOAT01. The sequence continues at coordinate 8,471 of JALOAT010000064.1, read as the reverse complement.
AACGCAAGTATGAACGCGCCGCCAACCCAATCGGGCCTTCAGTGGCAATATGAATATAATCTGGATTAAAATTTTCAATATGTTGACCGATGATTTTAGGAGTCACAGACGATAGTCTAATTTCCCTATATCCCGGACAGGGCAGGCTTCTGAACATATCAGCATTGATTTCATTCACTTCATAATCTCTACTTTTCAATTCCTTAATTGTATTTTGAAAAGTAGTGACCACACCGTTAATTTGTTTAGATGTTAAATCACTAATTATTAATATTTTCATTAATTATCCTTAACCAAAACTATTGGTATTTTATGAGCAATTGCATTTGTGGCGTTTGGTGACCAACGAGCGATTTCGACTAATGAATCATCCTGCCAGGAAAGTATAACAAATGATCCGTCAAGTTCTTCAACTAATGCAGTTTTTGATTCAACAAAGTCACCATCATTGAAATATTTTACGCCATCAATTGTTCGCATTTCTGCGTGATGAATATGCCCACATATAATACCGTCATATTTTCGTAGCTTGCAGGCTTCTGCTACTGAATTTTCATAATCACCAATAAAAGATGCTGCATTTTTAACTTTTGTTTTCACGTATTGGCTCAGACTCCAATAACCCATTTTAAATTTTCGCCTAAACCAATTCAAATATCTATTAACGCTAATTAAAAAATTATACCCTGCATCACCCAATTTAGCTATCCATTTATGGTATCGAGTAATAACATCGTAAAGATCGCCGTGAGTGATTAAGAATCGTTCACCCATAACTGAAATATATTCTGATTCATATTCAACAGCAATGTCGCCCAGCATTAAGGGTAAGAAATCTCTAACTGTTTCATCGTGATTACCAGGAACATAAATTACATTAGTTCCCTTTCTTGATTTTTTTAAGACTTTTTGAACTACTTCATTATGCGCTTTTGGCCAATACCATTTTTTACTCAATTGCCACATATCAATAATATCGCCAACCAAATATAAATTATCACTCTCGGTATATTTCAAAAAAGAAAGGAGTTCTTTTGCAGACGCTCCTTTACTCCCAAGGTGAAGATCACTAATCCAAATAGTTTTATATTTGATCATTTGATTCAATTTCTCCATCACATCAGATCAATAATTTTTTGACTGATATCACTCAAAGATAAACCGTCAGTTTCAATGACGGTATCCGCATATTTACTATAAAGTACACTTCTATTTGCTAATAGCTCTGACCAATTTTTACAGCCGCGCATAATGATGCCACGCATATCACGTTGGTTGTGCAAACGTTTCTCCAATTTTGAAATGGAGGTTTTTAAATATACAAAATGAACACCATCAGCTTTCAGCCTTTCCATCGCGCTTGTGGCATAAATGACGCTTCCGCCTGTGGAAATAATGCAATCTTCTGGATATTTAATTTCAAGCATTAATGAGTTTTCTTGATCTACAAATTCATTTTCACCATATGAATTAATAAATTCTTGCAATGTTGTTCCGAATCGGTTCTCTAACATATGATCAAGATCAATATGAGAATAATTAGTAAGTCTAGTGATTTCATTTGAAATTGTTGATTTGCCACTGGTGGGCATACCAATTAACGCGATCTTCACTACACCAAACTCCTAATATTAAGGATTTATTACAAAAAAGTGCTTATCACGACAAAGCCCATCACAAGGATGGGCTTTGTGTGGTGGTAGGCAGTGAGGGAATTGAACCCCCGACATTGCTGTGTAAAAGCAAGGTTATACCATTTAACTAACCGCCCATATATTTTATTTATGCTTTATAAGCTTGCAAATATAAATTTCTTTTATTATTCTTTTTATGATATCTAGTGCCCTGTCCTTTGGCCGCATATGTATCAGTTTGTGAATGACAATTAGGGCACAACAATCTTAAATTATTTGGCAAATTATTATCACTATTACCATCAATATGATCAAGCTGTAATACTAATGGCAAATCATTATAAATTGGTCCAACTTTACAACCTTCACATTCCTCGCCTCTTGTTTCTATAAGAAACTTTTTTAACGTTGATGGATCTTTACCACCACCTGCTAGAATTCTCGGCAATGTTTCAAACTGCCATTTATATTTTCCTTGACAAACATTATTACAGTATTTGTTTGTCTTACTGTGATACCATTTATTTTCAGTGCCACAATAAAGGCAATTGTAGATTTTCATATTCTATATTTGTTTATAAATTATGAATTAATATTAGCAAATGGAAAACCTTTTGTCAACCTTTACTTCAACAAAAGTGCCAACAAATAATCATCGTGATTTCTGAAATAAAAGCCACCATCGTGGGCAACAGTTACAATATTATAATCTTTCAAGGATTGATAAAAATCAGACCAATCTGACTCACAATAATCTTTTTTTATAAAATATGGAAACGTTGTAGCAAAATGCCTCGATAATCTTTCAAGATGCTTATCTACATTCATACTAAAAACTTTGCAATAGTGTAATCTTCTTCACTATTGAAATGGAAAACTATCTTACCATTGTCTCTATTCAGATAGGCTTGGTATTGTATTTCATTAGCTGCCAATCCTTCACTTATATCATTTGCGCGATCAACTTCTAACTTCCAAATTTTATGAAAAAAATGCATAGGCTGAAAATCATCCAAGATCACAACACGAGTATTTGGGTCAACATCTTTAAAACTAAATTGCCTGTAAGTCATATCAATAACATTGCTGCCGCATATTCTGATGGTTTGTGAAAAATAAATTCCTGCCCAATATTGTTATGATATTGAGTATATTTTACGCCGTGCTTATCTAATGAATCTTTAAATTCTACCCGTCTGGCATATTCACCCTGGATTCGAATTAATTTCACAAATCGTTTCTTGCTCATATCATTATCATTGCAGCCAGATAGTCTGCCTCATTGTAAAAACAATATTCACCTGCTGAGTAATCATAATCGCAGCGTAAATTCTGCTCGTGGAAAAATCTCATCATCTGCCCATTGTCTTTGTGCTTGATAATGTACATTTTATAGCCATCCATTACAATTTCCACCAAGACCTCCTATAAAATAACGGGCTTACACCGTTTCCGTAATTTCTGTCTCTTCCCTTTCGGGTTCATACTGTTTCCAATAATCTACCAGCAGATTAATCTCTGGAGGCTGAGAAAGGTGAGGCGCAACCCACCAACTTACTTGTCCGACCAAGCTCGGAACCCACCGATCTTTATTTTGCGCCGGGCGAAGATTACTGCCTCTTCATTCAACCAATGTTGGAGCGTCCTCCAATAGTTAGCACCTATGCCAAACCAAGCTATTTCCCCTTAATTAATTTTAGGGACGTTCATTTTTTCCATCGATGCCAGGACCGCCAAAGCTAACTGGTAGTCTGACCAATATTTAAAATATAAAATTCCAAAGTGAAACATTTTTCTGTTCTGACTTGGGATTTCGTTTTTGTATATATCAAAACATCTTATACATTTATTTGTATCATTAAATTGAATTTTATATGGAAACTCTGCTTCAGTTTCTTTACCAAAATCAGAATCCATAAAAATCTGTTGCCGGTTTGCCCAATATTCTTCATTAGAAAGTATCACTAAATTTATCCTTTAAAGCGCGTTCAACAAATGGCGTGACAAGCCAACTGGTATTTTCACCCAAGGATGCCAATTCACGAGCAGTGCTTGAACTGATATGAAGAAAGCGCTCGTTACAAATAAAGTGAGTCATAATTAAATCACTATTAACGTGGCCAATTACGCCAGTGAGTGAAAATTCGTCATTAAAATCGCTTGCCTGGCGCAAGCCCCTGACTAGATGAGTAGCTTTTAGATCAGCAGCGTGTTGAGTTATGCTGCCAATAAAATTTCTTAAAACTACTGGAACACCAGGATGAGAACATTCATATTCCCAAGTGCCAACAGTTTTCATAATTGGCTTTATTGAGGTATCTGCGCCAAAATGCTCCATCAATGACCCAAAATTAACTATAAAAGCCATCATAGATTTAATATCAAATAAGCGAGTTTTTTTCGGGTTTACACCGATTGAAAGATGCACCTCGTCAAAGGTGGCCAATGCTTTGTCAAGAATATCCAAATGGCCGCGAGTGATTGGATCAAATGATCCTGCATATAATGCTACAGTCTTCACTTTACCCATCGGGCTAACTCTCTTTCATCATCAGTTTTAAAATAAAAAGTATCAACGCCGAATATATACTCTATTCCCATTTTGTCAAGTAATGCTTTCAGATCCTTAACTGGATCAAATTCGTCATATGTCCGAATTATTGTGAGATCGAACGGGAAATGATTATTCACGAAATTAAAACCGCAGCCAAATATTCTTGTTCATTTTTAAAACAAAGCAGATCGCCACTGCTCCATATTTCGATATCTAAATCACTATTGAGGACTGCATCTCTGATATGAGATTTTTTATTATAGTCCTTGAATATTACGTGATAGGGTAAGCGTTCCCGCATACGCTCATCATTCCTTATCAGTTCTTGGGTGAAGCTACGCCGGGCTCTTCTAAACGCTTTATCCATAATATTTCCTAATGCAGTTTATCAGATCATCATACTCAATATCAAACATCAAAACAAAATGACCACGATCCCCATCTTCATACCATCCAGTTTTAGATAATTCGTGATAGCTTACAATACCTACGTTAATTTGGTCAACATAGACTAAATGTTTACTTGGATCATTAACATCACTCTTAACAACAAAATTCATTCCGTGTCTCCAAACATATATCGTATATTTAAAGACTTTGTATGGTTTAACGCCTTCATAGAAGGGCGGCCGTTTAACGTCAGGACATAGACATTAAACGGCGTTATAATGGTAAACTGTTCGAAAGTCAAGCCAAGGTGGTCTAATATAAAAGAGTAGCGGCTGCTAAATCTTCTGATGATTTGAACCCTAATTGGCTTCCCATCATCATATAAGGAATTCGATGCTGATTCAATTCATCTTTGAATCGATCATATTGGTCATTTTCCGGAGAGCGGTCAATACTCAGCCTAAAAGAAAACTCTTTCTCCCATCGGTCTAAGGCAGTCATATTTAGACTTCCAAAACTGTACCTGGGTATATCCAATCAGGGCCGCGAAATTTTTGACGACCAGGAAGTTTTTGGGCCTTAATGATTGTTTGGTAATTTAATCGATATAATAGAGGCCATTTAAATGGATCGCCTAAGTATTTTTCAGCAATACTCCAAAGAGTTTCCCCTGCCACAACGGTGTGTTTCATTTATCCAATCCTATAATATCAGTCTTAACTCCGTCTTCATAATAGGCTCGAGCTGCGCCTGAATAATAAAAAACTTCTTTGCATTGAGTACAGTGGTATCGATGTAAATCAAGATCCACAAATGTCATTTCCGAAACATAGTTCTGTTCTTCTTGAATGTCACCGTTCCAGTCTTCATAAGATTTAGTTTCCCAAAAATAGGCTCGATGATCACACATTTTACTTACACCCTTTTAATCAAATTTGATGTAGACAGAATACACTTTACCATCAGTACCGACCATTTTGGCAGTTTCTACATCAGAATTACGATAATGTTGACCCATATTCATAAATGCATCCAAGATATCATCGTGTCGTATCTTGCCTAGCTTATCACCATTTTCATCGTATTTCTTTACATAGAACATTGTGTTTTCCTCCAATTGGTCTTATATCTCCTGATAATTTCCCCTTCTGGCTGGGCGGGGTATGTTTACTTCCTCGATAACTATTTTAGTCTGTAGTGCCATATCTGACACTACTTCCATCAATCTTTCGCTAAGATCAATAAACTCGTCGTTATCAATTTCAACGTTAAATCCTACTGCTTCTAAAAATTCACTAAGCAATTGTGATAAATGACTCTTACCCGTTCCAGTCATACCACTCACTGTGATTTTTAATTCATTATTCATTTGTTATCTCGATTCTTACCTATATGGTATCCATTACAAAAAACACATTTATAAACACTGAAATGTTTATTGTGCTTCTTTTTCATCGACTCAGCAGCTTTAGTTGCCGATTTTATCGTGTTGTAGCAAACCTTAGGGTTGCCTGTCGATTGATTTATGTGTGAATTTTGATGAAATAAACCCCAGGCATTTCTAGTGATAACAAAATTTCGAAATAAACGAGTAAAAGGTAACTGGTGTTTTAATGCTAAAAAGATATTTCTTAATTTCATTTTTTCTGACCAGTTCTTATTAGAAAGTAATCTATAGCTTCCTCTTTGCTTGACAAGCCAGATATACTGCTATTTGGGCTTTTATGAGAAAAGTTTTGGTTCGCCATATCCCAATGGTTAATCATATAGCGGCCCTTGCCAAGGATTTCAACAATTTCGCCAAACCCGCATTCGCCCATACCTTCGTAAATTTCTACAAAATCGCCAATTTCATATTCGGATTCACCTCGGGTCTGAATGGCTGCTAACAACTCAACAGCTATGTCTGAACTAACGACAAACCCGTGCTTCTTCATTACTGAAATTATTGCTGCTACTTTACCATTTTTCATTTATCTGTTCCCCGGCCCTTCCCACGATTGATCACGTTTATAATCCTCATAAACCCTATTTCTAATAACGTCGTTCAGGATCTTTCTAAGTTTTTCAAGTTGATACACTGTCATATTTTTGTATTGTTCACCACATTCACAGGGAACGAGCCAACACTTGTTACATTCAAAGGCCATTATTCAATTACCTCATATGATTCAATAGTAAACCATTTGCTGAATGGGCCCGAGGATGATTTAGGCTTCCCCTCTAGAAAATCATTTGCTTTATTGGGGGTTGAAAAGACCTTTACGATGTCAGTGAATTCATCAACCAAACCAGAATCATAATCTACACTGTTAGTATGCAGTACAACTACATAAACATTCATAAGCCATCTTTCTTAAAGATTGGTCGGGGATGCGGGATTCGAACTCGCGATCTCTTGCACCCAAAGCAAGCGCCTTACCAGACTAGGCCAATCCCCGATTTATGGATAAGAAATGATCTTCGCTTCAAGTTCACTTAACTTTAAAACGGACGCAATAAATTGTTCAATCCACATTTTCTATTCACTGTATATATGCTTTATACATATTATCATCTATTTTGTCAACTGTTGACACTGTAAATTTAGATGATTTAATAGAATTTTTTATTATATCACTCACATCATTGCCATCGTCTTTGACTTTAAGTATAATTGATGGTGATTTACTATCAGTTGTCCCATTGTCAAAATCAACAAAAGTTGTATTAACTTTTCTAATGGAATCAACCATATCTCTAAAAGTTATTACGGTTCGATCAATTACCATAAAAACCTTATTGTAATCTTTAATCTTTTGAGTAGCACCAAAATCAGTATAAGCATAAGTTACGTTTTGGCCAGCTTTACTATCAATAAGCTGTTGAAGTTTTGATTTAGCTACTGCTCTAACATTTTCATTAGTGTTCGGATCATCAATAATGGCTTGCATTTTAGCAGCAAGTTTCATTTGATCTATTTCAAATAATTTCATTTTTGATCTCCACAAATCTTTTAGATATTTATGGAAAAATTGAAAAGACCGCGGACCTCCTCCCAAACCGCTTATGTGTGACGCTTTTGTGCCAAATATCTGATACCTATTTGGTTTTGTGCTCACATAGTACGCCGGCGACCAACTAGGTGCCGATATCTTTTCTTTTATCCTTCAATATACACACATTGGGTATATTATCGAGCTTTTGATAATGGTTGATATTTCTTTACATCAATACCCTTCCAAATTATAGGACGAGCTTTATGACCATCAGTGGTCGTAAATTCTTTCCCATATTCATAATTCCAAGGCCAAGGTCCAGTCCATTTACCAATATCAACACTAAACCAAAGAGCTTTGTAAAGCTCTTCATTACGTTCAGGATTATAATATAAAGTCATATAATAACCTGATTCTGTTGGAATATTATCTGGATAAATCATCCAAGTCATACCATTTTCCTTTTTGCTCCGATGGAAGGATTCGAACCTCCGACAAAGTGATTAACAGTCACCGACTCTACCGCTGAGCTACATCGGAATATTAGTTTATAAAATCTTTTGCAAGTTTAATATAAACTTTTGGATCATTAAACATATCTTTCCACCTGATACGTAAAATTTCATATCCATATTGATGGAGTAACGAATCTTTTTCCTCATCACGTCTACGTTGCTCAAAGCAGCGATCGTGCTGTTCACCATCAATTTCTATTACTTTCTTTTTATGCTCCCAAACAAAATCTAAACTAAATTTATGAAATGGTTTTTCATATTCATAATTCTTGTCGTCAAATTCATTTGCGACCACATTCATAAAAAATTGTTCTGGCCAACTTGGTTCATTATTCCATCTACTTTGGCCAATATTCCAAGCATTACCATTTTTATGGGCCGCCCTCATACCATTAGATAT
>JALOAT010000001.1 GCA_023228645.1 Gammaproteobacteria bacterium | reverse complement strand
GCCCTGGATACCTTGGATACCTTGTTCGCCCTGCTCACCCTGGTCACCTTTAGGACCTTTAAATACTTCGGGAGAGGCGCGTTTATTTTGCTTTTCTTTATCTACTTCAACTAAATCGACCACAGGAACAAAAGTTCCTGGGGTTAGTTCAGTTAAGAGGTCTAATTCTGAAATCTTAGCCATTGTAATAATACTCCGTTTATGCGGACTCTAGTTCAAAAACTGTACCATATTCTGTTAATAATGGACTGCCATCTTCCTCTAATATAGAGCCAGGCAGCAATGCTTTAAATCTATACGTAGAAGGTAACCAAGCTAAAGAGCTGGCATTTACCTTCAACGGATAATCTGGTAATCGTGTTGTATGTGTTTCGTTAATAACTTCAGAAGGTTCAAGATCTAAACCTAATGCTTCGTTTATTAAATCTAATACTTCATGTGTAGTGAAAGGAAATGTTGGAATATCGACAACATCAAGATCACTTCTATTGTTCAATACACTAATAGGTAATCGAGTATAAATAACGTAGCTACTTAACTTTCCTTCTACATTACTGTTGTAGTCTAGCACTGTATTGCCACCAGCCTCAGCAGCAATTCTCATCTGACCAAGAGTGAAGTCAACATTTAAGACATATTCCGTCTCGTTTGTCTCATTCATTAATGCTGCTACTCTATCTACACTCTTACCCTTATACGGGGTTGATTGAGGCATTTTATAACATTCCTCTTCTTACTTAAAGATTGACTTCTACGAACCCTGAGAGGATTCTAGTAGGGAATAAGTACTCAGGATCTCCTGGGTTCATCGCTCTAAATGCTTTCTTACCAGTCCATACTAAGGAATGGTTATGTGCAAAAAGAGTAAAGTTACCTGGCTCATCATACTGAACCTCTAACAAGTCCTCCATCGTCATTTGAGTGTGGAGTTGTTCATTAATTTGATCGAGTACTTCACTTGTTTTAAAAGGATATTGTTCAGGCCATACTTTAACTTCTTGACTCTCTATTAGCTCGTCTAATGAAAGACGTCTATAGAGAAAGCCTGTTGTCCCAGAGAACCTAGAATCGTATCGTAAATCCACTTTAATTGGAGCAAAGGTATTGGCATCATAGTCGATATCTGGTCGAGGATCACAAACTTCCGGTAAACCAAATTCAACATATTTTTCCTCACCTCTCCAACCAGATGAAATATGGATAAGTTCTAAGGCAATCTCTATAGACGGACGATTAAAGTTTTGTTCGTTTAATAATAGTCTAAAAAGATGCATTGTCCTTAACCTTTCTTGGCTAATAGATTATTCAGCTAAGAATAATGGGCGTTTACGAAAAAACATATAAAAAAATATAGTTCTTCTAACATACTATTTCCTTTATTTCTTATACAAAAAAAAAAAAAATAGTTTCTTTTTCCCTTAACCTCTTTTTGGTCAAGTACACAGTACTTTAGTAATATAAGCTTAAGATAATCTACTCTCTAGTTTTTACAGCATAATTAGGAGTTCCGAAGAACTCCCAATATCTGCTTTTGCTAGATGTTAATAATACATCCTGCTTTTAAGAATACACCTCGAAGAACCTTATAATCCAGGACGAGGAGTTTTAAGAAAGCTTTCACTTCTTCTTTATTAGAGATATCTAATTTACCCTCCTCTAAACGTAAACGTTTTTCCATAAAGCTAGAACTATAAATATCTACACTAAAATCAGAAATGTACGTAGAGGTAAGGAGTTCTTTATTCTTAATAGTAAATAAAGTAATGTTTTTTAGAGAAAGTTTGATATCATTAATATCTGTTTCACTCACCTCTTCCTTCTCAAGCAATCCTTCTAGGAAAATGCTAAAAGGAGTTTTGGTATTTTCTAAGTAATGTGTTTCTTTCTTAATAACTTTAATGTCTTCTTGTTTAGTATTCATTTTAACTTTTGAGAAATAGCGGTTAGAGTGGTTTGGATAGCTTCTTCGATATAAATGAATTTATTAATGGCAAAGAGTGCTTTTTGTAAAACACTAGTAATGTTCTCTAGGTTACTTTTATTTACTGTAACTAAAGATACGAAATCATTAACATCACTATAAGCTAAGCGAAGGTAAGTAATGAAAGAAGAGTTCTCATTAAATATCTCTTCTAATACAGTCTGTAGAAAGACTTCCCTATTATCTGGAATTGTGATAGACTTACCTATACAGTAGTTAGTAAGTTCTACTAAAGCAGTATTCTTATCTAGTAATGATAGTGAGTAAATGGGTTTATTAATAATCACTGAGTAATCATTAGCTAAAGCTTTATAGTCCTCTAAATCTTTTTTATTCATAGTAGTTAATCTCCAGCTATACTATATCTTTATCCAAGAGATGTAGACTAGTTATAAAAAATAAAGTGAGGCATAAATAGGAGTCTTTCTTTACAGACTCCTATTTATATAAAGAATACCTGCGAAAGCTTCAATATCAATTAGATGATTTCAGTAGGTTAGGGAAGTACCAGGTTTCTTTACATAATATTAATAGCTAAACAAAAAAATAAATTATAAGAAAGAAAGGAGGATGACTAACCTTTTTATAGTTAGTTATCCTCCCAAACTTTAATTAACTGAATTTCTTATAGACATAAAGACAAAGGCTACCAGCCAAGAAACCGCCAACAGCAGCAGTAGCAACTTCAGTCCATTTAATCTCTGAGATACCGTCGAAGAAACTTTTCTCTTGTTCTTCTTTTTCTTCAGGTTCTGTAGAGGGAGTGTTAGCAGCTTGCGTACACTTCTTTTCATATTCAGCCAGCTCTGCATAGAAGCTTCCCATGTCAGGATCACCAGAGATATGAAATGTCGTTTCAACACCGTTATTGAGAACGACAATTTGTGTAATATCCTGATCTGCAAGAGCGATCAAATAGATTACGCGCTTAAGTGTATCAGTTACCACTGATTCAAAATCAGCAACAAGCTGGATCTGATCAGGGAAGTGCTTCTTCCCTCCATTTATGCTGGTGAGGATATACTTCTTACGACCTACACGACATCCTTCAATACGAGTATCCAATTCCAACTCTTCGTTGATAGATACGTTGTAAGGTTCCACTGACGGTGCTGTGGAGTAAAGCAATTCCCGTCGAAGATGTCCGTGCAGAATGTAGATTGAATGAAAGCTAAAGCTAGAAGACGAAACATCATTCAGCGAAACATCAAACGACATCTTTATTTTCTTACTCATGATAAAGTCCTTTATGTTAGTAATACATTTGTCAATTCTAGTTAGTTATATGTAATTGAGATAATCTAATTTACAGCATAAAAGAGGAGTCCAAAAGAACTCCTCTCAGAATATCTGTTAGTGAAAAGATGAAAGTTTTTTATTGTAAGAATGAATAAAGTCCGTTAGGTCAGTAGGAGAGTTATTTACTGGTAAAGGTTTTTCATCTATAATTAGCTTTTCATAACCAGCTATAAGTTCAGGTAAGTCTTCATATCTTACAATACTGATATCAAAAAATGAAAAATCTTTATTATTTTCAGTATTTACTAAGAAAAAAGAATACCCTACTTTATTAATGAACCCATTAAGAATATTAGCGGACTTAGAGAAATATTCTAAAGATCCTGGTATAGTAGAGATAGGTATAGAAAAGGGCGTAGAATCTATCACTATCTTCTTAGTATCAGAATACCGGGCTTGATTAAGTGCTTCTAATATAACGGGAAGTAAGATTAAAAGAGGAGTATCGATAAAAGGTAGTTCTTGATAAATATCATTAATTACCGTACCAATAATATCTTCTTCTTCGGTAGAAGGATCTTGTTTATCTCTTTTAAGAAAAAGATAGTTCTTGATCATTCTTAAGTATTTTATCATACAATACCTTAAATGAAAAAAAAAAGAGAGGGTTTACCGACCTCTCTTTTTATGTCCTTAATATAAGTAAATTAAGGGAGTTCTACAATAGTTACATCTTGGCCTGATAGATGCTCTTCAATTAATTGTTTAATACGTTCCCAATTACCACCAGCTAATCCAGCACCAATTAAAGGGAAGCCAATTTTCAAACAATCAAAATAAGTATTTATTGATTGAAGAAAGGTAACAAAAGCATCATATTCGAATAGATCCTCTACTACTCTACGAGAACTATTGTAAGTAAACTGGGTATAGGCATTGACTACATAAAAAGGTTCACCTAATGCATTGGTTACTTTGGCTGAACTGAATGTGCCTAACTTACTTCTGTCACCAGCAAAAGTTCGTTTATCAGCTTCATAAGCTTCTGGGAAGTATTTTTTAATATCTTTAGCTAAACCATTTCCCATTTTGTTAAAGCAATTACAACCATGTACAATAACATCAAACTCACCCATCATAGCAAGATTAATGAGATTTCCTTTTACATATTTAACAGTCATGTTAATACCTAGAGTGGTTTAGTGATATAGAGTTGCTTGAGTTTAGAATAGCTAAAAGATGGACTGTTAGGGAAATTTCCTTTCTTATCTGCAAAGACAGCTTGTTTAAATGTAGTTGTCTTAGATCCATGGTTAGGGATGAGACGAGACATGTCAGCCGCTTTGACAGGATTAAGTTTAAAGAGTTCTACTTCTTCATTAACCACCACTCGATCTTTTTCTCCAACTGTAGAAGAAGAAGTTCCAGTAGAGCGATATAATCTAACAATAGCTCTTAAGTGACGGATAGCTAGAACAGGATCTTTAACTAACATAGTTAATTCAAAACCTGTATGTTCTGTCAACCCTTCTGTGTAACATACCCCCCACACTTCTGCTGTATCAGATAAATTATCTTGAACTGTATATAGCTTTTTAGCTTTATCCACTTCAAGAAATACTCGATAGTTAAGAAAGTTAATATTACTTAATTCTAAACTCTCTCTTTTATTCCTGAGAAGAAGTAGGCGAGATTCTGTCAAATCACGGAGATGACTGAGTGTTTCTTCATCGAGATCTTCTAATAGTTTAAAGAAATCAATTGGTGTCTTTGTCATGTTAAATTAATTCCTTAGTACGAGTCAATTCTATATCATCATTAACTCCATGTAGAATTTCAAACATACGCTCTAAGTATTGATTGTCATCCAAGACTTCTCTAGATTCATAATTAGGTAAAAAGATGCCTGGAGTAGCTTCGATAAAATCAGTAATGATCTCAGTAGTCTCAGTTCCTTCTCTACCTTCTTCAGTAAAGAAATCATTGACATAAACAAGAGGTCTTCCTTCAACTGACCACATGTCTCGTAAATGAGGTTGGGATACTAACTGATGAATATGCTCACTAGGGATGATTGATGTGCCAATAACCATATACACTTCTTCCCAGAAACCATATTCACCGTCATCGTCAATAATAACAGTTCCTTCTTCAGGGAGAATATTGGTATACGCAATAGTATTGCCTGTAATAGGATGGACAATAGCAAATTCCTTAGGTGAAGAAGTAGACTCTTCAGAGTAAATATCAAATTCTTCCACTTCTAAGAACTTATAAAGAGAGCTTCGGTTAGTCTCTTCGTCTAAATAAGGGAGTTTAAAAAGCTCTGTTCCATTACTATCATCGATCACTTTCCAGACGTAAATAAATTCTGGTTCGAAAATTTCGATTTCGATATCAGTATTTACCATTTCCATTTCATTGATCCTTTTCTTATTTAAAGAGTAGTAAAACAAAGATTAAGAATAGATTGAGTAAACTAGCAAACTTATTAAAAACAGTATGTGCTAATAAGATTTGGATTTGTGTTACAAGTCTTAGTTTAACAAAGATTATTATTGTGATGAATACAAGATTAGAAAAAATGTAAGACTTTACAACTGTTAAACAAAAGAGCACAGCATTCTCATCAAAACCTGTATGAGTATTATACCTATAAAGAAAAGCTAGAATACTTACTGTAATGAGGTAGAATAAACCTGCCCGTATCCATGACCTTACTATCCTTGCACAATAATCAAGATTTGATTCAGTGGGATTATTCATAATAAAAGAGATTTTTAAATAGCGAAGGGGAAGTTAATAGGAGGATGATATTCTGAATAGTCTATCCGTATATCGTCTACTGTTACCCAAGTCATTACGTCTTCTAATGTTTTAATATCTGGGTTAATCTCTAATGTAGGTTCTTCTAGAGGAGTTCTAGTTAATTGCTCTTTAACACCTTCTAACTGATTTCCATAGATATGAGCATTAACGTTTTTATGAAAAGCTAGTTTAGGATTCTTATTAGTAATCTGAGCCATTAGTCTCAAGAAAGTATAAACCTGAACCATATTAGCTACTGTACCAATAGGAAAGTCAGAAGAGCGTTGTGTAGCATTTAGATAAAGATCATCGCCTAAGAGACTAAATTGGTAACTATGTAAACAAGGACGAAGGCAACCTAATGAGAAAAAACCCGGATTCCAATAGCTGATAACCTCCCCTCTATCATCTTTACCTGCTTTGAGGTTATTATAGACCTTCTCAAATAAGTCTAACGAATGACTAACCACTAACTTACCGTCCTCTAATCCTCTCTCAAAGATAGGCCAGTTACGAGCTACTGCTCCATAGACTAACCCCATATCGTCTTTACCTTTACGATTGGGGTTTGCTAGCCAAGCAGGTGTTTCATTAGCATTCATGTCCCAAGACTTACTACCTAGCTTACGAAAGTCCTCAGCACTGGTATAACCTCTAATATAACCTAATAGCTCAGCAATAGGTAATTTAGTAGGAGCTTTGCGTGTAGTGACTAATGGTACTTTATTAGTACTAGCATCATAAGTCAAATCAATGTTGATAAAAGTACGGCAATCAATTCCTGTTCTTTCATTAGGGAGATCTTTGCCTTTATGGTAGATGGTAGATAATGCTTCTAAATACTGATCTTCAGCTCGTTTAATGGTTTCCATAACTCTTCTCTTAGATAGATGTATACAATTGATTTACTAGCTCAATTTTATTTTATACAGCATAAATAGAGAGTATGTTAAACTCTCTATTTATTTCTCACATATAACCATACGTACTATTGTCAGATAATAGGAAATATCCTCTATGTAACTTATCACTGAAGTGATCAGTATTAGATAAGTTATTTAACCAATAGTTCTTAGCTTGAATAATCAGTTGTTTAGAAGCTTCTGAAAGATGAGGAACAGATTCTAGATATGGAGTCATATTTTCATCATCTGTTACAATCTCACATAGGTATTTCCAGAGTATGTCCATATTAGACGTTTCTTCTACTTCAGTAATATCTTGGATAAATACTAACCAAGCATAATCTTTGATAATAGATAAACCAGAAGGTAATCTCATATTCAATTCACTGCGATGAACTTTAAAGAAATGAATGAATGTAGAAGGATGGGTTTCTGTTTTATCTCTGCGAAGTACTAGATAGGTATCTTCTTCACCAAACTTCGTCATGTTGTTACCCATTAGTATTTCTGCAATACAATTTGACATATCTACTGGATTAATCTGACTAGTGCTAAACAAGAAGCTTTCATTCCCAGGTGTAGTGATATGAGACAGTAAGTTTAATTGACTACCTGATCCATAATTCACTAAGACAGTCCAAGGTCTGTCAGTTATAGTAGAAATAGTAGGATGTTCATCTTCTAATTTCTTCCTAAGATCTAAGTAATTATTCTTACTCTCGTATGATAGTCTATCAAAGTTAAAGAATAAAGTATCAGTAATATAATACCAAGCTCTTAAATGAGGGTAGAAGGGATGACTAGCACTCGATTCAAAATCAAAATCCTTATTTTCAATAAGATTGAGTTCAAACATATTATTCTTTACCTATCAAGTAGTAGGAACTAAACCTAAATCAGTTAAACTGACTTCAAAAGCTTTCTTAAAGTTAGCCAGTACTTCTTTCCTACTCAACTGCTTTGTCACTTCACTGTAATAATCTATAGCAGTAGTGATATTCTTTAACTGTAAACTATCTAGTAGCCATTCAAATTCAACTTTCCTATGTGTAATGATTTGTTGAATAGATGACTTTGCTTGACTAATTACTGATGTTAAAGTTTCTGATTCTTCAAAGTAGTCTTTAGTTAAATCTAGAAAATAGCAAGGTAAGAGTAGTTCACTAGCACTCACTAAAGAAGCAGTGTTTTTAATAATAGATTCTAAATGTACTGTAGGTCGAGTATAATAGACATTAGCTTCCTTGGGAGTTAGGTAAACAACCACATTCACATATCGCTTACCTAAATCATCTCTTAATAATACTCGATTTGTATTCATCACTTATCTCTCCTAGCTACTTATGATAATTGGTTAGGGGTATTCATAGCTATAGTAGGTACACTACTGAGCTAGATCGAAACGTATTAGTTTATGTTCCACTATTAAGTCATTGGTTTTAAATACTTCAATATCAAAACAATTGATATAGTCAATAGCTGTTAATTGACTTAGTATTTTACTTCTCTCTTCAATAACCCGAATACAGTAACTACTACTAGACTCAATATCATTAAACAACCCATTAGTAGAAATACCTAAGAAATTAGGCGTTAGTTCATTACTATACTGATGTATAAATCCTGGTAAAATGATTTTGTCAGTACTTTTTTGTTTTACACTGAGTTTAGAAGTGATGGTGAAACGCATTTTATTACTTCTCCTAAGAGAGATTGATTTTTTCTTATACTGTTTAGTGATATGTGGTTATATAAATGTAAAAGAAAAAACACATTAAAATAGGGAGAGCAATTAGCTCTCCCTATTTATGCTTTATCGAGGTGTAAAATCAATATTAGCATTTAAACCAGTCTTTGAATCTACAGTACCAATTTTAATATCTCGTAATTCTGTTTTTGTAAAGTAAATCTTTTCTTTAACTACCGCAGCCCAACGCCTATTATACTTAGCCATTTGACCGACAATTAACTGAGACCAACTCTCCATCTTCTCTTCAATGGAATTATCTTTAAGCTCATCAAAGCTTAAGAATCCTTTCGTAATCAAAGAATCTTCACCCATGTGAATACCTGGATCAGGTTTAATGATATCAGTAATATAAGGAACTAAAGTAGTAATGCCTAAATGAACCCTACCTACTTCATTAGAAGTATCATAAATGAGCATATCAGGATAGTCTGAACTCATGCTATCTACACAATTCATTAAACTTCTTAAGAAGGGATGGGTTTTACTTACTTCAAGAATTTCTTTAAAACTAAGTTGGAGTAAATATTGAAGTTCTTTAATTTCTTCTGAGAACT
This sequence comes from Gammaproteobacteria bacterium, assembly GCA_023228645.1. Taxonomy (GTDB): domain Bacteria; phylum Pseudomonadota; class Gammaproteobacteria; order Thiohalomonadales; family Thiohalomonadaceae; genus JALOAT01. The sequence goes on along the minus strand of JALOAT010000001.1, from coordinate 234,825 downwards.
CTGTTAGTAGAGTAAGACCACAGACTTTATCAAAAACTAAACGAAAGAGGTCTTCATTATTATCTACTAATAAAGAAAGTGTATTAACAGTTCCTGTATCAAATTCAACATGACCGCCAATACCAACACTATAATTACCTAACAGACGCTCTTCACCAATTCCTTTCGCTCTTTGATAGGTGAATAAAGATAAAGCACCTTCCTCATTGAGTTCTATAATAGGAGAATAAACAACTGGATGGATATAGTTAAAGTTTTTTTCGATCTCTTTACGCTCTACGACTTCTAAGTTAAAGATCATTGTATTTAGAATACGTTCAATAAAAACCTTATCAGTAATGATAGGTAATTGACCTTCTTCTTTAGCTTCATTAAGAAGAGCTTCTAAAACACTTCGCTTAACTGCTACTGTAGGGTTCTCTAATCGTTGAGAAATTTCTGGTACAATGATTGAGGGATGAAATAAAGAATGTTGTAATGACATATCAGATACCTTTTTTTCCTTTTTTGGATTACATTTGTTTATTAGTAATAAGGTGATCAAGATATCTGATGTCACCTATTTGAAAAGATTCTTCTCGCTTAATTAAAGTCCTATTTACAGCAGTTTTGACTTTAATATGAATAGAGTCAATACTATCAGAAGCATCAATGATTAGCTTCTCATCTTTTACTCGACAGTTTTTAATTACGGTTTGGAAGTGTTGATGTAAACGACGATGGTATTCTAAGGATTTAGATTCATAATCATCTAACTCATTGTCTCGTTTCTTAACTGTCTCATGTACGGACTGAGGGTCTTTATCTAAATAGATAAGCGTATCAATGGGAATAAAATGCTTAGTCAATGCATTAGCAGTATGTTCAAGCTTATTAACATACCCCTGCATAACAAGAAAGCTTGGTAGATAACGGTTAAGAATAACAATATCATGCGTCCGTAAACTAGAACGGATCTCTTCTTGAGCTTCTTGCTTTACTGTTAACCAGAGAAGTAGTTCAGAAGCAGGTGTTAATTTATTATTTTTACCTCGTCTAAGAATCAAATCACTTAACTCAGAGGTAAGGTCGCTTACATCTAATTCACGCACAATTTTAAATGTAATGCCATCTACCTCAAGTGAATCAGCAAGAAGTTTTATCTGAGTATCTTTACCAGACCCATCCAAACCTTCAAAGACAATAAGCTTACCGTCAGTCATCGTTTCATCGCTTATAATTGAAAAAATAAATAAAAAAATAAAATTGAGAAACTTTTACTACAACAGATCTAGTTTCTCAATTTTTTTATATAGCGTTTATTTATACAGATTCTTTATTACTTTCTTTCTCTTCTGTAGAAGGAGTTTTAAGAGTAATCCCTGTATTTTCAATACGTCTTTCTAATTCACGAAGATGTTCATTTAATGCTGTAATATAACTTTCATTATTAGCATCTTTCATAGTTAATAATGAAATAATTTCTTCTTTCTTAGTAAGTAATTTTTCTAATGATTCAACTAAATCATCACCTACTTTTAACGTCTCTTCTAAGTTGTTAATCATTCTATCTTTTATTTTATTCATGACTAACGCAATAATAGTCGTAAGAGCAAAGAATATACCAGAGACTTCAGTAAAGGCATTACCAACAGAAGCGATGAAATCAAGCATGAGACGTCCTATTATGTTTAGAGTATGTGATGTTGATTAACAGTGGTGTTAAGTGTAGTAATGTTTTCTTGTTGTGTATGTAGTTGAGCCTTAGTAAGGAGTTCCACGCGTTTTAAACTAGAACTGGCTTCTTGACTAATAAAACCAGAGAATTGCTCTAATGCTTCAAAAGCCATATATTCTTCTTGAAGACATTCCCAAAGATGTTGAGTAAATGACAGAATGCTTCTAGTATGCTTGAGCTTAAAACGAGAGCTGGTTTTATCTTCAATCACTTTAGTAAAGAATAAAAGACTCCTCAATACCGACTCATCTAATCTCACTCCTTTGGTAAGAAACTCAAAAATAGCCATAGAAGCACTATAATGGTAAGATTTGTTAATGTGAGTATTAAAGAATTTTATATCTTTCGAATAATTAATAACTGAATTATTCCTAGCGTTGATAAGATAAGTGTTTATTGATTTTTGGTCAATACTAAGCAGATCTTCAACTAATACCAATACGTTTAAGAAAAATACTGTGGTTTCTTTTTCTATGTTGTATAACTTATCTACTTCTTTACCGTAATTAACTCCATAGTCAGTGGAACTATTTTTGAAATGGATATTATCATAACCTTCAATAGAAGCTATTAAGATAGAAGTAGCTAAAACACTGTCTAAGTCTTTACTACCATAAAAGCAAATTAACTCCTTCATCTTTCATTTCCTTTATTAAGCAGCTTCGTTTAAGAAACGTATGTAATCACTCCTAAAGAACGTTTTAGAGGACTTAGGAGACGTTTTTAATTGCATACTGATGCAATCCAACCCTAGCTTATCAAACTGCTTAAATAGAGACATTATGGTCATTTTAGAGGGCATATATAGATAAGTAGGATTATCGACAATGAATTGCTGATAAGAAACCTTCCCTTTACTTGACCTTATTTTAGCTACGCCATCATGATACTGAAGTTTACCAGTCTTGAGTAATCCAATACCAACTGATGCAGGATCAGAATCAAAGTTATTGTATAGGTATTGTAATGATCTGTTTAATAAACGAATAATCATACGCTGTACTATTTAAGAATATAAGAGAAATATTAATGGAGGGGAGATTATAACTTCCCTCCATTTATGCCTTTTACTTAAACGCGAGTCCTAAAAACATTAGGACTCCTCAGTTGAATAACTGAATCTGGTTCAAGTTCATCACCATCTTGTTCTTCTACCTCTTTTACGTTTTCACGGAATTTAGAGATAGTGATAGGAACATAGCCTTGTTCTTCTACAAGTTCGAAGATCGCTAATACATTATCTGGTGTGACAGCAAAATTTTGAGCTTCCATGAGTCTGTTATACACTTCTACTGAAAAGATCCCTTTTACAGGTTCTCGATAATCAGTAACTTGAACATAAAGCCCACTACCATCATTATCCCATTTAAGCTTAGACAGCTTAACTAGTTTGGAATGAGGATTGAAATAGTCATTAGTGAATTTAATATGATCATACTCCACAATTGAAATAGGTTCATAACCTTGTTCAATAGCTAACATAAAAATAGCATCTACTGTTGCTGGAGTAAAGTGAGGGAGCCAATTGCCCTTAGCACCTAAGATACTAAAATCAACTACAGTTCGATGAAGTCCTCTGGATTTATTATTTACTAGGATCTGACCATGTTTTTCGAACCGGTTACTTTGTTTATAGAAAAGAACATCAATACCTGTCGTATTGTAAGATTTCTTTTGTTTTTTAAAGATGTTAAACATGTTAATGATTTCCTTTGTTTAGTTAAAGAGGTGTGTTGATAAAGAGCTTTTTACTTCATTCTCTTCTAATAGATGATATATTACTGTATTTATCTAGTTTAAACAAAAATAAAAAGAATAAAGAAAAGAACCTTACAAAAGCAAAGTCCTTTCTTTTATGATAATTTATCTTTTATTCTTCTTCCCAAATATCTTAAGAAATATATCCAATATCGCACTTATGATCATAATAATAACAAGTACGAGTATTCCAGATAAGAAAGCGAGATGAATAAAATCTGACATTATAACTCCCTTATAATTGTTATTGTCAAGTTAGTTATATGCCTTTAAAATAATCTGGAATACAGCATAAAGAGAGGAGTCTTTTAGGACTCCTCTCTACTAACTCTAATTTAAGGAAATACAAATCCATCTAATTCTGATTCAGGATAATCTTCACTTAAATCGACACCAACATGAATCATCTTTAGGATGATAGACCCAAAGAAAATTTTATGGTTCATTTTAAAAGTAAGTGGGATTTCTCTTGAATCCTCAGGATTAAGCGGATCTAACGGAGTAAGCTCGTGCTCGACAACATCTTCTTTTCTTAGAAGAATACCGAACTTTTCATTAATTTGAGGAATGAAGTCAGTAAAGAAAACCTCATCACTGTATAGAAGAATATTATCACTCTTTTCTAATAGATCAATTGCTGATACACGATTGTAATGCAATAATGCACTACCACGCATTCCTGTGTTTTGCCTACCATACATTCGAATGTTTGTATTTCTATTTTCAACCGTACTTAGTTCAGGTTCTCCAAAAGTAAATTGCTCAGGAGAATAGTCTGTTCCGTTTTTTAAATTAAACAGCTCTGTTAGAAGCTCTTCTGGTGTTTTATTATAATCGGTAATAATATCGAAATCGTCTTCAGTTGTTATTGGCATTTAGTTTATTATCCTAATAATAGTTCGTCGTTAATTCTTTCTAAGTCTAAATCTCTTTGTACAAAGAAAGTAATGAATGATTGAGTTGTATAGTTCATAGCAGTGACTCCATAACCATAGAGTTGGATAGAATGCGCTGCTGAAACTAACACGCCTTCAAATTCTTTAATTGAACCATTGTCTTCATATCGTATTTTAGCAATAGCTCCTGGTATAGCTAGGTCAGGGTCAGAGTAACGCCATTCTAACATGATGTAACTTCCCGTTCTCATACTAATTTCACTTTTAACTAAGTAGGTATTAGCAGTTAACCCCATCTCTCTTACAGGGAGATTATTAATGCCATTACTATTTTCAAAAGCTACATATTCATTGACTTGTTCAGCAGCATTAGAGACAACCTTATTAGGTGACTCCTTAACTGTATTGTCCTGAAGAAGAAAGTTAGTATTGAAGAATTTAACACCATTGCCTTCATTAGCTAGCTTAGGAATAGCATTCTCTAAGATATGTCGCTCACCATTAGAGATGATTAATGTACTACTACCAAATTTACGATAAGTCCTACCTAATTCAGGATATAACTGTCTAGGAACAATAGAGACCTGTAGACTATACTCAGCACTACCTCCTCTTGTAATGTCATAAGTAGGAAAGATATGCCAAATACCATTTCTTAGATAATGAGCTAATCCATTACTATATACACCATAATGCTTTTGTAAGTAGCCAGGTAGATCTACTAACTTTGTACCATCAGGAATGATGATCTGATCATAAAGAGTTGTATTATCAGGTTCTACTAATTCAATTCCTTTTGGAATATAGTTAGCTTCAAGATCTAAACTTTTAACAGCATTAGTAATGATAGTCTTCAGTACAGTCGCTATATCGGTATTTCTATAACTACCTCCTACTTGAATTAAACGAATTTGCTCATCCGTTTTATTAGTAAGTTGTAATCTAACCAACTTTAAAGAAGAAATATCAAGTGAGGAGGTGTCTATAAGCGTTCTATAAGAATCTTCCAGTACTTCATTACCTGTTACTTCCAATACACCTGTGTAGAATTCATCATCTCGATAACCAGAAATAACACCACTATCAACCAAATCAGCTAACATTGCTTCAATGCATTGTAAGTTAACAACGATCTCTTCTCTACCTGGGTAGAGGATATTCGTGTACTGACCTAAACCCATAGCGATGTCAATTGTTCTAATCTCTGAGTAATGGTTCTCATAATACTCTTGAACATCGATATTAAGAATCTTAATTACTTCAACAGGTTTACCTGCTGCGGTAAGCTTAATATTCCATCGATCTAAACGTATTTGATCAGCACCTTGTATAACGACATCTACATCTGGTTTGAGTAGTGAAACCATATTGTTCATACGAGATCTTCCAAGTCTTTAAAGGGATCTTTCTTTTCTTCTACTGGTAGTCTATCTGGATCAATAAAAGAAGCAAAGAGATCTTCCATACCAGTCCTCTCTCTTTTATGAATGTCTTCCTTTACATCACTTAAGGGCTGAGAACCTAACATAGACATTCCACCCCAACCTCGCAACATATTGATGAAGTTACTACCTGTAGGTTGTAAGGGTTCGTAGAATTTGGCATGTTTATAAATAACATTAGCTAATCTATCTAAATCTACTAAGTCCTCTAAAGTATCTGAATAGGCTGCTGGATCATACATTCCAGAGAAAACAACTTCGGCATGAGCTAGATAAGCTTCGATGCTGTCATAGATAGTTTTCGTATCTTGAAAACGTAAGATGGAAATAGGTACGCCTTTTCTAGCATAATCCACCATCTTAGAGATAGTAAGATAACAATCCTGCCATTGTTGATTTATCTTCTCATTCCAATATTCATCCCCACTGACATAAGTCCCACCGTTTAACTGAATCCATTTCTCACTCATTGTTGCATTCAGTGGTACTCTAGCTCTAAAGCGTTGATCAAAGATTCTTTCTATTAATGTGTATTGGTGGTTACGTTTCTTACTCATACTGATCTCGAATAAGCATAAATCATCATTAGTAAAATGGGAGTATAATAATACTCTTCCAATACCTGCCATTTAGATCGTTGTTCAAGTATCATGTCTAATACATTATAATTAGGTGATTGCCCTTTAATAAAGGCTAGGACTAAATACTCGAAAGCAGATAAATCAGAACTTTGTTTATAGAAAGCTTCTGAGAAGATATAAAAATCATCCTTTAGAACAGGTTTGATAAGTGGACTAGTATCATGGGGAAATCCAGGTAACATAACCGAATCACCAAATACATCCTCTAGACTATCTTCTCGTAAAGGAACGTTTGCGTTCTCAAAGATCTCATTTTTTCTAGTATGGTCTTTTATTTGGTAATCGATCTTCTTTGTACCATCAGAAGGATAGATAATATACCTAATCCCTGTATAGGTGATAGAGTTGAAGATAGGATGAAACTTAAAACTACGAGTATAAGCAACACCTGCTTTCCTAATCCCTGTCTTTAAGATAGCAGGATCACGTTTAATAATAGCATCTAAAACTGTATCGCAAGTCATGACATTATAATCATCACTTACGTTAAGCACTCTTAGTTTATTAAAGTGAGGTGCATTATGAATATCAAACAACTTAGTAACGAAAGTAGTTAGAAAGTGGTCATAAATACTAGTGTCAGGCTGACCTGGTACTAAGAGAGTATGGAATTCATTACTCCAGAACTTTTCCATATAGCGACGAAGGAGTTCTTGATATACCTTATCGTAATTCCTAAGCCGATTAAACTCACCTTCTTCGATTACTGTTTGTAAACCATATCGCATCTCGTCTTTATATTCATAAAGCGTCTTAATAACTTTCAAATCTAATTGAAAGTCAAAGCTCGGTGACATATAGTTCTTAAGTCTATAATCGATACGATATACAGCGTCTTTTAAATGACTCATCTTCTCTGAAGTGAGTACTTCAAAAATACCTTCTCTACCATCACCAATATCAGCAATGAATTGATCCCCAGTATTAGGAATAACATCATTGATAACATAAGCACTACCATTGATGTTTAAAATTTTGATCTCTTGTTCTTGATCAGTAGAGTTAGGTGAGATGACTTTAATTGTCATGTCCCTAATTTCAATGTATTGCTGACGAGCTGCTACTCGATCTTCTTGTAAACCACTTAAGTTATCATTCTTACCTACGACTTGACTAAAGTAGTTAATCTTCCAAGGATAGCCTTGGATATTAGTAAGTAAGCTTTTCCTATTAGTGTATTGTGTATCAACAACACTACTTCTATAATAAGGTTTCGTTACCTTAGGTATAGCTGGCTTTTCTTCCACCTTTTGTGGATCAATATCAAATACAGGCATTTTCTATTTCATTCCTTATAGTCCGTTGCCTTTAATCCTTCAATATTAAAGATACCAACGGTGTGCATAGCTCTATTCTGATAGCCATTAAAAACACTTAAATCTTCTTTAGTTTTTTGAATGACTTTTAAAGGCGTTCTCTTTTTATCTTTACAATCAAAATCTAGAGGATAATCTGGATTAATAGCACTTATGATTCTACAAAAAGCATCAGGATGATCTCTTAGACGCTCTAATGCTCCATCTTTTAAGAAATCTAGATCAGTGATAATAGATAGACGAATATGATGTACTCGCTTAGGATCGAGCTGATACGTACTTCGAATAACACCATCACTATCTACTTTGATAACATTATCGCCTTCCCAAATAATTCTCTTCTCTCTATAATAACTAATATGAAAGATAGAATGATAATGTCGAGTTAGATAAGGAGCTTCTGCTTTTAAGAAAGTGATAATAGAAGGAGCTAAGTCAAACTTACCTAAGTCCTCTAAATCTAAGATCTCTAATAGATCTCCTCCTTCACCTTCTTCCCATAGCCGAATCAAAGAAGTAAAGACAGTTTGGGAACTAGGGAGTTGATTGACAATAAAATCATCATGTGCTGGAATTATGATACCTAACTTACTATAGTAGTATCTTTCCATGAGTAAGTTATTCTCAAAGATCCTAGTATAATACTGACCAGAGTTCCAGCCTTTAACAGTATTGGTATCTTGGTAAACAGTGGTGTAATCTACATACTTATCACTTAGCAATTGGTTATGTACAATGATCGGATAGATCATTATAAAGGCTTCAGCAATATCTAACTGAATCTTGTATGAAAAAGAGAATTCCCAAGCAGTAACACCATCTACATACTGACCTTTAGGCGGGATAGTAAAATCAAACCTACCTTGTACTCTTTCTAAGTTTTCTCTTACTGCATAACTATCAGCTTTCTCATGTCCTGCTTGGTTGGTAATTACAGTAACGAACTTAGAAGATCGTTCTTTAAACCAATCAGTAAAGGTATCACCATAACCATGTTTATTTTCTCTTAGTCTATGGAGTTCTTTAAAAATAGCTATAGCAGGATAAGGGATATCATAACTATAAGTAACTGGACTATGAATTAAAGAATCTCTTCCTTGAGAGACTCTGTTTTTCATCTCACTCACCCAGCGCTCACCGTCTACTTTAGTTCTAGCACGATATTTAATAGAGATGTCAACTTCACTAAATACTCTAGCTGGTCTAGAATAGATTTCTAATACATCATCATAGAAGGTAAATTGCTCACCAGGCTTATCGGTAGAATTTGTTAATAGTAGGTCTTCAATAGGATCTCTATTAATCTCTATATGTACATATCCTTCAACCCCAAAGACACTATTATCGCCTTCGTGTTCTAGGGCTGAACCGACCTGCATCATCTGGCCGACATCACCTGGGAATAAAATCTTTGTTTTTGGATCAAGTTGTGTGATAGCAAATAGATCCTTAATGACATCTGTCACAATCGGTCTGACGACAGCCCTATCTACATCAGTAATAGGTAACAAGAGGCGAGGCATATCTGTCTTTTTCCTTTAAATGTTCCACTAAAAGATGAAACTTAAAACTAAGGCATAATAGGAGATCCTTTTGGGATCTCCTATTTATGACACTACTTAGCTTTTAAGGTTATTCAGCTAACAAAGGAGTATTGCTAGTTCCTTCTACTACGACTTCACCTTGATGAGCTTTAATCACTGCTTTGATTAAGCGAGCAACATCATAGTTAACACTAATGATAAGGCGCGCCGCTTCAATACCAGGCTTAGCAGATACAGTAACAGTACGTTGCAGTAAGGAAATGACGCTAGATTGATGTCGAGCTACTTCTTCCTCTTCACCAACCACACCTTCTACTGTCTTAGCAACATCCGCACCCATTGCCTTCACCTGACCTGAGAGATCTTTGAGCTTCTGCACTCGTGCTGCAAGACCACTAGCTTTATCTAAGATAACTTTGGCGTTTTGAACAGTGGGTAAAGTAACTTCATCACTAACTGTTTCACTCTCATGATGACGAATACCTGCGTTAAGTAGATCGACCTTACTTGTCTCTACACTACCTTTAGGGATGGTATAGAACAGAGTACGATCACCTAAGAGGGTCGCAGTTTCGTAATCAGTAACATCTTCTTTATCAGTTGCTTTGAAATACTTAAGTTTATTTAGACCAATTGCTTTTTCTACGATAGTGTCGATAGAAATATCTTTATCAGAGAAAGCCTTAGCAAACTCAGCTTTAAACGCAGCAACTACAAAGATATCATCAATGAGTTCATCAGTAACAGAACGGAGTTGACCTAAAGCAGCACTAATGTCCTGAGGAACAGTACCATCAATACTTAAACCTTTAGCCAGATCAATGCTTTTAATCGTCTTAGGTGCATTGCTATTGGGTTTGACGTCATTGAGTTCTTTTTTCAGTTGCTCAAGGTTAGTCATTAACTCTTTAGCTTTGCCAGCAGTCATGGTGTAAACCTTGCTAATAAGATTCGCAACATAATTAAATGCAGTAAGAATCTTTTCACGTAATTTACCCGCAAACTCTTTAAAGGATTCTAATGTCATGTCTGTATTACGCAGACGAGTAGAAACACCAGAATCAAACGATTCTAACGAAGGCATGGAAACCTTAAAGGAGAGACGGTTACGCTCTACAATACTTTCCATAGAATCGCTTAAGCTCTCTGCATAACGAGAATCAATACCACCTACTTCATTAGAGTCTTCGATACGACCGATTTCACGTTCGATAAAACCTAAGTCTTTTGTAGCTTGCTCGATTGTCTCCATAACGACTTCGACTTCTTCGACAGCTTCTTCGATATCAAGAGTAGGATCAGAAACGATTTCAGCATTACCACCTACATCAGCTTCTTTTTCTTCTGCTTCACCAGCAGGGTCACCACCGCTAGCAGGTTGGTCTGTTTCAGGTTCGCTAGGATCACCGCCTGTCTCACCTGTTTCAGTAACACCAGCAACACCTACAGCCGTTTGGGATTCTTGAGAAGCTTCATCAATTTCTTCCACTTCTACTTCTTCACCCTCAGCAACTTCAGCTTCACCTTCACTACCCTCGACTTCCTCAACTTCAGTAACAGCAGTATCTTCACCCAGGTCTACTGATGCATCTTCTACTACGTCTGTTTGGATGACAGCAGCTTCAGGTTCGGTAGCAACAGGCTCTGGTTCGGTAGCTGAACCATTAATAAGAGAACGAGCTTGAATAAGAAGTGCTTCAGCTTCATCAGCTTTACTACGTAGCTCACGAATCTTGGCTTCCAGATCACCTTCTGCCGAAGCTTCTACTACGTCAGTAACACCATCAGCTTCAACAACAGGTTCTTCTTCAACGAGAATACTAATACCTTCGTTATCATCAGCTTCAACAGGATCAGCAGGATCAGGCGTCACAACAATTTCACCAGTCTCAGCGGCTTCTTCAGCATCAACAGTGATCTCGTCGTTAGTAATTGCTTCAGAGACAGTAACTTCACCTTCGTCTAAACCTTCAGTCGATCCTTCACGAGAAATAGCTTCTAGTTGCTTGACTTGGTCCTTTAGCTTCTTCTCTAGATCCTGGGCTTCACTACCTAACTTCATACCACGAAGTGCTGCCATGAAAGGAATCCAGTTCTCTTTATTTGTAATAAACTCCCTAAAAGTCTCTTTTGGAGCATTAGCAATATCGATAGCTTTGCTATTTTCCAGACCTTTTTGAGCTTCATCCTTAGAAGCACCAGCAGCAAGCTTTTGAAGTGCGTCGGTAGTTACAGCAATCTTCTCTTTTAGCCGTTCGATTTCATACCGTTTTTTATTAGTGTACCTGCTTCCTATATTACCGGCCTGGAAAGCGCCTGCGAAGCCGCCCCAGAAGCCTTCAGTCGATAACTCATCTAAACCTTCAGTCGATTCTGGTTTAGCGGCAGTACCGTACTTTTTGAAGATGTTAAGAATGAGGTTATCTAACTCACGAATACCAGAAATCAGTTTAAGCAGATTAGATTGGATTTTCTGATCAATACTAACTAATTCGTTTTTCAGTTTAGCATCCTCAGAACCACTCTCAACACTACGACTTTCTCGCTTGAGTTCATCGATACGTTTAGTTAAACCACGCGCTACTTCGTTTGCGTTTTTCTGAAGCGTGAGGATTTCAGCCTCTAAACCAGGACGATACCGAGGATAGGAACGAACAAACTTCCGAACGTTCGAATCTGTATCAACATTAGTTAGCTCTTCTTCATTGAGCTTAGCAACCATTGCACCCAGTTTCTCATATCCACCATCAGCTAAATTAGGATTATTCCTAATCTCACGAGAAACATAAGAAAGTGTTTTTAACAGTTCACGAGCTTTAGCTTCACCACCTACAAAGATGGCTTGAGCAAAATGAGGTAAGTTTTTAATCTTCCTCATCATTGGTGTTTGAGCTAAGATATCAGCGCTTGCAAGATTAGTAAGGACAGTATCAATACTATCTGTTAAAGCAGCGATTTGTTGAGAGTTCTGTTTAATAACAGTTTCATTCCAAACTGCTGAGAGTTTATCCCAATGCTTAACCCACCAATCACGCAGTTTAATAAAAGCATTAATAACAGCTTCTTTTACTTTATTGAAGTTTTGTTTGATGTCATCACCAATAGCCAGTAAGGAGAGATCCTCCATAGAACTAGCTGTAGTTTTGACTTTCTTGTACAGTTTGATCTGACGCGATAAAGATTCCAGTGATTCTTCATTACGAATAACAGTCTCAGACAGATCATCTAAGATTTCTTCTTCTACATCAATGATCTCAGGAGCGCTATGTTCACCAGCATTTTCTACATACTGACTTTCTTCAACAATAGCACCTTCACCAGCAGCTGAGATACCATCTGCCAGAGTGCCTTCTTCTGCTACGGCATCGACACCAGTAGAGGTTACATTATCAGCAGTTGAAGTCTCTACTACAGTTTCGTCTTCTGTAATGGGGACTTCTGCTACAGTTTCTACTTCTTCTACGTTTTCCCGACTAATTACATCTTTAGCAGCGGGTTCTTTAGGCGTTTGGATTTCGCCTTCTTTAGTAGGAGTCTCTGCGTCTTTCGGCTTGTCATTGACATTGGGATCAAATTCACGAGGCGTGTCATCATTGACATCATCATGTTTATTAACGTCTAGTGATTCTAATGCAGCACGAAGAGTCCGGATTCCATTACGGTTGTTACGTAAACTCATTGTTTAAATACTCCAAGAAATACTCTTTAAGAGATATAAATATTTTTTTAACATTACTTATAGTTAAGTAATAAATAGCTCTTCTTTTTTCGAAAAAAGATGATCTACTACAGAAGTAGTCATAGAATTGTAATGAAAACTAACCTTCTAAGTATGATTCCAGAACATCTAACATAAGAATAATGTTATTAACTAATTTATTAGCGTATTGATAATAGAAGATAACATTGTTATTTAACACTTCTCTATAGTTTTTGACTTCCTCAATAATGAGTCTTAATTCTCCTTCTTCGATATAATTCTTCGAAGTGACGCCAGTAAAATAAGACATTAATAAGGCATGTAGTTCAAATACTTTACGCTGGATGTTAGAAGTCTCATTTAAAATCTCACCTACACAAGAGTCTATTAAAGACTTCTTAATGAGATTTAAACTCTTAAAAATCTCTTCAGTTGTTAGTGTAGGTAGAGTAACTTCACCGTCTAAGAAATTAACTCCTTTCTCTAAAATCAAGAATCGATTATCTCTTTTATCAAAAGCAATAAAATCACCCTTAGTTAACTGACTAATTAACACAGTATGTTCATCAGTTTCAATACCTTCTAAAGAGATGAATGAACCATCCTCCATCTTATCTTTAATTGCTTCTTTTAGCAATTCTTTTAAGTCAGATAATTTTTGTTCATTACTTTCCATTAAAGGAAGAATGGTATTATAATAACTTTGCTTCCATATCTCACCTGCTAAGCAAATAATGAGAGAGGGTTTAGCATGAGTGTCAGTTAGATATAATAATGCTTTAGCTTTATTGATATCGACCTTAGTAGAAGGGTGTTGACCATCAGGTAACTTAACTACGTCTTTTAAATGTGTTACTTTCTCAAGTAAAGTAGAGAGTCTGTCTTGAATTAGCTCTTTACTAATAACTAGATCATTACTAGCTTTATATAGCATATTAGAAACATCAGTTAAGATGTTCTTCGATACCACTAGAGTTTGACCAATGAGTTCATTAGTCGTTAAGTTCTCTAACCCTGTACTTAATGAATTACATTCGTCACAATCTTCTAAACTCTCGATGAGTTCTTCTCTTAATGTCTCGATAGTAATTTCAGCGAGTTTAACTTTACCATCACCAGGTTCTTCTTGAGCGTGAGCTGCCATAAAGGTCTCTGCTTTATCTAAGTGCTCAGCCTTCTCTAAACGGGTCGTGGTGAAGTTTAAAACGTCCTCTAGTACAGCTAACCCACTTTGAGTCGTTGTGTCAATAGGAGCGCTTGTATCAGCTTTAGGACGCTTTTTAAGAACTTGAGGATTGCTTAATGACTTAATCATACTCACCTTCTATCTTTCCTTCGTATAAGGATACTTGTAAGGATATTAATTGAGAGAGCTGAGTAATAACTCCCACTAAGTAAATTCTACTATCTAAACTAATTTCAGATAAGTTATTAGCAATACCTACTACATAATCCTTTATTTGATTTAATTCAACAACACTAGCATTAGTCTGTTTACTTTGATCTTTAAAAACTTGTTGAAGATCAGATAACGTCGATTTAATCTTACTATGATTGTTGTTAGCGCTTTTTAATTCGTTAGATAAAGAACGAGCTAAGGTTAATAAACGTAAGATTTCGTGTTCGTTAAATGGCTTGATTGTGAAAGCAACAGTAGTATCTGTTTTCTTTTTAGATAAATGAATACCGTACTTCTTATCAGAGTAAGGTTTAGCTAAAACATTACTAGTACTATCCCTTACTTCTCCTAACGTTAAACCGTTCTTATATTTAACGTGGAGGTAAACTCTATTACCTGGTAAAGTTACAGATCGCTTAGCTTCATAACGATCATCTAAAGAATAATTAACTAACTCATTACGAGCTACTTGTACATCGATCTGATTAGGTAGAGGTAATTCTGGAATATCAATCTTGTCTTTATTTAAGATACTGGACTTAAAGCTACGAAGTTTAATTAATTCAGTATCAACAAAATTATCTATAGAACCAAAAGTCGTAGTGAGTCTTGAGATTCCTTGAGTGATCTTATTAAAACTAACATCATTATCAACGTTTAAAGCATTAGCAATATTACGACTTCTTATTCCGCCTACAGGGACCTTTCTAAAAAGTCTACTTTGCTTAGCTGCTCTAAAACGACTATCAGCGTTTTTTAATAATTCATCAGCCATTACTAATGACATACCTAGGTTATGCCACTTCTCATTAATTTCTTTAGCAATAGCTGCGAGCCATTTAAGAATAAGTTCCCAAATTCTCGTTATAGCGTTTTTAGAAGCTGTATGTAAATCATTACTATCTTCTAACGAAAGAATATCGTCAGGTAAATCATACACTTGCTTAATTGTCTCTAAAGCAAACCGGGTAGAAGTGTTAAGTACCTCATCTTGCTGATTAGATAGGTTGTTATTGATAGCTTGAAGTTTAGATAATGCTTCTAATGAAACTTCGATAGCTTCTAAGCTCAGTTGGGTGAGATCTACATTATTCATTTTTCAGCATAATTAAGAAGAAGTAGTCTCAGCAGTAAATATAAGACTACTGAGACTATTAAAACATCTATCACTTAAACTTCAACAGGAAGTAAAGCATAAGCAGATAAACCACGTAAGTAATTAGAAAGGTAATTACTAAAAGCTAAAATGAAACTAACAGCATTGATTAAATTACCACTACCATTAATCGTTACTTCACCAGTATTATCTTTTTCATACCAGTTAAAAAAGATCTCAAGAGATTCTTTAAACCCATTGAGCTTATTAGAGAATATAGTAGCTGTACGAGTAACAACACCAATTTCAGCAATAATACTTTCTAATTGAGATTGACCTGGTACAGTTACAGACGATGCATCCCTTCTTTCATTATGGACATCTATAATTGCTTGACTATTACTCTTATTACCAATTTGTTGAATAACTCGATTACCAGGAAGTAGCTCTGAGCTAGCTAAGATGTCAGAATCATCAGCCATATTAAACTTAGGTAAGGAATTTAGCACCAGAGGAGCAACACTACTTACACCTTCAGTTTCTAGATTCTTAAGCATGACTGTATAATCTTTATTAATCCAAGAAAATACATCGGCAACCACACCATTAGTAACAGATGAGTACGCTAGCTTATTAGCATCCAACTCCCCCTGTATTCCAAGAAGAGAGACGAGTTTTTGAGCTAGAGGAGAAGTAATCTCTGTTGCTGCACTTTGGTATTGTGAAGCGCTATTTTTAATCTTCTCTAATGTTCTGTTACCAATATCAATAGAAGTCGCTAAGACTGCGATACTATCGTCTAATGATTGTAGTAGATTAGTTTTAGATTGAATAATAGCTTCTTGAACAATGTTATCTTGTTCAATATCAAATTCATCACCTACTAGTGCTTTACCTGCATCACTTAGTGTTTCTAAAGTAATACTACTAATAACGAGAAAAGACTCATCTACATTCTCAGTACTTGTATCAGATGGAAAACGGTCTAAGATAATCCTAGCATAATCACCAATTCTAGAATCTAGCTCATAGGCACGTTTAATAATCCCAGCGTCTTTATGTAAGCCTGTTAGATTATCGACATCATTATCATTAGCTTTCGTATTAAGAATCTCTTCAGAGGTTTCTGCTACTTTAGAATCTTCCCCTGTATCAGATTCTTCTACTTGACTTTCCTCTTCTTCAATAGCACTAGGATCACCTGCTTCAGCTAAGACATCTTGCGCTACTTCTTGAGCATCAATGACTTCTTCCTCAATAGCTTGCTCAGTTTCCTCTTCTACAGCATTTACTTCGCTACTGTTTTCACTGAGGTCTTCTTCACCGCTTTCTTCGGTGTCGAAGTCTTCACTACCTTCTTCGCCACTGACTTGGTCGCTACTTTGACTGCTGTTTTCTTCGCTGGAGCTTTCTTCGAAGTCGTCTTGGCTGACGATGACTTCTTCGGAGTGGTCTTCTTCGTAGGAGTTGCTTCCTGAATCACTTCCAACTTCTTCTGGAGTAGATCCTTGTTCGTTGCCTTCTGGGGCTGGGGGACTGATGCCTCCTGCTCCACTACTGACTTGATCACTGTTTCCAGTTTCTTCTCCTGACTGACTTCCTCCTTCTCCGACGGTATTGTCTTCTCCACTGTCTTCACTTGGGATGTCGGTTCCGACGCTACTGTCGGTTGAGCCACTGGTGCTTGGAACGCTGGGTTCAGTACCCGACCCAGATCCAGGCTGTTCTTCGTCGATGAGGTTGTCGATAACGGATTCTGCGTCTCCTGGGTTTTCTGAAGGGGCGAGGCTTCCTTGTTCACCGACCACAGACCCAGTGTTACTTTGTTCAGAATTTTGCTCAGCGATAGCATTACTATCTCCTTTTTGATTAACTGCATTAATAATGGAATCTCTATTACTCGATGTTGTACTAGAACTCGTATTCTCCCCTTCATAGTACTTCATCAGTAAATCATCTAATTTTACTGACATAGATCTTAACCTATTTCCTTTTTAGTTAAACGGGTTTTTTGAACTGTTCAGTACAATACACGAGCGCGGTTATAAAACAACTTAGTAAGGTACTTAAACCTTCAAAAGAGTAATGGAGATTTCTCCAGTTTTGATATAAGCTATCAGTAATACGAACTAAATTAACTAAACTAGATTGCTCATCTGTACTATTTAATACGTTAGTAACAACATCCATCCAATCAAAATTAGATTGTAGGTATTCTTCTAATTGCGCTAAAAGAGCGTCTAGCTTATCTGTAAGCTCACTGTCTCGTAAAAGAGTATCAAGATCAGACCAATCAGAAGTACTAATAACTGGTAAGTCTTCTAAGTCATCAATTACTTTTTCAGCAATAGTTAAATTCACATCACTATTACTTGTCCAAATAGCAATGTATTTACAAAAAGCATCTTCTAGTGCAACAGTATCAATACCGACTTCTTTCCACTTCTCAATACCTACTGGTTCGATCAATTGCTTAACAGGTAAATAAGTCGTTACATCATCACAATTAACTGGATAGAACTTACCATCTTCTTTTCCACGAACTGCTTCTCTAGAGAAAAGAGAAGAGATGGATTCAATAACACATAGAGTATTAGTCACGACATCGATTAATGGATATCGGCTTACTGGAGCAAAAACTGTCTGTAGGTATTCTAAAGGAATAACAATATCTTCATAATCCATGAGACTAAAAGCATTCTTTTCTCGATAGGCTTTTAGTTTAGAGATGTTCTTTTTAATTTCAGCGATATTATTTTTAATGTTGGATGTAGTACTAATATCCTTACTTCTTAATGACTTTAAAAAGGAGAGAAAAGCTTCCTTTTTAATTGAATCCATGAAGATCTGGCTAAAGAAAGATTGAGTTTCTAAAGATTCTTGAGAAGGAAAGATTCTATTAGGTAATGCCTCCTTAGCTCTACCTAGGAAGTCAGCAGGGTCAGTTGCATTAATTAAATCTATAATTTTTGTTGACATGTTATAAAAACCTTAAGACTTGACTTAATAGCGAAAAGAGGGAATATGCTTTTAACATATTCCCTCTATTACTAATTATCAATACTAGAACCGAAGAAGATAAACAGAGAAGTCATTAAGTCATCTAAGCCATTAGGTTTAGACACCCAGTATTGAAAGACATCACCTAGAGAAGCATTTTCAAAACGTTTAAATAAATCAGTTGCTAATAAGCGATCTGTTTTATTTAGCTCTAATGGTACGTTTGTCTCCGTATGCCGACCACCATAGGTCTCACTACCGGGTTGGTAGTTATGTTTAAACATACCTTCCCAATTATAAACACTCAGCTTTCTTTGACCTGTTAGTAAATAGTTACAAGTATCGATCAGAAAGCGCTCATGCAAAGGGGTGTATACAGGACTTTCTCTTTGCATGAATAACCATTGTCCAAACTGATTTGTTGTAAAGACAGATAAGAATTCAACAAGTAGATCTTTAAAGCAATCGAAGTTAGTAGCATATTTAAGGTTACCTAAATATTGCTGATGGAGTTCATCCACTTCAGGACTACCTTTACGACGCTCATTCATTCCTGACACCAAGCTAAATCCAAACATTAAATTCGGACTCCGCATCGCAAACTTAGGTGCTTCTTCTACTCTGTCAATAGGCTTACCTAGAAAACCTCTGGGATAAACCTGAACTGATCGAGTGGAGTTAAGCATAGTTTTTCTCCATCCTATTGATCTCGTACTGGAGATCATTAATAATACCACCTAACTCTTCTGCTCGTTTATCTAAAATAGGATCAGCTCTACCTTGACGAGCATTCTCAATACGTAGACGCTGAACCTCAAACATCTTAAGTTCTTC
This sequence comes from Gammaproteobacteria bacterium, assembly GCA_023228645.1. Lineage (GTDB taxonomy): Bacteria > Pseudomonadota > Gammaproteobacteria > Thiohalomonadales > Thiohalomonadaceae > JALOAT01. Next base: position 215,482 of record JALOAT010000001.1, on the reverse strand, counting down.
TACAATCTTCCTATATTCTTTAGCTTGCCACTCAGCAATGAGTAAACGAGTACGATAGATAGGATTCCAATTAGAATGATAAAGAGGATTCCAATCAGTAGCGACTAAACCAGCTTTAGTTGGATCAGCTTTACCAGCAGTATGGAAAGACAGTACATCACTTGCTGCTTCATCAATCACAACAGAAGGCGTTTCTTTTAATGTCTTGTCGATTTGACTAGCGTTTAAAGTAACGATTGGTAATGCACTAGCATAATTGACGAAGTTGTTATTTAAACTAGTCCGTTCATTAGGTGTGATAGAATCATTACCCTTTTGACCAGCTGCATCGAGTTCTTTTGATAAAATGAACCGTAACAGACGTAATGAATAATTCAGTACAAAGTTACTGATCTCAACATATCGGATTAAAGCAACTTGTCGATAAGTCAATACATCAGTAGCAATTTGTTCGCCAGTAAATTCTTTTTTAATAACGTCTTGAACTTTATCTAAGCTCTCTACAGTATTCTTAAAAGATTCACTTAAACCAGATAAAGCATTATCTCGACGAGAGATCTTTCCAATTCGATGAATCGTATCGAACATTCTTTCGATATCTTTATCTTTAGGTTTGTTTACAACAGTAGCATTACGCTCTAATTCAGGAATAAGGTATTTCGTGTATTCCGTACGGATACGATCTACGTCATCAAGTAAATCCGTCTTCTTCAGAATAGGTAATAGCTTTTCTTTATAAGCAACTAAGGGGTCCATCTAATATTCCTTTTTATCAATTAAAAACGTACTTGACCTTGAGCAATAAACTGTTCTAGGATCTTACCTACATCAGGACCGTCTTTCTTACCTGCTGACCGAAGAGCAGCAGAGTTCAAACGAGTGCCATCGGCAATAGAATCATAATAGAACGTAACCATATCATCACCCCTATCAATGATAGCTAAGGTCATGACACCTGTTGCTTCAAGGAGACGATCACGGAAGGTTTTGTTACTAAACTTACCACCCATAGCGTATTCGACTTCATCAACTGTTTCTTGATCTAAAACAAGTACTGAAGAAGCTTCTGCAATAGAGAACTTACCTGTTACAACATCCCATCCTGTTTTACCACGCATCTTATTCGGACTAAGCTTGCTATAGATACCATCGACATCTTTCATTTGAAGATTACGATGCTTGCGAATTAAATCACTTCCAAATACTAAATCAGAGATAAAGGAAAGACGACCTGTTTTCCAGCCATGTTTTCTTTCAAGCGGACCTTCATTACCTTTGAACCGAGATTCTAGAGCATTCTTTAAGATATTCGTATTAGCAATGGTTGACATCATACGAACAGCAATCTCTACAGTAACTGGTTTTCCATCAGCACCTTTTTCGATTTCTACTTCAATGAATCGACCAACAGCTAATGAACCACTGTCATTTAGACCTTCGATGAGTTTACGGTTTACTTGACTCTCTTGAGAGTAGTAGTCTTCTGCTGGTAATGCATCTTCATGAATATCTTTGAACTCAGTAATTTCATCTAGGATACCAATGACATTTGGTTGTTCTGCCGCCTCAATACTAAGCATAGAAGAAAGGTAACTCTCACCACCTAACCGCGTATCCTGTAGACTGACTCGTTTAATGATTTGAGTACCATCACTGGTGGTTCTGCTTAGAGAGATCAATTGCAGATAAGTAGCGATGAATACGTTAGTCGTTACGCTAAGTACATCGTTTAAATTTGGATACAGTAAACATCTCTCATCAATGATAGCATTAGGTTCTAACCGAGCTATAGCAGCCCGCTTCATTAAACTTTGTGGCTTAGCTGCTGCGGCAATAAGATTACTTAATCCGACTGCGGCTGCTCCAATCAGTGAAAAAGCTAAATTGGCTTTCATACAAAAAAATCCTTTTTTAAGTTTTATAAACTTATAGTAAAATAAAGAAAGGTTATTGAGGTTTTAACAACCATGGCAACAAATGAAGATTTATATTGGCATAACCAAAGAAAAAGTAAAGAAGCTATTGAAAGAGTTACCAGTAATACTGCAATAGGTAATATATCAAGTGGAGCAGCGCGAGCCTTCTTTGGTATAAACCATCGTCAGCAGCCTGGTCTTATTCCAATGAATAAGGACCAAATTGGTTATACCTTCTTTACTCGTCCACTGATGAATATGACAATGGAGAATTTAAGAATCGATAGACGATTATCTCTATTGCTTACCAAAGAACCCACTAGTTATTCTAGATATATCAGAACTGTTTTTGATAATAATTTAATCTCTAGTAATGTGGATTGTCCTTTACTAGATAACTATCAAGCATTCATCCCTATCTTAACTAATTTTATACAAAGTTCATCTGGATGGCCTGATGCAGTAGCACCTACTTACACTTCTCCTGAAGGACAGTATAAGGAAGCTTTTAGTTTTATTGACGGTCCTTTAAACCTCAATGGAACATACGATATAAACTGTACCTTTAGAAATATATTAGGTGACCCAATTACTGACCTCTTTTATTACTGGATTTTGTATGCGATGCTAGTCTTTGAGGATCGATTAGTTCCTTATCCATTATACTGGTGGGAGCATGAAATTGACTACATGACTCGTATCTATCGTGTTACTTTAGATCAGAATAAAAGAATGGTCAGGAGTATCTTAAGTGCTGATGCTGCTTTCCCGTTATCATCACCTATGGGTCAGCGAGGTAACTTTGAAGTAGGACAACCATTTAGTCGAGAAAACGATATGATCAATATCACATTCAGGACAAATGGTCTAACTTATAATGATCCTATTTTATTTGATGAGTTCAATGCGACAGTTATCTTCTTTAATAGTGCAATGCGAGATGATCGTCGAGAACAGGTATTTAGAACTATTCCAGATTGGGCATTAAACTTATTAAATGGATATGGTTATCCTCGTATCAATCCTGCTGATGGTAGTTTTGAGTGGTGGGTTGATAAACGTCTTTTCTATGCTGTTATCCCTAGGGACTTAGCAAGAGAAGTTGATCCTGCTGGCGAAGCATACTGGGATAATATTTAGGAATAAAGGAAAATGAGTCAAGTTACTGCTTATAAAGAAGCATTAAAAAGGGTTATTAATAATCCTTCAGCAATTCAAAGAATTAATTTACGACTACTACGGGAAATTAATGGAGGAGAATTAAACGTATACGATCCTTCTAACCCGATGGTGCAATTACAAGAAGTAAGTGCTAGTGGAATTAGTTCTCTTTTAAATGGGTTTGAGAGTTCTTATCGTAAGCTCTATCCTGTTAATGCAAGACAAGCTGATGACTTATATTTACATATGAGTGATCAGGACTATATTGGTCGCTTTGCTCTACCCTCTAAGGCTAAGTTTCAATTAAAGATCCATTATGATGATTTAATTAATAACTTAGTAGCTGTACCAGATAGAGGATACAAGAAAATTGTTATTCCTCGTAATAGTCGATTTGGTCCAGGGGATTTAGTATTCAGTACTATTTATCCCATTGAGATCAGGGAGATGAATCATGGTGGATTAACTGTTGTATGGGATGTTAATGAAGGTAGTCCTATTGGTGATGTTGAGACAAACTTAATTCCTTTTAATATTATCACTTTAGATAATACAGATTGGTTTGTTATGGAGTTTGATACTTTCCAATATGAGATCACTTCACAAAAAGCCGATTTTAGTCCCACCTCTCCTTTATTTACTACTGTTAACTTTCAAGATGACTTTTATTTCGTAAGAGTTTATATCTCTAGATCGGAAACTGTAGGTAATACCGATCTCTGGGAAGAAATCGCAGTTACTCACACTGACTTAGTCTATAACCCTGATACTATTACAGCTGCTGTAAAAGTCTTAGAACAAAGTGTACAAGTCCATATTCCTATTATCTACATCAATAGGTTTAATTTAGTAGGTAAAGTAAGAATTGATGTCTATACGACTAAAGGACATGTTAGTCTTGATCTAGCTAACTTAAATTCTACTGCTTTTAATTTTAGCTGGTCTACTATTGATAATATTGGTCAGAGTGTCTATACAAAGAACCTCTCTCATTTAGAAGATGTCCAAGTATGGTCTAATGATACTATCAATGGCGGCAGAAATAGTTTAGACTTAGAAGAACTAAGACGGCGTGTTATTTACAATACGATGGGTCCTAGAGTTCCTGCTATTACGCCTGATCAGATTGAGACTATTTTAGCAGATCAAGATTTTGATATTGTAAAGAACGTAGATAATATCACTAATCGAATTTATCTAGCTACTAAACAATTACCTGATCCAACTAATAATCAATTAATTACAGCAGCTAGTTTATCTATTCAATCTGTTCTCTTTAATGCTATTGATGCTATTGATATTGGAACAGTTATTGATAATGGGGAAAGTATTACTTTTACTCCAGAGACTTTATTTCAAAATAGAAATGGTAGGACATATCTAGTTCCTAAGAGTAATATCGATGCAATTAAAGCTCTCCCTATAGACCAACAAGCTTCTCAAGTAACGGGTGGTAATTACTTCTATACACCTTTCTATTACGTTATGGAAATGCTGGAGTCTGAGTTTGATGCACGAGTGTATCGATTAGATGCTCCTGAGGCTCAAAGTAAATCTTTCATTGCTGAGAATGACCTTACTTTACTTTCTTCTACCATTTCTTCTTATCGGTTCTTAAAGACTAGTTCTGGATATCAATTAGAAGTCACTACTACTGAAACTGATGATTTAAAACTTCTTAATGATAATGAAGTTCATGCTCAGATTTCTTTTAGACCTATTGGTGAGATTTCTTATGCTTATCAAAATGGTGAGTTAATTGGTAAGACAGATGAAGGTTCAAGAGTTTATCGATTTGATTTATCCTCTAACTTTAACGTTACACGAAGAGATGGGTTAGAGCTAACAGAATTCTTTATGTTTGAGCAAACACCTCGTTTAACTGAGACTGCTCTACTTAATGATTTTGTTATTACTTTCTCAACAAGTGCGACATTAGGTTCTCAATGGAGGACTAATGAAGCTGATAGCTATTTAGGTAAGTTCTTATTACCTAATCGTATTGCCGCTATCAGTGTTGAGAAGATTCGTCTAAAGTTTGGTGATGCATTAAAAGAATTATGGATTAGAGCTAGAACTATTCCAGGTACTGAACGCTATGAGACTTATCCTTTTGATGTCCCTGCTTATTACTTAGAGGATGTTTATGAAAAAGGGCCTGATGGAACGAATATATTATTCGATAACGACGGTAAACCTTATTTTAACATTCTTCATCATAAGGGAGATCCTCAATTAGATGGTCAAGGAAATCCTATTTATCGACATTTAGCAGGTAGTACAGTTATTGATGAAGTAACTGGAGAACCTGTTGTTATTTCACCTCGTCGTGTTTATAGACAAGTGGATTTTATGATGGTCGATGGTGTGTACTTCTTTAGTACAGATAAGATCATTATTGATTATCGTAAAGAGTTAGTTGATTTAATTATCAATTGGATTATTAATGATATTAAATCATTAACACCTACTTTATTAGAGAAGACTAAAATCTTCTTTTATCCGAAGACAACTACAGGTCCTGTTGAGATCATGTATGGAGCTGGTTTAACAACGAGTTTACCTGCTCAACAAGCTTTTAATGTAGAGTTACACATCTCTGATAAAGTCGATGATGATGAAGCACTAAAACAACAGTTAACTAGAGTGACTATTCAAGCACTTAATGATTACTTAACAAATGCTGTTGTTTCTATTAGTGATATGATTGTTGAATTAAAAGCATTGTATGGTAATGATGTTATGGATGTTAAGATCACTGGTTTAGGCGGTTGGAGTAATGATTTTCCTATGGTAACTATTATTAACTTAACAGACCGACTCTCTTTAAGAAAACGTTTAGTAGCTCGTGCTGATGGTATTCTTATTGTTGAGGAAGACGTTAGTGTTAACTTTATTCGTCATAAACTAGTCTAACTATATAAGGCATAAATAGGAGTCTTAAAAAGACTCCTATTTATGCTTTTAAATTATCACCACTCTAAGAGAACTGATTCACCTAGATCAGAATCAACTAGACTTTCCATTTTACCTAATCGACTAGCGAACCTATCTGGATAAAGGTGTGCGTATTGTTTAGAATACTTCAACCCATCTTCGTAGATTTGTTTGATGTTACTCGATTGAGTACCCCATTCTAAATTAGACTTCTTATTATTCCTTCGATTATTGTCTTTATGTTTAACTACCATATTAACACCATCAGGAATACCATAAAAAGCACTAGCTACTAAGACATGTACGTATCGTAGAGAAACTCTAGGTTCATTATCTCTAAATACAGCTACTTTAAGATAACGACCAGCATTACCTCCGTAGGTATAATTACGTGTCTTCTTAGAGAGGATTTGTCCTTTCTCATTTGCTAGGTACTGATTATATCCAGGGATTTCAAACCAACCTTTATGTATCTTAGATTCAATTGGAGTGAAAAGTAAATTACTCATACTTAACCTCCCTGAATAGAAGCTTTAATCCATTCATCTAAGAAGCAAAAGAGATCATTTAAGAAAGTCACCTTATCGCAGAGATGACTAATAACTAAAGTGTTTAGTGTAGCACATAAACAAAGTACTTGAGTAATATACCCTGTTTTATTTACATCTTGAATATTAAACTCAATAGCTTCTACATTACCTTCTGTAGTTAAAGTAGAAGAAGTACTTGCAACATCTGTTAGTTCTTTATAGAGCGATTCTAAGAGATCAAAACCGTATTGCTGATACTTACCCCTACCATATTCTCTTAAGCTCGTGACAAGGGTGTTTACGTTGTTTAAATTGATTTCAGCTTCACCTTGATAACCTACTGCACTATAAAGAGGAATAAAATCAATTTGAGTAGATACATTACTTGTTAATTCTTTTAACTGCTGTAGCGTTTCATCAATACTTGAACTATCACCACTTTTAAGTTCTTGAAGTAATTTACTTTTTAAAGTAACGTAATCAGCTTCCCAAATCTTAGCAGCGGGTAATAACTTATCAGTGATCTGACAAATGATATTTTTAATCTCACTAGGGCTATTAATGAGTTTTGTTAAAGCTGAACTTTTATTAACGATAGCACTAAGTTCAACGCTAGCAGTAGGATTTACTGAAGCGCCTGCAAAGGCATTTAATCCACTACCATTGATATAAGCAACTACATTGTCTTTGAAGTCTGAAAGACGATCTAATGCAGTATTAGGTTCTTTAATTAGAATCTGATTAGATTTCTCTGAAGTTGCTTCTGTAAATGAAGAAAGTTGATTATTAACAGTATCATTAATGACTTTGTTAATATACGTATCTACACTTTCTAATGTGAATTGATAGTTAGTCTTTGTTAATTCAGTAGTATAACTATTGATTGGTTTAATACGCATATCAGGATCAATATCCAATGCTTCTAATGCGAGGTCTTTATTGATCTTAGATAAACTCACTAAGCGATTACGTAAATCAAGTGCGATGTCTAGATTTTCTAAACTGCTACGAATCTCATCAGCAAAACTAACGAGGTTATCTTGACTTCCATTATGTACTAGGATTTCTTTTTTTGTATCAAGAACACCTGCTATTTCTGTATTGGGAGGTGTATCTGCTAATACTGGTTGATCATCTAATTCTAAACCAATATTTAAACTCGTTTCAGACATTCTTAGTATCCTTTTTATTTCATATTTAATACCGACTCAAAATATCATGGCATAAATAGGGAGTTTGATAACAACTCCCTATTTAATAACTAAAGAAAGAGGTTTAATCTTCCACTGAAGAGTTTCGAATCTTTTCTTGCTCTTCTTTATAGTCAGCCACTGCTTTATTAAGAAGGCTATCTAGTTCTTTCTTCAGGCGCACTACTTCTTTCGTCCGCTCTTCAAGTTGATGACTTTTAACAGCATTATAAATGGGGGAGAATAAAGTGCCTAAAATAATGCCTGAGAAAATCGCACCTATACTAAGACCTTTAAAATTTTCATCAAAGTCTTCGCTAGAGATTTTACCCGCTTTAACAGCTTCCCTACCGTTATCTTCAGCGATCTTTTTAATTTCTTTAGTAAGTTTCTCAATTTTAGCTTCAAGATTCTTTACAGCAGATTTCTGTGCCACACCTACTACACCACCTAAACCCATTGGATAAGATATAATTCCTAAAGCACCTCCTCCAAAGAAACCAAGAATACCTTCTTGGCTAAGCTCGTTAATTTCTTCAGCATTCTCAGCTAAGACAGCTTCTTCAACTAAACCATTGACTTCTTCAGGAGTCCCTACTAACTCTTCATCTTGAACAAGAACTGGATCAACCTCTAACCCTTCAGATAAATCAACTAAGTTTTCTAAACTATATTTACGCATTTTTTATTAACTTTATAAAAAGATTTCAATAGTTAGAAGAGATAGATACTCATCTCTTCTAACTGTTTGATTATGGTCTACAATATATTATTCAGAAGTATTAGACATATAGCTTAGATTTTCATCAACGCCTTCTTCTGCATCGACTAACTCATCTAGCCCTACATCTTCCTCACCTGAACTTGACACATTACTCATATAAGAAAGTTCTTCATCATTCTCTAGAGAAGCATTACTTTCATTATCTAGCAGTTGTTGAAACTTAACTTCGTCTTCAGTAGGACCTAACACATTAGGATCACTTAAGAACTCTAAAGTAATCTCTAGTGCTTCAAACGAACTACGGTTAGCAACCCTCATAGACAAGTTTTTAGCTGCTGAGATGATTTTAATGTATAAGCTAACTAACTGATAAGAGTATAAAACGTAATAGTTAGCGGTCATAAGTAAAGTCTTTAGATTCCCTAAGAATTCAGAAAGTAAAGTAATTCCTTTCTTAAATTCACTAACATATTCATATGCAATTTCTCCTACACTATCATCTACCTCATAGTTAGGACCATGTGTTGAGCCTTCGGTAAGAAAAATATTTCTATGAATTCCAACCATGATATCACCAAAGTTAACTCGCTCTAACTCTAGAGCAATCGCATTAGCACTAGACTGGATATTCTTTAAGTCGTTTTTATTTTTACTGAAATGTGTAAGCGTAGCACCAGCAGTCTGCAAAAATTCCCTAGGATCTAAAGGAACTGCGGTATTTTTATTTTCACCTACGCCGTCTTTAGAATCTCTAATTCGAGTATATAGAGCATTGATATTAAAGTCGATGTCTTTAATAATACCAGCACCTTCAATACCTTTAAGTGCATCAAGTGCTTTGTTTACGTCCGTACTTCCTGCTTTTCTAGAAACAGACATACCTTTCAGAGCATCTTTTACAGAACTTAAGAATCGACGAAGTTCAGAAGACTTACTTGATAAGACACCTAACTGCTGGCTAAAGTCACGATTACCAGACTTAGAGTCTTCAATAATAATATTAGCAAACTCTTCAAATCTGAAGCTACCAACACCATACCTAAATTTTGTTTTCAGTACATCCTCTAATGACTTTTCATCACGGCGAAGTGCTTGGAGGTCTTTTAATGCTTCTTCATACTTAGCTGTTTGAAGATATTGAATATGGTTATTAATCCTAGGTAATAAATTAGCTTTGACTTTCCTTAACCATTCAACTAGACGACTAAGCATCTCTTCAAACCAAGCTTTAATTCTATTAAATACCGCAATAAGCTGTTCAGAGACTTTTGTTTCTTTTAGATTAATATCAACAGCTTTACTCTTATCAAACGCTTTAGTATCAATTGCTTCTAAAGAAAAGCTCAGTTCACGAGAGAGTTGACTAAAATCAAAAGACGTATCTTCAACAATACTTTCTTGGGAAGCTTCACCTTCTTTTAATACTCCAACCACTTTTAAGTAGAGTACATCCAGTGTTTGTAATGTAGCTACATACTCAACGTATTTCTTTTCGATAGTTAGGATGAAGGTGAAGAACTCATTTAGAGCTGAGACATCCTCAACAATTTCATGATAAGTTTTAGCTTTAAGTTCATCATCCCCACTCACATCTTTTAACATCTTATCAGCAATACGAGTAGGATTAAGACGGGAAATACTAGCTGTAGCTTTAGAGACAGCACTTAATTTATCTAAGGTCGCATTCGTATTGAAAGTCGATTTCTCAGAATTAAGACGATTCTTACGATAAGCTTCTAACTCTTTAATTAGGCTAGAAGGATTAATAGAGAAAGAAAATGCATCAGCCCCCCTACCACCTTTACTAGGAGTAAAGCTTGCATTGACTTCTTTTAAAGTCTCTAATGTAGCTGTGATGTCCAATGATCCATCTTTCATCGATTTAATTAAAGTATCTTCATTCTGAATTAACTCATAAATAGAACGAATACGTGGATCACGAAAGATATCAAATAAAGATTTACTAACGGAAGTGGGGTCTTTCATAAAGGTACTTAAATAACCTTTACGACGTTCTCCAGCAGCATCATCAATAAAAAGATTACCATATCCAGGATCACTGTCTAGTAACGATAATACTTTATCCGCTTGAGCAATGCTAATAGAGTTAGGTAGAGTAACCTTTTCTAAAGCTTTAATGGTTTTGTTATTGTGAATATGTTTTAAGTAGATAGAGATTTTCTCTACTGCATCTTTAATAAACTTCTGAATAGCTTCAAAAGCCTTAATGATAAATTCTTTAGCTCGTTTCCAAGCTACATTGATATAAGCAGTTAAGTTCTCTACAGTAGGTTCACCTAAGGAAGCAGTAGGTTTCTCAGTGTAATAACCTAAAGGAAGCAATTCTAAGCCTTCAATCTCATCAACAGCTTCCATAGCCATTGCACGAGAAACTAAGCCTGTTTCTTTAATCTTCTTTTTAAATGAAATAGCCTTGTCTAAAGACTCCATCGTTTCATTTAAAATAGCAGTAAAGGTAGTATCTTTATTTAGCTCAGGCACTTCACCTGCTACTAAAGTATCTTCTTCGAATAAATCCGTTTGTTTTAAGAGACTGTCAGGAGATTCTACAGGCTCACCTACTTGAAAAGCAAAAGTAGACATGTTTTTAATTTCCTTTGTTTATTACTTAGAGAAGTGCTCTGGAAACAACTCAGCAAGTAGATTAAATGCTTTACTGTAGGTAACTAAAATACCATCTTTACAATCATTAATGAACTCATGCTCAGTCTTAGCCCACACAATGCCAGCACCAACATAGGTATCAATCATACCGTATTGATCATGGAGGTTATTTAAACCTTCTGGGAAAGCTGCCATATAACGGATCTTCCAGAACTTACGAGTGAACTCTACAGCAGCTCGTACATCCATAACTAACTTTTCATTTAGTGCGGAGAGGATTTCATTAATAACAGGAACACATTCGATGTTATAAAAATCCTCAGGAGCAGATACTTTATTCTGAGGTAAAGGAAGATTGCGTGATAAGACTGTTGCAATGACAGCAGCAATAAATTTAGCTCGGGTAGTTAATGCACTATGGGCAATCCCAACACTATTATTAAACTCATTTAACGAGACATTCATTTTATTCTCTATTTCCTATTTAAATAACTCGAAGTACAGCGCTTTTCTCAAACAACTTATTATAAGCGAGTGCTTCATACTCATTTTGAATTTCTTGTGCTTTTAAACGACGCTTAGCGGTTTTATTAAATAGCTTAAGTAAGAAGTCATCAAAGACATTAGTGTCTTTCTTTAAACTCTTAATATTACTATCTAGTTCAGCTAGCATAGCAGTGAGCTGTTCTACTTCAAACTTAGACAATCTCTTATTTTGAAGAGCAGAAGATAACTGTTGACGGATTCGTGTAATCCTAGTCAATGCATCATCGTAGATATAATCGCTATTAGAGGGAAAGAAAGTAGCTGTAATACCTAAGATCCATGTAGCTGAGAGTAAGATACTTATTGGCATTACTACAGGAGCTACTACAGCAGCAGCTACACTTGCTGCGATAGATAAACCACCAGCAATGCGAACAAGTTCGTTAGTTGTAAAAGAAGGTCCGTATCGAGTTTCCATCTTAACTGCAATAGAAGCTAAGTCTGTACCAGCACCACACCTAACAGCATACATGTCTGCATAATATTCTTCCATCGTCCTGTCATACTCACCAGAACCTAACTCACTACGGTAATCATTGAGTAAGCTATTTGTGAAGATAACTGTAATAACTTCAGGATCATCTATACCAGCTAATTCTGCGATATTTAAATTCTTTAACTCTGCTTCATTTGCAGCACGTCTAAAGATAGAGACTCGTTCAGAAGGAGGTTGACCTGAACGTAACTCTTTAACAACTTCTAATAGTGCGATATTAGTTTTGATCTGCCTAGCTAAGAAATTAACTCTAAAAGCTAGATGACCAATTTCATGTAAGATACCTGCTGCTAACTCACCACTGGTAAAGTAGTCACCAATAATCCATTCTGGTGGAACTAAGAGACGATTATAAAGCTTCTTAGTATCACCTGTAAAGTATCCTGTTTTATAACTAAAACCAAACGTTAAGTTTTTAATCTCTACTAATGAGTTTAAGTTATTTAAGATACATAGACTAACAATGTCTTCTTCAGGTTTACTTTTAATACCAATTAAAGTATCAAAAGCTTTCAATTGAGTATGATGTTTAATAATAGAGTTGAGTTTATCTGTAAACTTCAACTCAAATAAATCTTCCCGTTTCTTTCCTTTAAAGTCTTCAATTAAGTTCTTTAATTCTTTAAAGAAAATAGGGTTTTTCTGGAACTCTAGCATCTCCATACTGAGTTCTTTTTTCTCTACATAACTGTGGTCTTTCACAATAAATGTCCTTCACTACGAATTAATGCATTAATTATAAGCGCTCAAATCATTAATGATTTAAAAAATATAGGTTTCCTTTATTAAATGTAAACTCTAAATAAAGGATTGGTAAATAAATGACTAATCTACCTTACTCAAAAGAAGACATTTTAACTATTGAGTGTAAACATGCTGTCCATTGCCCTACACCTAAGTTTTTAAAAGGAAGAACAAAAGACGATTTCCATCTTATTAAAGAAGTTATTCATCTTAAAGATGGTCGTCGTTTTCCTAATGTCAGACTTGTAAAGAATTATAAAAGACCTTTCTATATTACTAAAGAAGGTTTTAGAAACCATAAACAAAAGAAAGAAATTGAGGACATAAATAAACTCACTCGATTTGAATGTACGCAATCCGAGCTAGCAGATCGCTTAGTACAAAGTTTAAATCTCTACCAATACGCTGGTCAAGGTCTTCGTCGAATCTTTAGGTCTCCTTATATCTACGGTGCTGAAGTATCTTCTACTGCCATCATTAAACATAGATATTTCCAACATATGGAAAAAGTCGGAGTAAGTCCTTCTCCACATACTGTAGCAGGTCTAGATATTGAAACAGATATGGAGACTTCGGCTATCTTAATGGGAACAGTTTCCTTTAAGAATGAAGTACTGCATATCTGTGATAGGAACTTCTTAGAAGGTATTAGTAGCCCAGAGGAAAGAATTCACAAATGCTTTAATGAGAACTGTAAAGAACTCATTGAGCAACGAGGGTTAAAGCTTCGAGTATTGTTAGTTAACAGTCCTGCTGAAGTATTAATCGAAATGATTAATCAGCTTCATATTTGGAAGCCTGATTTTTGCAGTATTTGGAACATCGATTTCGAATTCTCTCGGTTCTTAGAAACTATCGATAGGTATCGACTTAATCCAGCTGAGATTTTCTCTGATCCTAGTGTACCTGGTCCTTTTAAACACTTCTGGTATAAAGTAGGTTCTAGACAAAAGAAAACAGCTTCAGGTAAATACATGCCTAAAGATGTTGAGGAGCAATGGCATTCTGTTATTACTCCTGCTTCATTTCAGTTTGTTGATGCCATGGCAGCTTATAACTTTAACCGAATGGGACAAGCTAAGAAACAAAGCTATGCCTTATCAGCTATTCTAGATATTGAAGAAACAGGTGTCCAGAAGTTAGACTTCCCTTATATTGAAGTTAAAACTGAAGATACAGGTGACTGGCATATTTTGATGCAGGCTGACTACAAGATTGAGTATTGTGTTTATAACATTGTCGACCCTATTGTTTTAGAAGTCCTCGACGAGAAAACTCAAGACTTATCTAGTACCTTACCCATCTTCTCACAAACTTCTGATCTCGTTAACTACTCTAGTCAACCTAAGAGAAAGATCGATGAATGGCATTTTGAATTCTTAGAACAGGGTAAGGTAATTGGAACTACTAGTGATGAGATGGAAGATCCTTTAGATAAAGAGATCTTTGGCTTAGAAGGCTGGATCATCACATTACAAGCCTGGACAGAAGAAACAGGTTTAGATTTTATTATTGAACTACCTGGCTTTGCCACTAATATACGCTTATATGCAGGGGATTAACTTGATGTATTTTTTTCTTTTCTTAAGAATCAGGATTCTGGGTTAGTGTAATGTGATACTAACGAAACTGAATTTGATTCAAGGAAAGAAATCAAAACAGGTCCCCTAACTTAAAGAGATTTAAGTTGAAACCCTTCTAATTGACGGGAACGTCTCAAAGAGCCTTTTCTACTAACTCATGCTAGTAATAGACATGAGGGCTGAACTAACTACTCAGGTATAGTAAAAAAGAAAAGGATGAGAAGATCCGCAGCCAAGCTACCTATTATGTAGGTAGAAGGTTCAGAGACTATCGACAGGCGTGTTATGGGAGTCACAAGCTACCCATGACTAAACCCAGTAGAGTAGCGCCTCACAAGGCAGGTGTATATATTGAAAATGAATATATAGTAATTCCTTTAAAGCGAAACGGAGGGCTTCCTTTTTTTGTTAAAGGAAGAAGATATAGTCCATTTCCGTATCCTTGTCATTAGTGATAATATTAATAATATCATTAGTGACATATACTCGGAAGCTAGATATCACATCAAGCTATCCTACATCGATTGCTATTCTTAATGTATCAAAAGAAACTACTATAGCTGAAATTATCTCTGTCTCTGGTAAAGATGAATACACTACTAGAATGCAGGGATTAAATATCACAGGTGGAGCTACTAACGCAATGGAGGTTTGTCGTGTTATGTTAGATTTACCTAATACTGATAGCTTACTAAAAGCTTTTGAAGAAGATCTTCTTGCAGGAGAAATAGACCGCATCCATCATGAAGCGATAACAGTAGAGTAGGGTTAAAGGCATAAATGGGGAGAGTATATAGCTCTCCTATTTATGCCACGGAATTAGTTAGACGCTGGATTATAGACTCATAGAGTATTATTACTAAAAAAAAAAGACATGTTAATAGGAGAGCTATATGCTCTCCTATTTATGCCTTATGAAGAATAGTTATTCTTCATAAAAATCTACGTAGAAGAAATTGTCTTCACTCCCACTAGGTTTTTTAAACATCCCTGCAATGAACTTACTCTCTTCAGGCTGTTGGTTATATTCCATAACTGCTTTCAAACTAGAGAGGTAATTCAAAGGTAGAAGACTGATACCATTGATAACAGTATCAGTTAAAACCAGTGTCTGTCGTATTGGGTGAGTTTCCACTGTACGTAGCTTTGTTGTTTGTGTCTGAAAGATAGGAACAATATTATTACGTCCCATTTTATCTTTAAGTAGAAGTAGAGCCAAGAGGGGGTTGTCACTCAACACCGACAAAGCTTCATGTTCTTCATTGTAGAATACTTTCAGTTTTTGAATGTTGGTTGTCATGTTCTGCCTTTGTTTTTACTAATAGGAAATACTATTGATAAAAAGCTTTAACTACTTTGTCCTGTTTCAGAGGATTTGGAAGAAGATTCTGGAGTTGGAGATTCTTTCTCTAAATCTTCTTCAAATAGATTTCTGCCATGCATATAACCGAGTTCTCTACCCAACAGATACGAGAGTGCTGTTGTTACTCCAATAAATAAACCAAATTTAAAGTGATCGCTCATTTTTCTTTACCTCCAACGTGAAGTTCTTACGTACTTTTTCATAAAGAAAATTAGTAACGGCAGCACCCACAATAACACCTACGAACAAATTCATCATCCGCATTATACTCTCCTTTAATCTGAAAGAATATTCTTTCTCTTTTTAGCCTTAACTATTCCTTCAGTATAACCGACAACAATACTGTAGGCTAATATAATAGCTATTGAGTAACTATTACTCTTAATCAAATCTAACATGAGAATTTCTCCTAACTGAGTTTATTGAACTTCTATTTGTATTCCTATTAGTTATATATAATTGATTATTTCTAGATTACATTTTACGGCATAAATAGGAGTTCTTCAGAACTCCTATTATTTACTAAGTATTTAACGACAAAAACGTTTAATAGAGACTATCAGTAGAATAGATAGAATCAATAAAAGAATTGGTCGAAGAATTACTTGCCCTCCTACTGGAGTTATTACCGTTACTATAAAAGAAATAATAGTAATACAGCTAACACTAATTAAAAAAGCAAGGGAGGTAGTGAGAGAGCTATCAACTCCTCCTACTCTACTTAAATACTCTTTAATCTTTTTTTCTATATAGAAGAATACTGGACAAAGAATAATGAAAGATGTAATAATTACAAAAATATGCTCATTAGACATCAGTTAACTATTCCTTTATATAATTGAATTTAACTTATAGCTATTTATAACTAACACTATAGTGATATATGGTTATAATAAATTAATACTCAATTATTAAGGAATATTTAGGTTATATACTCCACTTATGTTAGTGAAAACAACATTGGGATGAGTTCCGCTCTGCCCATCTACATAATAGAATCTCTTATTGTGAATACAATAACCTATGCTTCCTCGTAATAACGGACTAAAGTTTCCATTTCTAGAAAAGTCTTTATGTTTAAATCTTTCACCTAAATAATTATAAGAAGTATTACCAGTTAACGTATAAGCAGTATATACAGCAGTAGGAGTTTCATTAAAACCTTTACCTGTAACCAGTCTTATAGGTGAGGGTAATTCAGTCACTTCGAAGGTATCTGAATTAACATGATAACTAATACCACCTTCGATATAATAAATCTCATCATCTACAATACCTATATTACCAAGGATTGCGGTATTAGGTAGAGTGACGCCAGTATCTATCCATTCACTATCATAAAGACCCTTAACCTTTATTTGAGCTGCAATAGTTCTAGTGAAAGCATAAATGGTATTTTTTAAAAATAAGAATGCTGTATTGGTCGTTGGATAGGGAGACGTTTGTAATACAATTTCATTTGTACTTGTATCAAAATAACGGATTGTTCTATAATTGACTATAAATACGTTCAAACCATCTATAAAAATAGATGCCACGTTAGTTTCTATTCGATAATTATTATTACTATTGACTAGCGTCCAAGCACCCGCATCACTAGTGATGGACCGTCTATATAAGTTACTGTTTTCTGCATACCCATACCCATAGTTCAACCCCCCACTCATAACGTAGACATAATCACCTACGCCAAACATTAATGGTTGCAGAATATTGAGTGGGAAGTTAGGTAAGGCGGTACGACTACCTAATAGAGGAACATCACTCCAATCTTCACCCCCCCCCCTCTCATTTAACCCTAGTAGTAGTTCTTTGCTCATAATTTATTTTACTTTGTTAAGCGTATTTTTTATAACTATCTCTTAACTTCTCATCGTACTTATTAATAGCATAGTTACTACCATTATAAATCTTTGCAATGCCAGGGAAATCTTTGATTCTAATTGCGTGGAGTAAAGCAGGATCTGTTTTACAAAACTGAAGCATCATACCAGCTTGCTGTCTCTCACTAACTGCCGCACTATTAACCATGAACGTAACATCTCTGAAGCCAATGCGTTCAGCATGAAACCCCATGACCTGTCCTAAGCCCCAAGACGCTGATCTAAGCGCTTGAATGTTGTATAGGTTACGAGCATCCCTTAGACGATCCCATTCTGCTTCACCGCCCTTATAACCACCTGTAGCAGTATTAATGATATCAGGCCGTAGCTTCATTAACTCATTAGCTCGGTTAATACCTGCAAAGTCTCTTACTTGACGATAGAAAATATGTCGCTCAAACAGAATAATAGGTCGTCCACTTGGTAAGAAACCAGCTCCTTTACTTTCTACTTCAAAGATAGCCATCGTCATTGGGAATTCAATTCCATATTCAGTAGATAACTCTCTTAATTGCTGTTCATCAATGTATTTATTTTGAATGAGCTTTAATACTTGCTGACTTACATTACCTTCAAATACACCCGTCTGAGGTTCATTGAGAATATGTTGAGCTGTCTTTAGCATAGTGATTGATAGATTTCCAAAAATGCCATCAGTCACAAGTGCTTTGAAATTTGTTGTATTATAGCAAATTTCATTTAATGCTCGTTGGATTTTACGGATGAAATCTCTACTATAATTTTCTTTAAATACCGACATGAAATAAGACTCCTTACTTATCTTTCCTTTCATTAAGATTACGGCATAAATAGGAGTCCTTTTTAAAGACTCCTATTTCATTTCTATTATCGTAATTCTAAGAAATTAGCTACGTTAAAACGACCGACTTCATTTAGACCACGATCACTACTAGCTAACTCTAAAGCTTTAGGGAGGTGACCGATATTCTTTCGAACAACAGTATCCCGACTCTTAGGATCAGAAAGTAGTCGTACTAATTCAAAGAGATAAGGTAATGCTTTAGTGTCACGCTCACTGGCATCAACAAACTCATAGAAACGATTAATGTTTCGCTCAGCAAACACACCTTTTAAATGCTTAACGACTAATGGGAAAAGAATTGCGGTATTTGTAGCAAACTTTCCTTCTTTTGCATTAAGTAATAAAGAGAATGAATAAAAGAGTTGTTTTTGAAGTTGAGCGCCACGCATTGGATCGATGTGTTTACTATTATCCATTAAGAAAATATACTGTAAGATCATATCGATGTTTAGACGAGCTGAAACATCTAACGCACTATATTGACGCCGTAAGTCTGGAGGGAGTAACTCAGGGTACTTTTTACCATTAGGCATGAGTTCCTCTACAACTTCTTCTTTAACTTCGGATGATTCCGGAGCTTCTTCAGAAATAACTAGAGGTTCTTCTTCCTCGTTATCTTCTTCTAACACCTTTTCATCTAAAGGCTCTACCTCACCTACTACTTCATTAGGTGTTTCAGCAATTACTTCTTCTACTTCTTCTACTTCCGGAGTAGGTTGTTCAGCAATAGCATCGTTCTCTTCTTGAGGTAGATCTGCTGTTTCGTTTTGATTATGAATCACTTTACGTTTCCTTTTAGCCACGTTATATTTTTCCTCTTACCTAGTTTTTAAACCTTTAAACAAAGCAGGGTCATTTTTACTAGCGTTTTCAATTTCCCTACTTAGAATTACTTCTTTCTCTGAGTATTTATCTGAGAGTCTAGAAAGGTGTTCTATATAGAACATAGGTAATTCTAAAAATTCAGTCAAGCTAATATGAAAGTATTTATGAATAGCCTTTTCATAATAGCGCTCAGGTAACTCGAACAAAAGATTACCAGACATTGTATCTTCCAAGTGATGAAAGGCAAGTTCTGGCATAGGAGGAGCATCAACATGATTATGATCACAAATATTAAAATGCTTATGATACATTCCAATAAGTAAGAGATGTGATAAAATCGGGTTGATTGCTTTCACTCGCTTAATTAATCTGTCTATATAGGGATCTACTTGATCATCCCTGAAACCAAAATCATGGTCTAAGACAAACGGCTGGTCATTTACTGATTGTAAAGGACTGCCATCTTCTGTTCGAGTCTGGTAAAAAAAGTGTGTACAGGCTCGATAGGAATCAGATAAGGGAATCGAGGTAATGGGGCTTCTCTCTCATCATCCGTAGTAATAGCAATGATAGAAATAGTACTATCATCAATATACTTAAAGACACCTGTGAAGAACTTAGCTCTGATCTCATCAGACTCACTTAGGATATTGAGTGTATTGAGAATAGAATTAGGTTCAGTAACGAATGCTGAGCCTTGGCGAATCTCTGCTACCCAGTGTGCGTAAGCTCGCATCTCAGTTAAAAGCATATTACGGTAAACGTAATCATCTCGTGCCTTATCACCGCCTGGTCGACCTGCTACCTGCATATAGGTAGATACAATATCAGTAATCCAACGCTGTCCTGATTCAATGTATTCTTCAGCTTTAGGATTTCTTAAGACAACACTAATTTCAGGTTGTTCATCCGTAGCTTCTTGAATAACTACTTTTCTATCTACTCGACGAGTAAACTCGTTTTTATAACGCTCAAGTAAATCAACAGACATAGAGCGAGGTGTCTTTTTAGCCATGTGGTTACGCTGCCACTCAGTCAGTTCTGTGATATCTGTCCATTGACAGTTATCGACACGAATAACTTGACGAATGATATTTGCAGCGTTGTTAGGATCTCCCATCCTAGAGCGAGAATACTCAAACCCTGTTGGCCAGATAGTCGAGGCCAAAGCCCAGATAACAGCTGGGATATCTGATGTATCAACATAGTGACGTACATTAGAAGGATCTGTATCTAAGCTGCTAATGACAATACTCTCGTAAGCTAAGTCTAAAAGAATAGAATTAGCAAAAACAGTATAGTTACTAAAGACACGTCCATACGTCTCCATTCCAGCTTTAACACGACTAGAACGTAGGTTATCAAAAGCCTCAGCTTGACGAACAGCGGAAGGTGTCTTAATAGTAATCCAGAAGCCGGAATGCCAAAGCGGTACACGAATAGTTTTACCTACGCGAGTAGAGGTTTGGAAGTGAGAGATTGCTGTAGCGCCTACTAACTCACCTTTACCTGAAGAAGGACGTAATCCATGGATGTGGTTTTTACCTGATTCATTCTCAACGCTTTGACGCCATTGAGAACCTTTACGTGAAACACTATCAAGAAACTGTCCTGCAAAGGGTTGAGTATAAACACTGTTTTGGAAAGTTACTAACCATTCTTCTGAATTCTTTGTTGAGGTATCTTCAGCATTTAGGTTATCTGATTCAGTAAGCACTGTCATGGAATCAATTACTGACATATCTTGGATATCAGTAATAACTCCGGTCAATCCTTTCTCTTCACCTTTTTGGTAAAAAACATTTCTTTCTTGAACTACGGTATCAGAATCAGATTTCCACTTATTAACTAAAGTGTGGGATTTTAACTTAGCATCTACACTAAGTCCCTCTTCTGCATAATTATAAGCATCCTCTTCTTCAGGACTCATCTCTTCTAGGTCTTCGTCTGAACTAACAGAAGGGGTAGACTTTACTTCATCCTCTTCTTCAATAGCAACTAAATCTAAAGGATCGATTTCTTCTACATACGTAGGTTGCGAGATAGCTTCAGCGGGTTCTACTCCACTGCTTTGGTAAACTAATTCACTTAACTCAGCAGCTACTTCTTTTAACTCTTCTGGAACTGGAGGAGAGATATATTCTTTACCTTCACTACCTGTGGTAATAAAGGGATTATTTTGATCATTATCTGACATTATTAAATACCTTTGTTTTTATGCACTTTCATTAGCGAGTTTATCTAGAAGCTCTTTTTGTTCTTTAATGACTTCATCTCGCTTTTTCTCTAATCTTGCGCTTAAGCTTAGAACAGTGGGACTATAGACAACTTCCATCTCGCTATAGATACTCTTATATTCTGTATCAATAACAATGACGTCCATAATTTCATCTGGTGTTTTTACTTCACCTTTCTTATCAGCATGACGTTGTCCCACTTCATTCAAGCGCTGTGCGATGAGCTGAGCATCTCGACCAATAATCTGAAGATCTTGAACTAAATGCTCTCGCTCCTCTCCTTGGAACTTCTCATCGATTCGTTTATCCTCTAATAGAGGTTGTAGCATTCGAGGCGTGTTTAATAAATGAAATACACCATCGTGTGTTGTGTTTAATAAATCCCAACCTTTCATACTGTTGTTTTTATTTTGTGTACGTTTTGTGCGATTGCGTTTATTCTTTGATACTGGCATTTTTCTAATCCATTTTAAAATAACATAAAAAGTAAAGTAAAAAATACATTTAAGCAGAATTCTATGTTAGACGTGATCGTTCACATTATTGGACTATCGCTATAAAAAATAATTCATTACCCTCCTATTTCTAGGGAAGACTTATGTTAGATAGAGTCCGTGACTTTTTAATAGACAATACAACGCCTGAGCACCTAGCTGTGTTAACTGATAGTGATGACATACTGGTTGAGTTCGGTGGAAAGCATTTCGATGATAGTTTTATCGATACTTTAGAACGATTAAACAGTCAAGTCATTGATACCAATACAGCAGTTCAAGAAATTGATTTCTTCTATAGGGAATTCTTATTCACTATTATTCGTGACCACTATATTGGTCTAGAAGATGATTCATTACCTGTATCTGATTTAAATATTTTACTTCGAGCTATAAAGCAATGCCAAGAGTTAGAGCAAGCTCAACTAATCGTAGATATTATTAATTCAGATGAGGATGATATTGGTAAGTTTTGTTCTATCTTAGCTCTTACTTGTGTTTTTGATAAAGAATGGTTTTTAGTTAGGATTAATTATGTCCATCCTAATACCTTATACCTACTAGAAGATCTTTATAAAACTAAAGCTACTTTAGAATCTGTGGAAGAAACAGTTGAAAGCACTATTGTTAAAAGTAAATTAGCATTAATTAAAGATTTCTTACTTTACTTAAAGATTGATGATTTAAACATCACTCGCTTTATTCGAAGTGGTATGGCTGTAAACCTACCTATCAAAGATTACATCATTGCTTTAAATGATTACTTCTTAATCTTACCAGAAGAAAGCTTAGTTAAAGAACTGTATGCTTGTGCTATCCTATCTGAAGAAACTGAACCTCGACTGAATCTACTGAGTCCAGTCATTAATCGATACGTTGATAATAGTGATCAAGTATCTCGTATGCGCACTCAGTTAAGAAAGACTGAAGTTGATTTTCTTAATTTTCTAAAAGAGAAAGAGACTTTTAAGAATGAACCCTATAGGAATCAATAATGGATAAGAAGACCTATTTCCTAACAGCTCTTAATAACAACGCTCATTATAATACTAACTGGGTAATTAATGCTTTCTCTAAGACTGATGAGAAACCTGATGTCTGGCAATATGACCCTTATCCTTATCGATTAGTTAAGACTAAAGAAATGGTAGGGTTTGTTGATCCTAATAATGGTAATGCTTTAACACCCATTACTGATATTAATAATGAGAACTGGCAAGATGCTTTATATGAGCATACTGACACACTGTCTTTAAAAGCAGGCGATTATAAAGATATTATAACAGAAGACATTGAAACAACATATGGTCAATTACTCGTTAATGCTATTATGTATTTTTGTTTTACTGGCCGCATTCCTTATAATAACAAACCTCATCTAAATGCTAAAGATTTTGAGAAAGCAATTCCCGCCTTACTACAACCTCTTCCTCCTCCTGGTGTAGAAAGAAATCCTCAGCATTTATACTACGATGATGTTGAGAGATATTTTCAAGCAGTTTTTATGTTTAGTGAATTTGCTTTACTCTTTACACCTGGCGATACTGAGAAGAGTTTACGATCTATCCCAGGAATGAAAGAAAAAAGAGATGAGTTATTTGCTAAATATGAAGGACAGTTGCATATTCCTGCTGTAGAAGCTGCTATTAGTAAAGAACTAGAAGCGTTAGATAAAGCTTATCGTAAGGGTGATCCTTCAGAAGGTTTATTAACTGCTGGTAAAGATGTTTCTGTTATTAGGAAAAAGCTTTACATGTTTACAGGTAAAGAAGGAGGATTGGTTGTAGATCCTAAAGCTACGCCTATCAAACAATCTTTATCTGAAGGTTGGGATTTAACTCGTTTTACTGATTACGCTAATAATATCCGATCAGGTTCATATTCTCGGGGTGTGGAGACTGCATTAGGTGGTGAATTGGCAAAATGGCTTTTACGTGCCTTTAGTAATGCTAACGTAGTGGGTGATGATTGCGGTACACGTTTTGGACTACCTATTGAAATAAGTAACTTGACATCGAAAGAGTTAATTGGCTTTTATTATATCGATGAGACAGATGCTAAAACTAAACCTATTACTGAAGAAGTCACTGAGCAATACTTAGGTAAAGTCTTACAAGTGCGTAGTCCTATTTATTGTACTAAAAAACATACCGACTATTGTGCTACTTGTGTAGGTGTTAAGCAAGCTGCTGATCCCACTTCTATTGGCTCTGCTATCACTGCAATTGGGAACCGCTTTATGAACATCGTAATGAAATCTATGCATGGTACAGCACTTGCTACAACTAAGTATGATCCTAAAAAACAGTTGATGTAGTAAATAAAAAAAAAAAGAAGTGTTGAAAGAGAGAGTCTGTTTAGACCCTCTCTTTTATTTTTCTTGTTTTCAACTACTCTGACACATCTCAATATCTAAGACAGTTCCATTGAACCTCCTCCCCGTAAACGAGGAGGGTTCTCACTTCACTGAGGTTAAACTACAGCCTCTCCATGAGCTTAGTTGGTCTTTAGACCAACTCCCGTAGTCCCTACGGTAAATTTACTACTAATTAAACCTATTACATATAACTGGTATAGACAGCCAGCTATAATCTGGAGATAGGTTTTTAAAGGTTTCTAAACCTTTAGCTAGAATATTACGAGCTGCATTGAGATCCCTGTCATGAGTAGTATGACAATTAAAACAAGTCCATTGACGTTCAGAAAGTTTTAGATTCTCATACTTCACTCCACAACTTCCACAGAGTTTACTCGAAGGATAAAAAGGGTCCATCATTAACAAAGAGCAGTGATGTGATTCTTTAGATTTATAAGTTAAATAACCTATAAACCTACTCCAACTAACATCCGAAATACCTCTAGCTAAATGACGGTTCTTAATCATCCCGCCCACATTCAAACTCTCTACTACTAGCACTTGGTTCTCGTTCACTAGTTTACGAGAGAGTTTATGTAAGAAGTCATTTCTTTGATTCGTGACTTTCTGGTAGAGTTTAGCGACTTTAATTCTAGCTTTATTCCGGTTCTTAGAACCCTTTTTACGACGACTCAGTGTTTTCTGTGCGCGTTTTAACTGGTTTAAGGCTTGAACTAAAAAGCGATTATTCGCTATCCGCCCTCCATCAGACAATATTGCAAAATCTGTAAGACCTAAATCAATCCCTGTTTGCTTTACTCCATTCGTAAGTTTAGGATCTACCTGACAGACAAAAGAGACATAATAAGATCCATCGGGTTCCTGACTAATAGTACAACTAGAAGGCTCAGAAGGCAAGTCTCTAGACCACCTGACTTTTAGTGGTTGGTCGCACTTAGCGATATAGAGTTCACCATCTTTAAGTCTAAACCCATTTTTAGTTAATCGAAAACTATTACGATTATTACGCTTTTTAAACTTAGGAAAAGCTATTTTACCTTGTTTGAGATTACGAAAACAATGTCGATAAGCTGAAGCGAGGTCTCGGACCTTTTGTTGTAGTGCTACGTTAGATACTTCACTTAACCACGGATGAAAGAGTTTTAGATTAGTAATCTTATTTACTAATTCAATTTCATTCAAATTAGGTTTATCTACTAACCCATTAAATTTGTGTAGCTCATATTGAATCTTAGATTGAGCTAAAAGTTCATTCCATACAAATCTCGTATGACCAAATGACCTCACTAAGAGGTCACGTTGTGTTTGGTTAGGTTCTAACCTAAACTTATAACCTTTAGTAATAGTAGTCATTTAAATGTCCTAATTATATTAACACCTCTGTCTAAAGGCAGGAGGTTTGTATCTCAGTTGATCAGTACTTTGATTTTCAATATTGTAATGAATATTCAATATATTGTTTTGATGGATTTGATCTGTAATATAATCTAAGAATTCATCCGCATTGTAATTACTTAACGTGATGATGTGAACAGGGATTTTAGTTTTTTCATTTGGTTTTAGTATAATACTATGTAAACCTGAATAGTGTATATTCATTTTTATCTCCTTTGTAGTAAAGAAGTGTAGAGGTGGGTCATAGGTCTGGATACCACGAATATCCAGACCTAACCTCTTTATATAAGAAAGACAGCTTGACCAGTTCTATCATGTTAGTGATATAGATTTAAAATAGTCTAGAATACGGCAAAAAGAGGAGTCCTAAAGGACTCCTAATTATGCCTTCTATTTATACCTTTTAACCAAACACTTCTTTAATAACACTCTCAGGTACTTGGGCTAAAGTAGCCGCTTCTTTAATACGAGTAGTAAATGCAATGGCTTTATCTACTCGCTTCTGATAGAGAACAGGTACTTCATAATTGTAAGACTCAACATTAGTTAGTCCTTTGAACATGGCTAAATCATAATAGACATTGAAGTCATAGTCAAAGTTCTCTACAGGAAGATCATTTCTATTAAAATAAACATTAGGATAATTACTGATGAACATAGAACCTTCTTCATCTACCCATAATGATTGTTCACTTGGTTTAACAGAGAGCTTCTTAAACTTAATAGAGATGATTTCCTCAGGAGCTAATGTAGTGAAGGTATGAGGAATAAGAATAGAACTCTTAATATCTAGATAAGAGTCTTTCTTAAAATCAAAATAAGCTACGTAGAAATCTTCTTTATCATTCTCTTCTGCATAGATAATGTTTAGAGTGATGCTGGGTTGTTTGATTGTTTCATCATCTAACTCATCAATGATTTTATTAAGAGATTCTTTTAAAGCTTCTTTCCGATTATCTGCCTCTACACTAAAAGCCTGTCTCTTTGCATCAAGTGGATTAAGATAGGGTGAAGTATGAATAGAGAATTGAGTAGTAAATGCCATATCTTTTTGACCTTATTAAAATAAAAATATATAACTTCGTTCATAGGTTCAAATATTGTTATATTTAATTATTTAAATAAAAAAAAGAAAGGTGGTATTATAGGGAGACTAGAGTCATCCCTATAATGCTTCTCTATTATTAGATAACCTCGACATCAAACTGACTGTATTCCGTATCAGAATCCACATCGGTTGCTTCTACAACTCCTACTATGACAATTACAAAAGAGTCCGAGACTTCTCCATCTTTTCTAAATTGTACGTAATGGCTTTCACTATCCGTACTACCATAACAGATAGAAGGGAGAATATCTCCGGTTTTTAAACCTGTTTCAAATTCAACCAATGTCATATTGGGATCAGTGAGTCTTACTTTCTGACGAATACGACCGGTGATGTCAAATTGAACTTCTACAAATTCATTAGTCATTTATTTTACCTTTTTCAATGTTTATTAATAACAAGTCATAAATAGGAGATCCTTTTGGGATCTCCTATTATGCTTTCATTTAAATAGGTTTATCATGCCAACGAACTCTAAAACTACGAGCGCGTTCTTCTAACATGGTTTTCCTACCATTATGATAAGTAATATGCTTATCAATGTTTTCAGCTACGAGATAAACATACCGTGGCGTATTACCACTTTTCATTACACGAGTTCTACCTAAGATTTGGATATTACCCGCTAATGAATCCATTGCAATGGTATTAATATTAGTTCTTAACATTGGGATGTCTTGCGCTGTACCTGCTGAACCATAAGTCGTCACACGTCCTACAGGGTCAATTAGATTCTCGTAAGGATCATCTTCAACATAAGTTCTAATATCTACACTTGGGTAGACTTTCCGTAAATAAGCACATAACTCTCTACTAAAGTCAATCTTAGAACAAAAGACGACAAACTTCTCCCCTTCTTCTTTGATCTTAAAGAAATCTACATCGACTAAGAGTTTAATCATTTCGAAGTAATTATCTCTAATCTGAGGTTTTTGTAAGATAGAAGCCTCAAAAGCTAGGTGAGAATAGTTGGGACTACCAAATTCCGTTGTCCTTATTTTTTCAGGATGTTTGAATTGGTAGAAGTAAGCAGATGAATCAATGTACTTATTAATCTGCTCTACTTTACATTGCCTATCTTTAGGATAATGCACATCCATCCTTTTCCTAAGAAAAGGGTCTTTTGTAATTAGTGTAGCAGTAAGAGTAATAGAGTTAGGTACGTTTGTATAATAGTCGATTTTACAATTTAGATGGAAGTCTTGATGACCTTCATCAATTAATCGAAAACCTGCTTTCATAAACTCAAAGAAATTCTCTGGTGTGCATGGGTAGAGCTTTAAGAATTTCTTATGACCTAACTTTTCGTACTTACTTAACCAAGCTTGGTAAGTCTTATTACTAATGACAACAACTTTACCAAAAAACTCTTTCTTTTTCTGCTGGTCTAACATCTTCTTTAGTTCACCATTGCCTTGAATGGTAATGATTTCAGAAGGGTCGATGTCATAAGTATCTTCTAACTCTTCTCTCCATTTATCCATATACATCGGACGTAGAAGATAAATAGCAAAGACACCTACAGCAGAAATACCCATCATGGAAATTAAACCTTTCCCAAACCCTGGTTGAGCTGGGATGAGTTTACATGCAGGTCCATTTGTTTCATCAGCAACATAATCAATTGCTGTGATTTGGTTTTCCCTAGCTTTCCATTTGGGTTTAAGTGGGAGTTCTACATACCTAGGTTCATAAAGTGGAGTATTAATGATGGTATAGTTATTTTCTTTGAAACCATATTCAGCCATATGACTTAAGAAAGCTTTTAAGTCATTGATGTGGAATCGATAATAATTTCTAGAAGCATTACTTGCTGCAAAGGTCTTAACTGGCTTTCTAACGAAATGCCTTCCCACTTTGATAAGACCATATTGCAGCAAACTTCTTAAAAATTCATGAATCGCTTCAGTAGCTCTAGAGTCACAAATACCATCTACTTTAAAACCATGACTACTTGTAGTGATTCTAAAGGATTTCATCGCTGGTTATTTTTCTCCATCTTAGCTTCCCTCTCAACAACAGACTGAGGATCAATAAAGACATCCATTTGATGATCCATGACATTAGTATAGTTATACCTAACTGGATCTTTAATAGCAAACTGCTGTCCTTGATAAGCCATCTCAACAGAAGCACTACGGCGTCTAAAGGTCCTATCCTTAACACCTAACCCAGATTGTGTCCAGGGTTTTGGTAATGAATAATCCTCACCCTTAGCTGAGACAATCATGATACTGTAGGTAATTACTTCAAGTACCGCAAAGTTAACAGAGAGGCGGCTATTAACTGTCTCATATAGCTCAGCAATAAATTCCGAGATAGGTGTGTCTTCATCTCGTTCTTTAACTGCTCCAGTTTTAGACTCTAGTAAAGCAGCAATAGCTTTTGCTTGATCACCCATGTTAAAGTGACGTAATGGCACTGTAAGTAACTTCGTATTCTGATCTAGACCAGTAATATCAACTACATAGACAGTATCACCAGCTTCAGTCTGGACAACTTTCCAACCTCTTTCTTTAATGAGATTAATCACATCAAAAGCAAGGGAAGCTTTACGTTTAGCTAAACCGACATCTAAAGCAACTTCAATAACTCGATTTCTTTCTTTAACAATCATCCCTAAAGAATTCATCCTAGAGACGCGTGATAAGAAAAGATCACTAGTATCTTTACATTGTTTAATATCCGTAAAGCCTGGAACAGTATAAGGACTAAAGACTAACTCAATGCTACTTGCATTCTTTAGATCAGGAGATAGATAATAACTCGACCCATCCTTACCTACTCTGATGTACTTACGAGTCTCTAGATCAACTGTAAGAGAATCTACAACACTTGAACCATCCAAGTGCTTTACAGACAATACTCGCTGACCTACATCAGAGAGCATCGATACAGCTGTGTCCTGACCCACGTTAGAGAGTCTAAATACAGAGAGTGCTAGTTGACCCATACACGTACTACAAATGCCTGTAGGATGCGTGGTTTGGCATTTAAAAGGAGATCTTAAAGTAATTGTCTTACCAATAAGATGTTTATCACTGCTTTTAATATATCGAAGCACTCCTTCATCATCGTAATAGTTCTTTCCTACTAGATGCTTTAAGTCATCCTCCCCAACGTTCCAACCTAATCCTTCTTTCGCACCACAATCACCTTCTACTAGATTTTTCAGTGTCTGTGAGATCAATTGCTGCCTACGAGAGAAGTATTCTGATTGCTCTAGAGGTTCTTCTGAATAAGCTTGTGACTTAGCAGCACTCCTAGATTCAATTTGTGAATCATAAGCTGATCGAATACCTTGAGTTAAGTTACGAAGAATAGGAAGTCTAAATAGACTAGAGTCAATATCAGTAATAAAACCTCGTGCTCCTACGCATTGCTGTAACTGGTTCTTATTAATCAAACCAGATCGAACTAAACGAGAAAGGATATTGTTCTCTAGCTTCGGATCATTAAAGAGTGCTTCATCTAGGGTATCATAGATCTTATCCAAAGATTCCTGTACAGGAGGTAAGAAACCTTCTAACACTTCTTTAATTGGATTATGTTGAGTTACTTCAACAAGATCATTAATGCTAATGCCTACGACCCAAGGCTCACAACGAACGCTTAGATCGTTATACATCTCATTTAATGTCCCCCAAGCAGTTTCAGCTAACTCTTCTTTAAACTCCAATACGTTAAGCTTAGCAGTACTGGGGTCAGGAACTCTACTTTTAAGATCTTCGTTCCTTGGATCAACTCCATAGACAGCCCAATCAAAAACATCCCAAAGTACACTATCAAAAAGTCTACCGTTGGCTTCAACTGACAATAGGCTCTTACCAAGATGAGAGTTGATATGATGTTTTTTAAGAAATGGGATATCTGGGAACTTACTGATGAATTTCCAGATATAAGAACTATAGATAGTACTAGCTTCGTCAGCTAAGATAACACCATCATCAAACTCTAAATAGAATTCCCCGTTCAGAGTTTCCCATAATACTTCTGTAGGAACACCTAATAGCTTTCTAGCCTTTAGTGTTATAGCACTCATTATGTTTAAATCCCTCATTAACTTTTATAACGCGTGAGTTGCTTTTACACAACCCACGCGGAGATTAAACAGCTTCTGTTTTGTCTAAGCTCTCTAGTACAAAATCTTTTACTTTATTACCTTTCATCCAAAGAGGCTGATAAGGTTTATATTGGAAACCCCAACCTGCTGTAAGTGCTAAGTGTCGTACGATCTGAATAGGTCTACCACCATTGTACTTATGCTCCTTTCTATTGATTAGCTCAAAAGTATTAGTTGGTTTATCTGTGGTGAGTAATCCGTTAATAATAACTCCCATGCTATCTTTATTGGAGTTCCTATCAATGATTTCAGCAGCCACCCAAGACGGACAATACGAAGCAATGATTCGCATCTCTGCTTCACCAAAGATACGAGTATGCTGTCGTCGATTAGGACTCGTGTATTTATCTTGACGAGTAATTTGACTAGGAACACCAAAGTGACCTAATTTACCTGAGGCAATAGCAGCAGCAGAATCTCCTGTTTTATCTAAGAGAATAACATAAGCTCTTCCGATAATAAACTTTTCTTTAGACCGTACGGTCTTACCAGAGTTACCTACATAAGTGATATGAGATTCATAAGGAGGATACTTCTCATTAATTTCCATGATAATATCCACCATCTCTTTCTCATCAGAAGGTGGTTTATACATAATAGGTAAGGTTCGAGTAATAACAGAACTCAGATGCTCATAGAGTTCTTTATCTGTTAGATTCTCATGCCAAGGACCCATCTTTTCAGATGATACCGTATAATAGAAGTCTTTGAGTTTTTCAAACTGCTTCCTGACTAACCCATTAACGTTCTTAGTTTCTAGTAACTGTGGCGTTACTACAGTTCCCCATTTCAGATTAAGAGCTAATGCTATCTCTCTAACAATATTCTGTCCAGCAGCATTTAGAAAGGGTTCCATCACTCGACCTAAAGTACTCCGAGCAATTGTAGCTAGAGGATCTGTGATAAATTCCACTCGAACACCCCGATCATCAACAGGCATTTTCTCATCTGGAACTACTGTTACGATAATACCTTTCTTATTGTCCAATATGTATCGTTTCCATACATATCCGGTGTGCTACGACACCCGCCCCAAGCTTTCCTTGGGGAACAGACTATATCTTCACCTCAACTTAAGCTAGTTGAGGGCCTCCCGTTTCGCTTTAAAATCCTCGATTACCTACTTAGGCGCTACGTCGATAGTCGTTGAACACACTCCATATCTCTAGACTTAGGAGCTTTGTTGCGTCGGTTACCCATATATTCTTAAATGTTTTTACTGTCCCTCGAACTTCCATTACTGGTCGAGGCATTACTCTACGTTTCCATGAGTAAGAAGTAATTTAAGACTTTAGGATGTTCCCGCAGTTAGAGAGGTTTTTTACTAAATATCACTATTTAGGGAGACCAAATAAATTCTTACCTGTAAATTAAACCAATTCAAAATACCAGCCATCGTAGTCCGTTTTATTATTAATACGAACTGAAATGGTTTTACGATCTATCCCGAAGTGCCTTGCAGTAGCTCTTAGGGTGGGAAATTTCAAACATTGGCCTGTCTTATTGTGTTTAGCTACCACACTAATACGTCTCTGACCATGTATCTGATAATCTTCCGGCCAAGGATCTTCACTCGTTAAACGAATCAACCAGCCATGATAACACTGTACCTGACCCGAATTCAGGATTTTCTTAATAGCACTACGTTGAAGCTTTAAACGTCTAGAAAGATAAGTAAAGGTAGGTTCTTCCACTACTTCTCCTGTATCTACGTTTTTCGCCTGAACTGTTGCTGTGTATTTATAATGATCAATAATCTCAAAATCCTGAACATACGGATCTTTTTCTAAGAACTGTTGTAAAGTCCTGACATTACCACATCCCCACGTCTTACGGTATTTCAAATTAAACACCGCTGTTCTAACATCATGGAAAGTTAACTTACCCTGCTTCGCATGTGTAACATTGATTTGATAACGTCCTTTAACCTTTGGTAGATCGTCTACGGTATCAAATAACCAAGGCGTGTCATCACCTAATAAACGAACTTCATATCGGTCACCAATTAAAGAAGTTGGGCGGGTGGTATTTAACCGCTCCAGATTAACTGCTCCAACACCTAAAGCGCGAGATAACTGACCAAGACTGTTGAATGTTTGTACCTCACCACTTACTACATCCCGAGCTTTACATGCTAGAGAATCGGTATTTAACCCGACCTCACTAGCGTGAACGTTATTTTCTTGATGAGAGACCCATTCTAGATTACTCAGCTGATTATTATACTTATTTCCATCTATGTGATTCATTATGGGCTTTTCTTGGTAATTGTCATTATTAATCCAAGCCAAACCAAGTAAGCGATGTAGTGGAACTGATCTAACAAAACCTCGTTCAGGATCATAGATGTTTAAGTTTTTATACTGATCATCTAAAATAGAAACGGGTTTAAAGTTATCAGTCCAATCAATTACCACACCATTCTTACTGATGAATAGATGAGTAAAGCCTGGAACAATACGATAATACGGATGATAGTGAAAGCATTCGTCCAACACCATTATTTTATTGGTGGGTAAACGAAGTACTTTATTATAGCAGTCTACGAACCTAATTTTTTCTACATGAATCCAAACTTGCTCGGGAAGCTTTGTTTCAAAGATTGTAAATAAACGAAGCCATTCTCTATCTACCGTGATGGTTCGGTTATGGTAGTTAAAGGTTATTCGGGAACCTTTTTCTACAAACCCATCTTCTTTCGGATTAAATCTAGTATAAGTGTCATTTATTACATCATAACGTACTGACTCTGATCCCGGTACTAATTTATACTGCTTTGTCATTTGACCTCCTAAATTAGAAAAATACAGGCCAAACGCTGCAAATTAAAAAGATCGTTAATAATTTCTAGTATTTCATTGGCCTATACTATATACCTAAATATAGTTAACAGGCTCTATGTGAGAATCTCCGAAGCAACCAGTTGCCTTATTACCTACACTAGGTACATTTTCGTATCTAACAGTAAATTCAATACGCCAATCACCCAGTCGAGCTAGTCGGTATTGTCGTTGAGGACGTGCATTAGCTTTATCATCCGTATAAGCAATTGCATCGACAACCAAGCGTTCAAACTCTGGAGAGAGTTTTAATCCCTCACCTCGTTCTCTTAAGTACTTAGACCAGATGTCTTTAATTGCTTTATGGAAGTTCATTAAAGACCGTTGATACTTTAATAACTGATCGTCCATTCCAGTTGGTACACGAGCTTGCTTAC
This sequence comes from Gammaproteobacteria bacterium, assembly GCA_023228645.1. Lineage (GTDB taxonomy): Bacteria > Pseudomonadota > Gammaproteobacteria > Thiohalomonadales > Thiohalomonadaceae > JALOAT01. Next base: position 181,185 of record JALOAT010000001.1, on the reverse strand, counting down.
ATAAAGGATCGTGATGGACTTGGATATCAATTACTGTCCCACCTGGTGGTACATAGATAGGTGTATCAAACTTTGGAAAGTATTTTCTAAGTGCGTGTTTAGATTGGTAAAAGGGGGCTAAGTTATCATCGACTTTTCTAGTTACAAAAAGTAGACCATCATCCCTGACTTTCTCTCCGATATCTGGACAAATCTTAGGTTGTTCATCCGTACCATATAAGAAGATAGGAATCTCATCAGCACCACAATCCGCTACACGAGTTTCGAACGTCATGTAGGTGAACTTCTTAGCAGCTGATTCAGAGATCATGCTACCATCTTCAGAAGTAGCTGGTAAGGTAGCATGAAGGATGTTTAGTTCTACACCATACTTGTATCCACCATTTTCTGTTACAGAAGGACTATCGTAGAAGATAGTATCTTTCTCAATAGTCTCTCCAGCTCGTAATAATTGAGAAGCTGGTCTAGCAACATAATCAAAGCCAAAGTGAGGATGGTTAGCTTTGAATCGACGTACATCCATTGCTGAGATCGTTCTAGTAATAAGATCTTCGTAGACGACAATAGACTGGGGATTAAATTTAATCTTGTCTACGCCTTGAATCTCTGGATACCGGTTAACAATAGCGATGATATGCATTGTGGTAGGAGCTTTAATACTAAATGTATATTTAGCGTAAGCTCTTTCCATACCAGTTTGATAACTGCGTTCTGTGGAATGTTTTACTACAAGACACTGTCCTAAATGAGTTGCAAACATCTGCTTTCTTGGAGAGGTTCCATGAGCAGCAAAAGAATCAAATCCACTTACACTAAGCAATTCTCTATGGAGTTGATTAGTTTTAATCATCGGATCTGGTTTAGGTCTGGTTAGACTCATTAACACATCCTCTTAATTGAGTAAAAGAAGGAGTAAGTTTTTAGCTGTAATTTAACAGCTACTAATTGATAATATGTTATTGTAAAAATCTATCTTGAAAAATACGCTATGACTGAAACAGTATTAGATTTAACAACACCTACTGAACTAGAACCTTTAATGATTCAACAACATCTCTCATTAGCTGATAGAGCGGATGTGAGAGTAATGTTAGAATACCACATGCCATTTTTCTTATTACCTGATAATGGAGCTAGGACTGTAGAAATTGAAGCTGGTGAATCTATTCGTTATGAAGGGGATTTTTACGGCCTAATGAGGTTTATGAATGAATCCCCTGACCACGATTGGGTTAATTTAAGGATGAACCATTTAAACAATCCAGTAGATTTCTTAGGTACTGAGACTACTATTTACTTGATTGGTAAAGAATATTACGGTTCTGTATTGAGTCAGATTAAAACTCTACTACAAAAGCAAGTAAAAAAATAACAGCCTTTAAAATAGGGAGTCCAAACGGACTCCCTATTTATGCTGTTATTAAATACGAACCGTATACCCGTTAATCATACCTCCGCTATTAGCAGCGCTAGGCCGGCCAATAGGACTCAGTACATCATAGCGAGCACCCATCATACCTGGTTGTTGCATCCCCGTATTAGATTGTAACATCATCTGATATTGTTGTAAAGGAATATAAGCGTTATTAAACAACACCATCGGTCCTTGGGGGGTATTAAGGGTTTGAATATAGTTCATTTGATGTTGCTGCATTTGTTGCTGCATAGGAGCTGGCATCATGGAGGGAGTTCCCATGACTTGTCCTGTAGCTGGATTAACCATCATTGTCTGATTACCAGCTACCATCCCTCCAACCATTTGTGGAGCTGCATTGGCACCTAAGATATCAGCTAAAGTCGCAGCCTTTTTAACCTGTTGAGCTACTTGAGGTTGTTGTGGTTGCGTAGACTGCGCTTGAGGAAGTGGGTCAATAACAGAAGGTTGAGTGTGTGATTGTTGCATAGACTCATTAGTACTAGGTTGAGTTGGAGTAGAGGTAGCTTGAGTTTGATTTGGGTTTAAGCTAATAAATCCTTTATCTAACTTATTCTCCTTTCCTTCATTACCAGGTTGCATTGGAATAAAACGAACTTCAGGCAAGAATACATCAGTCTTACCTAAGTAATCTACCCAGCCTAATTCAATTTCCTCAATACCTTGATTTTGATCACCTAACTCTTGAATGAGTGTATTGATTTCAATTGCCACATTCTTAATAGCACCTAAGATAGATTCAAATTTAGGTGCTAAGTTAGAGTTAGAACCATAGCTGTATTTATGCGCCTCATTAATGAAAGGGAATAAATACTCGAAGATAGACATGAAAGTCAGTCGGTTCTCATTACTTAGAGGAACGGATTTGATTTTCTTTGGGTTTGTCTTTAAGTACTCATAGAAAGGAAAAGTTACCATTCCCCCCCATTGATGTGCTTTATCATTAATACGGGCTGATTTCTTTAAGAAAATACGGATGAATTGAAGTTCATTATCTTCATCTTCAATCCTACCAATAATTTTCTTAAATACATCAATCGTACCCTGTTTAGCATTTTTAGCTACTTTCAATAACTCACTCTGAACTGGATCGAGTTTAGCGTGGAGTTGAGGTGATGCTGATAACTCTAGCAGGGCAATGAAAGCGACTACCATGGTGATAGTCATATGTCCTAATGCCCAGTTCTTATAATTCTCTACAACAACACTAGGTCCTCGTGTGAAATCCTCAGCTAGGGGGTGAAAGCGAATGGTGCTACTATAGTAATTAGATAACACCTCTTTAGAAGGTAGTGCTAGTTGTTTTTCAACATCACCTTCTTTGACCATTGCTGGTACGGTATTTTCTCCTGGGATGAGAAAGATATGATCTTTTTCGTCAGTATAAGCATCAGCAGTTTTTAAAACTTCTTTATACCAAGTAAGTAGATCTAGTTTATTTTCCATTTTTTCATTCGCTTATTACAGAGGGAAATTATCCATGACAGCACTTGGATAACTCGGGTTATCAGAGATGTTCGTAACAGCATGAGAGATCTTGTTAGAGAAGTTATCATACACCTCATTAACAATGTTACCAATATTATCTGCTAAGAGCTGAGCAGTTCCTTGAGATCCTGCAATGACAGGAGCTGTCAGACTGGAGCAAAAAGTAGGAGCTACGAACTCACCATATTGATCACCAACCTTTAATTGAATCTTGGTATCACCAACAAATTCACTGATGACATGGAGTTCAAGTCGCGTATTATTGTTAAAGGAGATATCCATAACTGCTTCGTTAATCAGCCTTTCAATGAATCGATAAAAGAAAGGACTTGGGTCAACATCTGGTACAAACAAAGTTCCGCCTGAATACGAATACGTGAATTGACCTGACTCATTAGTTACAGAGAAGGCGATAGAGTTAAACATCGTCTCAGCCATCAAAGAGTTTGTTGAGTCTCGAATAATAGTAGCTGCTTGTTGAAGATAATTACATTCATCCCAACGAGAGGAATTAGTAGAATCTAAATACGCTAGTCCCATGTTACTGGCATTCATAGCCATTGTTGGGGAAGCACTATCTTTCATGATCAATTGCGTAATCTGTTCATTGTTTACGTTTGGATCAATGTTGTTTAGCGTAGACCAAGTGAAATCATTTCCAATTAGTGATTCAGATGAGCTAGAAAGAAGAACGTTTAGGAAAGGATCATTACGCTGAGAATCTTCACGAACGAAATCAATAGCACGTTCAATAATTGAATCATTGGACTGACCGTATTGATTCCCATCCACAAAAGCACGACGTTGTGCATCGAGGATTCGAGCAGTAAAAGCTGTGGGATTAATATTAGAAATATTTCCTAATGTAGCCCGGTTAGTTAGTGTTGCTGTTTCATAAGCAATGTTTTGGCTATAGATCTGATCCCGAATAGAAGCCGTTCCAACAAAGTTTAGTACATCTTGAGGACGAACTAAAGCGGAATTCATTAATTGATTTCTGCTATAGTTTAGATTAGTTAGAACTTGGTTTAAGCGTGTTGGCACGAGGCGACGAATCGGTACACCGTTTTGCAGTTCAGAATCTACACGAAACTGGAAGCTATTATTAATAAAGAAACGTAAGTTAGGATCGATGGATTGAGTTTGTAGTGATACACCTACGTGATCAGTATATCCTGTTAAGTACTGAATGATAGTTGCGCCCATGTGCTGGATTTCAATTGTCATAATCCAACGAAGACGCTCTGATCCCCAACCTGCTGGGAGGTCTAGCATTAAAGTGTCGTCAATGTTAATACTGGGTTTGATGAGACCAGATACTTCACCACCTAATGTCGTTGGGCTGATGGGTCGGTTTGGGTCTAGACGATTCAAAATCTCATTACGCTTATAAGTCTCCGTAGTCATCGCATAGGGACGAATATACTGTGGCTGATAACCATTAGTACGAGCCATCACTAAACGAAGAATACGACAGCGTGGGTTATTTTGATACATTGATAAACTCCAGAGAGAATAGGGTTGGTTTTTTACGTTGGGATGTTAAAACGAGAGCTGTTGGAATTTCTTGACGTTGTCGGGATGGAAAGGCACTTCAAACATCCCAATTTGAATAAACAGTTTAGCTAACTGAATTCTAATGTCAGGAGGTATTCTCCAATCTCGGCGTCTTGAAGGTGAGATGGCGCTTAAATCTAGTTCATTTAACCAAGCTTCATGGATATTACTCCTCCAATTACCCACACTCATGTGTTCAACAATATTCTTAATTGTTGTAAGAGGTGTAGGTTCAATCTTACTATTAACACTTCGAGAACTGGTTCTCTTTAAATGAGGATATAGATCTCGAATCATATCGCTCATTACTCGTGGGATGTTCATCCTAGCTGTATGTGTAGAACCACTTAACCCTTCATGCTCTTGCTTTGTAGTGGTTGTAATAAAAGACGCAAGGTCTTTATATCCGTACTGCCACAACATTGCTTGAACAACATTATAAAGACCCAAACTAGGAATCCTTTGAATATGTTCTAATACATCTGGTGCTAGATAAGGTCCAATTAGATTCTGAACAATGACGCTTTGTGCCTTATAGAAAGGAACAGGTCCTAGCATAAATGCACTAGCTTCTTTTGCTTGCTCATAAATCTTCATGTCTAGACCAGGACACAAGGTATTAATACACCATTCAATGTTGTTTGCATAAAACGCCATTTGCTCATAATCACCCGGACTATGCTCTGTCGGTGTTTTATAAGTCTCTAAAACAGAGAGCTTAGACTCATCGTCTGCGTTAGCTGATCCTACATCTTTATCCCTAACCTTACCTGAGGAGAAGTTATTCTCATATCCTAGTAATCTTTGATTCAAGTAAAAATGGATATAAGTAACTAGATGAGAGTTAGGTTGGTTTGGATCACCTTTTAAATTACCTACTGTTAAACGACGAATGATGATCATGTAAAGAATCCATACCGGGAATTCTTCACTACTGATACCGTCTAGAATAGGTGAACTCTTTTGCTTATCTGTACCTGCAATGTCATTGACATACAACCTTAGTTTTTCATAAGCCTCGCATGTCTCTAAAGTCGTACCTTCTAATAGTTTACCAGCACGATACTCTTTGAAGTTAACACCTGCTGATGCACCAGTTTGGAAAATAAATTCTCCAAAGATAGGTACTAGAGCACGGATAGAGATAGCTAAACCTAGAAGTTTGGTATAATCTCTTTTCAGATAAGTCTTATTACGCGTTCCAACCTGCACGAAGCGAGATGCGCCTTCATTTCCGTTATCTGCGTATTCGGACATCAATGAAGACGAAACATAAAGTCTTGCACTAATTTGTGACCAGACTGCAATCTCATCAGGATTATGAAGTTTAATAATACCCTTCATATAAGGACCGAGTTCAAGCGTTAGGTCCTCAATTGTACCTCCAAATTGAAATACAGAATGAATCTTCTCGTAATACTTAAATACCTCTTCTTGAAAAGAGATAGGTTTAGTTAACCAATATTGATTAATCTGCTCGAAGATATCAAACTCGTTATTCCGATGAGAAGTATTGTTAAATACAGAGACATCCCATATCAGCTCTTTATCATTGAAATAAGTACTGACTGTAGTAGGACTCTTTTGTATAATTCTCAAACTCTTTTCTTTTATATCCATTTCCAACCTTAGTAAGCGAAAGGGAAAAAATACCTTGTACTTTTAGGTGATATGTAGTTGTTATTTTCTTGATTTAAAGGCATAATGGGAGTCCTACTTAATCGGACTCCCACCTCTTTATTATTGTTGTTTATCAGAAAGGGATATCATCATCAAAATTGCTGCTGGCAGGTGCTTGATAGCTGCTACCGCCTCCTTGATTCTGATTACCACCTGAGTAGTTATTATTATTATTATTATTGTTACGATAATTATTATTTCCACCACCGCGATTATTATTGTTATTGTTATTAGGCTGCTTGTGAACGTAATTATCAACACAAAGTTTATTAATCATCGGAACAGTAGTATTTAAGAAACCGCGAGCAAATGTTTTAGAAACCTCACCTGGGTTATCTACCATCTCACCGTTAATCTTAATTAACATCTTACCACCACGAGCTGGCTCAAACGTAAAAGGAATTCGTGGACGGTCTTTCTTACCTGCATCTAAAAGCATGAATGAGATCTTACCATCTTCAGCGCGTTTTACAATAAGAGACCAGATAGGAAGAGGAGTTTCAGAACGTTTACCAGGACCAAAGAATTTATAGTCCTCATGCGTATACATAGCAGTATATTCACTTGTAGCGTTAATAGCTTCTTCAATTGCTCCAGTAAACCAACCGAATTGACGAGGAGTTAGAGTAGCTTGAATACGTCCTTTTTCTGCTGGGTTATTGGCAGTATCACCAGCATCATTAGTAAAGACCGTCATACGGACTTCACCTTTGTTCACAGACCATTTAATTGCTGCCCATTTACCTTGCTCAGTACTAGGTGCACTCATACTGGAATAACGAGCGTCTAAAATAGTGTGCTGGTATTCTTGCTGGTTGTTTTGATAGTTACTCATTTTAACTTTATTCCCTTTTTCTTTTAGGATAACAATATTTCACAAATTATAGAAGAGTTGCTTAAAAAGTAATATTTTACAGATACTTTTTCAATTCTTCTTTAGACACTGGGTCTTTAATACTATTTAAATTATATCGGATCTTATCTACTGTCGTTAAGTAGGACCATTTATTACTAATGGCTATATCCGTAAGTAGTCGTCTTAGCTTTATGGATGTAGGTCTAAAGGTTTCATTGTCTCCATAGACTTGTAATGTGAGTTCATTAAAAGGGATAATAGAAAGATCTTTTCCGTTATAGAGTTTTGTATACCAATACGGTCTTGTTTTAATTGCACCTGTATGAGACTCTAATAAACTCAGTTCCCTGAATTGTTTATAAGAAAGTAAATCAATAGGAAAGTGTGATAGCATTAACACTTTCTCCATGTAGTTACCTTCTATTGTCTTCATATAGTTCTTAAAAGCGTACTCAGAGTCTTGTATAAGCGTTCTAGTGAAGTTCCAAGCTCTCTCTGATACTTCATTATACGTCTTTTGTTTTACAGTACTAGGTTCTCTTAATAATGCGTTAGGAAAGCTTCTTTGTATAAATCTATACTCGCAATAATAGAGTTGTAATTTTAGATGAGGTCCGTATACTTTTAACGCTTCTTCAATTGCACCAATATCTTCCATAACCGTAAACGCTATATGGTCAGGTCTGATACTTTCAATACTTCTATCTGACACACTACCTATAACGTTTCTGATTAATGTACGGACATTAATCCAAACCTTTTCAAACTCTTTAGTTCTGTTAGGTGTTTTTTTAACACTACCATTCCCATCCAACCCTACTCCTACTAAACCTTCGATAGCTAAGCTTGTAGCTACTGACATAGGGAAGTAGTTAACAACTCTATCGGTCAATACTCTCATTGTAATTACCTCAACGCTTCAATAGCATCAATGAGTGCAGCCCTTACATCTTGAGCGAGATCTTCTTTTTTATCTGCTCTCTCTAGTACTAGCTGACCAATATTTTCTCTATTGATAACAATTGGTGTGAAGTTCTTTATATCAACTGCCTTAGTTTCTTTATCCACTTCTTCTTTTACCTTCTTAGGTTCAGAAAAACGGGTAAAAGGAAAACTCTTAATTAACTCACTCATATTAGAGAAAATGGGGTTAGTCCCTTCACTCATAATACGAATAGTCATGTCTTCGCCTTTCTCAGCTATTAGAGCTTTGACTTTCTTAAAAGAATCTTCAGCATTTAAACCAGTACAATCGACAGTAATGAATAGTTCAGCTAAAGTATTTTCAATAAATGTTTTATGAAATACATCATTTTCATCGTACCAGAAATGATAATACCCTTTAGCTTCTTCTTCATTATGACTAATACGACCAAAAGAGCCTTGAGTATATACCTTACCTACTTCACTATGAGTATGGACATGACCGTTAAAAATACCGTCCTTAACAATAACTTCATAAGAGCTATTATCGTGGTGGGGAATCGATAGTCCTGCTGGTACGTGATGCTTAAACATTCCGTGAGTAATGGCTAAATCTACACAATCCAATCCTTTCTCTTTTAAAGCTTCTAAGGCTTGTGCAAGGACGATTGAATGATCATGATGTAGATCATCCGGTATGAAGAGAAAATTCTTTTGGAATCTCTCTTCATACCAGACAATCAGCTCTTTGATATATTTTATTTGTGCACAAATACCACTAGAAGTATTGAGGGAATCTAAGACATTGGACTGCGCCCATTCATGACTCTTAGTTCCCTCTAAAATAAATACCGAAATATTTTTCTTTTTACAATCTCTAAAGATCGCTAAGAACTTATTAAATATCTCTGGTAAGTCAGGGTTATTAAGTGATAATAACTTATCCCAAATATCTCCTGCGAAAAAGATAGCGTTGATATATTGGAATTTAGGATTTTTATCACTTAATACATCTCTAAGTGCTTTAGCCATTCTTTGATTATCAATTCTAGTATTACCGAAATGAATGTCAGAAATGACGAAAGCATTTAACTTTTCTTTAGCTATCATATTCTTCATCAAGATCGAGGAAATCTCTACTATTAGATGAAGGAGTTACATTATTTCTTATTTCAACAGGTTGTTCCTGATTTAAGACCTTAGGTTTATAGTTATTTGGGATACCTAATTCTTCATTAGAAAGTCCTTCAATAGTAATAACTTCCCTACCAAAATAGCTAAAGACTTTATTCCAATCCTGAATAACTTTAAGATAAATATCTTTATTTTTAATATCATCCCATTTACGACTTGTCATCGCTAAGAATAAGCGATTACCTTGCATAGGGATGCGACTACTTACTTCACCTACCCTACCCATTAATTCAAATAAAGAATTCTGGGGATCTCTAGGTAGATCGAATTTAATTTTATCACGATCAAATAAAGGAGGAACAATAAGAACATCTTTACCAGTACTATCTGTAAGGATGAGTTCTCTGTTAGGACCTCCTACAAAATTAGAATAAGTATAGAAGTTGACTTCTGGATACTTTGGTGTCTCGCCAGTAAATAGAGGTAAGAAACCTTCTTCAAATTGATCCGTTGTAATACGAACAGCTAGCCATTCTTGAGCTTTATCTACGACTTCTTTAATAGAATCTAAACCTACAATAGATTTATTCAAGAGCGCTTCGTTAAGTAAGTCTGATGCTTTATTTAAGTAATCTTGTTCCAATACCACACCTTTTTATAATAAGATAGTTAATTAAACGTTATCGTAAGATAGCTAAGGTGAATATTTTTTTACCAAATAGATAGCTTTCTTCATAGCGTTTTTTAATACGTTCTTCTAAATCGGTATTAAGATCGATTTTTTCCATTTCTTTATTATGTACTTTAAATACATCGATATGATATCTAGTACTTTTAAATAAAACTGGAACTTTCTTGTTAGTATAGGAAGTTAAGCCTTCTACTTCTACTGTAAATAATGCCCCCCAATCACTTTCTTCTGTATTGTGATTAGTATCAAGTAATACAAACTTAAAGCTCGTTTCCATAGCTAATTAAACGGTCCCGTTATTGATGTTAGTTATATACGTATATTTGCCATTAACTTCTCTTAATAGCTTTTCTAAGTTATATTGCTTATCATCATCAACTATCATTGCTCTAATAATGATAGTTTGTTTACTAGCATCTTCATCTATACCATCGTAGCGAAATACATCTACCACTGCACCATCAAAAATTCGAAGTAAATAATTCTCTAATTTAGACCTCAGTAAAGAAATAGTAAGTTCTATGTTTCCATTGCCTTCAGAGAAGATGCCTGGAATACTCGTTACTGAGCTTCTGAAAATATTAGATTGGGAAGCTTCTGATACTAAGATATTAGCCATTGCAATATCTGCTTTTAATTCGATATTATTGATATAGGAATTAGCACCTACATAAGGTATTTTCTTAGCCATGTTTATAAATCCTTTAATAGCATCATAGTATCCTTACTTCTTAATCTGAATTTAAGCATTTGTTTGTATGTTTTATTTAATTTGTATATGATAGAGTTGAAATATAGGAATAAATTTACTATAACAAAAGAAAAAAAAAAAGAAAGAGAAGTAGAAGAGGATAATCTGTAATAGACTATCCTCTCTTTAATTACTTCTGATCACCTTCGTCGATAATATTTTCAATAAAAGTATAGAGGCAATCATCTGGATTCCAGTCATCGAACTTCATAATCCATTTTTGAACATGAGAAATAATCACTGGGTGTGGTGCGTGGTATCGCTCAAACCCAGCCAAAGTGAGTATTGCTGTAATCTTCAGTAAGAATGCTTCTCATGTTAAAAGTCCTTTGTGTTTAAGATGATAAAAAGATGGGATGTTAATATTTATTTATTGTTAATTCTCTATTGTATGCGACTAACTGTTACCGAAGGGACTTTAATCCCTTCGGCTTATTTAATTAGCCCTGTGGACCAGCTGCGTCAATAGCAGCGATCTTGGCATTTAAATATTTTAGAAGACGCAGAACGTCCTCATAATCCTTATCAGTCATGTTGACCTCCTAAAGATGGTTAGTCACATGTCTATAGAGAAGCTGCTACTTCTCTATAGACTCCCTAACGATTTCATATAAAACCGTTAACAAATTAGTTATATGTAATTGTATTATTCTAGTTTACAATTAGAATAGAAAAAAGAAAGGCATAAAACGGGAGAGCAGTTAGCTCTCCCAATTATGCCGTCTTACTATTTAGAACTGTTGATCACAAGGACTGGTAGGGTCTCGTTTACCATAGAGGACTTCTTCTAAGGCTAGTGCTTGAGTGTATTTAATATCTACCTGTTCTTCTACAGTGATCGTGTTATCATCATCAGTAAAGAACATTTGCACTGTATCAGGAGTCTCTTCATCACCTTCCACCAAGATACCGTTATTAACAGCTTGATAAACAGGGTGATCAATACCTACTTGATCAGGGAAGATATCTGTAAAATGCTCATCATAGCCAGCAATCTCTTGATTACGGTATTTCTTCAGGAGTGTAGGTTCACTCATGATTAGATACCGCATCTTAGATGCTGCTTGTTGAATCTTATCGATATCATCATAATACTGAATGATATCAGGTAAGAAAGCCTGTGCTAGTTTATTTAGTGCAGACTTCATTTTACTTAATACGTGGTTACCAGAGAAGTCTTCTGATAACTGTTTTACCTTAGTTAAGAAACTACTTTGAGCATTAGTAAAGCTACTAGATAATGCTTCGTTCGTTTGCTTGATTAAGTTTAAACTCCCTGGATGAGGTTGTCCATATACAGCCGCTCTGAAATCAACATCTGATCCCATGACAATCTGGACCATGTTATAACCTTTTTCCTTTATTAAATTAACTATCAACTATACAGTTCGATCATTCTAGACTGCATAGCTGGAATAACTTCCTTTTTACTGTGTAAGTAGTTAGCAATAGTTGCAAGTACTGTTTTAGGAAATGCTACACTACCAGACACTCTCCGAGGATTAGTCAGATCAAAAGCACTAAAGATAACAGAGAGTCTCTCTAGTCCTTCAGCTAACCTCTGATCCGGAATAATAGAGAAGTTAAGCTCGTCACCATCGAACCTAATGTCCGCTCTAAGCCGTTGTACATTAAGTACGCTCTCAAAGAGCCGGTACGCTAAGGCACCTGCCTATGGCTTTCCCATAGGAGCATAGATCATATCACTACCTTCAGCATTACCTGGTCAGGTACTTTCCGCTTCTTCCCCACTTGGGGTTCTACTCCGCGCTACCGGATGATCGTTGAGGATTCCCCATACCTCTCAATAATTGTGAGGGTTAGGAGCTTACCGGCTGATTGCCCAATCCAGACTTCTTTTTTACGATCACGTTTGTCGTTTCCAACTGCGTTGTCGTGAGTCAGGCTCTAAGGGGTTCCCAGCAATTCAAAAAGTTACCATTTCTTTATTTCTAAAGAAAGGGACTGTATAGCTATAAAAGCTTCGTTTATCCAGAATTGTCCACTTATGCCGTTGTGTTTTAACACGCTCTCATAAGCAGGTGTGCTAAGACACCCTCCTTACATTACTGTAAGGCTCAGATCATATCTTCTTCCTATTAGTTAGGAAGCCTCCCGTTTCGTCTTTAAGGGTTATACCCACCACTTGGCGCTACGATACTCCCTTCGTCTAGATAATATCTAGCTTATTCTCGTCTTTTAATACGAGTTACATTTATTGGTTTCTCTGATCGTTGAACGTTCTTTGTCTGAGTATTATTAAGACAAAGCTTCGCTGCTGATTGTCCTATTGTTGTAGGAGTTCCCAGTCAGTTAGAGAGGATTCAAGTACACTATTACTAGTGTAATGGCCAATAACAAAATATCTATTAATAAATATCTTATCTTTTTAGCATTGAGGGGACGAACAGTTAAGATACTAATACTTGTTGTAACATCAGTGATATCATCTTTGATCTTAGTTATATACACCTTTTGGATAGAGTTGCGATAAAGACTAGGGTTCCTATTCTTTAAGCAGGGGATACCTCGTCCATTTGGTGTCTCAGCTAATAATTCATCAAAGATCTCTCTAAGTAAAGGATGCCATTTGTTGACATGACCTTCAATAAACAGATCGATTTCATGGGGAGTAAAGCGTTTTCCAGTATTTGGATTTAACCTCTTACTTAACTTATTTATTAAGTGATACTGAAAACAAGTAACTGCTGTACTCCATGGAATATAGATATCTCTTAAGTTGTGTGGTTCAGTAATTGAGGAGATTACTGTCCTAAAACTTAACCAAGCTCTAAATCCAAAGACATGTCGTCGGAAGATACCGCCTTTTTGAGCTAAAGAAGTCTTATCAGACTCAGTGTGATATTCAGCAATTTGAGCTAATGCCTTAATCACACGCATTTCTTTTTGCTTTAAAGTGAGATTAGAGTGCTCACTATCAATTCCTACCATCAACCAAAGTGCGTCAATAATACCACTTAACTTTGGGTCCATATACGTAGCAAAGTTAGTACTCTCTACTACTAGCAAAGTTTTGTTAGGCATTGGAATATGCTTAGAGAAAATCTTATCCCTATTATTTTTGATAAAAGTTCTAAGTTCTTCGTCTAACTTTGCTGTATTAGGTCCTTTACTTAAAGAACGCATACCGAACAAGGTTTCGATAATAGTGTCGAAATGATGGTAGAAATTAATGATTCCTCTTGGGATCTCCATTCTTTCTAACTGCTCTACAGCAATAGGTTCTTTACCTGGTGCTGTATAATTATAATCCATAATCCAACGAATAACATCGAATTTACTAATCTCGAAACGACCGGCAATGATTCGATAAGCTGTAGGATTAATTAGAGCAGGGATGCCTTCTGGTGCTGCGATCCATACTAAAGGATGTAAATCCATACTGCGGTTACTGGATACTATCGTACCACATTCATTACATACACAACCTAAGTTTTTATAAGTATTAAATTCACCGCACTGACAACTCGGAATATCTTCAATAACTGTATTTGTTTTCTCAGATACGTATCGAGTATAGAAAGTTCGGTTAATTTTATCCTTATCTTCAATTGTGGAGTCTCGGAAATAGTTAATTTCCTGCGGCTTATTAATCTCAGCTAAGGCATTGCGATGCTTATTTGATAATGCTTTACTAAAATATTCATGCTCGGTGAGTCTTTGAAAATCTATGAGAATAGGTGTAGCGTGTAACTGCTCCCTATAAATCTCATCATGATTTTGAAGAACTAAGCTAATACCCATCTTTTTCCTCAAAATTTAAAAGAAGGCAGATAGAGGGAGGTTGTTCACCTCCCTCTATAATGCTTAAGTTAAAGCAATCAAACTACTTGTTACGCAGACCAACGTTGGAAGTTGGAAGGTGACATTGTACCAGCAACGCTACCACCAAAGGTATTGAGCATACCTGCACCCACACCCATTTGAATAGAGCTAGAAGTACTCACATAACCCGTACGATCTTCAGTACGAGTCTCATTAGGCAGAACCAGGTTAAGACGAATACCCAGAGCTGAGATGGAATCGAAATATGCTTTAACGAAGGCTGCGGACAGGATCACACGGAATACACGAGTCGTGTAAGTCGGAGGCGAGATCATGTACTCAGTTACGTTACGCATGTCGCGCATACGAGCTTGCATTGTGCGGTTAGTTGCTACTTGAGCATCAGACCAAACACGATAGTAATCCGGATTGTTTTCGATAAACTTATTCATCGTGGAAATAGTATCCACATGACGAGTATCTTCCAGGTTACCATCATCGTTGGTGAAATGACCTACTTCACGAACTGAATCTACGAATGCAATAGGTGCACCAGTTTGCCAGAAATCAGCAAACTTACCATTAGTTAGAACCGTCATGGTTTCAACGAGTTTAGTATATGCACGATCGTGGTCTTTATTACCCGAAGCACCGCTACCAGACAGTGCTGCTTTGAGCAGTACTGAATTATGCAGGTAGTCCTCACCACCGACTTCAATATCAAGTGCGACTTCAATATTGTCAGAGAGGATTTTCTCCAGGTAGTCACTGATCAGGGTAGGCGGGCTATTAAAGACATCCACACGCTGAGCAGCTTCTTGACCGCTCATATTGCCTTGATGGTACTTAGCCTCCAGTTGCAGAACACCAACGTCATCAGACTTACCCATCGAAGAATCAGGTGATGGGATAAAAGCTTGGTGAGTTGCTTTTGGCTGGAACAGAGCAATGGCTGGGATAAAGGACATTAGCTGCGAACCCAACGTATAAGCTTGGTGGTTACGCATCTGGGTGATGATAACGCGCTGCTTATAGGTTTTGGTCTCGACAACAGGTTGTCCAAACTGGTTTACTTTTTGAACCGTCTCCGGACCCCAAAGCAGATCACCATAAACAGACAGACTAGCAATCGTTTCTGCTTTATGGATGATATCACCTGTTTGAGGACTCATAACCTGACGAGTGCGCAGAGACACTTCCAGATCACGACGCTTCGGACGCCCCAGTACGTCACGCGGTTGAGCTTGGCCACGAGTGCGTTGCAGAACAACTTCCAGTTCTGAACCCATTACCTTTGCCAAGTTAACATCATCCCAACGAGGACCTTTACTAGAAAGTACAGCTAGGCAAGAGTTATAACCACGGGCCAGGAGTTGATAAACGTCTTTTTCACTATCCCAAGAGAAAGTGTCGTTCGTTACAACAATACCCGAAGCCGAGAAGAGATCTGTTACACCAGGATTCAAACCACGTAGGATTTCTCCTGCTTCTTTGATGACTTGGTTCAGTGCATCAGCAGGTAAGGAAAGCGTTTCGCACTGACCTTGGTTATTAGGTAGAATTTCATTACGGACGATCGCACCTTGATCACCAGCAATAACGAAGACGAAGAACGATGTACCTTTAGCTACCAGCGGATTGGTCAGGGAAAGAACCAGAGCGCTGTAAGGAAGGCGTTTATGCTCACTACGGTCTAGAATGGTTAGTTTGATCTGATTTTCACGACGCAGTTGCTCAGAGGCTTTCTTAACCTGGGCATCGAGTGCTTCTTTGGCACGGAAGAGAATTTCCGAACCAGAGTTGAACGACATCTGCATTCCTGCGCCAAAGATACCAACACCCAGTTCGTCTGGATTGTAACGCTCTTGTCCGAGTTGATCACTAGCGAGAACTTTCTCATTTGTTTCCTGACCTGCTGCAGAAGGCCGGTTAGACTCAGGCGTATTACCCCAGCGAACAGAATCTTGTTGACTCATTTTTTATTTCCTTTGTTTAATATTAAAACTTACGTAAGTTTATTGTACATTGAAGCGTTCAATCTCCCCTGTACAAGATAGTGATATGTCATCAAAATTAATTTAAAACACACTACTTGTAAAGAGGGAAGAATACAATAAACTCCTGAATATGCGTATAAGGCCATACCTTTCTTAGTTCACACTAAGAAAGTGTAGTGACTATTACGCCACTTTTACATAGTATTAGTAGTTAAGTCATATTTTTTTATTTTACTTTATTCTACAGCATAAATAGGAGTCTATTAAGACTCCTATTATTTATTATTCTAAAATAATACTAGAATTATAAGGAAAGTTCTCTTCTGGTTCTTTAATCTCTTTAGTATAAGAGATAACTTCCCATTGGAATTGTTGATTACTGACGATATATAGCTTTAGAGATTGTTTTAAGAACCTCGTTACGTTTCTATCAATAATTAAATCTAATTCTTGTGGTTGAGCAAAGAAGCTGTCTTCATCAAATGTATATCTAGTTACGCCATCAATGAATTTAATTGCTTCATCACCATTTAATATAGGTAGGATCACTGGAGCTAGATGCGGATAGCGTAGATCAACATCAGTAATCGGTAATCCTGATGTTTTAATAAAAACAGTGAACCATGTTTTTATTTTTACTGGCTCTAATATCATAACTAGTCCTTTAGTTTTGATGATATGACAATTTGGAATATATACTAGCTATGTATCAATTATTTAACTTACCCTCTTCTGTAAATTTAGGTATAATTACTAACCCTGAATGGAATCTAATTCGATCAGGCTTATTATATAACTTAAATAATGTCGTAGACTATTACAGAACGAATACTTTTACAGCACCTATTGAAACTGTACTAGTATCTATTATTAATGCATTAGGTGAAGGTAGTGAACTTTCTGATACGGATTACTATAATTGGTTAGAGAGAAATACTTTAAGCGTTTCCCAGTCTTTAGGTTTAACTTCCAGTGCAGCTCGTGGAAAGATTTTTAGAAATCAGTTCTATGGTCCTGGAGTCAATGAAATACTTATTTCTCAGAATGAGTCATTTGATTACAGAAAAGCTTTAGCTAATTGGAGAGATATAACAGCAGTTAAAGTGTTATGTCATCCTTTTAGTGATTTAAGTATTCCTATACTAAATACAAAAGTATATGGTGGAAGTGGTTATGCTGTTATTGCTATCAACATACCTAAACTTCTTATGCAGTATAGAGGATTCAGGGCTTTTGAGAAAAGAAATAGAGAAGGTAGTTTACCTACTCATGCTTTTATTCATAAATTTGTTTTACCTAATATTTGTGCTTCGCATTTAGACTACGCTTTATTTAATCGGTTCTATCGATTATACTTTAATTTAGATCAAACAAAACTAACTTATAAACATCCTTTCTATTGGACTGATTGGTCTAAGAGAGTAGATGTCATTTATCAACAAATGAAAGAAGTAATATTAACTAGACATCTCCATTTTAATCAGGTATTAAAACAAATACCTTTGGCTAAAATGGAGACAGCTTTAGATCTTAGTTATTTACCTTCTTTTTATCGATCTCGACAGGTTAACTGGGCATTAGCTATTTCTAGGTTAGAAGTATTAGAGTTATTATTAGAAAATAACTTTGTTACAAAAGGAGACTGGAATAGAAGTGCTATTAACTCTGTACAGCGACATATTGGTTTTTATACCAATGATCAAGTATTTAACCATATGCTACCTAGAGATCAGGCAGTAAAGGTTAATGATAGATTTAAACGGCTATTAGGATATTAAAGGCAGAGAAATAATGGCTATTATTAAACCACCTCTTGAAAACGATTCTGTTGTAGAAATACTAAACTATTTTAAACAAGTACTAGAAGATGATACCATCACTAGTCCTGCTGAGATTCTTAATCGTACTTTTGATCACACTCAAATAAGTAGAGTGGGTAGGGAATCCTTTTCTAAGGCTTTACGAGCTTTGTGGGGAGCTTTGGGTTACGCCGAATACTTAGGGGAGTATGATGATATTATCAGCTACCAAGAGCTTACTGAACGTCTAACTACTGGTCCTACTATTACACTCAACGACCCTGAATATATTGACAAATGGTTAAAGTTTAATGTAGATGATAAGATCATCTATACTACTAAAAACTTCTGGCGTAGTAATTCCTGGGCTGTTGTTTATAATAAAGGGTTAATTTTTGGTGCTGATAACGCAGGTCCCGACCTTATTAACGAACTCACAGGCATCACTTACCCTACTCGCCAATTACGCTTGATCGCTATTGGTGATAAAATTTATAAGATACGTTTATTAAAAGGTTTAGATGTTGGGCAAGTAGTAAATGATCCTAACCTTGCTTCTGGATATGATGTAGTTGGTACTCAGAATAGTGAGTGGAATAAAGTTTTTGCTCCTTTAGTGAATGACCCTGACTTACAGTCCTATACTGGAGAGAAAGAAGCTGATATTAGAATCAATTCTTCTCTTACTCAAGAATTTAACTCTAGTAATGATAAAATTATTGTTAGAGGACTTGGTGTTGGGAATAATCACTCTATCAGCTACTTAGATACAGGTTATGGGGTTTCCGATAATAGAAGTTACATTCTTGCTTTAGAAGAAACGGATCTAGAATTTGATGTTATTTATAAAGGTATTAAGAAGTTTAATAATCTCTCTTACTTAGATTTCAATACCTACTTTGATCTAGGTCATGCTATATACCAGCCTGAAGGAGAGATTGAGTTCCATCACTTCTTAGATAACGGTAAAGATTACTTAATTCCCAAAGCATCTCCTATAAAAATAACTTCTTTTCCTACGCTTTATGAAAAGGGGTTGGTTTATGGTCAAGATAACTTCGGGGATTCAGCATATTTTATTCCATATCCTCAGTTAAAAGCTATTCCATTGGACGGTGTTGCTTACAAAATTCGTCTGATGAAAGGATTGAATAAAGATCATAAATTATTTAAAGATAATACTAATCCTAATCAACCTCTACCTAACTCTAGTGATAATGAATTTGATAGATTCTTTTCTATTATCAACTATGATAGGAGAACTGAAAATACGTACACAGAGCCTAAATTTGCTAACTTTGATTTTACTGATCTGGACTTAGCTAATAATGCAAAAATATGGATGCAAGAAAATGGAATAATTAACACATCATTAAAATTAACCAGAGGTGGATTAGGTGATGATGGGTATTTAAAAGATTGGTTTACTAATGTACAATACCAGCCTTTGAATTCTGCTTGGAGACCTATTTTAGAACCTCTAGACTACGCTGAGTTCTTAGGAGAAGTCGATTCTAGTGAAGTCATCTCTTATAGCGAGATTTGTAACTATTTTAACGTTACGCAAGGTTCTTTAAATGATACTTCTGCCGGTTACGATAAATGGCTGAAGTTCAAACTCAATGGTAAGGAATGTTTAGTTCCTAAAGTACCTATTAGAAAAAATATTTCCTGGGGACATCTCTACGATCGCGGATTAGTCTATGGTCGTGTAGATGGAGGAGCTTTCCCTACTAGTACTGGACCTTCCTACCAATTACGTTTAATTACTATAAATGGTAAGAAGTATAAGGTAAGATTAATTCGAGGATTAGAAGCTGATAACATCACTCTTAAGTATGCGGTTGGAGCTAGATTTGAACCTGCTGGTTCAATTGCTAGTGAGTGGAATAGGTTATTCTACCCCTTAATTCCAAATCCTAATCCTGATGATGGTCTTGAAACGGTTTACTTCCAAGGCCCTTATCAAGCTAACTATACTAACGAAGATTTAGAGTTTGGTGCTTCTGACGGTACTTTTCCTAGCTTTAACTGGTGTATGGAAAAACATTTCGAAGACGATAATTATCGAATTGGGCGAGGTGAGTATGCTAATGCAAGTAGTGTTAGCAGGACAGGATGGAACCAAACTGGTGTCGTTAGAGGTTGGAGACCTATTTTAGAAGAATGTGAAGATAATGTTGAATTCAATGGTGAATTATCTAATCTAATTAGTTATGAAGATTTCTCTAATGAGTTAGGTGTTGTTGAAGGTGTGTTGACTACTAAGCCAGAAATTGATAAATGGTTAAGCTTTACTATTGATGGTAAAGAACTTCTTATCTCTAAAATAGCTATTAAAGAAAACATTAGTCTTCTGGATCTTTATAACAACGGATTAGTTTTTGGTGAGGATGACATTGGTTTCCCCACTACTGTACCAGTCGTTGCTGAGGTAAATCAGTTAAGAACAATTGTTCTTCAAGGAAAGAAGTATAAAGTAAGGTTGTTGAGTTGTACTAATCTTGAAATTCTTTCTGGAACGACTAATGACTCTAGTGAACTTCAAATTTATTATTCTGAATTAGCACGTACATTATTTCCCATTAATAGCCAATCTACCAGTCCTCTCTATTTAGGTCCTCAAATAGCAGAATATACGTCAGAAGAACTTGGGTTTGTGGGAACTGGACGTAATCATCTTGCATTAGACGTTTATTCTAGAGATAATAATAGGGGTAGAACGTATTATAGAGACACTATTATAGACTGGATTCCGTCAGCTCAAAATAAAGATCACACCTTTGGTTGGAGAGCTGTATTAGAGCGTGTAGCTGATGATGTAGAGTTCGTAGGTGAGAAAGTTTTCAGAGATGAAAATGAAGCTATTATTACTTATACTAACTTTAGCGATATGTTAGATTTTACTGCCGGTACGGCTATGGGTGGTAATAGTTGGCTAGAACTTAACATCAACGGTAAGAAGCATTTTGTCGCTAAAACTCCGCTTAGATACAATATTACTTATCAGCAACTTTATAATGCAGGATTAGTATTTGGTACTCCTGATAACGGTAAGCAAATTCCTTCTACTTCTATTCCTACTAATCAATTACGCTTAGTAGAATTAGAAGGTAAGACTTATAAAGTTAGATTGATTCAAGGTGCTGATGATAATGAGACAGGTATCTTAACAGGTTTAAGTGCAGGTAGAGATATTCCAGGTACTTATGAATCTGAATGGTCTAGGATCTTCTATTCATTAATTAGTGATGAGGTCGATGATAAGTCCTATACAGGACCTCGTTTAGATCTTTACACGAGTCGAGAACTCGGTATGGGTACTCCTGGTAGTATCGATATTCCTGATTTAATGGGTACTGCTAACTTTGTACAAGAGTTCTTAGGTGCACATAGCCTTTTACCTGATCCTACCTTATATCAGTATTTTGTTTATGCTAGAGGATATAGAGGGCCGGCTAGTATAGATAACTCACGCTATGATCTCTCATTTACTAATAGAGGCTGGAGACCTATATTAGAAGAATATGATTATTGGGATACTAACCCCTTACCTGAGGATACAGGACCTGGTCCTAGATATCTAGTAGGTGAATCTGAAGGTCCTGGACCTACTCAAATGGCGGGTTTCTTTGGTGAAGTTGCTCCTGAGGATTTTATTAACGGCGCTTCTTTAGCTAGCAGAATCGGTCTGATTACAGGTGATCTTATTAACTTAACTGAACCTTGGTTAAAATTCTATCTTGATGGTAAAATTCTGTTCATACCTAAAAAACCTATTATGTCAGACATAAGCTGGGATGAAATCAATGCTTGTGATGCAGTATTCGGTAATAAGGTCTTAGAGATCAATGGAGGTTTTTATAGGGTTAGGTTGATCAACGGTTATAATGAAGATTCAGGTATTCCGTATAAGGGCGGTCATGATAGTGAAGATACTTGGGGTACAGAATGGAATAGACTTATTTATAATGTCGTAGAAACTAATCCCTCTTATCCTAAGAATTCTCAATATGGTCCTAACTGGGTTACTTATACGGAAAATGAGTTAGGTACTAAGACCGGAGCTGGTCGCTTTACCTGGTGCATGGAGCAGACTGAATTAGACGGTGAGATTCGAAAAGCGTGTCGTGGTAATATCAATACGACTAGATTAACTTCTCAACCTGCTAGCTATAAAAATGCTAATAGAGGCTGGAGACCTGTATTAGAGAAAATCAGTTACTGGGAAGCATTTCCTTTACCTGAGGACACTGGTCCAGGTTATAAGCATCTTAAGTATCGCACTTTAAATAAAGAAGGTACAAGAGGTGCAGGTTTCTTTGGTGAAGTACAAGTTACTGACCTCATTGATGGTGCTGATCTAGCTACTCAAATGGGGTTAACTGCTGGGGTTGCTATTAACACCGATTCTAACTGGTTAAAGTTCTATTTAGATGGCAAGATTATGTATGTCGCTAAAAAGAACTTTAGAACTAATCTTTCTTGGATTGATCTTGAGAATGCTGGGCTAACAGGTAGTGGTAGAGTTGTTGAAGTTGCTGAACAGCAATATAAGTCTCGCTTATTAAGTGGTCGTAATCCTGATCCCACGGTAGTCCAAGAATCAGGTTATGATGTTTTATGCACTCACAATAGTGAATGGAATAGGCTGATGTATAACGTCGCCGATAGCTCGCCCATTTTACCTGAACGGTTTAAGCAATCTCAAATTGGTAAGAATTGGAGGAACTTTACTCCAGATGCTGATTTAGACATATTCTCTTATTCTAAAGATGGTAGAACAGGTAGTTATTCATGGTGTCGTGAAACTAATCTTACTAATGACACATTAGCTGTATTACGTGGTAGATTCGATACAACCTATATTGTACCTACAGCTACAAAGAGTAGTTCTGGTGAATCTAACCGAGGTTGGAGGCCTGCTTTAGAGAAACTCGACTTACCTAGCGATTTAGGTGTAGGTCCTACTACTTTAATTGGTCATGAGGTTGGTCCGCGTGCTGACATGATTAGTGGGTTCTTTGGCGAAGTAGAGAATGAGTTACTTATCACACCTGAAGATTTAATTGAAGAGTTAGAGTTCGTAGAAGGATTACCTAGTAATCTAGATACGTCTTGGCTTAAATTCATTTCAGATGGCAACATAATCTACACTACTAAGAAACCTATTAGTATTTCAGTTAGTAGGAATTACTTAGACTCTCTGAATTTAATCAATGGTAAAAGAATAATCCAAATAAAAGATAGGTTCTATAGAATCCGACTTTTAGGTGGAGTTTCTCCCGACTATACTACTATTTCTGGCGGTTATGATCCAGTGATGACGTATAATAGTGAGTGGAACAGACTTATCTATCCTATCACTAAAGCTAATCCTAGCTATCCTAAGTTAAGTCAAACCAGTGGGAATTGGGAGCAATATGAGCAAGTAGACCTAGGTTTAGGGGTAGGAAGTGGTTCTGGTACGATAACTAGGGATGTGTTTTACTACGCACCAACGTCTATTTACCATTTAGTCCATCGAGGTCATACTGACGTAACGTATCTTTCTTCAGCTTCTGTTAGTTTAACAGGTAATAATACTTTAGGTTGGAGACCTGTATTAGAACTTATCGATGAAAAAGATATTGAGTTAATAATTGATAAAGCTATTGAGGAGAATGATTTAGAAGTACTTAAAATATTCTCTACTCAACTTAAATATACAGTTACTCCACAAGCTTTAGCAGGCAATAATAGCGTAGTAGAAATTTCTCAAAATGATATTATTTATTTTTGGGAAGACGAAGGGATTCTTCATCAAACAGATTCTATTTATATGTCTGGTGAAGAAGGTTCGGAAAGAACCCTTTTCATTGTAAAAGCTATAAATAGAGCTGCTACGCCATCTACCCTCTATTTGAATGCTGGCTGGAGAGCTAACCTTATTAATATAGGTTTGAAAGAAGTTACTAGTTGGGGGTTTATAAAATGGAACCGTGTGAGAGTAGGCTCTAACATCCTCACAAAAGTTCCTAATTATTTACCTAGAAGTGTGACTTCTTTAGCTGGTGTTTTATCTTCATCTGTTATTCTTACAGGCGAAGAGTTACAGTTTTGGGATGTGAGTAACGTCAATACACTAATTTCTGCTTTTCAAGAATGTCGTCAATTACGCGCCAATTTAGCTAACTGGAATATAAGTAATGTAACAAGTCTTGAAAATACCTTTCATAGTACTTGGAATATGAATTTTGATTTTTCTCACTGGAATACCGGTAATGTTATAACCATGCAGAATATGCTTCATAATTCTAGAGCCATGGTAGGTACAGGTATGGAGCATTTGGATGTGAGTAAAGTTACTAATATGGATGGATTCTTAGGAGGGGGTTACTCTAAAGTATTTAACACAGACCTTTCTGGATGGTGCGTAACTCTCATTCCTAACGAACCTACTACCTTTGCATCCACTACGCCTGCTTGGGTGTTACCTAAACCTGTTTGGGGTACATGTCCTAACGGTTAATTCTTAAGTAATTATACAATAGTTATTTAGTAGGCATAAATGGGAGTCCCAAAAGGACTCCCTATTTTGCCGTCTACTTATTCAATAATAAAAGTTTCTTTTAATTCAAACGTATCCATAGCGAGCTTATTAATCTTATCATCAATAAAGTTCTGTCCTAAAGATTCTAGAATTAAGTAGAAGACTTTCGTATTATCGAGTACAATTCTACGAATATCAATACCATTCATCAATTCCTCAGGTACTCCATTATCAATAATAAACCCTTTTGGAATATAAAAGGTCTTAATAATTTCTCTTCCATACTTAACACAAAAATCTAAGAGTCGTTGTTTAAGGGCTTCGTCTTTAATACTCGCAACAAAGTTTAACCAATCTGTCTTACTTTCTATATCCATATTGATTTTCAAAGCAGGATAAGGAGGGGGATCTACTGTACCATACTTATCTTGGAAGACTTCTTGCCACATCGTGTAATGTAGGTAGTTACTCTTAGTCGGTTCTTGCTTATAAGCCTTACTATCTTTAATACGCTGTAATCTAAAGTAAGAACTTTGTCCGCTCTTAATAGCATTGACAATAGAGTGTTCGATATTAGCAATAAACTGATACTCATCTACAATAGAGATCTTCTCTCCTTTGAGTGCTTTATTACTTAACTCGACCATCTTCTCCTCTGCTGCCTTCATAATCGCTTTAGGAGCCGCAGAACTCTTTAAATGAACTCCCTTGACCTCTACCTTCCTCTTAACATAACTATTAGCCTCCTGCCTCCCTATTAAGGCATAATAATGTTTAGCTTTAGGAGTAGGAGTAAATGAATCAAACCGATATTCATTTTTCATTGCATTCTCAAACAACCGCTCTTTCCTAACGCCTAGATTAGCACTTAATAAGGCTAGACAGTGAGTAATGGACTGTGAAGCTAAAAAGATCATCGTCTCACATACTGCATTACTGATCTCAGTAAAAGCATAACTACCTGTAAACCACTTTACCCATTCTTGTACAGTAAACATTGTAGAGTCTGTATCACCCATCAATACAGAGAACCTAACTGAACTAGGTGCAAATGCAATAGAAGCTGGTACATTTCTCGTTAAAAAGAAAGTACTAAAGAAAGCTTTATGTCGATGTAGAACAGATAAGAAATTATAAAGCGTAGCAGCTACGATACCATACTCTCTAGTTCCTTTTAACTTCTTTAATTCCTTACCATTCATAAACCCACTATGAATTTGACAAGCTACAGTAATATAGTCACCCTCTACTGATTTAAAAACACTATCAGGATCAGGATGAGGTTCAGTAGCAGGTCTAATTAAATCAGTAATGAATTCCTTCATGAAGTTATCATTGAGTATACGTGTATTATACAAGTCTCCCGTATACATAAACGCAGCCCTTTCCTCAGGCCCTAGCGTCTTAACTAACTCCCAAATCCTCTCTTCTTTATCAGCTTGATTCCAATAAAGGCGAGTACATCGTAAAATAGCATCCATCACTTCTTCATGACTAGGATACTTTAATTGATACAGACTACATGTATTAGCTATTTTTTCTTTATCAATCGTACTACAAATAGATAAGATATTCCCAATCACAATCTCATCATCATAGTAGTGTCTATTACCAGCTAATACTTTCTCATTATTCATACTCCCATATCCAGCAGTCACTCGACATGTACTTGTCAAGCTAGTATGGCCAGATGGATTATAAATAATAGTACTCGTAGAACAATACCCACCACTTACCGCATTATTCGATAATTTCCTACCTGTCTGACTGTTATAATAATAAACCCTCCTCTCCTCATTCCCATCCCTATCAGCCTGGAACATCTTTTCTTTATCAATAGCTCTTAATTTCTTCTTATTATCAATAGAGCCTACCTGAATAGATTCTTTAATTAAAGGGTTCTTATACCGAGTCAAAGTAGGAGCAATAACATCCCTCTCCTTAATAGCGGTAGTCAGATACTGTAAATACCCACTCTGCACTTTAGCTCTATCACCATTATCCCCTCGGTAAGTATGAGTCAATACAGGGTCCTTTAACTCAAACTTCCCTCCTTTCCTAATTTGCTTCTCTACATAACTCTCACAGACTTCAATAGGCTTACCAGTCCTCTTATGTAAGTAATAAGCATTCTGAGTCACATAGTGCTTAACTAGATTCAGATCTCTCGTATACTCTTCTACAGGTAATACAAAAGGAGATTGAAATTTCATTATATTCTCTCAAAAGCATTTTATCTATCTATCTCATTAACCAAATAGATAAAAAAATAAAAGTTATTCTCCCTCTCTTCTATATAGGAAAGGAAAAGAGAGAATAATCAACCCCTCCTCTCTTCTTCATTTACCCACCACTTACTCTATTATCTCGCATATCGCAATAAACTCATTACTCTCAATTCGGCTATAGAGATACAAATTCCTCTTCTCTACAGGTAATCCAACATACTCTCCCCTAATCCTTAACCCACTCACCTTCTTTCCTACTTCTTCTAAGAATAGTCTACTATACTTAATTAAAGCATTTAAGTAAGACCTATTTAAAGTCAACTTACTATAAAGACTCTCATCTACAAACTTCAACACTATCTCTTCATTTACTTGAGTCCTAATAAATCGACTATTTAAACTATAATCAATTAATCCATCAATAAACCGTTCTTCTTCATAACTCTCTAATTGTAGTATACTACGAATATAAACTAGTAGTCCTTCAATCTGACTCGTTCTCTCTAGTAAGTAGCAAGTATCTTTAAATCTTTCCATGAGTAGGTTCTTTCTATTCTAAGTAGTTACTTTAAGTAGATGGTTTTCTAGTATAAGTAGTTATTCTTTTATTCTAGTAGTAGACTAGTATAGTCAATAGTAAGGCATAAATAGAGAGATACTAGTCTCTCTATAGGCTTTTTAGTCTGTTCTTATAGTGTTGTTGTATAATAGGTATAATAATGTAATATTTATTTATGTTTATAGCTTAATATCTTGCGTATGTATGTATGTTAAGAGAAGCTTCGCTTCTCTAGGATTCAAGTTGCTTCGCAAGGGGGTACGTATCTAAGTATCTTATCTCAGCTACTATCCTTACTATAACCTTATTATATCCTTTCTATACCTACAGCTTCGAACAATACTTATCTACTACCAAGTATCTCGCCAAGGCTCGGACCCGTAAAAGTGTTTTTACCAAAGAGGTACTATAAGTGGGTCAAGTCTCATAGAACTAACACTTTTACAAATGATAATAGGTATAAATAAAAATAAATATATTTACCTATTAATTTAAAAGTAATAGTAGATAGAAGAAGTTAAGTATTATAATAGATAAGAGAAATTGAAACTATAAGAATTTGAGAAAGTAGGGGTTATATAAGTAATATTAGGCGCCGCGACTTTTTTATGCAACAGCTATTATCATATTAGCACTTTTATTGAGAGTTACTACATCATTCTCCATGGATGAGTAACTAGATTGCTTTTGGATCACAATACACTCTCTAAGCCCTCTAGAGGCTCTATAAGCGCTTTTATTCTCATATTGGTATGCTAGGACCCCTAGCTTAAATATAATAGCTAGAATGCTTTATAATAGCTTACTATTAATAGCCGATAATCTAAAAACATAAATAAATAAATAGAAAAGAAGGTCATAAATAGGAGATCCTTTTGAGATCTCCTATTATGCCGTATACTTAACTAATACTACCAACATCAATAGCGCTAGGGGCCTTTAAAGAGGCTGCAAAGCGATTAAACATAGCTGAGAGGTAATTCCCTACGATCAGTTCAAAAAACCCTTTCAAATAGGTTTCCTCATGGATGATAAGATTCCTCTCTCTAGTAACAAAAAGAACCTTATCTCTTTTACTGCTAATGGTCAAAGTACGACTAATACCTTTAACAGTATATTCAACATCATCAACAGTATTAACCAACACACCCGATCCACTAAACTCAATAGCTTTTAAAAGACTTGATTTAGGTACTGAAGGAGAGTTAAACTTTAAGGAATAGAGATCTGCTTTGATTTCAGTATCATTTAAAAAATCAACATCTGAAGCATATTTAACATTATTATCTTCATCCCAGTTAATGATGTTTCATTTATATACCGTCATAGAGGTGATATATAAATGAGTTATTCTATTTTTTTACTCTTGTTATCAATACATTCCATAATTAGGTACGAAATTCTCTGTATACCTAGCAATGGTGGAGATTCTCATTTTAGCTATCCTACCTAATAAGCTAAATCCATTTTGTCCATATACCTTCAATAAAGACATAGGAATATTCAAATTAGGTGAAACTGTCCAACGTCTATCTAGTTGCTCTGAAACTCCATTTACATAGATAACCATATTGCCGCCACCAGCGGGGTTCACATAAGCTACATGCATCCAAGTATTAGGTATTCTTCTAAAAGTACTAATAGAGTTACCTGGTCTAGCCTGTGCTATAGCAAGATAAGAATCTAGTACACAAAATTGAAATGTGCTATTTGCTCCGCTCCCCCACTGACCTAACATTTGATCATAAAGCTCAGCTATTGGGTTAGTAAAATAAACCCAGAACTCCACTGTAGAACTCTCTAATGAGGTTACATTAAAAGCCGCAGAAGGAACTTCTATACCAGAACCAGAGCGTGTCGTATTAACAATCTCTATACCTGATGTACTAATCCCAGTACCTATGATATTTACATAATTAGAAGGATTAATAAGATCGATTATCTGACCATCCCGTACTGTTAAATAAAAATTAGTGAATTCATCCACTATCTCACTACCCCACCCATCAACTAAGGAGGAAGTTATTAGAAGTTCTCTACTCATGATTATATTACTTTTAAGAAAAGTGATTGATTATGTATCTATAAGATCCAATACAGGTATGATGTATAAACACTGCTACTAGTAAGAATGTTAGTAGTGCTTGTGAGTGATCTGATCTAAATACTAATAAGGGTGTTCTTACCCCCTCTCCCTTCTATAGCGTGGCGTATTTATTTTTTAGACATTACGCTTCTCTTGTAGTAATTTGAAAATCAGTAAACCCATTCTGAGACAGAGCTTCCCTCACTAAACGTACTTTAGCAGGATCACTTACTCTAAAGATAGTTACATCAATATTGAGTTCAGAGATTTTAGTAATGGTATTTTGCTTAATCCACTCTACAGCAATAAAACGACGCTTACCAACTCCTGTATCAATTTTAATATAAGTGAGTTTTCTAAAATCAGCAGGCACAGATACAGTAGAGTCAGTAATATAACCAAGAATCTGACTATGTAATACCTGAACATCTTCCTCAGAAATAGCGTCCTCGTAATCAGTAACAGATTTAACTACTACTGTTTTAAATTCAGTACCCAGGATTTGAGGAGCATAGGTGTCAAATGAATATTTTTGACCAGGTTCAAATTGATAAATCATTGTCTTTTCTTTTCCTAATAAGGGAGAGCTGAGATAAATAGATGTCGATTAGTTAGAGAACTCAAGACTAAGGAATGATAACCTGCATGAGTTCCGATCAAATGATCTAAATCTAAATATCGATACTTATCCCATATTTCAGTAGCAGCACCGCGTAAACTTTGTTTAAATAGAAAAAGATCATTCTCAGAAACTACTCCTGTTAGAAATGGACTCTTCACCATCCTACTGAAATTTAGATTATCTAAAGAATGTTCTCTTTCTGCTTGAGACGGGTAGTTTAAAGAATAAACGACAGAGTCTATAACTGTGATAATGTCCTGATGCTCTACTTTCTTTGTCTTTAAGAAATGAATGAGTGTACGGCACATAGGACCTATCTCTAGTAAAATATTTCTACTAGCTGCATTTAGTTCATGGATATTCATAACATTTAAAAGAGAGAGGTTTGTTATACACCAAGAAAAAAATAAAGTACTATGTATTTAACAACCTATTGAGAAGTTGTTAAGACATAGTACTTATTCTAATCTTTTTTATCATTCTTTAATCTTAATTAGAAAACCTCTTTCATATTCCTTATAAAATTCATAAACTAACTTACCATTTATAAAGAGATCTAAATTCTTTAACCGTTTGTAAATAGAATACAAATGACAGGTAAGTAAATTAACATATTGATTATTCATATCAGGATAGTCATCAAAGAAAGGATCAATGACTTCAACTAACTCTAGTGCTAACTCAGTTATATTAATAGATATTTCTTCCTCTTTAGTATAAACTTTAAAGAGTTCTTCTGTATCAATAATAGAATTAGTTTCAATAGGAGGAAAGCGAGTAATGCTAAGAGGGTTAGTATTGATAAGTACTTGGAGTTCAACGAGTAGTTCGATAAACTCTCTTTCTAGATCAACATACACATATTCAGGTAATCTCTTTAAAGCAGTTTGCTTTTCTAGAACCTTTAGTCCGGGTAAGATTTTTAGTTTCATTTAGAATAAGAAAATAGGTTGGGCTTTTGTATAAAGACTGGCTCTGGTATCACTAATGATAACTCTCATAACAGGTGTTGTAATATACCCAATTACTAAGAATTGTCGGATCTCATCTGAACTCATATCGTTAGCGATAGTCTTTATTTTAAACATGAGTTTCTGAAAGATAATGCCTAACTTTTCTTTTAGTGTATCGTCAGAAGTAGTGTTGAATCTACGAAACTTTAGCTCTCTATCTAATTCATTGATTGGTGTATAGAGATAAAGGTTAACTAACGCAGGGATAGTTGAGTATAACTTTAATTCACTAGCTGTTGGATAAAGTTCTTTTAATTCTTCCATCACTTCATAAACATCTAGGACACAATCAGGAATGAGTTTTGTCACAACTTTTCTTTTAATAAGTTAAATTGTCCTACATACTTTCCAGAAGTATAGACATGATCCCAATAGAAGTTATTATAAAAATTAACTTTATCTAAGAAGGTATACCCTAATAGATAATCAATCCTCTCTTTTATTAAATTACATATTTTTAAAAGATGAGGAGTTAGTAATGTGTCAAGATTATTAATAACTTCTGCTTCATAAAAGCCTTCTAAATAACCATATATGAAATCAGACATTCCTGAAGTGTTTAAACAAGACCCTTCGTTTAATACAAAAGAGACTAGTTCAAGAGCCATATAAGAAAAATGAAGCTCATATTCTAAGTCAGGACAATAAAAGAGAAAAGCTTCTTTTAACAGATTAGTAGATTCATAGACATCGAAGATAAGAACTGTTTTAAGTTCATAGTCACTAAAGTCAGTTAACTGCTCTGATAACCTATTCTTTCTAGAGACGGTAATTGACACAATAATAATCCGGACCAGCGTATTGATCAGTTTCTAATAAAGAACAATCTTTAAAGATACGAGTAATAGAGTCTATAACAATATTGCTATTAGGTAAATTTAGAACAGGGTAGAAAATATCTCGTATAGCTCGGATATTCTTTTCATGAGTTGAAGGTAAACCTAACAAACTCAATAATGTATTTTGACTCAAGTTAGTATCAGTGCTATAAGTAACAGTATTAGTTGCTTCCCATTCTTCTAGTACATAATAAGCTAACCACTCAACTTGATCTTCAATAGATAGTAATCGATACTGATTTAGTAAGATAGGGTCTTGTGGACCCATTAAGCTGAGTTTGACTAATGTTAAATCTTCTTGACCTAAGAAACGATATAGAAGAGGTAGTTCTGGAATAATTTCATAGAGCCTTCTTATACTGAATAATACACTATACAGTTGAGTATCCATTACTGGTTCCTTACCATAACACAGCACTCTCAATCCTTTCTAGAATAAGTGTATCAAACCGAAATACAGATACTCTATAATTAGATAGATTATCGATTGTGTTATTAGGATATTTGTTTAATATAAAGTCTATAATCAAATCTAGCGTATTAATAACAATTGCTTCAATAATTTCTGGATTAATCATGGACTCATTGATTTTAGCATATAACTCCTGTATAGCTAAAGAATCTATAGAAGTAGAGTCATCAGTTGCTAAAGCCGTCTTTACGAAATCAGTTAAAACCTCTCGCCTAGTAGCAAAGCCTATAATTGCCCACCAAGTAGATAGGTTAATATCCGATAAGAAGATGCTCGTAATAAAGTCTGTTAACTCTGTGGCATTTATATAAATATGTTTAGGATTGGTAATATTTAGAGAATCATTATTCTTTATGGTATTCATGAATGATAACCCGATAATCAATATCGTATTTCAGAACAACGATATTGTTGTTCATGACTGGATAAGCCATATAGACTTTATTATACTCACCATTAATGAATTCAGTTAATTTAACATCATACTCGTCAATGATCCCCCACAAAGATTCAATTAAGTTATAGCCGACATTTCCTTTCTTAGGAAAATGTTTGATATAACGCTCAACTAAAGATTCAACCGTATCTTCAGAACTACTTTTTAGAAAGTTTGTGTATGAGATAATAAGAACGTTAAACAGTTCAGTGACAAAGTTCTCTGCAATTAAACGGTAATTCCTATCAATGAGACGAATTCTATCTTGGATGACATCATCATTATAGAAATCAGGATTCATATTAGCAATCTCTGTTTCTAAGAGTGTATCCTCAGTAACAAGATTTTCTGGGATATCGATACCAACTTTATTTAAGTTCTGCTCAGCTTGAAAGCGAATCAAAGCTTGAAAGGGTTGGAGATCATAAAAGATCCAGCAAGAAGAAAGCATAGGGAAATTCCTTAAGTAACCCTTTACTTTTTCTAAATCTTCTTTAGGATCAAAAGGACAAATCCAAAATCCACCTTTAGGAGGACGCACTATAATAGTACTATGACGAGTTAGATCAATCTCTTTTCTATAAGAGTTAATTTCCTGAGGAGTGATATCTAATAAACCAGCTTCTTCTAACTCTTCAAATACACAGAGAAGATCTGGAGTACTAAAAACAATACCTGCATGAGCTTTTTGATTAGTTAAAAGACTAGCATATTGTGTTATAGTGAGTTTATTTGTTTTCATGTCTAGTAAAAAATAAATCCTCAGTAATGAAAAGGGAGTAGGTTGATACCCACTCCCTTTCACAGCTACATCAAGAGAAAGAAGAATTAAAGAACAATACCATCATCAGAAGCATTGTCATCATCACTGATCAAAGACACCATGTTAGGTCGAGACTGAGACTTCTCTTTTAAACCAGCAGATAGTTTATTCAAACTAAAGAGACTATCTACAATAATCTCATCAGAGAGAATAAAATGAAGCGGTAGTTTACTGTTATTATCTTCATCCACAACAACAGAAGAGAGTTCTTCAGGTAAGATACCACGACACTGGTAAGATGGAATGTTATTACTACCTAAACTCGTACCGGAAGTCTCTGAATGCAGTGTTGCAACAGAAACAATATTCTGATCGAAGTCCTTAGCAGTATTGCGATCACAAATCTGAAGTCCCACAATACCAGGTTGGTAATCCGTAACCTTCTGGAAGTTCAACCAGTGTTCCAAATCTTTCGTATCTAAGCGTTCATTATTCTTAGAAAAGAGAACAGCTAAGCTATTAACTGTCAAAAGTACATTGCTATCAACAACCTGACTGCTTAACCGAGAGTTATTGTATTCAGAACCGTTTTCTTCATAAGCAATAGCAATAGGTGAGTTATTCACCTTAGAGATACCAGCATAACTTTTGATAGTATCAATAGTGTTAGTGATATCCTTTAAAGTATCTCGACTACCAATTAGGATGATAATAACTTCTAATCCTTTCTTCTTTAGTTGAGCAGTGATAAAGGGAGCAAGAACGCTACCTGATCCACCACCACCAGAATGGATAAGAATGTTAATATCTTTAGGAGGATGTTTTAAAAGTAGATCGGGAATAGCTTGCTTAACAGATTCAGCGTTCTCATCACGTTTTTGCCCACTACCATCTAGAGTATCTTCACGATCACTGATATGCGTATAAGAAGGCTGGATGTGGTAGAAGCAATCCTTAGGAAGTCCTTTTGCATTAGCCAGGCTAGTATCTACATAAGTGATATCAATCTGAGCAAAGTTAAGATTATCCTTAGATTTCTCAGAGATGGTCTCTACCATTCGGCCTAGATTAATACCAGCACCACCGCAAGCATAGACACGGATGTTACCACGAGTACGTTCAATAGTATTCGACATTTTTTCAATACGTCCTTATTTAATAACCAGGTTTTAACCCAAAACCAATTAAGGCTTGATCTCGATAGAATTGCAATAGCTTCCATCGATAATCAGATTGATAGATAGTGTTGAAAGAAATAGCTCCTAATATGGATACGTATTTCTCAACAATAATGTTAGCTGTATAAATAATAAGAGAAAAGAATTGACTGATTATGTTGTCGTAGTACTCCTTATCTGGATCATCTGGCTCAGTATAAAAGTAATTACTTAACCAGTCGTGTAAGACAGATAAATCATAACATGTTCCATTGCTTAAGATGAGATCAAGTATTTCACTACTTAAGATCTTAGCATCAATGCCAAATACTGACCCTGCTTCAATAGGTACATTAATTAATCCGTTTGGCTTTCTATGCCTTTCTTCATCCTCAAAAGAAATGATTGCGTTATTAATTAGATCAAATAAATCCCTTAAGTCTAACCAGATGTATTTTTCATAAAGTTCAGGTTTAAAGCATAATGAGCTTTTTGTATTTAAGGGTAATATTTTTTGACGAGTATATGGACTCACCCAACTCATTCACATTTCCCTAAAAAAGACATATTAATAACAGATACTTATAGATGATATGTGAATGAATAAATCTTAATTATACCTAATCGCAAGGAAGCTTGACATGTCTGCTATTAACCACGCGATCAAGAAAACAACAATGAGAATTAATAAGCTCGTATTAAGCGAAGCTTTCTTAAAACCATTAACTCGGTATTGGAATGAACCTGTATCGATAGAACAACAGATCCTCACTAAAGTTATCCATGATCGTGTATTACCTGACTTAGATATCATCGGAGGCAAAGAAGTATTCGTACCTCTTATCACCGTCCCTAAAGAAGTCATTGAGCAATTTACTAGTGTGTTCAGAGTTCCTAAGACTTTAACAGACGGTAGATCAATTGTTTCTGTATTAAGTGTTAACTTCTTAGACCCTAATGCATTAAATAGTTTTGGATCAACTGCTTTTTGTGGTAGAGGAGAATTACTCCAATCTGCTAAAGCGTTATTAGATTCTAATGCGAATATCCCTCCCATTAGTTCAGCTTATGTAGAATTAGTAGCAGAGAACGTAGTGACGGTTCGTTATACGCATGTCTTACCTTCTAATACTTATTTACGATGCAGACTCGCTAATGATGAGAATTTAAATAACATTCCTATTAGAGCTTATAATAACATTGCTGAGGCAGTGTTCCTAGCAACAAAAGCATATATCTACAATACACTTATTGTAGAACTAGATCAAGGTGCAATTAGCGGCGGAGCTGAACTCGGCGCTATTAGAAATATCATTGAAGGTTTCTCAGACGCTGATGAGCTTTATGAAGAATATTTAAAAGAAACACTAATGGGTGTTCTAATGATGACGGACATGGAATCGAGTCGACGACACTATAGACTTATGTTCGGTGGTTATCGATAATAGGGTACAAATAATCAGTCTAATTGATTATTTTTTACTCAGGTATATCGATACCTCAAAAATATAAATAAACGCTCTAAACGCCTCTAATTTAATACAGGCATTTTTAAAATGAAGAAATTATGAGTAAAGTTAGGCAGAAGATAATTTTCAAAGGTCCTTTAAGCGATAGTCTTTACGCAGCCTTAACAGAATACATTAGTAAAACAGAAGTGAGTCAAGAAAGCGTTATTGATGATACAGGAATCTCTCTTGTTCAAAATGATGAAGGTTCTAAAAAATTCATTGTAAGCTCTCGTTCCTTTAACACCATTATAGTTTATGGCATTAGTGTAAAAGATGTCGATGCAGTTAAAGTAGCAGAATTTGCTAACATTTATAATCAAACTAAGAATAAAACTCAAGTACAATTGCTTTTACTTGACAATAAAGAAGTTGTTAATGTGTTTACTGAATGCATGATTATTATAGCAAAAGAATATGAATCCCCCACGTATACTTCTTTTGATCGATTAGTCAAAGATTTGATGGAGGCTAACTAATGTCTGAATTTACGATCAAGACAACTAAGCCTGAAGATGATAGAACTAGAGCTAGTGTTGTCGATTATAAGAAAACAGGTAAAAAGAACATCGTAATGAAGGGTCCGCTTTCTGAGATCATTAGTAAGACTCTACATGAGTTATTTAAATTTGATGATAGAAAGACTAACGCACCTAGTGTAGAGTCAACAGACATTCTTACACTTAGTTCTAATGGAAGACAGATTATTGTAGATAAGGCTGGAGAAGGACAAGTCTATATCTACGTAGTAGTGAAGTCCAAATCAACGACTGATGATCTTCTTAACTTTAATAAACTTATTAAGGACAAAGAGTTTAGTGATGATGTAGTCTTTATCAGTATTGTCGATAAAGAAGGATCACCTGCTAATCCATGGACACTAATTATTGAAGAGATAGCTAAGTTAAATAACTTAGCAGTGTATAATGACTTAGATTCTTTCTTTAGTAAGATCTTTGATGAAGAAAAAGAAGAACCTGATATGCTGACACAAGAGTCAGATGAAGTAGAATCTTCTCAAGAGGAAGATAGTGTTGATTCTGATGAAATGGACTTATCTGTAGAAGCTTTAGATAATTATAAACCCGTAAAGAAGAAAACTGTTAAATCAGTGAGTACTGTTAAGGATTTAAAAAAACTCAGTAAGGAAGCTAATACAGCTATCTCAGAGATTGAGGCATTAGTAGATAAAGTAAAGAAGCAAACTGTGGTATATCAAACCTGGTCTATTAATGCGGCTGAGCAATTAGCTGAAGCTAATCCTGAAGACTACGAAAAGCTCTCTCAACAGTTATCAAAAACTCGACCACAATCTCCTGCTGAATTAGTGTCTGAATATCAGTTCAATTGGCCCAATGGCGAGATTACTCGCATTACAACCAAAAATGAAAAGACTCAGGAAGAGACAGTCTTTTCAAATAGCGATATTGAGCAAGAAGAAACTGAAGTCGAAGTCACTGAACCTGATGAAGAAACTGTAAACTTAATTCAAACCTCTAGAAATAAAATTAACGAATTAATTGAAGATGTTAAACAGTTTGCAAGTAATGGTGATAAGACACCAGAGTTAGACAAAACAATAGAGGAAATTAATAAGAAGTCTAAAGAAGGATCTTTATCTAAAGAGATAAAATTCCATACACATCCGAAAGCAGTATTTAATACTACAGTTTCCTTTGCTAAAGGAGCTGTGAATGCTTTAACGGCTTGGGGTAAAGTCCTAGGACTTGTTTTATTCTCTTAATAAGACGGCATAATTGGGAGAGCTAATTGCTCTCCCGTTTTATGCCTTTATACTTCAAGATCTTTTTCTTTATAGATAGTTAGAATTTGGTCCATCTTATTGATAATAGGAAAGGAAGAACCTAACTCTTTAATAATGACTTGTGTTAGATTCTCTAAATACCTATAAATATCAGTTCGTATAATTTCTTTATAAACCACTTGAGAAGTATTATACTTTCCTAACTCTTTACCCTGAGGATCGATGACAAACATCTTAAATCTAGAAGGCTCTAAAGAAGGTGTAATCCCAATAGAGAGAACATCTGTCCTTTCATCACCTACTTTAACTAACAGTAAGTTTTCCATATTAGGATGTGTGTCGATTCTAATTAGTTCGTGTTCAAATTCCTGATTAAAGATATTGATGAACCAATTAATATCACTTTTAATCACATTAGGTATAATGTATTGACCAATAGAAAGTATATTGTAGACGATTACTAGAGATTCAGAAAGAGTGTCAGTGTGTTCTTCCTCCCCTTCTAATCGTTTTTCTATATCTTTAAATAAAAGAAATAAATCTCTATTAGCTAAGACATAGTTCTCTAGCATCATTTCTTCTTGCTGTTTAATCAAGTTATTTAACATAAGTGTTCCTTTTTTTTCTCTCATGAAGAATCATTAAGTAACATGTTATATAAGATCGGTATTTTAATTTAAACTCTATGAATAGATAAATTAGCTTTTTAAAGTTTAAGGATGATAATGGCAACGACAATTAAAGGGGTGTTTGATGAATTGTGCTCACACCTCATCTTTGACGATAATTTACTTAAAAAAGTAAATGCTTTTCGTATTGGTTTTCTTACTAGAAACGAAGAACATATTAAATTCTTCGGAGGTAATTTAACTGGAGTAGAGGTCGTTAGATTTACTCCTAGTGATGCAGATTACTGGACAGATCAAATTTTAGGTGTGAGTGAGACATTATTAACAAATGAACTGAGAAAGCTTCCTACTATTATTCCTAGTTTTAAAGTCTCTAGTGATACATTAAATAATAGCTTTATCTGGATGATGCATAAGTTCCTCACATCATCTAAGTTAAGCAAAGAAAAACAAAGAGCTGGAGCTTTCGAAGTAGCAATGGTCATGAACTATCGTTACTTAACTTCTCGCTTATGGAATCATTTCCGCTATCCTGCTGATCCAGAGGTAGCAGCAGCCACTTATGCAGCACTATCAAGAAAGTTTGCTCTAAAGCAATATGGTAACTGGACTAAAACTCTTGAAGCCAGATCTTCTGATATTATTGATCCAAGAGGTATTCATTATAAGAAGATCCTTACCATGGATGACGATATTGAAGTTCGGAAGATGATTAATGATACTCAGCTTCGTATTCGCTCTATGATTAAGAATATTGTGAATGTACACTTTAGACTCCATGCTCAAGGGGTTAAAATGACCTCTAGTGCCTCAGTCATGGAGCATGAGGGTGAGATGATTTTAAAAGATCAGGTAGGTGGGTATTCGCAATACTATCGTTATCTACTTGACATTATATCTGATAAACGTAGTTTTGTTAAGCCTATGTTAACAAACGTCATTATCAAAGCTATGAGTACGATGCCAGAGAAACAGTTCTATGTGACGTTAAATTGGTTAAGTGATAATAGTAAGAAAGCTCAGTATGAAGAAAGAATCAGTAAACTTATTACTGATATTACTATACATGCTTTTAACTACCTTTATAGTAAACGAAATACCTTCTCTAATACGAATGATATTGGTAATGCTATCTCTAGTTTAAAGGGTGCTTATAGTTCATCTAGAACAACAGATCCTTTACTAATTAGTATTCGTGAACAAACAGAAGAGCTAGTAGCAATAGCCACCAATACTCGACATAAAGGTAATATTGCTAGTGTTAGAACCGGTGTTCTTTTGTACATTGTGACACGAGCTTTGACTAAACAATACTTCTCTAAGAATTGAACTTAAATTCTATGTAGGTAGGTAAGCTAGTAAAGACCTACATCATACTTTTTCTCATAAACCTCTGATTCTAAGGCTGTTGAAATGTCAATTTGTAAACAAGCCGAGACTTTGAAGTTGATAGAGGTCGTTAAACATTTAAAAAAATGGGCTAAAGAACTACTTGGAGAGGGGAAGAGAGAGTTAGGTGAAAAAACTAAATCACCTAACTCTCTCGTTGGTAAAATAAAAGTTTTACCAAGAAATGGTAAATGGTTTATCCATTTTATTGTTAGAAAAAAGTTAGCAGTTAATGGTACTTTTAATTATAAGTTAGAAGTAACCTTTAGTGACGATATACCAAAAGCACTAATAAAACTATTTAGAACTCCTTTTTATGTAAACTCTAGTCTTTTAACATTTCCTGAAAAGCTATCGGAATTTGAAGTCGTTCTAGATCATTATCTAGATGAGGAAATTCGTTACCTCAACACGGCAATTAAATAACAGAACTGATCTAAATAGTGTTTCTGAAAGGGGGTCTTAAAAGGACTCCCTTTCTATGCCTTATTTATACTAGAAACTCTACTATATGAGTAATAACAAATTATAAGCATTACAAGACATTGTCATTTAGTAATGAGTGGCGATGTCTATGAAGGATTAAAGTTCTATGAGTATGATATTGTTTAGAGACGATTGGGATTATTGGCCCACAGCAGATATTGATACATCGACTAAGAATAAGAGTTTTATTCAAATTGCTGCTTTATGGCGAGACATGGGTATTAAGAATCATGCTTTTCCATTAGCATTGATTAATCCTAATCTAAAAGGAATAGATCCTTTTGCACCCGATCTAACAAAAGAAGAAATAGGTGCTATCAGCTATGAGTGTCGTATTAACCCTTGGTACTTCTTTAGAGAAGTAGCTCGCGCTCCAGCCCGTTCAGGCAGTGAACCTGGGTTGTTCTTAGCAAACCGTGGAAACATGTGTTTGTATTGGTGTTATTTTAATCATATCTTTATTACACTAATTCAACCACGTCAGACAGGTAAGTCTTTAAGTTTAGATGAGTTAGTTTCATTACTAGGAAATATCCTTTGTCGTAATGCTAACATTAACCTATTAACTAAAGACGATACACTGCGTCGTGAAAACGTTAAGCGATTAAAGGATATTGTTGATCTTCTACCAGGTTATTTAAACCAGATGGGTAAAAAGGGAAGTAGGAACTCAGAGAACATTACATTTTCTCAAGTAGGTAATGCTTTCCAAACCTTCCTTCCTCAATCTAGCTTAGCAGGTGCAAATAACGTGGGTCGAGGTATGACGACTGAAACCATGCTATTCGACGAAGGTCCTTTTCAGCCTAACTTTTCAATTGCGTTTCCAGCAGCTATGGCATCAGCAGGTGCTGCTCAAGATATCGCAAAAACAAAGAACGAGCCACATGGAGTTATCTGTACAACGACGTCAGGTAAGATTGATAGTCCTTCAGGATCTTTCTTCTAT
Organism: Gammaproteobacteria bacterium; assembly: GCA_023228645.1. Taxonomy (GTDB): domain Bacteria; phylum Pseudomonadota; class Gammaproteobacteria; order Thiohalomonadales; family Thiohalomonadaceae; genus JALOAT01. The sequence continues at coordinate 139,654 of JALOAT010000001.1, read as the reverse complement.
AATGAACTTCTTCAAACAGCAGCTCACTGGGACGATCCTTTCTTTCTCGACGCTAAGAATCATGAGGATTTAACAAATCGTATTATATCCATGTGTAGAAAGAGTCCGAGCTATACGAAAGAAGGGGCTAAGATTCCTCAGATCATTGTTCCGCGTATTAATGCCACTTTTTCTCACCGTCAATTAGGTTATACAGATGATTGGTTAAGAGAGAAAATTGCTAAAGCTTCTGGTCCAAGAGATGGTGCTGAACGAGATTATCTTAACGTATGGACAAACGGACAAGCTGATAGTCCTTTCAGCCCTGATACAACTGCTAGGATTGTTAAAAGTGAAAAGAAGGTTGTTTATAGGGATTATGATAATAAGAAGAACTTCTTATTAAACTGGTATATTCCTCAAAGAGATATTCAAACCGTGATGAATGAAAGAGACATTCTCATGGGTATGGATAGCTCTGATGCTGTAGGGGGTGATACCATGGGTATTGTCTTTACAGATTCTCGATCACTAAATACAGTAGCAGCAGCTACTTTTAACAACATGAGTTTATTTAGTTTTTCTGAATGGATCGCAGATATTCTTATAAAATATCCTCGTGTATTATGGGTTCCTGAATGTCGCAGTAGTGGTATGGCTATTATCGATCAAGTATCTGAGATTCTAATGAGTCATGGAATAGATCCCTTTAAACGTATCTTTAATAGAATCGTTCAAGAAAAAGAAGAGATGAAAGAACTCTTTGAAGAATTAAGAAAACCTATCCATGCTCGCCGCGCTAACTTCTACGACATGAATAAAGGGTTGTTTGGCTATAAGACTTCTGGTGCAGGGAACTATACAAGAGAACGACTATACGGTACAGTACTCTCTACAGCTACTCAACGCTTTGCTGAAGTTATTAATGATAAAACCTTAATCCAACAACTCATGGGTTTATCAGTGAAAAATGGTAGGATTGATCACGGTACTAATGGTCATGATGATCAGGTAATTGCTTGGTTACTCAACGTATGGTTACTACTTTTTGGTAAGAACTTATCTTTCTATGGTTTAGATCCTCTCAATATCTTCTCAGAAGAACCAAGAAGAGAAGAAGTTACACTAACACTTGCTGAAAGAACAAAACGTTATCAACAAGAAAAGAACCATAAACGGATTGCTGAACTATTAGAAAGGTTAGGTAAAGAGAAAGAAGAATTTGTTGTTTCTCAGTTAGAGAGAGAATTAAAACATCTCGATAGAAATACTGTAAAAAACGATAGAAGTATTAATAACATGCATGAGTTAATTGAGAAAGCTAGAGAACAAAGGCTGCGATCTCGCCGCACTACTGAATCTAGTTTTAAAAACTTTGATAGTGCTAATTCATTAAACAATTATCGAAATATGTACAGTAGTTCAGTGAATCTCTTTTAAGAGCATAATAGGAGATCTCAAAAGGATCTCCTATTTATGACATATAGTGAACTGCACTAGACTAAGGGTAAAGGGTTGATTTCAAAGTTATCAGTATATACAGCACTCTGGGAAAATCTTACATCATACAACCCGCCTATCAAGGAATAACCTGTACTACCATAAACTTGGAATATCTTGATATTCTCAGTTCTTCTAACCTCGTCTGTAGGTAAACGACTTAACTGAGCTTTAACTCCATTCTTATAACAAAAGAAAACATTATTATGTCTTACAAATGCTATATGCATATAAGTATTTAATTCAGGACTATAAGGGGAAATAACCCAACCAGGCGTATCTTCAAATCCAAAATAATTACCACTAACCCCACGGTAAGTAAATTGAAAGTTCCTACTAGTCCAGTTACCCACCATTTGGTGATATAGTTTAGATAAATCTGCAATTTTAACTCTCATCTCTACTGTAAAGTCTTGCATTAGAGAAGGAAAATTAGCACTTGATATTTCTAAGAAGCCTGATGTGTTACCGTTATTAATAAACCCTTCACTATCGACAGTAATATGTCCACTATTATTAATAACATGGTTATAAGAACTGACATCTTTGATTACACCATCAACTGACTGGAGATGGAATCTTACGTCAGTAGCAGGTTTTAACTTAGTAAATATGCCTGGAGGGGAGGGGGGGGGTAGAACTAATTAATAGCAGTTCCTTACTCATTACTGACCTTTTTTCTAAAGAAAAAAATAAGAGAGCATTTAGCTCTCTTATTTATGACATGTTACAGTTGTCTTACAGACCACCCACCAACAGCTAACTGTAGTTCACTATCAGCAGTACGTTTTACGAAATGTAAGAAAAGGGTTTCATTAGCGACAATTGGAAGGTTAGTCGGAATATCACTATTCCAATCATCCACACTGATTTCCATCTCTAAACCAGACCCTGTTCTAATCTTAATATAATCGGGTTCAATAGGTTTAGTTTCAGCTAAGGAATTATAAAGCGGGTTAAGTTCATAATACGCTTTTTCTAACCATTGAGCTTTTGTAGCTAAACCAGAACCAAAATTAAGCTGACGTAAGTTCTGGTTGATGAAAGTCATTTGACATTCAATATCACGTCCGTAAGGTTCAGCCTGACCCTGATCTCTTACTGTCCAGCGAGGCATGATGACTTCTGTTCCTTGACGCATTAAGGCGATATTAATAACCTGAGTATGAGTCCAGTCACCATAGACAGGGTCAACATCTTTTAATTCAATTACCCATTGAATTTGTTGGTTAACACCATAAAGGGTAGGATCAAACGCAGGGCTATTCGCACCAACACGAACGTAAGGAGTGACATCAAACCACTCTTGTCTCTCTAAACTGTATAAGAACCAACGCATAGTGTAGCCATTGACTGCGTTAATCCATACAGGGAATCCAAAGAGTTTAACAGAATACATTCCTTGGACTTGAGTTACTTTGACGCGATAGGGTTTTGTCATGGAATAATGTTGACCCACTACAGCTCCATGAACAGCCTCATTTTGATCTAATTGATAGTTTAATACCCATTCATCTGTTTGGTTAGGATAAGTTGCTACGAAACCAGAAAGACCCATCATAGAGAACTTACCACCATTAACTGGTAAGGTACGTTGTTCACCATCACTATAAAGAACTGTACCAAATAAGTTTAAAGCGTTCTTTGGTAGATTAAGAGGATAGACAATAAGATCAGGATCAGTATCTTTAATGAAGGGTGAAGTGCAGAAGATATCGACAATGTATTTCAGACTATCAGTTTGATCTCGAATCCAGGCTGTATTTTCAACAAGTAGCTGTCCTCGCTCAATGGCTGTATTCTCATTATTATAAACAATGATAGTAACAATCTCATTATCTTGTAAATCAACCTTCGTATAGAAAGGTTTAATAACTTTACAATTAGCAAAACCAGGTGCAGTAACATCCTCCAGTGGAATCTCATTACCTAAGATAGTAGAACTATTGGTGTCATACATAATTGAGATGACCTCCATAGGACTACCTGATACAGGAGAACCACGATAAGCGATAGCATAGGCAGCATCAGATCCACCCACCCATTTCCTCCTATCGACAACTGCTGAATAAGGAATAGTGGTTTTGTTGATATAAACACGATTCAACTCTGAAGCCGAACCAACGCCTACACCAAGTAGAAGTCCATTACCATCTTCTTCGGAAGCCGTGCTGATGACATAACGTTTAATTACAGGAATATAACTAACGGGATCAATCTGAAGAACAATATAGAAGATACCTTCATCTAAATTCAGAATGAGGTCATTGACTTTAGGGATATAAATAGCAGTGGATGGACTCCCTGCTCCAAAATAAATCTCACTATAGTTCCATATCTTCCATGTACTATAGGGATCTTGAACTAAAGCCCTCCCGTCAATACCAAGAGGGTTAAGAAAAGGCGTATTACTCATTGATACTCTCTTTAGAGGTTTAGTATTCTTCTAACTTTAAGAAATGAGAAAGTTGAATTAGGTTATTACAATAGAGCTTGACTACTCTATCTAAGAATCGGTAGATAAAGAGATTGACCTCTACCACATAGTCAAATACATGAGGTACACAAACTACATAAGTAGGATCTAATTGATTCTCAGGCTGAGTAGGATCAAAGATAAGATATCTTTCGTAATCACTAACAATTTCCCTCACCTCCATATCTGTATACCAACCTTGAATACGAGGATCGTTTAAAATACCAGCTCGTAAGTCATGAAGGATGATATTAATGAACGGTGAGACAACAGGATACCTTTCAAGTACAGCGTTAGGATTTCCATAATGTGGATTAGGTAAATGAATAGACATATAGTCACTCACCTTTTGATCAATCACTAAACTCTTATCCCTTAACTCATAAGCACTTTGATCCGTTAAACCTCGTGTAGGAACAATGATATCCCTAACAAAATAAGGTTGTCCATTTAAAGGATGTGGATCAGTTCCACCACCATGATCTTCAGCAAATTCTACATCTTGACGCATGTAAGTCTTACCACCGATAATAATGCGTAAGACTTTATCATCTAAGATATTGAAAACGTCATTATGGCTAATAACACCGTGGTTGACATAACCTCTATCCCCAGCTCTATTATAGTTGAGGTCAGAATCACAAAAATTAGTGAAGCGAATCGTAATATCCTGAGGACCATCTTGAGGGACTTTTAACCACTTCTTACCAATGATAACTACCTCAGGAAACTCAACCTTATAATCCACACCTTCAATTAAAGAATGTCCGTTTAGCCAAATATCTAATTCCCCCATTGGGATTTGCATATTGTGCTCTAATAACACTCCTTCTCTAAAGGACTGTTGTTTAATTGCAAAGCGAGTAGTGGCTGAAGTAGGTGTAATAGAAGTACTATACACTAAATTACGTCGATTAGAACGAACTAATGTATAGGTAGTATTTGGATTGACTAACCAAATTAAACGATTATCGTTATCAATGTGATAGTTACCAGAGTCTGTTACATCAGTCCACTCATTACTAGGAATACCATTAATAATAGGACAAGTATAGCAACGATATTCGTAAAGAGGATCAATAGCTACTTCAGGAGAACCATAATACTCATCTAGTAAACGGTCGCTATAGTTAGCAATGAGTTCTACGAATTTAGCATCATCATTTCGAATAGGCCACTGACTCGTTCCAGTATGGTGATTGTAACCTAGTAACTTACCGTCATCATCATACTCAAAACCTGTACATTGGTATTGAAGTCCATAAGGAACATCAGCCACCATAGGACCCATCTTAGGATAAAGTAAGTTAGGTGTATCACCTAACACTTTACTGATTGCGTTATAACCTAAGAGGTCTTCAGTTAATTCCCTATCCACTTCAGTGATTTTAATACCCATCGCTTTTGTATAGAAAGAAGCTTCCAAATGTGCTGCTCTCCAATACTCTAAAGTAGAATCAATCCCTACCATAGCTCTGGGAATCTTTTCATCACTGAGTTTATAGAGTTCGTGGATACGGCTATCTTCAAAAATTAACTTGTGATCAAATCCACCGTGCCTAATAAAGAGTTGGATTTCAATATCGTTTGAATTAGGCCATTCTGGATTAGCTTGAATATAACTATTGATGAGTTGAACGGGAATGCTATAATCTCGATGAGTTAAGTTTCTTAACCAATCTGAACTATTATGACTATAATACCTACCTCTATAACGATTACTAATAGGTGAATCACGTTTCATTAAGTAAACGTCAATATCATCTTTATAATCAACAATAGGTTCATCACCAGGATCACGAGGATAGTTTAAAAGGAACTTCCTTCGATTATCTAAAGTACTCTCAAATTCTTTTAGTTCACTTAACTTAAATGTAACAATTTTCTTAATAGAGCTATCGTAAACATATTCTACCTCATCACCTATTCTAGCTGTTAGTGGAGTAATGCTATTCACATAGATACCATTAACAAAGCAGAACACTGCACCATGTTGTAATCTCAAGGCTTCTACCTGGTTTTGATACGTGACAATTTCAGTAACTGTATCAATACGCTTACCAGTGATAGTAACAGCTTGTGATTGGGGATATGAGCGTGGACTTCTAAAATAGGCATTGGTATAGAACCTAAAATAGATAGGTTCATCACCATAGGGAGCGTCAATAACATCACTCTCTTCAATAGCCATAATTAAGTTGTTATCTCTCGTTACCTGATACCATGCCTTGGTTCTAGGAAGCATGATACCATCTTTCGTATAGATATCAACCAACATATTTTGCTCATTACAAGCTTGACTAATGAGGGTCCAGTTATTTCTACTGTTAGGTAAGTTAAGTAGTAAGGGATAGATTTGACCGTATTGAAATACGTGAAAGCGAGTAGACTTTTTAGGTAAAGAAACAATTCTCCAACCTGTGTTAACTGTGTTCCATTCGCCATACCGATGTGTTATTCTTTTTGGTTCAATAACAAAGGTATAATCTAAACGAGGAGAGCACCATACATTTTTTAATACATAGTCAGTTAAGTAATCGTATTTCTGCATGGTTTTAAATCTTCTTAATTAAAATGAGCTTCTACACCAGAGGCTCGTTTGAATGTTAGTGCTGCATCACTGATGCTAACTCGATTAAGAGAACGTTCAATTGCTTTCATAATAGGTGTAGATTTATAAATCCTATTATTTAGCGCTGATGTAACGATAGCTAGCCAAGTCGGAGGGTGTTCTAAAGCAACAGCAATAATCTCTCTAGCATTAACACCAAACCAAGACCCTTGAACTAATGAAAGTAATAGTCCAGGCGTGAGTTTATCTAAACGAATACTACCAATGATTTGTTTTAAAGCATTACAATAATCTTGAAGATTATTAATTGGCTCAGCATTAGCAATGAGCTGAAGTACAATATCAATAGGTGTATGAAGATTACGACTAATTAAACGGAAGATGTTATTCTTCTCTACTTCACTAAACTCAGCATCTTGGAATTGATAAGCGTAGTAGTAAGCAGTAATTACTTTTAGAGGAATACTCTCTCTAATATCTAACGACAGTCGTTTAGAGATCATATCACTAACCCAGTTAGCGTAAGCAGCCATACCAATAGGAGAGATAATCCTTAGGTTGCTAGGACGTTCAGAAATCCAACGATATTGATAACTTGCCCAATAACTAGAAAAGTCAAATTCAGGACGGTTATTAATCCTGATATCTGCTAATCCAATACCTTGAGTTGTGAAGTAACGCATATCTACAAAGACACGCTCTTCTTCATTGACATGGAGTACTCGGGGAAATAATAAAGCTGGGATCTCCTCAATCGCTTTATTTTTAATACGCATAATGGTATTAACTTTATCACTAGCTCCTAACTCACCAGTTAAAATAGCTTGTTTAATAGCTACATCTGCATTGTCTTGAGATTTCAACTTACCAATAGTTGTATCGTAAGCCGTTTTAAGTACGGTCATTTTTCTAGATCCTTACTAATAACATGTTATTACTCCACAAGGAATTTAATGGAGTTATTAAGCGAATTCAAAAGATACAAGCAGTTTAATAATCCCGGCATGTACACGCAATCTTATGCAAGGAGTATAATTCTTGCTTTTTTAAAAAATGTCATTCTTTAAAAAAATATTAACTACACTAATGTTATTTAAATAGATGAATTTCTAGATAAATCTATTGACTTAACTAATAGTTAGTGTATAACGACAATAAACAAGCAGTTATTAGAAATAATAACTTTTTTATTTGAATGTAGGAATACCTCATGAGCACTGAAATTATCAATGCTACGCCTCTGGCGCTATTACAAGGTACTAAGGACAGTTCTACCACTGTACCTGTACTGGAGCCGGAACAGCGCCCTACTCACTGCCCACTGACTGTCATCTTTGCAGAACGTGGTCCTACTACGGGTGTGTTAGCAAGCGGAGCAAGTAGGGAAGTTATCTTTGGTAGCAAAACTTTTGATGTGCGTAGTAAATACGCGCAACACCACTTAATCGTCTCGAACGCCATGCAGCGTCGTGGCAACGCTTCACAAATGTATCAGCGACTGCGTCCTGCCGATGCTCCTGATCCAGCAACTTTACGTATTTCTTTAGACGTATTAGAAACAGACATTCCGCTTTATGAACGTAATGCTGAAGACGGTAGTATTGTTTATGACTCTGTGACCAATCTACCTGTTGAAACGGGTGATACTGTACCTGGCTTTAAAGTCATGATGGTGGCAGAAGAGATTCTACCAGATCCTGTTACTAATGAAGACATGTTTGGTAAAGGTACAATCGGTAACGGTGCGCAAGTCGATGTATCTACAGGCGCTCAATCTCGTAAGTTTCCAATTCGTGACCTTCGGGTGTCGGATTTTGGTGCTTATGGTAATAACATTGGTGCTCGTATTTATGCACCTACTACTCGTAGTTCTATTCCAGTAGACCAAACTATCATTGAAGAAGCACGGGCTTACCCATATCGCTTCCAATGCTTAGAGCGTCGTGATGAATACACGCTCCCAAAAATTGTTGAAACTTTATCAGCTGAACAATATATTGATGGATGCTTTAAAGTCGATGCTTACTCACGTCGTTTAGATCAAGATATCTTCGTAGGTGATCTATTCATTCCTGCTTGGGAACGTAAAGGTGATCCTCAGTTACCAGATACCATTGGTCCTTTTGGTAACGAGTATATCTATACGAACTATATCGATACTTTAGTTAAAGATTTCTATGAAGCTGAAGTTAACTTAATGCCAGCTCTGTTCTCTGACTTCCGTAATGACGGTAGTGATGAAGAACACGTCTTTAACTTTATCGGTGGAACCACTTCTACTGGTGTACCTTATTACTCCTACCAAATCGATCGCAGTAATGCTGACGCAGTTATTCTCTCTGAGAATAGTGTTCAGTATGCTCGTGGTGGTGGTGATGGTACGATGACTGCTCAGACGTTTGATTTACTGGCTCGGGAATTCTTTAGTCAATATGGTGATCCCAACTCTCATCTGCAAGATACTGCTCGTCGCGTAGAATCTGTTCTTTATGATACAGGCTTCTCACTGGATACGAAGTATGAGATGCTTAAGTTTATCGCTCTGCGTAAGAATACGAACGTTATCCTTACGCCGTTTGATATTCAAGGACCAGTGCTGACTTCTTCTCAAGAGAACTCCTTAGCGATCTCTATTCGAACTCGCGCACTGATGTTCCCTGAATCTAACGTATTTGGAACGCCTACCTTCCGCGCTCACATCATGGGTCGAAGTGGTACGTACTTAGAAGATAAATGGCGGGGTAATTTACCACTGACTATTGAACTGGCTTCTAAGTTTGCTGCCTATATGGGTGCAGGTAATGGTTTCTGGGAAGGTACTGCTAATCCAGAGCCACCTAACCATATTGTAGATACGTTTGCTAAGATCAACGTTACCTTTACGCCTATTACTGCACGTAACAAAGATTGGGATGCAGGTCTGATGACTGTTCAATCCTACGATACTAAGCGTGTAATGATTCCTGCGTATAAGTCCGTTTATCCTAACGATACTTCTATCTTCACTAGCATGATCAATGCTTTCATTGTTGCTGAACTAGAAACTGTAGCAGAGCAAAGCTGGCGTAATCATACCGGTATTTCGAAGATGACTGACCAGCAACTCTGTGACTCTATTGATAGAGAGATTCGTGAGAATGTTGTAGGTCGATTCGATGATCGTGTCATTATTATTCCTGAGTCGACAATTACTGGTCGAGATGCACAACGTGGATTTAGCTGGAAGACGAATATCAAGCTTTACGCAGGTGTTATGAAGACTGTCGGTACGTACTCGATTGAGGGCTTCCGTATTGTAGATGCTCCTGCCGATCAAGGTGTTCGGGCTTAACTAAATAACGAGATAAACAGACTGCTCCTCTCTAATAAGGGAGGAGTGTTAACAAGGTAAGAATGAAAAATGCGTAATGATGAAGAAATTCTGAAGAACAGAGTTGGTTATGCTCGTTTAGCCTATGCACCCATGGTAAACTTAACCTTACCAGGTCAAATGGGTTATTCAAATAACCTTCCTAACTGGATTAGTAATGCTGCGCACGTTGGTCGTCCGCTCATTCCTATTCTGATGGAAGCGCCACGAGGGTTTGACTATTGTCCTGAGCCTGAGTTTCTACGTGGTACACTACGGCAGCTAGTAGAAGAACAAGCAATGCGAATTGACGGTCTTAATGCTACACTGACCGTTGAGACAGCTGAACATGCTATTGGTGGCGGTGGTCAGGTCCAGCATGAATTCACTAACGTGACGATTGCTCAGACTAACGTAACCATGTCCTGGATCGATCGATATGGGATGGCGACGAGTCGTTTCTGGCGTTATTATATCCAGATGCTGATGATGAACGAAGACTCCAAAGTGGCAGGTGTGTCTACACTCCCAGGTGGTCGTAACATCGCAGACTGGTTACCAGATAACTACACGTTCACCATGCTCTTTATTGAACCTGATCCACACTGGGCAAACGTAGTTCAAGCTTTCTTAGTAACTAACCTTTTCCCACGTAGTACTGGCGATATCTTAGGTCGTCGTGAAATTACTTCGGCAATGGAAACCCGTAACCTAGATATCGAGTTCGGTGGTATCATGCAATACGGTGTAGGTGTTGATACCTTAGCACAAGGAATTCTCCGGAATATTAATACCTTAGGTGCTAACCCAGCATTCCGTACAAGCTTTATTGATTCTATTAGCTCTGATGTACAAGCACTCCGTGAAGGCTATGCACGAGGTGTGGAGCGTGTTGGTCAACAACAACAAAATTTCTAATATAACTACTTAAGTAGAAAAAAAGAAAGGCATAAACCGGGAGAGCAATTAGCTCTCCCAATTATGCTGTATAATCATACCTTAACTTTATCCGTAGTGAATAAAGCAAGAATGCCTAATGAGCGCAACTGAGCGCTTAACTCACTTGAATTAGGGTTGGGACCTTTAAGAATTACTGCTTTGCAATTGTAAAGGGAGCAATAAGTGGCGACGTTAAAAGAAAGCTTGAGAATTTCTTGCCGCGTGTTAGCTGTGCGGAGGGTTTCATTCAATAACTCTTTTTCTTCGACATTTGCCTCAACTACGACAGTTTGTATTTGACTCACTTCTTCTGAGGTAAGGTTCAGTACCATGATTTTCCTTTGAATGAGTGGATTGGGGAAGTCTATTCACAATAGTTATATGTAATTGATTATTTCTAATCTCCAATTATTTTGTTATAGTAAAAAAAAAAGAAAGAAAGGCAAACTTAGGGAGTCCTAAAGACTCCCTAAGAATGATTACTTAAACCAACAAAGCAGATTCAGTCAAACCATAAACACTGGCTTTATCGTAGAAGTCGTCAATAGCAGTATTGATAACTTTATTGAGCGCTTCTTCATCCAAACCAGTAGTTACAGTAGAGCTAACTACAGTGTTATAGATAACACCCTCTGGGAGGGCTTTTAAACCCTCTACGTTGTTCGGAAGAGGCCCGAAGTAGTACGCGCCTGTATAACTGATGTTTTTACTCTCAGAGACGATCTTAGACTGTTCAGGACGAATGAGTACATAAAAGACAAAACGATAACCGTCCAACTCATATTGAGAGCGAGAAGTTAAACCTTCGCCCATAGGTTGCAAGCCATCAAGAAGTTCACCAGCTAACAACTTACGGTACAATTTACTAAAGACTACTTTAGACATGAAATTACTTTCCTTTTTTTGTTTTATAGATTAGAAGCCCACGCCACCAGAAGGTTTATGACGTTCTGTAGTCTCTTCAAAGTTAAGCGCTTTAGCCAAACTCATCTGAGCAGCTTCAGTTACTTCAATAGCGTCTAGACCAATTGCGGTACGAGCCGCATTAATCTCTTCACCGCGCAGTTCACGAAATTCCAATACATCATAGCAACGACCTGCACGAAGCAGAGCACGATCCACTTTAGAAGTATCAGTTAAGTTCGTGGAGATAACGAGTTTGTTATTGCGAGAGGTAATACCTTCAGCATAGTTCAAAACGTTAGACATTTGCGCGTTACCTTCATCACGACTCAGTACAAGGTCATGAGCGTCTTCAATAACGACAATACTATTGTCCTTGAAATCCTTCAACCATTCGATAAATTGAGGATTCATTGTGGTGTTATTACCATTAGCAACACCGTTTTTCTTAAAGCCCAATTCCATCATTAGTGCTTTCAAGAGAACAGACTTCCCAAGACCGACATCACCAATGAGAAGCAGGATATTAGAAGAACTCTCTTTATAACGCTTAGCGAATTCTTTAATAGAGAAGGGGGTATCGTCTTTAAGCTTCAAGAACGGATAGAAAGCATCATGGCCTACTTTAGAGACCTTTCCTTCAACCATCTCAATAGTGGAAGTAATAGGACCATCTTTAGAGAAGTTACTGAGTTCTTCAATAGTAATAACGGAAGGCTCATTATAACGCTCACTGATAGGGTTGATGACTTCATCAACCAATTCCTTATCACCTGTAGCAATGATAATGGGCGTACCATTGCTTTTACCAGCGATAAGGTAAAGACCTAAGACACCTTTTACTTTAGGATCTTCCTGGAAAGTACGGAAGGTATGATCAGATTCATAATGAATCTTATACTTATCTCGAAGGAAATCGAAGATCTCATTTGTATTAGCAGTGGTGTTACTGCTGAAATGTTTGATACGCGTAACAGTAGAGAGATTATGATCAGCTCGGATAGCCCAACACAGTTCAGAAAAGCGAGCTGAGTCGAAATCAATAAAAGGACAAATAGAAGCTAACCACTGAGGTAGGGTAAGATCTTTATTAACGGCTGCTTCTGACACACGAGATCCTCGGATGCTAGTAGGAACAAAAGCATTGCTACTTACTTCTTGATTAGAACTAGATCCGGTAAGACCAGCTACTTCTTTTGGATCAAAATGATTGTTAGATTCATTGATAGATTCAATAGGATCAATTTTGTCATATAAAATTTTAGGTGCAGTAGCGTTAAAGTTGTTAGACATTAATTTTTAGCCCTAATAGAGATAAATGAAGGGAGATTAAATGTATATTGCTAAACTATACCAGTTAGTGATATGTTTTTAATATCCATTAGAATACAGACTATTAGTGAGATGCGTTTTTAATTATTTTGTATACCTAATACTGAAGTAAAAGACATATCTTCTTTTTTTACTCCTTAGTCTAGATTATTCATTAGGCTGGTATTATAGTCCATCATAAGCAAAGATAGAAAAGTATAACCGTCTGTAACTTCTGTAAGAGTATAAGCAAACCCTTCACCAGATAGTTTCTCCCTGATAAAATCATGTACATCAGAGTAGAGAATACTTCCCCAATCAGCTTCTAATCTCTTACTTAAAATATCAGTAGGTGTTAACAAGAATTCTATTTCATTAATACCTTTATCATGGATTTCAAATTTATCCCAATAAGACTCTGTATGAAATATAAAATCATCTCTTAATTTGTAGTCTAGCAATACTATATCCTCTTTAATAAAAAGCGTTATTTTTTGTTATTCATGTCTTAAGAACATAACTGTTATTATTGGGATAAAGATAGTAGTTATAGCTGTATCACCATGACCAAAGAAGACGGTGTAGTCTTTATTGAATTGTTCACTAATAACATAATCATCTTCAACCACAGCATGATCTAAGTAAAAACTCAAGGGATTACGATGACTCAAATAGTTACTTTCTGTCATTTCTTCGTTGTCATAATTACCTTCGTCAAATCTAACTTGTCTAATTAATCCGTTATGGAGTTCTTCCGTCTTTGATGACATAAAGTCAAAAGTGCTACAAGGATTAATCTCCCAACACTTATCTAAATGGATCATTAGGTATTTACTCCATTAGTTTAATTAAATAGTTATTCTCGACACTCGCTTCAAATGTATATTGAAGAATATGGAAGTCTCTAGTCTGAGCTAGAATCATTGTTTCAGCTTTATAGACCACATACATATCTTTTTCAAAAGCAGAAGTAAGATCTGTTATTTCCATAGAAGGCATATAAAGAGAAGAGCCGTCTAGATAATTAGCTATAGGAGGTTTAGAAGGATTGCGGCGCATATGTTTTTTCGATACAATTACATCAGTATCATCAAGATCTAAATCTTCAAGTTCTTCTTTACTACATTCATGACTGTTATCAGATTCTGGTAAATGAAGGATTTCTGAATCAATATTAGGTATATCAAAAACGTCTGTTAAATCCATTTATTTAATCCGTATAAAATAAGTTCGATAAACTATGCTTTAACCCAACAGGACCTTTCTTATAAATTATGCTACTAGGATCATGACTAAATATTCTTATTGGAGACTCAGGTTCTAGGGTGAGGAAATTCGGTAACGTTATCTGCGAAAAAAATTCATAGTGTAGCACAGAGATAGGGTGTTTAAATTCTCTCTGAGAAACTCTTTCTTTTTGTAAACGAATATTAGCATCTGAACAGAGATACTTGATAAAAACATCCTTTTCGTTTTCCCTTTCTATACAAAGCATTATCTGAAATTCCCTCCCACTTCACACCCGTCATTCAATAGCAAGTGCTTAGCTGCAACGGTTTCTGTACGTATTAGGTGTGATTTACCTAATATTGATTCACCAGCATGACTAGGTATAATCATAAATTCTGTTTGAAAAAGAAAATGATGCTCTTCTACCAATATACGATGCTTAAGTCCAAAGCCTAGTTGAAATAATCTACGCTTCATCATACTGTCATTCAAAAGTTCAGCTCTAACTTCAGTATTAGATGGATTCTCCATATCTTCATTATCTTTAAAACATAATTCGTCATTTAGGAAAATATCAGAAATACCCATAACCACTCACCATAAAAGACTACCTATTGAATAAAGAAGATATGTTATATTTAAGAGATAATTATTATAGAGTACTTTCAAAGTACTTTTTATGCCAATAAATGTTAACTATATAAAGATGATGTGTTATTGAAAAAATATAGCATATTAGCCCGAGTTAATACTCGGGCTATAGATTTTACTTATTGACTGCATTTATTTTTTTCCAAGTACGTGCTCTGGTACAGGAGTGATTGAATTAGGTTCAATACAATTGATTGAAGTAATGGTTTTCTTCCCTGGAAAAATGAAAGTGGAAGTTAGTTGATAACTTAGACCTTGATTAGCACAATATCCTACAGCTCGTGTAATTTGATTTACGCTATAAGAGGGAGTGGTGAGATTAATTATAACAGCTGAAATAATAGCAATTATAAAGAGTATTACTGCTAGAGTATTAAATATATTACGCATGTCTTAAATCCTTTATCTAGAATAACAAAAGAAAAATAACCAGCATAAGAAGGAGAGCAAATGCTCTCCCTCCTTTACATTTACTTTACTTCAGTAATAAGAATTACTTCTTACCGAGCTTCTTAGCAGCCAGCTCTTTGAGTTCTGCTTTAACAGCAGCAGCTTGTCCACCTTTCAGACCTTTCAGGTTAACACCCATGGAGGTCGCACCATAAGAAACACCCGTTTCACCCGTCTTAGGATTGCGAGTCGTAACTTCACGACGGGTATCAAACCAAATCTCAGCATTACCTTGATTTAGTTTACCTGTAACCCGCTCTAAGTCTTTGTTACCTGCTAGAACTGGAATAGCTTTGCTACCACCACTGTGAGCCAGAGCAACTGCAATCTCAACGTTTGCAGAGTTAACCACTTTAGCGTCTTTGAGTTCAACACCTCGGGCTTTGAGTAGATTCTCATACAGATCGCTATTGTATTCAACAGCACCATCTTTAGAGATAGTAGAAGCTTCATCAATGATTTTCGAGAGTTCTAAGGTTTCAGGTTTGATCGACGACATGTAAATTTTCCTTATTAAGAAATACTTTATTTTTTACCACTAATTAAAAATAAGCTTGCAAGCTTAGCTCTTACACAAGAAGAAGTAAGTGAATATTTTTTTATACTACTTAACTCTCTTGTTGAGCTGAATGAAAGAGAAGTTAGCTCTATCCATTTAGTGATATGTCATCGAAATAACGTTGTTTAACACTTAAGGCAAAACTAGGGACTCTGTAAAAGGAGTCCCTAGTTTATGCGTTTTTAAAAGCGACCAGCAATTACTTCTTTGTTTTCTACTAGGAATTGAATATCCCGTTCCATTAACTTCTCGTCTCCGTATTTCAACCAATGTGCTGTTGACTCCTTAATTGAAGCTACTATAGAAGAAACGGACTGATCATCACTGACTTCTTCTTGAGCAACTTTTTGACAGACAGTAAGACATTGACGATTTTTCCAAATAGCATTAGAGAAGTCCGAACCCAACTCTAAACTCTTACTATCTTCTACGAGATCCATAAGTAGATTGAGTTTATTAATGGTTTCAGGACTTAACTTCTTCTCAGGACTCATCTGACAAGCTAGGGATGAAACGAAGACAATTCTCTTCATGCGATTAGGTAACATGATACCAGCAAAGAACTTAATCACGTTACCCAGGCAGACTTTTAAGAAATTGCTTTTTTTCATAGTGAAAGAACACTGGAAAGAGTTAATAAAAAATAAAAAGTCTACTTAGTTGTTACATGTGACCATAACATTAACCAACCCTTTCTATAAAGAAGCATTTATTTCTTTTTAGGAACAAATAAGAAATTAGAATAATAACCCGCCCAAATACCTCTAGCACCGTCGACTCGAATGATTACAGCGTATCTGAAGCTAGTTTCTGACTCAGGCCAGGTAACTAGCTCAATAGTAGGATTAAGGCCCTCTAAGCGCTTTAGAGAGTTCCTATTAGGCATATCTACACCTAAGATTAGGCGTGTTGTTAATTTATACTCATTATCTTCATATTTACAATGAGCATCAACATCTAAATTTCTATATCCTACTACGAACTCTTTCTTTAATTGAGTAAGAAGAATAGGTTCACTATTTTTTCCTTTACCTGCTTTTTCGATAGATTCGTAGAAGTAATGAGTGATATCAGTAACGACGACTTTACCAGATTTCCTCTCAACATCCTGATAGATGCTGTTTAGATAATTAAGCGCATCCATAGCTCGCCATGCTAGTCGAGGTGGTTCTAGTGCTTCAACAAACATTCTATCTGATCTTGTTGATAAGAGATAAAGATCTTGCTCTTTTGGTTTTTGAAGCATAACACGATCTTTATAAGTCGTGATTAAACTAAAGACATTAGGATTGAAGATCTTATCTAAGTTAGCAAACATTAAACAATGTCTACCAAAGTAGTCTGATTTGTTAACAGCTGTATCTCTTACTGATTCTAGTACATCAACACCCTCATCGATCTGAACAATAGCATAACTACCTTCAGTCATTCTAGTGCCAAGAAGTTCACTCTTTTTACCATGACTACCAAGAAGATAAGTTCCTGATTTAATATCATTAGGATTCGTATGGAAATAACAGCACTGAGATTGCAGGAATGGATGACGTTCTACATCAGATTTCCAATATCCTTTAGCGTCTGATATTACACATTCAAAAGCAGCTTCTCCATTTGCAGTTAAAGCCACGCCAATAGAGGCTAGTTGATCAGCAGCTTCATTACCCGGTTCACCTGAATGACCCGCCACTTTTTTAATGGAGACTTTGAATTCTGCCTCTTTAGCTTTAATGTGAGCTTGGTAGAGTCTTTCTAAAAGGTCCCAGTTCTTAACCTTCTCACCGTTAGATGTCCAGTTATTAGCTTTACCTTTTTCGATGCTGTTGTATCTATCAATCGTGTATTGAGAATCAAGATAACATGTTAGACTCAACACACCATACTGAACAGCTTTTTCTAATCCGATAGTTAAAGCTAGTAACTCTGCTCGATTATTCGAGCTGTTAGGATTTGCTGCAACGACATCAATATAAGAGACTACTTCAATTTCAGCAATTGAACGAAATTTACTCTTCTCAATTTGTTTGTAGTCAGCTTTAAGAATATACCCTTCATTAGTTAGAATATGGGTAGGATGACCATTACCTGTCTTGGATTCTTTCTGTTTGTAAAAATAACCATGAATTCCTACACCACCATGGCCTGGGTTAGGACGACATCCTCCGTCAGTCCAGATAGCTAAATCATAAGGTAGTTTAGTTTGCTCAACCGTCGCTTCCACTTCCTTTTCCTTTTCATATCGATACTCATATAGAAGAGCAAATGCATTAATTTCAATTTAGTCTTCGTATAAACCATATCTAGATTCATAGTAAGTGATAATAGATTTTAGCCTTTCAATTTCTTTTTCTGTCTTTCTTAAATCATCTTTTAAAGAAATGTAAGGTACGTTATTTAACTTACTAAAAATGCGTCTCCTCGCATCCTCTAAATAATAGCCTGTTGTATTAACTGCTATGAAAATAGATAGAGAGACAATGACGAAGAAAAAGAACCTTCTTTTATCGTACTGGAAAGACTGCCAAACAGAACCCCTGCCAATAATCATTTCTTTTATGAAAGGGAATATTTTTCTTATTAAATGAAACATCTTTTGTTATTACCTTAGTCATAGTCAATCCTATGATTTCTAATAGAAAAAATAGAATTTTAATTTCTAGATTAAAAAATACGCTGGAGTATTTATGTTTGTTATTAAAGGATTCGCACCTCACGCAGGGTTATTTGATAATAATTCCCATGCTGTTAATGAGGTAGGAGAGATTCATACTCTCTCCCTTACTTACGCTAAAGATAAAGGAGTTTATAGTAATAAACAACAGGCTCCGAACATTACCATCATCTCATTTGAATGTCAAGATGAGGGTGTTGATACTGAGATGCCTATTGCTGTTCGAGACCACATCTTAGCGGTAAGTAAATTTGTTTACGACTATACGATTAATAATCCTGGTGTACAAGTCGATCATGTTGAAATCCTAAATGAGTTAATTACTGCTTTTAGTGCTACAGCAGAGAGTTTCTCAGCGGGTGCTATTCGTACTGATGGGACTTATTATGTTCCAGAGTTCGTTAGCTGGACAATGAAAGTAACTAATGCAAATATTACTATCTGGTTCTCAGACTCTGCTTTCAGAGTACAATATCCTAATTACACTATCACTGTAGTCCCACCTATTGAAGCAAGTGGTCAATATCCTTTAGATATCTTCTTTAGACCTGGTGCTGAGGTACAAGCGCTTTTAGAAGCTATTACAATGACTGATACTGCTGCAAAGATCCAAGCAGCTAAAGAAGGTTATCCAGAAACGTATCTTCGAGTTGATTCTTTTAATTATCACGACCCTAATAACTCTTCTCGCATTATTCCAAGTGATTGGGGTATTCTTATTTATGGTATTGCTGGTAATAACATTGATTCTATTAAAGACGCTATTCAAGACCATATCTTAAGTAATTCCAACCACACGCGTGAAGAGTGGGCTGAAATCTTACCTGATATTTTCAAACGCACTGAATTTGTATACGTGCCTGTTTGGAATAAATTAGCAGTACCAGATCAGCAAGCGGTTAAAGGTATTTATAGCTCAGTGTTAGATTATAGAGAAGTTCCTACTATCATTCAAGCAAATACTGTAGGTTATCCTGTAGCACATATTAACAACTACTCGATGGTAACTGGTTGGCCTTGGAGGAGTTTAGCTGTTGTGTCTATTGGTAGTAATGAGAATAGAGACGCACAATACCGAATCAACGAGGTCTATCCTGATTGGATTGCTGTTTCATCAACAGATACTGATTTTAACCGAATGACAAAACGTACTCGGGATTGGTTTACAGTTATGCAACAAATGATCTACTTAGCTGAAGATTTCCAAGATTTTGATATTCCACCTAATGGTATCTTAAAAGTCTTTAGGAATGGTAAGCTCTACTTAACTACTTCTATTGAAAATATTAATCACTTAGTTCTTTGTAAGAAGAGCATGAGTTAAGAAAACTCTAAGGATAAGTAATGAGTGTTATTCCAGTAGTTGGAGCTAAAGGTATTTATGAACTAGAAGCTCCTTTTGATACCCAAATCGTTGCTAACGTTGTCTATGAGTGTACAGCACTTCGCAGTTTTAGTGAAATGCAGAGCTGGGGGAAAGACCCCTATACAGAAGTCTATTACCCAGTAGATCTAGATAAGACTGTTTATGAAACTGATGCTCAGAATAATGTTAGACTAGTTACATTACGATCCGATAGCGGACAGCAAATTGTTGTCCCTACTTCTTATATTAAGAATTGTCCTTTAGTAGGTGGTGTTCCGTATAATGTTATTGCTTTAGCAGTAAAGTTAGGAGCTATAGCTGATGAAATTCCGTTAGACAGTCTTATTAGTAAGATCGAAGATTTAGTTAAAGATAACATTGGTTTAGAGCCTGAGGTGAAGGTAATTAAGTTAAGTGAGACTAAGTTAGTACCACAACAAGAACATGAGTCTTTAGAACAAGCCAGACAAAACTTGATTACTTCTAACACTACATTAACTGCTGATGTAAATCAATTAGTTAATGAGAATAATTCTCTGCGAGAACAGTTAACTGTCCTGCAAGAATACATACAGGAGAATCTGTAATAATTATGTCTAAAGAAATATTAATAAGTTCTCACGAGATTGAAGAGTGGTAGTGTTAAATACTTCATCATCGATCCAATATCAAGAAGAATTTATCTGAGGATAGCTTGGTCAATAACTCAATTACTTACTAGAAATAGGTATGGAGTTGTTACTGATGGTGAGTTTATTTATTCATTAGGTGGTTATATTGGTGGGACTACAGCTAACGTAGGAATGCTTAAAATCAAACCTTATGCTTCAGATCATATTTCATCTTTAGCATTAACAAATCCATTTACCTTACCCAGTTGGAATGGTTTTGTGTTTGATAATCATTTATACGCGATAAGTGATCAAGTTATGGATGTAGTTAATCTAAGCACTAATACTAAAGTATATAAAAATATAATTATGCCCAGAAACCCTGTATTAAGAGTTCTGCATAAAAATTACATATATAGTATTTTACCCCGCGTAGATTTAACTAAGCCTGATAGAATTAAATTAATATCTAAGTATAATTTATTAGATGAAACAATTGAGTATATTGAGCTAGATGAGGAATGGGAGTTTAATGATGCTGGCGGTGGTGTATGGGGAAGAGGATGTTCGTTAGGTGATGATATTTATTTCATAGCTGGTAATAGTACTATTGGTGCTTCTTTCTATAAGTATAATGATGTTACAAATAAAGTAACTGAAATACCTGTTCCTGATCCTTTTAATATGTGGTTATCGTCTACTAGTTGCTTTCCTTGTGTATTAAACGGAAAGATATACTTCTATAGTTTCATAGTAATAGGTGATGTACCAGAAGCTAGGATTTGGGAATACACACCTGAAGAATAAAAAAATGAAGGATACACTCAAGGAAATCAACATCTCTTATTCCTTTGTTTTAGTTAGTATTCTCTTTAGTACAGCATAAATGGGAGGTTTTCTAACCTCCCATTTATGCCTTATACATCTAAAGCATTATAAGGGTAAGACCTACCTTCACCCCAAATAATTCTTACACCACCAGAAGACTGACCATTCACATTACCAGAGGTAGTATTATAAATAACAGCAGCACCACCACCATATCTACCACCACCTCTAGGAGGAGCGTTACGTAGTGCAGTGGAAGTATTATTCACATTAGGAGGGTAAGGAGAGCCTACAGGAACTCCATTAGATCCAGGTACGCGTGATCCCAGTAAGGTTACACCAAATCCACCAGAACATGTGTTGAATGAAGCATTATAGTTACCTCCACTACCACCATCAAAACTAGTGGTCTGAGTAGTGTTATGTCCACCACCATTTCCGCCGTTACTAGTATACCCCCCAGCTCCACCACCTCCTAAACGCTGGACTGTACTGCCTGTATTATTCGCGCCGAGACCACCATTTCCACCACCAGTATGTATAACAGAGAGGCTTTTACCACCTAAACCGCCCGTTCTACTAGCAGCACTGCATTGAGCATAGCATAACCATTCAGCATCTCTACGAATACCTACATGTTCGGCATTGAAGTCAATAGTCAATAGTCAATGTTTCGCCAGGAGTCACTGGAATATCATTACGATAGGATAATCCTCCACCACCTCCGGCGGCAGTCCTGCCACTCGTATGTCCCGGTCCATAACCACCCCTACCCACTGTGACAGCACAAATAGAATAAACGCCTTGAGGAACAACAAAGGGGAATAAACCATTAGGACCGTAGTAAGAGTTGACAATATTTACTCCCCAAAGAACCTGTCCAGGAGGTGCTACCCCCTCCCCTCCACCTACTCCTATCAATAAATCTTTACTCATTTTCTATCTCGTTTTAAATTTCTTCTAACACAGGCCGCCAACCCAATTCATAGTTCCTAGAAGAAGTAAATGTACCACTACCAATAGGACTTGGTGATGAAGGAGGAATGGTTACAGCACCAGCAGTATACTGAATACCATGTTGAATAGCACCTTCTTCAAATTCTGCCCAGTATTCAGATTCACTAATAGTCCACTTCCATTGAGCACCATCAGCCCCACGAGCCGTACCATCCTGAAGAAGACTGGCTAAAGGATAGCCGTAGTTCCATAATAAGCGGGAACTATACATAGTACCTGTACCAGGAACAAAGTTTTGAATATGACCTGGTCTGAGATACCCACCACCATGACCACCCCAACTCTGATAATTTCGAATGAAATCAAAGGTACGAGTAGAGTTAAATGGCCATTCAGGATCATACCCACCTTTAGTAATTACTTGAGCTAATTCAGTATGTCTTACAAACTCACTTTGCTCAAACTGTGCTAACTTAACACCGGAATAACCTAATAGTGTCTCTCTCGATAAAGGTGGGAATAAAGAAACCCATTCAGAAGCAGTTAGTAATCGAATACGATAATTAACTCCTCTGACAGTAACTGTTCTATTGCCTGTAACGAGGTTAGCTGCGTTTAATTGAGATAGTGTAACATTTCGTCTAACGTTTTTCTTAGCTACATATAACTCTTTATTATTTAACGTTACTTTTAACCAACCGCTATCTTTATTATTAATTAGTGTACCAGAGTTAAAGCCAACTAAAGATGAGATACCAGAGTAAGAGATAACATTGTTCTCATTATGCTCGCCACGATACATTAATCCAGCTGAATTACCCCAAGCAAATGTGTCATTCCTACGTCTTAATCTCACCTCCATCCTCACCCAATAGTGAGGAGAGCCGTCGTAAGTATAACCAGGAAAGAATACACCACTAGCTGGGAGATCTTTACCTGCGTAGACTACCATCTCTCCGCCTAAGCCACCAGTACCATCCATGTTCTCAATATAGTTCTGTCCATGATAGGCAGTGAACTGACCTGTAACAGGGTTAAGAATGGAGATACCAGGTCTTACAATGTGGTCAGTATAGCTATAGAAGTTGATATAAAGATAATCATCAGGACCAATACAAACAACGTTAGCATCTTCTAAACCGTATAACGCTAATTGACCTTGGGTAACGTCAGGTGTTTTAAAGATTAGATTTTCAGTAGATGTAAAGGGAGCAGGATAATCTGTCAAGAAAGGGAAAATAGGAAATCTTAAACCTCTCCAAACATAGTTGATAGGGTTAAGTCTACCTAAACCACCAGAGTTGGTATTTCGTGCAATATAAGTAGCCCATTTACCTGTTCTATTACAAATAGCTACATCAGCTGCACTACCGTAGAAATTACTAATACTAATACGCCCAGAGGTAGGGATATTTGTCTCTACACCAAATGGATATCCTTTAGCATTAGCATCAACATAAGGACCGTTTGCATAAAACCAACTAAGTCTAGGGTTCCCAAATGTTGCGCCCCATTCGTCCCTGATGTCTCCAATTGAAAGAGGAGTTAAGGGATCATCAGTCCAATCAGGCAAACTCATTTATATTTTCCTTTATTTACATTTAAAACAGTATAAATTAGGGACTTGTAAAAAGTCCCTAATTTAGATAAAGTACATACTTAAAAATGTATTATAACATTGATTCCAAACGCAATACTTTTAACTCTAATTCCTTAACGGCTTCAATAAGTACTGGAACAATTTTTCCATAGGCTACAGTCTTATAAGTCTGACCATCATACTCAACAGACTCTTTAACTGCTTCAGGAAGAACAGCCTCTACTTCATCAGCCATAACACCTAGATCACTCGTACCAGCTTTATTTCTTACATGAGGTAAGTCTTTCCATATGAAATACTTTCCACTTAATTTTCTATTAATATCTAGAGCATTAAGAATAGGTTTCACATTTTCTTTTAAACGAGGATCAGAGTAAGCTGTAACATCACCTGATGCGACAACATCACCGTTGTTTAACGAATAGAAAGACCAAGGCGATCTTGTACCACCACCCCAACCAAAAACACCCGTATTATTAAGACCCATCTTAACAATGTTAGTACCAGCTCGGAAAGAGAAACCAGCAACCTCAGCATCTCCTGTAGCTGTTGTGCCAGCATCGAAAAGGATGGCTCCTAATGTTGTTGGACTGGAATCCATCTGAACACGAGTTGCAGCATTAGGTGTGTTAGTAATCCTGCCAGTCATGGAACCACCTGCTAAAGGCAGGTAAGAATTACTTAAATTAGAGACCATGGTATCGATCTCTGATTTAGTATAAGCGCCTACCTGAGCAGCAGTTACGTTGTGAGGGTTACTGGTATTACTCGTGTGAGTTGTTAATGGTGTAACTGCTCTAGTATTAATAGCATTTAACAGACCAGCAGGTGTTACATACAGGTTACTTGCTGTTCCTGTGTTAGCCTCTGCTGGTGTAGCCGTGCCGTAGTTATTCACATTACCAAGACCCACTTGTGCTTTTGTTACACTATGTGGATTATTAGTATTAGTAAGGTGAGTAGCAAAACCAGAAGGCACACGATTATCAATTGCGGCGCGTAGACCTGCTGGAGTTACAAAGAGGTTAGTAGCTGTCCCAGTCACAGCTTGACTAGATGAAGCTGTGCCATAGTTATCAACTAATCCTAATCCCACTTGTGCTTTTGTCACTTGGTGAGGGTTATTGATATTAGTGACGTGATCCACCATACCAGCTGGAACTCTACTATCAATCGTTGCCTTCAAACTCGCTGGAGTAATGAATAAGTTAGTAGCTGTACCTGCCACTGCCTGACTATTGTTTGCTGTAGCAAAGTTATCTACGTTACCTAACCCTACTTGAGGCTTCGTCACAACATGAGGGTTGTCCCTTCGTGCGATAAAGGCATTAAGCGGCGTAACCGCCCTAGTGTTAATAGCATTAAGTACACCAGCAGGTGTTACATACAGGTTACTTGCTGTACCTGTATTGGTTTCTGCTGGTGTGGCTGTACTGTAATTATTAACACTACCTAATCCTACTTGTGCTTTGGTTACGTTATGCGGATTGCTAGTATTACTAATGTGAGTGTTTAAAGGTGTAACTGCTCTATTAGTAATAGCTAAAGTTACACCCTCAGGCGTGACAAATAGGTTAGTAGCTGTACCTGTTGATGTTTGGGCGGGTGTAGCAGTACTAAAGTTACTCACATTACCTAACCCTACTTGAGCTTTAGTTACACTGTGAGGGTTATTGGTGTTATTAATGTGATTACTAACCAAATCATCAAAAGAGGTGATTTGACTATCAATATAATCTAAAATTTGATCATGAGAAGCCCTATCACCCATCAGAATAGCGTCACGGATATTGTAAAGCGCTTGTACTGTATATTCCCAACCAAAAGTATCACCTACGTCATGTAAGTGAGGTGCTGGTGTGAATTCATCTGGCTTACCAATAATGTTAGGCCAATCTACAGGACGATTATCGAGTTCTAGATCCTCGATCATCTTTACAATAGCATACGTGTTAAAGCTATACTCACCACCCACTACTTGATAATCAATCTCTACAGAGTTAGATACATCAGGATTAGTAATTAAGATTAGAGCATAGATCTCTTTAGCTAAATCTAAGGAAGCCACCGTGTAGAGTTCTGAAGGCTCCCAGTCCACTCCCATTACTAACTCTTGTTGAGTCAAACTATCTCTAACAAGAAGGTTATCTAAGAAGAAAGGACCACAGTGTGGTGAAATGGGTCGAATACGTCGATTAGATAATTCATGGATTTCACCGACCACTCTGTTATCTGGACTGATACCAGTCCTATCTAAATCATACCTTACGATAATCGGATTAGACATTGTTTATTATACCTTTATTTAATACCTGTAATTCGGTAGTTCAGAGTTTCGGTTGAAACGTTAGTAACAGTAATGTTAGTTGAGCGTCTAATAATAGTGAGTTTAGAAATAGCATCAAAATAATCATCAGGATCAGCAACTGTAGATACCATAGCTTGAATAACACTGTCCCAATCAAATTCAGTTATCTCAATAAAATCTGAAGGATTAAGTGTGCCTGTGACTAATTCTCTTTCTACGCCTACACCAGGAACGCCTTGCTCACCATCTTCACCAGCAACTCCCTGAGGACCAATAAAGCTCTGAATAATATCAGGATCTTCACTTGCTGCAAAAGCACCAGATGGTAAGGTAGGTACGATGGGATATGTATCACGATCAATCTTACCACTGTTCTCACCAGCTAAACGAGTAACACGAATAGATCTATCAGCTAACCCTGTATATTCTAAGTGCAGGTACAGATATACTTTATTAAAAGTGGTTTCATCAATGATTTCAGCATCACTACTAAAAGCATAATAAACACCTTTAACAATATCACTACCATTATTACCATACCAGCGAATAACAGAGCCTTTTTGATAAATATAGTAACTCGTTACCAATTTCTCTTCTGCTTTAGTGCTAAATAAATCAAAACGATATAGAGCAGCTCGCACATTAGTAGAGGAAACTGGATCAATGAAACCTACATCCAAAGGAATATAGTATTCAACAGGTGTAGAAGCATTACCTACAGGAGCTAAGATAGTATCATAAACTGGTGTCTTATTCTGTTTAATGATGTAATCAGCATATTCTGTAACTGTATAACCATCAAAACGGGTTGTATCGTCAGCTTCTCCAGATCCAATCTCAGCCTTGATTTCAGTAAGTGTTTTACCTTCTAATTTATTACTGTTATCGACAGTCATAGCAGCGACATCAGTAAAGATTTCAGCTAAAGTCTTACCTTCTAACTTACTACTGTCAGCAGCAGTTGCAGTAGTATTTAACTTAGATTGAAGAAGTGTATTAACCTGTCCTTGATCGTAAGCACCAATCTGAGCAGCTGTTACACTGTGGGGGTTATTAGTGTCACTAAGGTGATTATTTAAGGGAGTAACAGCTCTAGTATTAATAGCGCTAGTTAATCCTTCAGGTGTTACATATAAGTTATTTGCTGTACCTGTACTAGCTTCAGCAGGGGTAGCTGTACCATAGTTGTTAACACTGCCTAATCCTACTTGCGTCTTAGTCACACTGTGAGGATTATTAGTATTAGCTACGTGAGCATTAAGAGGATCTTCAGCTAAATTCTTAACTAAAGTAAATACTCCTAAAGGCGTAGTAAATAAATTCTCTGAAGTCCCTTCAAGTGTTTCTGCCACTGAAGCAGTACCAAAGTTACTTACATTACCTAAGCCTACTTGTCCTTTAGTGACTTGGTGAGGATTATTAATAGCACTAACGTGGTTGGTCAATGAAGTACCAACTAAATTCTCAATAAGTGCAGAAGCTCCCTCAGGTGTGACAAATAAGTTATTTGCAGCACCTAAAACAGTTTCTTGGACAGTAGCAGTACTATAGTTATCTACGTTACCTAAACCCACTTGCGTCTTAGTGACTTGGTGGGGGTTATTCATATCAGCAACGTGATCAGAAATCTCACCACCACCACCACCTGTTCCTGCTGCTACGAGCGCAGCTTTCAATCCAGCAGGTGTTACGTAAAGATCGGTTGCTACACCATCAATTGTCTGACTATTGTTTGCAGTACCGTAGTTATTCACATTACCCAGACCCACTTGGGCTTTATTGACCTGGTGAGGGTTAGATTGATCGTTAATATGATCAGCTAACGGAATAGCAACGAGTTCATCAATTGCACCTCGTACACCAGCAGGTGTGGTATATAAACTAGAACTAGAACCAATAGTGGTTTCGGTAATAGTGGCGGTAGCAAAGTTATTAACATTACCAAGTCCCACTTGTCCCTTAGTCACATTGTGGGGATTTGATAAGTTATTAGTGTGAGTCGTTAATGGCGTAATAGCGAGTTGTGTAATAGCCGCTCTAACACCAGAAGGAACGACGTATAAATTAGTAGCTGTACCTGTTACGGTCTGAGCATCTGTTGCGATGTTATAGTTATTAACATTACCTAGACCGACTTGAGCTTTAGTTACGTTGTGAGGGTTGTTATGGTTATTGATGTGGTCATCAATACTACCTTCACCACTAGCACGAATAGCATCTTGAATGCTATCTAACGCTTCTTTAACATCGCTCATACCCACCATGTCATAGATATTCCATGGATGGTCGATAGGCGGGAAATAAACAGGTAAGTCGTTGACTTGCTCCCAAGTTGTGATTAGTGGATTATGAGTTCGATCAGCTAAAATCTCAGCGATCTTATTCTCGTCAATATTCCACATACCGCCGATAGTTTGGTAGTTATCAATAATAATGATACCAGTGAGCGTTTTATCTAGAATATAGATAGAACCATATAAACTCTTACCAACACTACGACTAGCGGATTGAAACTGGTGACCTAAATAGTAATCGATACCAAATGTTAATGGACGAATATTACCACTTAAATCTCGATAACGCAAGACAAGTCCCGTCTCATAGAACGGAGCATATCTCGGAATAATTAATTGGTAATCCCTATAATTCGATGCCGTTAAGGGATGTTGCTCATTAGTAACTCTATTACTAACAGCAGTCCCTGTTGGATCAAAGGGATAGGTTGGTACGATAGGACTTGTAGCCATGAGGAAAAACTCCGAGGCAGTTATTTATTTTAAATAAAAAAATATGTCGTTCAGGACTATATCATTAAGTTTGCCCTATTATCTTCTTAATCGTAATCCATTGAGTACTAATACTAGTGATTAGGGAAGAGATTCTAAATATGTATACTTTAATAACTACTTTCGTAAAAAGTAAAGAACCCTTTAGTCAATGGGAAGAGATTGATAGTAGTAATATTCGTTGTATTGATCTATTTAACCAATATAGAGAAGTTGTGTTTGTTCTACAGCATCCTATCTTACCAGAGACACTATCTCTGGACGCTGAAGAAATACGCACAGAGTTAAGTGGTACAGAACAAACTGTAGCTGAGATGTTAGTACTTAATGGTAATAACACCTTACCTACACAACACATCATCCCAGAATTAAAGCAACACTTTGTAAAATACCAAGATGCTTTTAGAGCTGGGTATAAGGTATGGTTGACAGATGGTTCATCTAGTATTGATGATCAAGGTAAAGATGGTAAAACAGGTATTAAGTTAACTAGAGAAGATACAGACTTCGAACATTTCTATAAACATATCTTAGTTAGTATCAATGGTTATATCCATGCGACAGACTATGATGTGAATGGTGCTTATGTTAGAGATTGTGTAAAGTCTTTAGATATTGCACAAGTTAATCATGTTGGATTGATTAGTTTTGAGAATTTAGGTGAACTACACTTCGAGCCTATTACTGAAGATAAACTCTTTAAACTCTCTGATAACAGACCTATGAAAGATGGGTTTGGTATTAAGATAGATAGCGAATGTGAAGATTGTACAGTTCTATTAGTTATTGGTGGTTATCTACATACCTACCAAGATGGACTATTTATTAGAACAGGTGTAAACTTACTTAATGTTGACTTCTCTTCATTTAACTTTCTTGATCGTTATTTAGATTCAAGACGTTTCTTAGATTTGACTCAATTAGGTTTAAGTCAATCTCCTATTAATCCTTACTTTGTAAGTAAAGAAGAACTCTATTCAGATGAAGTTATTACAAAGTACTTAACTATGTCTCAATCCTTTATTGTGTTATTAAAGGCTAAAGATGTTATTAAGGAAAAAGTCTTTGTCTTTAGAAATGGTAAGGGACTTCTTTCTTATGGTAGTGGAATAAAACCTGATTATCCTTTATTCATGGCTAGAGGAGTTATTGGTAATTATTGGAGTAAGACAGAGTTTGGTGGATTATGGTCATTAAGTGTACAAGAAAATAGAGACGATCATTATCTATACAGAACAACTAATGAAGATGAATTAGATAATATTGATGATGCTAGAACTGGAGCTTTTCCGTATTGGCCTTTTAGATCAGCATCTGCTTATTTAGCTAAGATATCTACAACAACTATTTGGTAATGAAATAACATGAGTAGAGAATTCTTAATAACCACCTCATCTAACAAGATGGAGGGGGGGTGGCGTCAAGCTACTGAGATGCAAAGCAGTCCTGACTCAATATGTACAGGTACTTCTATAACACTCTCATGGAGTAAAGGTGAATATTTAGTGATGCGAGGAGGGTATAGGGGTTATGGCATAGATCCCCCTAGATACGTATCAATTTATCACATCCCATCAAATAACTGGAGTTTCTTTAACGACCCTGAAGGAACAGGTAAAGCACTCAGTGGTTCTAGGCTAATAACAGATGACGATTCAACATTAACATACCCCAGAGTCTATACCCCTAATACTTACTATGAAATCGATTTAAATACAGCACAACTGACAACCAGACAAATAGTTGGTTTAGGAGACTTTTCTTATGTTCCTGGTGTGCAATTTGGAAATATTTTATATCTCTTTAACAGCGCATTAAAAAGAATAGCTAAGTTAAATCTAGATACGTTTAGTCTTACCTTTACTACATTAACAGAATGGCCTTATTTTTTTCAACCTTCTGTAAATGCTAGGTTAGGTAATGATTTTTATCTCTTAGGAACGGGAGCCTCTGCTTCTACTAGGGAAGGTTATCTATTTAATCATCTAACTGAAACTTTTACGGCTATTAATTTTACTAATGCGATTAATCAAAATAATTGCGGTTACGTTCAAGTCGGTAAGAACTTATATTTGTTTGATAGTAACTTCACTAAATTAGATTTAACTACTTTAACTTTCACAGATATAACATTAAGAAATGATGCAGTACATCCTCACCTTAATGGTAAACCACTAAGTTCTCCATTATTATTTCACTATAATAATAAAATATACACATATGGCGGCAGTACATCATCTCCAATCGCCTATCAAAATAAATGGTTTGAGTATACACCGCCAGAAGGTATTGATTTAGCTACGTGGTAATGGAAAGACAGCATAAATAGGAGATCCTTAAGAAGATCTCCTATTTTATTTATATAAGTGATATTTAACATGAGTAAAGAACTATTAATAAAAACAGTAGATGGAGGGGATAGGATAAAAGTCCCTTACATGTATCATGGTCAAGTTGGTGGTTTAATGACTAACGCTAGCTTAGTCAATCATTTTGGTTTAAGTGGTGGAACTAGTTTAAATAGTAGTAGTTGGTTATCTTTTACTTTAGATGATAAGCAATTATATATACCCAGTTCTAACGTTTATCAATCTGTAACTTGGAACGCGTTAAATAGCAGAGGTCTCATCCATGGAGTAGAGATAGAGATAGCTGGTGTAAAATATATTTGCAGGGCTATTAGAGTAAGTGATGAAACCCATAGCCTACCTAGTTATGTAAATGCAATGAAGTTAGAACCTAACCATAGTGAATTTTGCAGATTATTTTTACCAATTTTATCAGCTTCCGTATATAATGGTTGGGGGTATACTTATACAGGACCAAAATACGCTAATCTAGCAGCCAATAGTGTAAATGCTAGAGAGCAATCTTTTTGGTGTAGAGAAGTAAACGCTAATAACGAGAATCAAGCTTTTATTATAGGTTATGGCTGGAGCACCCCAAGTATTACGGATATTAGACCTTATGACAAAGCAAGTGCTACTAATGTCATTAATAGTGGTGGTGCTTATACATTATACCGATGTTGGAGACCAGTTTTTGAACGCGTTGATTAGAAAACCAATGTATTAGGAAGTCAATAAGACTCTCTATTACGACACCATACATCTAAAGCATCGTAAGGGAAAAGACCATCCTTTTTACTTAAGCGTTAATTCTAGTTAAGATATAAAAAAAAGACGTCATAAATAGGAGTCATTTAAGACTCCCATTTATGCTGTTAAATTACCAATTATGGAAAGCGGGTGGTTTCTCTACATTATTCCAACCTAAGCTAGTAAATAACTCATCAGTTGTTAAAAATACAGATTCTTCAGAATAAGTAAGATCTTTATTTTCACTTACTTTCCTTAAGAAACTTCTAGAGTATTTTCGATTGATCAGGTTATCTACTGTATCAGCTCTTAAAATCTCTTGCTTTTTAGGTAGGATAATATCGTTATTTTCTAGAGAAGGACTGTAATATTTATCTGCTACTTTAATTCCAGGTTCAGATACATAATCCCAAGTCACAATCTCTCGCATCTTACGAGTAACAGCTCCGCCAAAGGAGCGGTCTACATCAGAGAAACAACGAATAGAGAAAGCCACGTTCTCATAAGGATTATTAAACGCTTTCTCTAGGATATGACCCAATTCACCACTAGGAGCGACTTCACCCATAATAGCAATGACAGTCCTACCCATATCGTCTTTTACATTAGTGTGATCTAACCAGACACGACGAATATGTAAACAGATACGAGGTTCAATGACCTGACGAATACGAATAGAGAATTGTTCCTCAGACATACCAGGAGTAGGAATAGGATGACCTAACTCTCCTCGTAATGCTTCGCCTTCTACTTTCCTCATGAAGATAGAACTATTCTTAAATAGATCTTCAGCACCTTCTAAAGCGTAGTATTCACCTTTACGACTAAATACATTTAAAGCACCGAGTACGACTTTTCTATAGCCGTACTCATCCATTGCTGGAATAATGCCTTTCTTATTTAGCCCTCTCATAGCTGTGCATTCAAACACAATCGAATTAAGCATGTTTATTTTTTTCTCTTAGTTAAAGTCTTAGGATTTTCTCACCACGCTCGATTCGATCAGTAGGGTCATTAATAGCACTAATAACACCTTCCTCAAAATAACTACCTGATATTTTAGCTACGGTGTTAGTAGCTGAGTACTGAACGCTTCGTAACGGTGCCCAAGAAGGAGGTCTAGAAATTAGTTCTGCTTTATTACTAAAGCCTTGTCGATATTGTAATGATTTATTATCAGGATCTCGCGCTAATGTAGAGATAATAACTTCATAAAGTACTCGGTTATCGCCTACAGAAGAGCCTGTGAATTCTCGCATTTTAGAAAATACTTTAGCAGCATCTTCATAAGTCATCCACCAAGGGAATAACCCTTTAGAGAGAATCTCGTTAAAGACAGCGTAACCAATAGCTTCGTTTTTTACAACGTTATCATTAGCAATAACTGCATCACCTTTATCATAGATCATGACAATATATTCCATATCATCAATATCTACACGGGTGATTTGACTAGGTTCAGTTTGAATCATAGTCGGAGCAATGTCAATAGCATAATGACCATCAGCAGTGATGATACAATAAAAACCAAGAAAGTACGTTTCTGTACCATAAGTCATTAATTGCTTTGCTTCATAGAAAGCAGGAATCATGATCTTAATTCTTTCTTTGGCTAAGTATTGATCGCCACTACTGATGAGTTTACTGGTTACTAATGCTGGATCTCTTTTTAAAGTAGAAATATCCATAATTAGCTTTTTTATTAACGTGCGTATTTAACTGAGAGTTGGTTTGAGATCCAAGTCGTAATATAACGCAGAGTAGCTACAGCAGCAGCTTCTTCTACATCAGTATCAGGACAATCAGCCACTACATCAACAATATCTCGTAAGAATTGCTCAGAAGCCGTGTTAGGAAAACGCGCTCTACACTCTAACAGTAAAGAGACTTCAGTGATATTATTGAGTTCTTCAGGACGAAGAGCGTCTAGAATATTACGTGCTTTCTCTAAAATAGAGAGGATGTTATTATCCAGTCCTGCTTGTCCGTCTTGCTCCTCTAACATCTGTTCATGAAACGAAGCTAGAGCAATACGATAAATAAAGTTAGCCCGACGAGCTTTTTCATTGAGCTTAAGACTACCGACTTGAGTATTCCAAATACGCTCTAATTCAGCAGTACGAGCAATGATATTATCGTACGTATAAGACTTGCTATCAGAGTAGATCAGACCCAGTAATGCTTCTGGCACTCCACCATTTTCTAAAAAGTCTTCATATACGTTGGAATAGACTTCAACATAACCATCACCAAAGCTTTTAACTAAGACTTTACTTTCTAAGTTACTTTGATGTACTTGTACTAATCGCTGTAAATTAGCACCTGCCATTTCACGAATAGCTGCTAATTGATTATTGTAATCAATTAAGGTAGCATTAGTGCCTTCTACTGGATTATCAAAAAAGTTATTAGCCCACAGATACATCGCTAAGTTGTATTGGGTGTTAAACTTACTATCTTTTAAGAAATCACCAATATTCTTATTAGTTTTAACTGGAGATTGTCCATTACCAAAAACAGAATCAAATAGTTGCTGGATGTTTTCTTTACCAGCAGACAGAATAAAGCTTAAGTTTTCGTCATCAACTTCAGAATCACCAATCGCTAATTTCTCAACTAAAGTAGTCCAGTCTAAATTAGGTAAACCAACTAACTTATAAGGAATTGCATTATCCTTATCTTGGTACTTACCAAGAGGTGCTACAAAGAAGTTATTAGAAAAACTCTTAGGGACTTCAAACTGAATAATCTCTACATCTAAGATCGATTCATTAGTAACGGATTTTAAAGCAGCATTAATACGTTCAATTAAATCCATAACAGCAGGTTTAACGACGTTTTTAATAATACTGATATGTTGTTTAATCTTACCAGCAGCAGCACTAATATGCGTATCTAAGACTTGGTTAGTATCAATACCCGTTACAGACTCAACACCATTGAGAGAACCGATGTTAGCTAGATTATTAGCAATAGTCGTTAAACGAGTTTCTAAATCAGAATTACCAAAGTCTTTATTTGAAGCATAAAAAACATTACTTTGAATATTCTTTTCTAATTGATGATGAATTAGTAAAGCTAATGGAGAGCCTTCGTATGCAGTGGCTACTAAATCATTTTCAGTCCAAAGAGCTGTAAGTGGAATACTAGCTTTAACAATTTTATCGCTTAGCATATTGAGCAGCTCCTAATTCTTTATTAAATTTAGTTTGAATATCAGTTAACATTTGTTGGGCTAGGTTAGTGCGACCATTCTTACTTAAGAAAGAACCTAAGTCACTACCTGTTAAAACTTCTTGAGCTACACCTAATCCAAATTCAACAGCTGTTGATAATGTTTGGAGAGTGGTGTGTTCTCTATCTACTTTCTTCATTTTAAAAATATCCTTAAGCTAAGGGACTGTTTATATTATCTCATAGGTTTAAAAGACTTATTTAACCTAAACCCTCTAAAGGCTTAAAAAAAAAAGAAAGAGACTCCTGATAAAAGGAACCTCTTTCTACTATAATTAATATCAACCTTTAATAGGAGTGGTATAAGCAGCAATAGCTCGCTCAGTTGCTTTAGTCATGAGTCTAGCATCAATACCAATATCGTAAGGTGAGTTAACGATACGGTTACCGACTGACTTAATACCAAATAAAGCATCTACCTCTACGCCAGATTCTGTTTGAACAGGATCAGGTAATACTTCAGAGATAATAGTTTTTAACTGGTTAGCAAATACGGCTTTATCACCATTACCCATCCCTTTGTCTTCAGTAACATGAACACGAATAACAAGTTCATCTAACTGTAAAACATTACCCTCAATACGATAGCTCTCTCCTAAGGTAGAACCTGTCATGGGCTTCTTACCTACTGAAGATAACTCTTTAGCTAAACGTTTATCAGCAGCCATCGCTACTTCAGCTAATGATTCTGACATCTCCTCAAGCTCGCCATTATAGAAGACCTCGATCTTATCTACAACACCATCGACTTTAGCACGAGGTGTTTGAGAGCGCAGAATGCGTAAGTTATCTAAGGAGTCCTGATCGAAAAGATCACTACCTGCTGTAACTTCATCTTCAATAACACAAAGATGGTCATCAGCTTTAACTTTATCACCTACTTTAACTAAGTCATGAATAGCTTGGTTAAACCGAACAGTGATGTTAATAGGTTCTGAGATCTTAGAAGTAAGTTTACTAGCTAAGCGTTGAGTAATGGCTGAAGCATCTTCATAAGTAGAAGGTACTTCAACTAAAGCTACGTTTACTTGCACAGCATTCTTCCAGACAACAGTATTTCTAGCTAATGTATCTTTAGTGAAGAACTCCGTATTATACGTGAGAATATCTCCTGCTTTAAATACCTCTCCTTTACTAACATTACTTACAATGTTAAAAGGAAAAGATAATGAAGCACTATTACCAAAGACTTTCCCACAAGGATAGCCTTCTTCACTACCATCTGCGTAGCGAACAATAATACCTTCTGGTTTAACAGAGATAACTTCACCGTCTTGTTCAGCAGCTTTAGCAAACACTTCACTAGTTTGTTGAGCTAAGCTAGCTTCTTTACCTGTCCTAACTACAGGAGCAGTATACCCTGTACATGCAATTCCATGACCGTGCTGGACCCCGATAAAGGAGACCCTTTTTCCCGATTGTATTCAATTAGTCTCGTTAGGACTAACCCGCAACTTTACTTGCAGCTCTAGGCTTTCCCTAGATGTCTAGATCATATCTTCTTCCTAGTGATTAGGAAGGCTTCTGTTTGGATCACACTTGTGACCTACATCCTGATAAGGGATTGATCGTTGAACGCTATTCATATCTTACTATAAATAATAAGACGTAGAATCTCCGCTGCTGATTGAGCAATCTAAAGTATTTTCAAACCTTGGCTTTGACTTTCGTCTCGCAGTGGTTACTTTAGCTCTAAGCCTTTCCCAGCAATTAAGAAGCATTCACATTAGTTATTACTAACTAAGTGGACTAGTTAAACAATATACAAATATTATTTAATTGTTAATCATCGTACAGCACGTAAGGAGATAATGAGGCAGCAGTACTAATTAAGCTACCTACACCATCTTCTTCTAAATTGAATTGCTCATAAGTACCACGTACACTAGTTAACTTAGGCTTTGCTGAACTGTAGTTATTAATAGCTACTTTAGCAGAATCAACCGTAGATTCAGAAACTAGACCTTGATCCTTATCAGTATAAAGACGCGTCTCTTTAGTCATAGAACGACTACTACGACCACCTGAACCTGTATAAGACAAAGCATCAATTTGCTTAGCGTCTTCTACTGGATTGATATCGTGAACTAAGAGTTTAGCTGGATCAGTACTGATGTTATTGAATACAGTAAAGGGAGCCATATCAATAGGTTGCTTAAAACGAGAAGGTTTAAACTGATGAGCACGATAAGCTTTGATTAGCTCACTATAAACAGCCCCTGCAAACCTCTCATAGCCCCGTACACGGTCTTTTACATCAGGGACATAATCATCCACCAATAGCTCAGCACAACGCAGTAGCAAGCCTCTAAAATGAGTAGGTTCATTCATATCTACTAATAACTCTCTAATGATAGGGTCAATAAAGAGTTTATTAAGCGTATCAATACTTGCAGCAATACGGGAAGTCATCCCATGTTCTTCTAATACGTTAATATAAGCAGCAACACTATTGAAATCATTAACTGTATAAAGGCGTAGGCTACGGTGAAACTTAGTAAAGCCAGCTAAGAGTAAAGTAGCCGTCTTATCGTTTTTATTAAAGACTAATGTTTCATCTTCAAAAATTAAACGATACTCATCATCTTCAAGTTTAACAGACTGACCTTTAGGAACACGTCGAATCCTAGGTTGAAGTAAGACAATGAGTTGCTCTAAACCCATCTCTAAACCTAACATGAAACCAACAGGGATGTCTTTACCACTAATGCCTGCTTCAATATATTCGATAGGTGCTTTTCGAATATCTAAGTCTAAAATAGTTTCAATAGTACCAATGTCCTCTTTACCTTCTTTTCGATTGATAAAGAATTCATTGTTAATATTAACAACTAAGAAATCATTACCTACAATACCACAAGGAATAAACCCTTCATCTACAAGAGCATTATAAGTAGTAGGGTCTTTCTCTTTTAAGATGTCTTCATCTAAAACAAAAGAAAGTCTTTCTGATAATGCATCTACTTTAACAGAGAACTGTTTAAAAGTCTGAGCTAAGATAGTAAAGATTCTAGGACGCTTAACATTAGCTTTGAAAGTAGGAAAGGTCTCTACATCACGAATCTTATCTGTTGTCCCTTCTAATGCTTCCATTTTAATGTAGCGAGTAATCCAACTACCGTAATCATTAACCTTTCTTTGTGTTCGATTAATAAAGAGCTTCCCGTAGTAACTTGTTAATGCTACTTGATACGGAGCTGTTTTCTTAATAGGTAATTGAGCCGCTTGCTGAGTTCTAAACCGATACTTCACACCATTGATTCTAAATGTACCGTCTTTAGATACTTCTGGAATCGTAAAGCGAACCGTACCAGGCTCTCCATCTACGGGAACTAACCTAACTTCATAAACGTAATTACTACCTAAGACAGTTTCTTGCTTGTAGATATTCATGTTAGTGACAGCTACGCCACCGAACTGCATATTTAGAACCATCCTAGCAATGTCTTTATAGAGAAGCTCCGTATTATACTTACGGTTAAACTCTACCATTGTAGAACCAATCAAGCTAGGATCATTAACAGTATCAACAGAAGGAACGGGTTTATTATAATCGATCTCTAAGTCTTTCTTATCGATCTGAATATACTCTTCTAATGTCTGTCCATTAGGCATCTTAATTGACTTATAAGCTTCACTATGCCTAACAAAGCGTTGGTAATCCGTAGCAGATAACAAACCAGCTTCAGCATAGTCTGTAGCAATACGCATTAACCCATCTTCAAAGGTATTAGGTAGGTTCTTATTTCTTTCAGTTAGTTCACCTAAACCAGTACCTACCGTAGAATGACCCACCACTTCTTTATTTAAAACCAATCTCTCATTGATTTTATCTAAAGCACTAAGATCCTCATCAATGAGATTACTAAACTCTTCTAAATCAATACCATCGATAGTACTGATAAAGTCACTCGCCTCATTTCTTTTTTCTAACTCTCGTTCGATAGATTGAATACGAGATAAGACTTCTTTTTCAGCACGAGAAGCTTCAGCTTCATCTAAACTCTTTTTAATGTTTTTCAGACTAGAGACAACGGCATTACCTGAAGCATCCTTATCGAGTACTTGAATATCTTCTTCTTCATCTAACTCATCATCAAGTACATCTTGTTCTTCTTCTTCTTCAATTAACTCCCCATTCCTAAACTTAGTAACAGTAGTTAATCCACGTAAGAAAGTACGTTTTAATAAGTCAGGTAGAATACCTTTAGTATTAGGCTCAACTTTACCAGTAGGATCATCTTCATAAGCTTTTAATTCTTCCTTACTAGGGAGTCTAAAGTTATTTAATGAATCTAACCGATAACCCACCCATACTCCCATGTCCTGGAAGATGATGTTGACTTTATCGTAGTTCTGAGGACTAATCAGATTAAACAATGAATTAGTTCTAGCTTCACTTAACCACTTCCACAACTCTAAAATAACTCTACTTTCATTAGAGCTAAAGCTATTTAATAAGTTACCTGTAATAACAGCTTGACCTTCTGCTATGAGTAGATGCGAAGCACTAGGAATAAATTCAGGTAAACTAAAGATTAAGAACTGTTGTCTATTAGTCTTAGTAGCTACTTCATTAACATTACTTAATACACTAGCAAACTTATTATACCAAGCATTATAACTAGAGTATCGATTTTGGATATATCGATAACTCTTATTAATGTTAGCGTAGTTAATAAGTAACTGAATATGAGGTGTACCTTTGATCTTACTGACTTCAGGGAAACGACGATAGCGTCGATGCAGTCGTAAGTACTTAGCAATATCAGATTGAATATTCCTACCTAATACAGTAGGATTACCTCTCCATTCAAAATCAGTACTATAACTAGAGACCACATTCATTTGAATAGGATCACTAACTGCTCGATAGATGTAGAGATCTTCAGGTGGACCTACTTGTGTAGCACTTTCACCTAAGTAATGGTAAACGGAACCTTTAG
This sequence comes from Gammaproteobacteria bacterium, assembly GCA_023228645.1. Lineage (GTDB taxonomy): Bacteria > Pseudomonadota > Gammaproteobacteria > Thiohalomonadales > Thiohalomonadaceae > JALOAT01. The sequence goes on along the minus strand of JALOAT010000001.1, from coordinate 99,333 downwards.
GCATTTCCATCGTCTCTAAAGGATTTTTCCTAGGAGAAGCAATCTGACCTAATCGAAAAGAAGCTCTGCGTTTATAATAAGTATCGTAAATTAACATTTCTTTTTCTACTTCCTAGAAGTTAGGTTATAGAGTACTAAATCAATAGTGGGGAAAGAAGCACTCATTCTTAATTCACCATTAGTATTTAAATATGCTCTAGGTTCAGTTAAGAATTTCCGTATTTCTTCTTTTGCTTCATCGGTATATAAAGCATTAAATGACATTCTCAGTTATGTTCAGTATAGCTCGTTAATCTATACCCGTAGTTAAGATAACTACTACTCTAGGCTTTCCCTAGACGCTCAGACTATATCTTCACCTTTTACTATTCTAACAATAGCAGTCAGGTGCCTCCCATTTCGCTTTAAAGGGTTTTACTGTGTAGACCCATTCTCAATCTACACACCCTACCACTAGGCGCTACTTTACTCGGTTTAGTGTTATAATTAACACACGCCTTTCATTAGTCGTTGAACGCACTCCGTATACTTATAGAAAGTATCTCTAGGAGCTTCGCTGCGGATTAAACCAGTTCTATCTTTATTACCTTACCTGAGTGATTAGTTCAGCCACTATGTTGTTTCCAATGCATAGCTTGGTAGATAGACTTTAACAGTCTTTTCCCGTCAATTAAAGAGGTTTATTGTATTAGTATTTCTACTAATAGGTGACGTAATATAAATAAGGAATAATAATGAAAAATGTATATGGTTAATAAAATTACTTTGAGTATTTTTATTAGTAAAAGCTTCGACATTATCTATATAAGTTATAAAAGTTTTTAACGACTTTCATACTACTAGGATAAGGTGTTATACACTTTTCTTGAATTATCCCTTATAAATAAGGGCTAAGGCGTTATCACCATCATAATCAGCGCCGAGACCAGCAAGCCTCGAAGTGTGTGGAGTCAGAGTATCGTAGAAACTCGAATTAAGTAAAGGGAACTCAAAAGCAATAGGTAGAGTATCGTCTTTTTGCCATACTTCATTTAGAGGATATCTCTTCTCAGACTTCACTGTTGTTTTAACATAAGAGAAAGAAGGATAGATTGAGCCATCTCCTGATACGGGATAGCGAGTAGTGAAGGCTGGGTATTGTGCTGAAGTCTCATAAACAGAGAGGTATAGGAGTTCTAATAGCGTAATAGGACTAACATACTTCTTAGAGAAGTTAGCAGGTAATTCTCTAATATCGTAGAAGATTTTAAAAGTATTATCAGGTCCTTTATAAATCAAAGCGACATAATGATCTTCAATCTCAACAGGCTGGTGTCTGATATTACCATTAGCAAATTCACTGAGTACTCTATCAAGACCTTCATTTGACATCCAGTAATCATAAGCTTCAATAGAGATATCGACTTCTTCTTGCTCTAGTGTCTTTTTGTTAATGAGTCGAGCTGGTAGGTCAGGAGAGATGAATACTTCTTTTAATGGACCATTCTTAATATAATACTTAGCTGTTTGACCAATAGAGACTAAGAATTGTTGTAATCCTACAATGGTATTATTAACTGAGATAGATCCTGGCTCACCTAAGCGCTTTACTGTAGGGATATAAGCACTAATAACGTTTGAAGTCCCATTATGGATTCTACGTGAGGTTAGCTTCCCTGTAATGAGTTTCTTTTTTCCTTTAAGTAATTGGGTAATATACTCATATAACTCATTAAAGACTAATTGTAATCGTAATCGAGAATTATCAAAGAGTTCTGGGTTGTGTTCAATAGCTGCTTCAGTAATAGTGTTTGATACCCCAATTAATCGACGGTAGATATTATTGATCTCATCACTAACTGGTCTACCATCTGCACCTACTGTCATGTCCCTAATACCTGCTGGAATAACTAGGATTTTATTAGTAAGTGCTTTACTTTTATTATTCTCAATAAAAGTAACTCTCTCGTTTCTAGCTGTACTCTTATTTCTAACGAGATCAATATCCATCCAGTGATTAAGAAAGAAATTAAAACCAGTTTGACCAGTTAATGCATCTGCTGGTTCGAAGTCTTTAGTGAGTTTATTCCAAATAGCATATTTCTTACCTAGGATAATATCTTCGTAAAAGCCTTTTAGTTTTACTAAGGATTTATAGATAAGAGGATGAATAACCTCCATCTTGATATCAATATATGCAAGTCGACGAGAACGTCGTAGATCTCCTACTGGACCAAAGTAATCAATAGAGTAAAGACCACGATCACTGAACTCACCATTTACATCGTAAGTATCCAGTGTATCGATTAATCCTAAGCCTCTTAGATTCAATGGTGTTAGATAGAGAATACTAATATTAAATGCTTTGTCTAGATTAGACACAGACATGTTATGACCTCTAATTGAGAAACACTCATATATAGAGTGCTATTGAATATTAAAATAACGGAGCTTTCTTACATGGTTAAGAAAACTGAAGATTTTATCACAGACCCTTTCGATAATTTTGACGATGGGTTTGGGGATTTATTTAACGACAAGCCTAAGACTAGATTTGATAAGGTTAAAGACTTTGCGAAGGGCATACTGTCAGGAGCAGGTAGTTCTATGCTCTCTTCTAGTACCGCTAGAACAGTCGCTAGTAAGACTTTACCTGTGGGGTATGGTCAGGCTGTCGGTGATTTAATGGAGTTAGGAGAGGGTGTAAAACAACTATACGATGAAGGAGTTCAAGAGTATAGTAAAGTCATCTCTCCTGTTAAACGTACTGTTGAGAGCTTGAGTAATCTAGCTGGTGACTATATTCCTAAAGGAGTAAAAGGTCGAGTAGATGCTTGGGCTAGAGATAGAGAGAAAACAGAACGTTCTCTTACTGAGACTCAAGTCTTTGAAGAGCAAATTAGTAATACATTAAAAGAGATCTTTGGTGAACAAGTCGAAGCTGATGAAAATGCTGAAGTAAGAACTGAGGCACGAGAAGCAGTAAAAATGGCTGTAGAAGGCCGTCATCAAATTCGCACTCATAATCAACTAGAGAAAATTGCTACAGGTGTTAGTCGTTTAAATGCTTATAATGATAAGCTACAGATTAACTTCCAAAGAAAGAGTTTAGAATTACAATTAAAGCAATACTTTATTCAAGGTAAAACTTTAGAAGTTTTGCGAGAAGCTCAAGTTCTTCAAGCTAGTGCTTTATCTGAATTAATTAAAGAAGTTAAAAAGCCTGACTTACTAAAAGTAGAGCAGCATGAAGATACTCGTGCTCGTTTTGCTCAAGGAGTTACGCGAACAAGCTTTAACCGTTTCTTTGGTAATCGTGCTGATGATTTCCAACAGATGCGTGAGAACATGATGCGTAATAGCCGTCAGGCTATTAAAGAAGTCTCTACTGGTATTCAGTCTATGTTGTTCGGTGCTGATATGATGGCATCGAGTGCATCAATGATGTCTGGTATGAGTGGTCTGGGAGGGATGTCTAATCAGCGCATGGCTGGTGAGATGATAGGTGGTTTCTTACCAACTATCTTAGCTCATGCTTTTGGTGGGCGTATCCAAGAAAAGCTCAATGAAAGACCAAGACTTCGGCGATTAGGTGGGCAGTTAAACTTCATTACTAGAAACTACAAACCTTGGTTAGAAGAATACGGTAAGAAAGATCGACTACTTTCACCTGCTGCTCGTATTTTAGGTGGATTAATTCAAAGCGATAAATCCCGTACAGATATAGCAGTAGATAATATCAGTAGTATTAATAAACCAGCTGTATGGAAACGACAGGACTCTAAATCTTTAACTGAGATTATACCGGGTTTACTCTCTAGGATTCATCGTGAAATTCACATCTTAAGAACAGGTAATGAAAGAGCAGGATTAGTAGCTTACGATTATACTTCTAATAGTTTTACAGATAGCTCTAGTATCGGACAATCCATTGTTCGTGACATTATCAATAAGGATGGTGGTAAGTGGGTAAAGAGCGATGCTTATAATCTAATTGATGAAATCGGAGGAGAGAATCTCGATCCTGAGTTAAGACGTAGATTAGCTATTAAGTTCTTAAGTGATAACTATAGAGAAATCCTACCTTCTAGAGAAAACTTTAGTAGTGCTGAGTTCTTTGCTGATTTAGGTGAAGAGGATGCTAAGACAGTTAGTGATTTATTTAAAGAGTATTATAAGGATGATGAGTTTAAAGAACGTGAAGTAGAATTCTCTAACCGTTTTAGAGATTTAGGTAGTACTATTTCTTCTAATCATCGTGTTATTCAGAACTATGTAGAATCTGGTTTAAGTAGTTATTTAGAAGAAGCAGGTATTATTAAAGAAGGCAGAATTGATCCTAAGCGCTTAATTGAGTTTTATGTAGATGGTGATTATGATGATGAACTACCTGAAGTAAAGAAACCTGATTACTTTAAAGACGCTAAGGAACTCTTTGATAACTTAGATGATAAATACAGTATAAAAGGTCGGGTTAGAGAAGGTAGAGAAAAACTCACTGAGAGTAAATTCTTTAAAAACTTACAAGACGCTAAAGTAAAGGCTAGATCAAAAGCACGACAAGTTAAAGAATATGTCATTACAGAAGCTGAAGCTGCTAAACGTCTTTTAGAAAAAGAAGATGTTGTTCAGAAAGTTAAAGATTTATATCAGAAAGCTCAGACTGATATAGAAGGTAGACTATCTGGTATTGATTTTAAAGAAATCTTAGACAATGTCACGAATTTAGATCCTCTTACAGAAGAAGGTAAGAAAGTCATTGATCAAATTAAAGCATTTGTTAAAGATGCAGAAGAAGTCATTAGTAAAGATGATGACAGTACTTCACCTCGTTTAGGTGTCTTTAATAATCTCAATCCTTTTAAGCGATTCAAGAAAGGAGAAATAGACGGTGAGAGTAGAATTACTCGAATCACTAACGCTATTAAAAAGAGCCGGTTTACTTTGGGTCTTTCTGGCGTTGGTGTAGGTTTTGGACCAATTAAAAACCACGTAGAAACTTTAAAGAATAAAGCGTTAGATTTTGCTAGTAACTATAACTGGTTTAGTAAGAAGACTAAAGAGGATGAAGAAAGTCCTGTCACTGACAGTATCGATACCATGAATCTTTCTCTTACTGATAAATTAAGTCAAACTCTTGATGTATTAAAAGAGATGCTTAAAATCGATAAGGATAGAGAGCAAAGAGAAAAAGGACCACGTAAAGGCTCATACGAAGATTTAATGAGTAGAGCTACTAGTGAGGTCTCGGATGAAGTAGATACTCAGAGTGAAGAAAAGGGTGAACAAAGTAATATCTTTAATGATTTATTCGGGAATCTATTTGGTGGATTAAAAGGTAAAGCGCTAAAGGCTATTTTAGGTAAGCTAGGAATAAGTTCTTTAGGATCTGTAGGTTCTCTCTTAGGTAGTCTATTAGGCGGTAAGGCGATAGGTAAAGGTCTTGGTAAGATCTTTGGTAGAGGAGCTGCTAAGGTTGCTAAAGGTCCTGGTGGTTTTAGAGGCGGGCTTGCTACAGGTAAGAAAGCTGCTACTTCAATACGAGCTGGTGCTAAAAATGTAGCGAATGCTACTAAGAATATAGGTGCTACACTTAATAAAATTAAACCAATTAAAAAAGCTGGTGGATTTATCAAGCGACTATTCTCTGGTCAGAGCTTACGTAAAGGTTTTGCTGGTGGTAAATGGGCTGCTAAGAAAGGTGTTGGATTAATTAAGAATGCTCGTGTTGTCGGTAGAGTGGTTGATAATGCAGCAATGCGGTTAGTTAAACCTGCATTTGGTCTTGCTCTACGTACTTTAGGTATTGGGTTAGGTGCTACTGCTGGCATTATCGCTTCTCCTATCATTCTTAAAGGTTTAGCTATAGCAGGAACAGCACATGCAGCTTACAGTATTTACAAATACGTAACTAGGCCAAAACCTGGTGAAGTTTCTTCTTATCGAATTGCTCAATACGGCTTTAGTTCAGATGACTCTGCTTTTGAACGCATTTTTGCATTGGAAGATAAATTAACAAGTCATTTAAACTTTAGTCCAGAAGGAATTCCGAGTTTAAGAAGCACGATTGATCCTAGAGAAATTCTTAATGCTTTAAAAATAGAGATTGATGATGAAGAAGAATATGCTCGCGTTGATGAATGGCTAAGGTTAAGGTTTATTCCTATTTTCTTAATCCATATTGGAATCATTAGTCGTATCGCTGGTAATACTGATTTACAAAAAGTAGACAAGTTAAAACCAGAAGATAAGATTAGATACCATCAAGCTACTCGTTTCAAAAATGGACCTTATGAAGTAGATTCTAACCCTTTCTCAGAGAAACCTTTAGTTATGGGTCCTGTGGAAGTTGATTCTATTTGGAATGAAGTCGATAAGAAACTAAGTACTAAGATCGGTAATAAGAAACGTGCAGAACTTCTTAAAGAGCAAAGTGCAAATCCTGAGGATAAAGCTACGGAACAACCTAAGAAAGAAGGAGAAGAAAGTAAAGAAGCTGATCCTAAATTACTACACGGACAATCTGTTAAAGAAGCAGGTAAAACTATTACAAGTAGTTATGCTTCTAAAGTAGAACTAATTAATAACCGCGTACCTAGTTATATTAAAGCAGTTGATGCTGTACGTTTTAAAACTTACGGCTTATCTGAATTTACATTAAGTAAAGTAAAGATCTTAAGGGAGTTAGAATCATACTGTACTGAAGGATTAAGAGTTCAAGATAATGAAACTGTTATCTGGGAAGGTGATTTAAGTAGTGTGCATGAAACCTTCCTTCCTCACTTTGGTATTAGTAGTCCATCTAGCGAAAGAGCTGCTTTATTTAACCGTTGGTTTAGTTTACGTTTCTTACCTGTTTATACGACTGCTGCTTCTATTATTCAGCAAAAAACAAAATCTAACCTAGTACAATATCAGTTAGACATGATGGGTGCTAGTGATAGATTAGAATTTGCTAGAATCGTTAGCTCTGTCATGACAACTGTAGACGGAATAAAAGTTAGTGTTTGGTCTATTACTGATTCTCCTTGGGATGATATTGAACTCAACACAGATAGCAAGACTGTTGAAATAAATATCAAAGCTATTGAGAAAGAAGCAAGTGATACTAAGCTTAACCAAGAACAGGCACTAAATACTACGAGTTCTTCTACTAAAGCTGCGCTATCTACCTTTATACCACAAGAACAATCAAATGTACGAGGTTTAGGCAGTCCTATTAATCGAACAGAAGCACATGCAAGTGGTGCAGATCATGGTTCGATGTACAGGACAAAAAGTGAACCTCAAGTCTACGGTATTCATGGTCAAGTGAGTGGTTTTGGTCTACCCGGTGAAGATCGAGGTGCATTACCAACTGACTTAGGTGAAGTTTCTTTAGGTAAAGGAACTGATACTAAGTACGAAGGTATCCCTTTACCGACAGGAGATAACAGCTATTTGCATTATAAGGACATGATTGATGGTGTAGCAAAAGCTGCTGGAGTCAGTGCTACGGATCTAGCTACCTATATTGGATTAGAATCTGATTTTAGGAACCAAGCTAGGCCAGGTACTTCTTCTGCAATGGGTTTAGGACAGTTTATTAAAAGTACGTGGGAAGCAATGATTAAACGCTATGGAGGTAAGTATGGACTCCAACCAGGTGTAAGTCGTTTAGATCCCATTGCTAACTCTTTAATGACTGCTGAGTACATGAAAGAAAACCATAAGACACTAACGAATAATTTCCCTAATAGGAAAATTAGTATGTTAGATCTTTATTTAGCGCACTTCTTAGGTCCAGGTGGAGCTACTAGCTTTTTAAAAGCCATGGGTAATAACCCTGGTGCTGTAGCAGCTCAACTCTTACCTAAAGCAGCTAATGCTAATAAATGGGTTTTCTATGATAAGGAAACACGCAGACCAAGAACTTTTGCTGATATCATTAATTATTTCCAGAGTCGTATTCGTTCTGTACGTAAACGCCATTTAGGGATTAAAGCTGGTACTGAGACAGGACACTTTCCACCACCAGATACACACAGTGGTGTAATTCTACCTGCTACAGGTTCTAGTGAAGGGATTAATACTTCAATCAGTGAATCTAATGTACCGACAGTAGCACCTGAAACTGTAAGTAGATCTTCCACACTTCCTTTAGGCGGCTCTATTATACCTAAAGAAGATGGTGGTCGTGATCCAAGTGAGTATCGTTCTGAAGTTGGAGCTAATGTTAACGTATCAACACCTTCAGATAATCCTCTAGGTGGTACAGGTATTACTTCTAATCGAATACAAGGTCATGATCCTCGTACTTCTGTTGGAGAGAATAATATCTCTACAAAAACTACCCTTACCTTATCTTTAACACGCACTACAACTAAAGAAAAAGTAATGGTAGGTAAATTACAATTGTCCAATGGTGAAGTTTTCTCTACTATTGAACTCAGTGATAACTTTAAGCCAGGTACATACGAACTTATTCCTAGTGTTAATAAATCTCAAGGTTCTGTTTATGAGATTTGGTCAGGAAATAATAAAGTAGGTGTATTAAGCTCTGGTAATGGTTCTAACGCTGACCAAACAGTGAGTAGAAACAATGAAATTATCATTGGTCAGCTTATTAATAAACAAGCTGGTGATGTAACTATCAGAAACTCACTAACTGCTTTTAACACTCTGATGTCAAAAATTGGGGATAATAAAGTACGTTTTAGTGTAACAGGTGGAAATCTCACCACTACAGCTGAAAAAGCAGTAGAGGAAAACAAAGGGCGTGTTGGTATTTATCCTTCTGAGGATAAGCGCACTGGTATGCCCACTGCTTTAGGGAATCAAAGCATCACTGGTCTCATGCCTGAGACAATGTATCAGCAAGCTGCTGCTAAGCAACAAACTGATAAAGATCTTCATTTAGAAGCTATGACAAAATCAAGAGACATTGCTCAAGAGCAACTCACTGTACTACAGTCAATGAGTAAAGACATCTCTAAGATTAGTCATGCACTAAGTAAAGACAGTATGACTGAACTATTTAGTAAGGTCAGTGGTTTAAATAAACCTACTACTCCAGAGGAAGCTGCTTACTTTAATCGGCAACGAAATAAAGATAACTGGCCTACTCCAATTGTAAATACACGTAGAAATATTTAATAGGGCATAAAGGGGAGAGCAATTAGCTCTCCCTTTTTATGCTGTGATTACTATTATCCCAGTTTATGGTTAACTGGATAAAGCATTGAAAGAAGTCTAGAAGGAATCCAGTCACCTGTAATATGAGCTAAGCGAGCTGGAGAAGTCCATCGTTCCCAGTTCATTAAAGCTCTTGTAGCACGTAGTTTAGCTTTACGTAAGGTGAAGACCTGGTCAGCTACGCTTAAGCCCGCTATGACGCCTAAATAGTCGTTAAAAGGACTTTCATCATCGAACATCTGATTACCGATGTTTTTCATAATGCCTGTAACAGCACCTCTACCACCACCTAATACTGTACCAGTAATCAATTCTAATAAACCATTATTAACAGAAATAGGTACATGAACAATATTAGACATATCAGCAATACTAAACGTAGCCCTAATTCCCATAGCTCGGTTACTATGGTTAAAACCTAAGTTAGTGAAACCTCTCTCAAAACTAAGATCACTAATCATACCTAATCGAGTTTGTGCACGACCTTGGTCATAGAACTCTAACATAGGTGGAGCGTAATACGATTGCGTACCTGTTGATCTTGGGAAAGCTGCTGCCATTAACATAGCCATTGGAATATACTGAAACATCAGTTTAGCCATTGGATGGTTATAAGGAGAGACTAAATCGATTGTGTAAGTGGATTTGTTAAATGAAGCAGAAGAACTCTTCCATTGACTAGGAATATCAACAAAAGCCCCGCCTACTGCTGCGTTAACTACACCAGTCAATCCAAAACTATCTAGAGCACCTGATACAAAGTTGCCAGCCATTTTAATAACTTCACCTACACCAGGAGCGATGTTACCTCCAGCAAATGCAAAGGTAGCTTCTTTAGCTTTACTTACTAAGCCATTTAGAGTATTACCGATATCGGATTCTCCTGATTGGTTAGAAACAGAATCAGAGACTGAACCCGTATAGTTAACTCTAAAGGTAATAAAAGCACTACCATCATAAAGTTCAGCTTCATAGTAGTCGACGAGTCTAGGAACATCTCCTCTTTCTAAGGAGTTTATCGTCTCAATACCCGCACTAACAATCTGACCTTGTTCATCAGTAACAACACCTTCTGGAGTTCCTGCTGCGGTATTTAACCAACTATCTAGATAATCAACATAAGCGCGTCTACCAGGATCAGTCACTTCACCTTGATAGAGTTCTCTAATATCATTTTCTAAACTATCTTTAATCCCGCCTTCATATTTACCGTATAAATTATCTGCTTTAGAGATTTGGTTAATATACATACGTTGAGATCTATTAGCTAATGCCCAAACATCAATAGAACCCATTCTAGTAAATAAGCCAGGAAAAGCCTCTCTGAGTCGATTAGCATCACCTTCAGTAAACTGATACCCTTGTAAGATTGCATTACCTACTGGGGCATTTTGAATAGCTCTAGGAGATACGCCTAAGTTAACTGCTAATTGGTTAACAATGGTTTGCACTGTATTCCAGTAAATAGGCATAGTAGGTTTTAACTTATAAAACCGAGTAGAACCTTTTTCCAAGAAGAATGCGACGCCTTGTCCAATTAACATAAGGGCTTGAATCTTCCAAGCAGCAATAGCGACAACGAAACCTACTGCTTTACCTGCCATGAACATAACGCCAGGACCACGACCTGTTCTAGATAAAGTGCCTAAGTTATGGTTATAGAAGTTTCCAACGAAAGTAGATAGTGAGTTAAAAGACGCTACACCTAAACGCATATGGACAAGCTGACTGTAGTCATCAATTCTTTCACTATAAGCTCTTCCCATACCGTGACCATACTTACTTCTCCCTCTTCTTTTAATATCAGCACTACGCGTCCATTGAGGAGGAGGGTTAATAGCAAAGTTACCACCTAATGTCGTATCAGTATATTTGGTATCAGCAGTAGAATAGTAGATAGGGGAATCTTCATCTAATTTTGATAAAGCTCCTCTGGCTAGTAAAGAATCACGTAACCAACTCCTGTTATCAATACCTAAAACATAATTACGTTGTTCTTCAAATCTTTTTTCTAAATATGAAGCCATTGTCTATTTATTCCTTTTTTTAAATATCTAAATACGGACTGACTTCGTTATAGTAATTAATATCCGCTTTTCTAGGTAATTGGCGTTTGATCTCTTCATCCACACTTACCCTACTAAAGGAAGTACCTATCTGTAGTTTTTGATCATCCCACTCATAAGAAGTCTTCACACCACTAATTAGGTTCTTCATATCAGCCGAAGCTGTAGTCATGACATAAACATCATCAATCTCAGTAGAAGTACCAGAACGTTCATACGTTCTCCACCCTTCATCGACTTCATCGAAAGTTTCTAATAGAGAATTAAGAAGGTTCTTAGTATCTAGGAAAGTCTCACCAAAGAAACTACCGTATTGACGAGAGAAGGTACTTAATACAGATGGAATATTGTTAAGTAGATTACCCTGACCTAATGTTCTACTAATTGATCTTAACATTCCAATATCACTATATTCAATAGCTACAGGAATGCAGCTATTAGCTGTCTTTAGCATAATGTCAGAGTTTTGAACAGTTTGTAACACTTTATCAAAACTATTAGGAATTCCGTATTGAGTAGCTTCTTTAATAATGGAAGCTGATAAGGAGGCTAATCCATCATTATCTTCAAATAGTAATGTGCTTTCGCCTGCTAATCGATTAACTAAATTACCTACTGATTGTAAGTTATCAAAATTAGTCCCATTAACAACCCTACTTACATTACCTATTTGAACAACATAGTCACCGTAGTTTTTATAGAAGTTATCTACTGTATTATTCCAACCCTCTGGTAACTGATTAGCACCCACACCACGAAGTAGATTAGTACTAGTCATTACTCGATTTAGAATATTCTCTTTAGATAAACCTTCTAATCCTGACTTCACTACAGGAAAGAGACGGATAACATCTTGACTTCCTCTAAGTAAAGCAGTGAGGGATTCATTAAAACCATATTCTTTACCTATGTCACGGATGCTATTGATAACGCCTTGTTTTTTATCTTTATAAATATCTGCTACAGCGACTTTATCTGTAGGCTTACTCAAGTAGACACTATTAGCTACTCGGTTATTAACGGTATTAAGATCCATGTCAAATCTCTATAAATCATTACTATACTATCACGCCGTTAAAGGCTGAATCTTACTTGTAACAAAGAAAAAAAGAAAGAGAGGTAGAGGAGACCCTAATTAAAGGATCTCTTCTAGAATGAATGCTTTTCTTTTATTTCTTTCTTAATTTAAAGATTGCTATATTTCTAACATGTAAGTCAGTATCGTTTTTAAGAAGTTCTCGGTGAGAATTGCTGCCAAACCTAGCTACGTTAACCCTAACAACCCAATCTTCATCCTTGACTAAGATATCGTGTTGACTGCTATTGCCGTGCCGAGCCACTGCCTCACGTATAAACGAAATTTTATCTTTGACTAGAATGTCTCGATGTGAATCGTTACCGTAGATAGCTACTGAATTTCTAACATCCATACTTTTATCGTTAATGAGAGCATCTCTATGTTTATCATTGCCATAGATAGCTACTAACTTACGGATATAGAAATTCTCATCATTGATGAAAGATTCGATTTCTTCGTCAGTGGACGTAGGAGAGTAAACATCTAAGACCTCTTGCCAAATGTCATCTGGTACTTTATAGTACTTTAAGATATTAGGTGCTTCTTCTAATGTAAAGTTCCTACAACCGTTGATAATACGTCCATGAATAACAACAGTTGGGTTATTGTTAAAATGATTACGCAGTACTTTCATGTTAGATATTCCTTCAGATAAATAAAAACATAATTCAAACTAGTTATGTATAACTACCATGTTACGAAATTCAATTTTTATAAAAAATAAGAGCATAAATAGGGAGGGTAAATAACCCTCCCTAAATATATTCTTTAATATCGAATTAGCTCTTTGAAGTCTCGAACAAAATCAGGTCGATCAGGTTCAATGCCTAACTTCATGTTTTCTCTAAGAGAATGTAATCCAGAATTAATAAATTCTAGACCAGGAGGAACAGCTCGTACTTTACTAGAAATCCAATATTGTGTAAAGGGGAGAGTAGATGCTAGAAATAATTCTTTTACATTTTCATTTTGAGAAATCATTTCATAGTAACCGTCCAAGATATATTCTTGAAAGTTCTCTAAACGAAACTGTTGCATCTCACCGGCTTTCTTACGAAAAGCTTTTCCGTCTCGACCCAGTCTGAAATCATCACTCATTCCTTTTGTCTTGATATAAAACCAATATCCAATCAAAGTAGAGAAAGTTCCAAGAACAGGATGAGTAAATGGAGTATAGTCATGCATAGAGAGCATTTTACCTAATTCTGTTTCTGCATAGATGGGATGGATATTAATATGATCCTCACCATCATCTCCTAACTTGTGTACATTAACAGTAGGTAGGTTAAAGTTAATTTTCTTAGATACTGCTACGGGTAGCGTTGACCTGTCTTGCTTTTTAAATACCTTTAAGATACTCATTTTTATTTCCTTTCCTGTTCTTCAAAGTCAAATTTCACTTCTGTTTCGTCATAAGTAAACTCCACATGTTCTTCGATAACTCGATTATTGTGAAAAGTTGCTTTTACTGTAAATTCAATTTTAATAGCGCCTAGAAAGTTAAGACCTCTTAGAAATGTAATCCAAGACATCTCTCTTGCGGATAAGGCTTTTGTGAGGTTATTACCAATACTCGACCTTTGTCGTTTAGAAATACCTTCATGTTCGTATTTCTTAATGTATTGATTAATCTTTAATGACCAGTTAGGTTCATCAACTTTTAATCTCGACAGATACTTACGAAAGATGTGTGCTAAGACACCTTTCATGCCTGTTACTGAATAAGCATTTTTATCTTTAGAGGTAAGTAGCCTATTGAGTTGCGTATTTTTGCTTCGCTTCTGCATAGACGTAAGTTAATCCATGAAATGTTGAAGTCATCACACTCTTCTGATAATCAGTTCAGCAAAGGACTGTAAATCAGAAATAACGGAATACAAGTTCCTTTCATAATACTCCTTAGTGGGGAGAATGAGATCTTCATCAGAACTCTGATAGGTTTGTACATTTGTTATAAGTTTAATAACTTCTTTTTTGATAGCCTCTAAATAGTTAAATTTATTTAAGTAACTTTCATCTTGATAAAAGAAACTATCATTATCAAAATTATTTAGAGGAAATGATAAACGGTTTTCGTTAATAGGGCGTTTATTTTCAACAGTTCTATTTAACTCCCTAAGTAGTTTAACTAACTCCTTTGCATTAGGTAAGTATAGATCAAACAGAAAGTGTTGAGTATAGAAAATACGGAAGTGTTCTTTACCAAGAAGCTCAAAGAGAACAAGTGTTTTTGTATAAACATCTATTTCTTTATCATGAACTTCATCAATAATGATTTTCTTACGCTTCGTTTTTATCTTTGACCTTAGCCAGTTAAACATAACGGTCCTATATAAAGCTCCTTTAAGTGAAGTATCATATGCTTAGAAATCCTTATACGAAGACAATATTTTTAGTTGTTAGCTTATTTCATTAGCAATTACCTCAATGAGTATTGATTACTGACACTAAGGTGATATGTGATTGAAATATTTAAATATACATACAAACAATAAAAGGAGTGCATAAATGAATACTACAGGTAATCCAGTTGCTGATTCAATGGTTAAAATTGATGAAGGAAAACCTGGTAAGCAAAAAGAACCTGTGCCTGAATTAGATTTCTCTACTTTACTGTCCCCAGAGTTTAGTCCTACTGAACGATTAGAACTTTCTCAGAATTTAAGAAAGATGCTAATTAATAAAGGAATGCAGAATTTAGACATGTCTCGCGCGATGTCATATCAATCCTTAGCTGGATTGATTAATGACTTTAGCAAGCAAGAACTTGACCTAATGAAGATGGAGAAAGAGGGTGAGAACTCTGCTGCGTTTAAAGGCTTTGCTGAACAGATCGGTAATATGTTAATGGGACTGCCTTCTAATGATAAGTTACCTGGTTTTAATCCTAGTGGAGCTGAAGAAAATAAAGGTAATGCTAAGGAATTAGGTGATGATATCCCTAAAGTAGAAACTGTTCCTGGTAATACTCATATTGGTGTAGAGAAGTTAAGTGCTGATGACTTTATTGCTTAATTATTGAAATATTTTATAGATATTAAAAGTTATGAGTAAAGATTTATTGGTAGGATTACTCCCTCCTCTCGACGATGGTTTAAGCGGTCAAGTAGAATTCATTGAACCCGGCACTTATATTTTTGAATTTCCTGAAGGAATTACCTCCTTCTCTGCTGTAGCAGTAGGTGGAGGTGGAGGTGGAGGTGGTACTCGGACTACTGGTTCTGTTGGGTCTGGTGGTGGTGGCGCGCTTTGTTGGGTTGCTAAAGTTGACGTTCCTACCAGTAGAAAAGTTGAAGTCGTTGTTGGAGGAGCTGGTTATCAGGGCGCTACAAACGGACATGGAGGAGCAGGAGGGCATTCCAGTATCGCTATAATAAACAATGATGATGATAATGGTGATGTAGCTCTCCCGGCCTTTATGGTAGCTAATGGTGGTCAAGGCGGGAGAAGTAACTCATCAGGATCATCTACACAAGTGGCGGGAGGAACGTATGCGATTTATAATATATCTGGAACCACTGGGATAGATTTTGGTGGTGGAAATGGTGGTGCAGGAGGTTCTCAAAATAGCCCTCAAGCTAGCTCCGCAGTACTAAAAGGCGGAGGTGGTGGTGGGTATTCTGAAAGAGGTGGAAGTGGTAATATTAACCAAACTGGTGGCTCTGGTAATCTCCCAGCAAGAGCTGGACAGGGTGGTAGTGGCGCAGGTGGTGGTGGTGTAGGAATCAGAGGAAAAGGACCTGATGGTGTTGTCACTAGTAATATTATAACGTCATCAGGTTCAGTTATTAATGGAACAAGTATTCATGGCATGGGCGGTTTTTCAAGAACAGCCACCACACATGTTCAGAAAAATGGTGGTGTAAGAATTATTTGGGGTCCTAATAGAGCTTATCCCGAAACCAATACTCAAGATTTCTAATTCCATTAAAGAGCATAAATAGGAGACTTTTTAGTCTCCTTATTTATGCTGTACTTTGGTATTACTTTTTAGCAAATACTTTAATGGTGTTATCTACACCATCAGATAAACGATTCACTAAGGATTCAGTTAGATAGTAAGTCTGAGCTACAAACTTAACTTCTTCTGCTACAGCATATACTAAATCAGAAGTATACTTTACAGCTTGTTTATTAACGTTTTTATTCTCTGGACTCTCTACTTTAGCAATAACTGCATCCAGTAGTTCTTGTACGTCACTCAAATCTTTAGCTAATGATTTACGCTCTTCAGAATCTAAGAGTTGAATCTTATCGATATTCTTAAATACTTGGACCCAATCACTATTACGGTTAATAGCATTACCATAAGCCATCTTACGATAAGTCTGATTAGATAAAGAACCTTTAATCTCTTTAACGATATTCTCTCTAATCTTAACTCGGTCTGTAATTGCTTTCTCTAACCCAGAAGGAGAATAAGAAATGACACTATTGTTAAGCATTTTAGATAAGTGTGTTTTTAAATTCTTAACACTTGTCTTTTGTGTCTCTAAAGCATACTCTACAGCTTTAGCTAAAACATCAGTATAGGTTAAGTAATCAACAGCTAATCCTTCAGGACAAGCAATATGGAAAGATGAGATATCTAAATAGTTTTCTTTACCAACCAATTCGATAAATCGATCAGCATTACTAATAATCTTTTCTTTAGGTGTATAGCTTAATAAGGTCTGCCAACCCTTACGTAATTCATCGCCTAAACGAGGGATGAAGGTGGTAAATAAGGATTGCATGTCTGCTTGAGCATCAGTGCTTAA
The DNA here is from genome assembly GCA_023228645.1 of Gammaproteobacteria bacterium. Classification (GTDB taxonomy): domain Bacteria; phylum Pseudomonadota; class Gammaproteobacteria; order Thiohalomonadales; family Thiohalomonadaceae; genus JALOAT01. Next base: position 82,276 of record JALOAT010000001.1, on the reverse strand, counting down.
TAAGCTCAATTCAGCTAAAGTTCTCTGTGCTGAAGAAACCATGTTATTGTAATTCCTTTTTAATGTAAAAAATAACTCTATCCTGAGATCATTTGGAACGATAGAACATTCACGATGATAATCATAAAATGAGGTTATAATCTTAATGAGTAAAGAGAACAAAGATTCAAAGACTACTGGCTTGACTGCTAGTATGCCTACTAAAGCCTTATGGCCTATTGGTTGCTTATTTGATATCCCAACAGGCAGATATGTAAAAGGTCGCTATAATGAAAATATTCTAGTGGGTGGATTAGCACACATCACTGGTATTGTAGGTCACGGTAATAACTTCAAATCTACCATTGCTCACTACATGTATGGTAAAATGGCAGCTAGGAATAAACTGGCTAAAGGACATATCTACGATACCGAATTAAACGTAGATGAAGACCGTGTCATTTCGCTTCATAATGCCATGGAAGAATATGGTATTGAAACTGATGAAATGGGAATGTCAGTTGGTGAAGGTATTGTAGATCAAGATCGTCTCATGTTTACTGATAAGTCAATGCATGAAGGTGACGAATACTTCGATATTCTTAGAGAATTCCTTTTTGATAAAGCAGAGAATAAAGCAACGGTGACAGGTAACACCCCTTACCTTAATCGTGAACGTAATGGTTTTATTAAAATTCCATATCCTACTTTTTCATTATTAGATTCTTTTACTGAGTTCTCTACGAAAGACGTAGAGAAAATGCAAGATGATAATAGTCTTGGTGATTCTGGTGCTAATATGATCTTCATGCGTCAAGGAATGCAAAAGACTAGGTTCTTAATGACTCTACCTTCTTTGACCATGGCAAGCTCACATTACTTGATCATGACTGCTCATATCGGTGCTGAGTTTAATATGGATCAATATAATCCTAATCCTAAGAAACTCCAACACTTAAAGTCTAACGTAAAGATTAAAGGTGTGCCTGAGAAGTTTACCTTCTTGACACATAACTGTTGGTGGGCTAATGGAGCAAGTATTCTTGCTAACCGAGGAACGAAAGGACCTGAGTATCCAAGTGATCGATTTGATAATGAACGTACAGGTTCTACAGATCTAAACGAAGTGAGAGTAACTCAACTTCGTGGTAAGTATGGTTCTTCAGGATTTAGTCTTTCTATTATTGTTTCTCAGGTAGAAGGAGTTAAGCCTGCGTTGAGTGAATTCCACTATATTAAAAATAGCAAAGGTTTTGGTATCGGTGGTAACTTACAAAACTATTACTTGGAACTCTATCCAGACTGCAAGCTTTCTCGAACTACAGTTAGAAATAAACTAGATTCTGATGTCAAGTTACGTAGAGCTGTTAATATTACATCAGAAATGTGCCAGATGCAATACTTCTGGAATATGGCTCCAGAGTACTACTGCACTCCTAAAGAACTTTACGATGATATTAAAGCTTTAGGTTACGATTGGGATGTTCTATTAGATACTCGTGGTTATAGTTGTATGGATCACTACGAGCAAGGTGATAAACCATTATCTACGAAAGACTTGCTTGACATGCGTTTAAAACGCTACGTTCCTTTTTGGTTAGAAGATAAGGATGTTCCTGAAGCTGTTAAAGATGTCCCTCGATATGACGCTTTTAAAGATAAGAAAGCAAAATAAGGAAGTAATATGGATTTAAATCACAGTTATGATAGAGCTTGTCTAGATAAATTTGAAGCTACTTATAAAGCAGTGGAAGATAACACCAAAGCAAAAGCTCCTAACATCGATAATCCACTTCCTCCTAAGTTTGTATATATTAATAAATACGCTTGGAATGAAGGAACTATTAATGAAACAGGATATTATCTTATTCGCATTAATAATGTCTTTCATTTCTTAATAGTAAATATAGAAGCTGATCATGCAGAATCTGATTTAGGTACTTTTACATGGTCTGTCTTTAAAGAGAAGTACGGTAATAATTTCACTTTTGTTAATTTAAGGTTTGAATAATGGAAAATAAAGAAGTAGATCAAAAAGAAGTCATTGATGAATTTATTCCTCATCCACTCGTACAGACAGTCAACGAATATCTAAAGGAAAATGAACTGCCTCCTATTGCTCGTGTTTCTGAAGATGGTATTGAAGTCAATACTGATATTACAGACAGCCAAGCTCGCTTAGCTATTAACCGAGACATTCGTCGTCGTTTAGTTAAGATTGAATTGGAAAAAGATATCTCTACGTACGGAACTCGTAGTCTTCTTTATAACGATGGGTTGAATGAAACATGGTTAGGATCGCTGAAACTGGATGTGATTCCAGTACTGATCGAGAACAAGTAAGTTCTCATCCATCTAACATCAGTGAGTTAAGAAAGAAACATTATGACTCTCGTATCATTATTGCTGGTACGAGAGGCTTCTCTGATGTAGGTTGGTTTAGAAAGACTTTAACTGATTACCTGGTTAAAGAGCATAAGGGAAAACATATTGCTTTTATTTCAGGTGATGCTCCTAGTGGTGCTGATAATCTAATTATTAAGTGGTGTGAGTTAACGCCTTTTGAATGTTATAAGTTTACAGCTAAGTGGAATGAGTTGGGTAAGAGAGCAGGCTTTTTAAGAAATGACGATATGTCTTATGAAGCTAGTCATCTACTTACTTACTGGGATGGTCAATCTCCAGGAACAAAGGACATGATTAAACGAGCTGAAGAACGAGGGTTAATTATTCACAACGTTAATATTAAGCTTTGAACCAATCTTTTGAATGTTTATCTTACTTAGACTTCTTATAACTGTTATTTTGTAAGAAGTCTACTTAACACCTAATATAGAAGAAAGGTTATGGCTGGAAATAGAAAAGCTTTTGAAACACAAGTCTTAGCTGATTGTGAGCGTGTTGATCCTGGCGGTAATACTGCCGAGTATTATCGAGTTGCCTTTTCTCAAATGAGTGATTCTGATATCGATGCTTTTGTAAATAGATTAATTACAGGCGAAGAATCCCTTGTTGTATTCAGAGAAAACGGTAAAGAACCTACGATTACAAGGGATGAGAAAATAGATATCGCTGAAGAGTGGGGTATTGCATTACGAGAACGTATCTGGATTGATGATGGACAAAATCCAAAATATCTTTCTAATAAGAAATACCTCATTCTCCAACTCCCTATTCGAAGACAAGCTCAAATTCTAGATGATAAGAAAACTTTACCTAAGCATAGCAACACTATTGATGAGATTACTGGTCAAGCTACAGGTGAATCTAAAGGCTCTACGCTTTCTAACGTAGAGGCACAAGTCATCTTAGGTTATGATTTAGAGAAGAGCTTATTAGAATTCATGAAAGTTCGAGGCGGTGATATTCTAGCCTTTAGAGCTATGAATAAATCCATTGATGCTACTGGTGGTGCTTCTATTGAAGCATTAATGAAAATAGGCAGTGAAGCAGAATCTGTTGCTACATTACGCTCTTATCTTTACGGTATGCATCTTAATAACACACTTTAATTTGATATAGAAAAAGCAAATGGAAATACGGACCTTTGAACATCATTCACCTAATCTAAAAAGACCTCTTCTTTTAATTCAAGAGATTTTTAAACGTATCCTTCCTATGCATGTAACAGAACTCCCTATTGCTAGGAATGCATACACGACGATTGATAGATCAGAAGGCAGTACTTATGGTCCTAGAAGTCCATTAGCTCAATTTCTATACGAATTCTTGCTTAGGGTTTCTTACGATACTATTTTTACTGATAGGTTCTTTACTACTTCTTTTTTACCTGTATTTAAAGCTAGTCCAGCAGTTCAAGATTTTCTGTTTGATTTACATATTACTTTTAAATCAAGTTGGGCACCTAATCAAAGAGAATATGATGAGGTTTGTGCGTGTGTAGTAGATGGTTTGATTACACTGGATAGGGAGTTATTAGTTAATCGATTAGAAGTAGAGAATAAGACCTCACAACTTACTTCATGGGAATTGCCTAGTGAGATACTTATTCGCATTCCTAATCAAGTCGAGGTAAAGAAACTCATAACTAAGAATAATGGTTTCTTATTAACATTAGCACTACTACATCTTTCTCGTCCTAATCCCATTGATATTCTAATACTAAGTTAATACATGACACCTACTGAAGAAATTAGACGGATCTATTATCTAAGTTTAGATGAAATTCTTGATACACGACTAGGTACGCTAAGACAACACTTTCCAGAAGTCTTTGAAGAGTATACTAAAACTCATTTAAAAACAGGTCTTTATCATTTACGACGTAGAGATGAGTTTGGTCCTGTTACTTATGAGATGTTCAGAGAAAAATATGCTTTAAGAAATATTGAGACATTAAAACTATCTCTTCTCTCTAATGTAGAGGTTCTTCTTGTTTCGATCTTAAAGGATTCATTCAATGAACATATGGCTGAGCCTTTTAGAGGCTTTCCTCAACTAGTTATTAATACCTATCCTTATGATTTTAGTGATGAGCTAAGAAAAGAGTTTGAGTTTATTTATAAAGCTCGTCTACTACAATACTTTGATCATTCTATGGATATTACCTTTATCCATAAAAGCAATGAAGAGTTAACAGCAGATTATTGTCATAATACTTTCAAAGGGATGTTCATGTATGATCTCTTTGATTGGATGAATGCTCAAGCTGAGAACTTTAAGAAAACATTATTGTTTCATACTACTGCATTTACTCCAGCTCTATTTAGAGATAAAGCTGAAGATGATCCAGAGATTCAAGAAATGATGGCTAAAGGACAACATCCTTTAAAATGGTTAGAGTTTGTAGCAGGTAGGATTATTCCTACGACTATGGTAGATGTTAAGTTATTTTCTATTGCTGGTAATCTAGATGTAGGGATTACACCTGAAGATATTGATGAGTGTCGTATAAGCACTAAGCCTGAGAGTCCTATTCAAAGAACGGAAGACGGTGAAGTATTTAATGATCCTCGTGATAAAGACGATGGTATCTTTGAAGTCTGAAAGAAAAAAAGAAAGGCATATTTGGGAGAGCTAATTGCTCTCCCTATTTATGCTGTTTACTTAACGGTCGTTTTTATCTACGTCTTCATTTGACATGGAAGAAGAGCTGTAGGGATACATCGGATTAATTGGAGTGCCAGTACGATCAGGCATCCAAATTGGTTGTTGAGGGAAGGGATGGAAAGGGTAGTTTGAAGGGTGGGCGGGATGCGTTGGAGGAACAGGATAGCCTTTATACAACTCATCTTCATTTGGAGCAGCTTTATATCGATTAGAACTTCCTGCGATATTTAGCAATTCAGTCATATTAGTTAAAACGCTGAATGACTTTGTAAGGATTTCAGTAACGAAATCTTTAATGTTCAGTGAAGGGTCTGCTAACGTTTCAATAGCACCTAACTCTAATGACAAAACAACACGTCCGTTAAAATCAAAAACTTTTAACACAAGAACAAGTTTTCCTGACATTCTCTCAATACGTGTACTGACATCAAAGTTTTGTTTAGTGTAATTAGAGTGAACGTTAAAATAATCAACAATACTCAGATGAGTTGGTTTAAGTGGAGCAGCCTTATTAAAGATATCTTTAACAATTAAATAAAGATTTATAGTATCCTCTACTTCTTCCAACAAGGTCTTATAATTAATACCAATAGTATTAATTACTTTCTTACCCCGCCCAGCAGTTTCATCACTGAGATATTGAGTCAAGTGGCTAATATCCTCACCCTCAAACCCTAAATATTGAGAAACAACACCAGCCAACTTACAACTCATTACAACTAAGTCTTCAGGGGTTTTAATAGCAGTTGGATGAGAACCCAAGATTTTAGACAAGGAGAACATAGCTTCTACATCATCTGCATTACTGTCGTACACACAAACAACAAAGTCATTTAATTTCTCTGTGGTTGAATTTAACACTCTTTCTGAAGTGTCAGAATATAAATCCACTTGTTTGTAATTACGAATAACAACAGTCTTACCACTTACGTTGAAGTAATCACAAAAATCATTATCGTGAGTTGCTGCATATACAACATCAGTTAAGATTTTATCGAGGTTAAGCATCTTAGCTACAATAGTTAGATGTGAGGTGAGTTTATTTTCCGACATGATTGTATTTCCTTTTATGGTAGAGAGGATATTTGTAGATGTTACTAACTAGTGATATATAACTAACAATTCTTAAAATACAGCATAAAAAGAACTACACTACCTAGAACATTGAATTCCAGATAGTGTAGTCTTAATAATTAGAAACGAGCTAAGAGGTCTTCAAAGCCGTTAATCTCTTCTAGACTGTTAAAGGTAAAGCGCTCACCGTTTAATCCAACTGGAGTGATTCCTAATTGAGTGTGAGTGATATTACTAACAACAACAGCGTAACTAGAGTTCCAGATCAAAACTGCTTTATTAATAGCCAGTTCATCAGAGAGGAACATAATACCGTGATCAGCTAATTCTCGTGAGATTAACTCATTAATGACTTCTAATAAAGCACGAGCCTCTACTACAGGATGCTTCTTTAGATCATTAAAAATTAATGCTCGATAACCATCGGTATAAGGTTTAATCTTTCCTTGTCCGCCGTTGATATACTCACTAGAGAAGTATTTGTAGACTAACTTATTCAACTTAATCAAAGGAGAGTTTTCCCGCATCTTGTTTTGATGCTCATTAATACTACCAAGGAATTCAACAGGTTTAAACTCTTCTTTTACTTCCTTTGCTTCATTATGTACTTGAGTACTTGCTGTTTGTAAAGCAATAGACTTTTGCTCTTCCTTTAGTTTCGCATTCTCTTTAACTAATCCATCCACGTACTTAGTTAGAATAATGATCGACTGAGTTAGATCACTAATTAACGTAGCAGTTTGAGTAATAGTGTCAGCAGAATGTTTAGCAGCAGCTTCAGCATAACGAAGGAATCGGTCTACCTTCTCTTGATCAATACTAAGAAAGTCATCTTCAGGATGAACACCTTCATGAACATTAGTAGATAACTCTGCTTCAGTAACTACTGGAGTAGCTTCAGGGACACTAAAAACTTTATCTAAATAAGGATTACTCATTTTATATCTTTCCTTTTTATTTAATACATTTCAACGTGTTCATTATAAACACCTTGCACTTGAATGTTTAAATCATTTAATAAACAAACGTCATTATTCTTTAAAGCACCATAACTTGTTTCTACGTGAGATACCATAAAGATTTGACTAAAGTTCATTTGTTCAATGATTGTATTGACTGCATGAATAGCACTCGCTTTGTGGGTGGGGTCAAACCCATCACCGAACTCATCTAAGAAAAGAAAAGCGTCTGAAAAACCTAAGTAATTCATAGCAATAATTCTAAAGGCTAAGTTAGTAATTTCTTTTTGAGCTTTAGACCCATCTACGATATCTTTGATATCATTAAGACCATCTGCAATATCAATAGGGAATCGATAAGTTAAACCTACTTCTCCTTCTGTCTTAACTTCACAGGGGAGAATCTTAAATGAATACGACCATACCTTAGCAATAATCTGATTGACTTGGTCAAGGATGGTATTAATATAAAGCATCAAACCTTCCGCAATCAAACCATTTGTAGGACTGACTTCATCAATAAGTCGCTTTAATGCAATCTCTTCAACTTCAAGTTGAGTAATTTCATTTTGAAGATGCTCTACTAATCCTCGTTGATAATCTACCTTATTTAAAATGTCTTCATTTAAAGCTAATTTAGACTGTAGAGAGCGAATTAAATCTGAGAGGATATCTTGTCTCACTGATTCTATTACATCGCCTTGTAGGTCCTCTAAATGCCTCTGAAGATACTCTAGGCGTGGCTTTACGTCATTAATCAGACTAGCTAGGCTATTATAATAAACTGTCAGCTTATTTAAGTATTCTTTTTTAGTTCGAATATTCCAAGTGATCTGATTAATTTCCAGTTCTAGTTGGGTTAGGACTGCTTTATTCTCAGAGACTTTTTGCTGGTCTATTTTCTTAACCATTTCAAAAAGAGTGAGTTCTTTATTTAACTTCTCATCAATATCAAGAATGTTATTCACAATACGACAATCTGATTGAAATGTATCAATGATACTTAATACATGTCTAGGATATTTAAAAGCAGTATTGTCAAACTCTAATTGTTCCCAAAGAATACTTAAGTGATTATTCCTATTCCTAATATGGATATAGTCTTTATACTTGTTAAAGAATTCCTGCATATCAGAGAGATCTTTTACTAATTCTTTTCTTCTCTCTTCAATTTGGGTTATAGCAGTTAGAGTCTCATCTAATTGCGTTTTCTTCTTATTGTACTGATGAGGATCATAACCAATAATCCAACTATGTCTACATTCAGGACAAGAAATACTCCCATTAGCTTTATGCTTATCTAACTCATTGAGTTCGAAGTTAAGTCTATCTCTATCTAAAGACAATTGACGAAGCTTTTCAATCAATTGATCATCTTCAGCTTTTAACTTTTTAAATTCTGTATTAGAGAAACGTAAATCATCATTTAAAGGTAAAGTAGAGAAGATTTCATTTAACAAATTCTCACTTTCGCTATCTAAACCTTGCTTGATGTACTTGTACTGATGAGGTTCAATTTTATTACGTAATTTACTAATAAGAACTTGTTTAGCTTTTTCTAATTCTTCTATCTTAGCATTGATATCCTCAATACCCTGACCACCACTCTGATTAACAATATCTACTTCTTTAGATAGTTTTTCAAATTGAGCAGATCGTTCACTTAACTGTGTGTTTAATGAAGAGAGAAGTTCTCGCTCTTTAACCATCTCTTCACGTAGATCGGAGATTGAAGAATAGCTTTTATCTTGGGGAGCTAAGATGTTTGTCGAAAAGATAGTAGCAGTAATTCGACTAATCTCTACTAAAGTATCTGTTTCTTCTTTCTTTAGTTTATCTAAGGGTTGGATTTGATTATTTCTTTCTCTTAAAAGAATAGATAATTCATGATGTAGTTCTTTATTTTCTTTTTGTAGTTTCTCATACTGTTCATCATTCATTACCTTAGCTATTTCATCAATGAGTTTACGTTTGTTATGGCGTAAAATAGCTGTTGTATCATTTAAACGATCTTTCGCCTTAGCAAAGAATTCTAACCCATAGTCAAAAGGTACAGGACTCATCATAGTAAATAATTCCCGTCTTTTTTGAGGACCTAGATCAGAGAAATTCATTTCACCAATTAAGACACTGCGTATAAACGGCGTTACTTTAAAGATACTTAATACAGTTTCTTCCTGTACACGTAAAGTACCTCCTTCATTTAAATTTTTGTATTCACCACTTTCTTGTTCTTCAAAAAGAAAATGTTTATTTGTTTTGGCTTCGTATCTAATTTTATAGTGCTTATTATTGTGATAGTAGATCGCTTCTTTATGTCCTTCTTTACGAAAGAGTTGTGGATTAGCTGCTGCTGGGACGATCTCTTTAATAATACTTGTCTTACCTGAACCGTTAGTACCTAAGATAACTTGGACAACTTCCTTAGGGGTTATTTTAAAGAATCTTTTTCTATTTACACTTAACGGTTTAAAGTCTTTTAATTCTAGACTAATTAATCTCATGATGGTTACTCTAGTTATGTTCTTTTTACTCATATTTTAAAGAAGGTCTATTTTTAAATATGTCTGACTCTCCCTATTTAGGAAATAGCATAAACGTCTCCTTGTTAAAGGATTTTTCAATCGGTGAGGTTGGTGCCAATAAAGATGAAGATGATGATATCTTTTCATTAACTATTGAAGTTAAGCCAAGTGAGGTACTTAAGTTCTTAAATGGTGAGATCACTGACAACGTACAAACACTACAAGCTCAAGGAACGCAATTAGATGGTGAGGAGTATACTTCCACTGTTGATGTAACGAAAACAATTAAAGCCACTTGGCTGTCTTTAGGTAACAGTAATAGAATCACTGCACCAAACGTTAGGCGTGGTGAGAAAGTAATGATTTATGTTCTTGGAGATACTAATACTTATTTCTGGGATACATTAGAAAATCATATTAAGTTACGTCGATTAGAAACAGTGATATATGCTTTTAGTGGCGAACCTTCTTTAAATAAAGAAGCGAGTATAGAGAATAAAAACGTATACTTTTTACAAATCTCTACCCACATGAAGAATATCCTACTCCAAACCAGTAAAGCTAATGGAGAGCCTCATGAATGGACACTTGAGTTAGATACTGATAAAAGTACTTTTACTATCACTGATGATGATGAGAACTATTTCACTATTCAATCTAAACAACGGTTACTAGAATTAAGAAATGGTGATGGTACTTTCTTTAGATTAAATGGTCCTAATATTGAATACCATGCTGTGGGTAACATGACTGGATTAGTTGATAAGAATAAGGACTTGACTGTAAAAGGTAATGACACAAGCTCTATTGATGGCAATACTTCAATTAGCACCCAAGGTAATACAAGCGTCAGTACTCAAGGTAATACCAATATTAGTTCTAATGGTTCTTCTCGTGTGCATTCTAATGGCGGTAATAGTGTAACGAGTCCTAGTGGTATTTCTTTAGATGCTCCTGGTATTGGATTTATGGGTAGTGTTTATTCTAGATCAGGTAGTTATGGTGGTTCAGGAGAAATGGAGTTACAAGGATCAGCTCGTTTCTTAAACAATGTATCGATAACTGGTACATTAGACGTTACAGGCCATACACATCTGACAACCTTGTCTGTTGATAACATTCCTTGGTAAAAAAAAAAGACAGCATAGACGGGAGTCCAAAAGGACTCCCTATTTATGCTCAGTTTTTAGATTTAATAATAACTGCTCGTGTAATACGGGAGGTTTCTGTAACGACCATAGCAATAGCAAGAATACTTGCTGTAACACAACCTAAGACCATTAGTTCTTTAGTGCTCATTATAACATTCCTTCAAATACTTATTATAACAACTCATAACAGTTATATGTAATTGAAATAATCTAGAATTAAATATAGAAGGCATAAATAGGAGGATCTAAATAAATCCTCCTATTTACTTTTAATTACCTTTCTTAAAAGAGAAAAAGTCTTTATATAATTTACCGATTCGCTTTTTAACTTCAGGATCATTACTTTTAACAATCTTTTCTTTATAAGGAAAGGGAAGTTCTGGAAGTTCTTTTAAGACAACTCCTTCCGGAATCTCTAAATCAATTTTCACCCACTGAGCATATTCCCCATTATCTTGAGGAAAAACATCGACTTCCCACAATAAGTCATGGCCTTTAACGGGAAAGAAAAAACGATCTTTAATGAGTCCGTCATTAGCTAGTGCTTTATAAGCATTAAACATGTCCTCAGTAGTTTCTTCTTCAGTCTCTAGATTACTACCATCAGTCTGCCTAACTTTTGTAGTGTGAATAAAAGTTGTACCATCTTTATTAATGGTCTTTCTTACCCTAGTAGAACCTTTATGACCTTCACCAATGACTGGGACAATAGAGAATTGTTCCTGTTGTTCTACAGCATCAGCTTGTGTTAGTACTGATAGATCGTCAAGTAAAGCATATATCTCTAATTCTCTTTCTACTGAAGTACCTTCACTAATAGTTTCAAGTGATAGTGAAAGTTTTTTCTTTTTGTTTACTTTAGTACGCATGTCGATATTTCTTTTTTTTAAATAGTTGTTCCAATGAGTAGATCAAATAGTTTAAGTAATGTTTCAAGTATAGAAGTGGTAAAATCCATATCTGTATCTTTTCCTCTGACTACTACTGTAAACATATACGTACAGACGAAGATACCTATGATTAAATAAAACACACTTAAGAATCGTTGGATCATTCTTTCTTTAAAAGTATATCGACCTTCTGAAATCCTCACTCCCTCTAAATACATGACATTAACAGCTTTTTTATCTAGTGGATACAAAATAGCTGTCAGCTCAATTAAAGTAGCTCCTCGGTCATCCTCATTAACAGGATGCAACCTACCTGTCCGAATAGCTACTTTATTGTAAGCGTGGTAAAAGAGTTCGATTTCATTATCAAAGAATTGGTCTTTTAGCGGAGCCTCTCTATCTATTCTTGAAATAATCTCATCTATAATCATAGTAATCTCTATTCAATTTTATATACTCCAATACCTTTTTCTTCTAGATTTTGAATCAAATCAAATTGGTATTGACGTGCGTTCTTATTTTTTTGATTACACATGAGCATATCTTTCCTTAAAGAGATTGTTGTATCGAACAATAATTTCTCTCTCTGAGAAAAAGTCTCTAATGACAGATACTCTTCGATAGTGAAAGGAGGTGTTTGCTCGCAGTCAAGTAAATACCTATCAGGTAGGAGCATATACTCTTTTTTAATAGGCGGAGTACAAGCAGTAATAGCTAGTGTAATAAATGCTAAAGAAATAAATACAAATTTCTTCATTTAAAATTCTCACAAAGAGAAGTGTTTTTATCTATGCAATAGATCATCCACTCGCGTTTGATTAAAATCTTAGCTTGTTCATCATCAAGAAAATCCTTTTCTTTAACTTCTTCTATAAGAAGTGGTATTTCTTTATTAGATTGAATAGCTTTTTTTATCTTTGTCTCTTTTTTAATTTCTTCTTGTTTTTGTTGGTGTAATCGCAGTTCTTCTTTAATAACTTCTTCTATCTCTTCAACAGTATCAGTGAGTTCTTTCTCACTACGCTCCTCACTAATCTCTGCTTGCTTACTAATAGTTTCAATAACTTCTTTTGTTATCTCATTTTCTTTTTTAATTTGTTCTTCGATCTTTTCTTTTTGATGTTGTTTACCTTTCTGGTAATAGTAAGAATGACTAACAAAAAGAGAACCGATAACGAGAATAACTAATACCAGCCAAAAAAGTATCTTGTTCGGTATTTTAATCTTACTTGTTAAGCTTTTCAAACTACTTAACATAGAAAGAATTTTCAAACCACTTAAGAACATAATTAACTGCCTTTAAATTGGTTAAGTGCTTGAGCGTGATTAACTAATAATAGATAGCGCCAATAAGCAATAGCTAGTCCATCAGTCTCATGCTCTGTTAAATCTTTAATTGCACTTATACCTACGTATTTTAAAATAGGATTTAGTCGCTCAACTCCAGCATTGACGTCTTCTTTACCGGCGTTACCTTTACAACCTACGGCATTTTTAACTGGAGAAGGTTCTATTAAATCTAGCTCCATTAATGCTCGGTGTCTAAATAAAGCGCTTCTAATACAAGCAACAGATTCTACTAAAGCTCCATAAGCTGTTGGTCTGTTAGTATTCATGAAATTACTCTCAGCAGCTACACAGAGTGGATTAAGACTTGTGAAGAAGCTATGTAATCTATTCTCAATACCATGTAACCTAGCAAATCGACTACCGTGAAAAGCGATATGATCTTCATTCTCAATTAGAGCATCTCCTCTCAATAGCGTACTACCTGATTGGATAATCTCTAAATTAAGAACATTAAAGAATATTACGCCTAAACCCATAAAACGTGTTCCTGGATCGATACCAATAATACAAGCAGTACGATCATCTGGTTGAGGAATAATTAACATTTCTTTTTTTATTCTAATTAAAAAGCTAGGGGTAAAATTAAATACCCCTAGCTGGTAACAATTTACTTAAGTCTTACGGAGTAACTAACAACTCAGTCTTAAACAGAGGTTCTTGTGCACCTGCATCAACAGCAATCTCTAAGCTATTGTTTAAGTAAACCATCTGATAGTATACGTTTAAGTGAGCTGCAACCAAAGCACCAATTGTTTCTAAGAAGCTAAAGGAACTTCCACCTGGCTGACTGACTTGGATAGGATAATCCACAGCACAAACCATTTGAATTTCTGAAATGATAGCGTAATGCTCACTATCATAAAGTACTTTAGCAACGTTACGAAGATGGTCAACTTCAGCACGAGTAAAAGATAATGAGAGTTTACTCGATGCCACTGCATATTGACCATCTAATACGTTAATGTTCTCAGGTGTAAGATCAGGTGGTTCTGGATATAAGTTATCTTCCGTAGGAACAAATGGAGAAGATACTTCAGTGTCACCATCCACTACCTTAATTTCCATCTCTACGTTGTTACTGATATTTTCAATACGACGTAAGTAATAGGCGATGTAAGCTTTCCCTTTAATTTGTTCAGGACGACGCAGTGCGTACTTAGCGCATTCAGCAGGAGGTAGATCCGCAGCAGGGTCTACTAGAACAAAAGGCATGGGTTTAAATGCAGCAGCATCAGTAGCTAAGTGAATAACAGGGTTATTAATTGTAATCCCGTTTTCACCAATAATAGCTCTATGACCGCCATTACCAATAGAGAAGTAACCCATCTTAGGGGTTTGTCCTGCTGTCGGTAGTGTACCTCGTAAAATATCGAATCGTTCGTTAAGGGTCGTGTTATCCACATACCTAACTGTTTTACCTAAAAACATATAGGTTTGTAAAGTAGACCCATAAATAGTTCGAGTAATATTATCCATGTTATTTCAAAATACCTATAAAGAATTCTTTTCAGAAGATGTAGTTAGTTTTAATCCACCATCGGTGTCTCAACAGTATTCCACCAATCATCTTGATACATATCTGGTAAACTTCTCTTTTGTTCTTCTGTTAAAATATTAAAAGTTGTATCAATGCCTGGTAAAGGAAACTGTCCGTTTGGATATAATGTCTTTCTTGGTAATTGCATACTAAAGCCAGGACTATGAATATTATAATTCATACTAGAGAAATCTTTCTGGGGACTAATATTGAATTGTTTACTTAAACAATACTTAAGATTATGTTCACCATCTATCTTAGCATTCGTATAACGAAAGCCTTCACTAATGTCATAATGAACGTTTTGCTTTCCATCAGCTTCCATATTAAAGAAATCTAATGCCATATCCACATAGTAGGCTTGAGATTCTGCTTCTGCATTAATATCACCTAAGCGAATCGCTGGCCATTCTATAATTTTAATAGGATTATCATTGATTTCTTTTAAGAACTGAATACTGTAACTAGAGAGTTCACTAAACATATTAATCATTAAGTTTTGTAAGTTACTTAATGACTGGGTAGTTCTAACATCTAATCCAAGCGCTTGCTCTACGATACGTACATAAATTAATTCAAACTGTTCTTCAGGAAAGTCAGCAATGTCTATTCCTTTCTCATTAAACCAATTTGAATATTTTGTACCTGCTGGTTCTAAGTAGGTGAGTTTGACACCATATAACCTAGCACTCATACCTTGTACTTCACCACGTTTGACAAAATGCTCTTCAAAAGCAGTTCTATTTCTTTGATAACGGAGTGCTGTAAAGATATCTCGACATTTCTCCCAATAAGAATCTGTAGAGATAATGTCAGTGAGTTCAGGATTGTATTGAACTAAATCCTCAACAAACTCTTCATCAAAATACTTCCCACTAGTCATTTTGAGAATATCTTGCGTACTTGGAAAAGGAATTACTTGAACCTTTCTACAGATAACAGGCTGGACTTCATCCAGTGTAACACCGTAAGCGTGAAGTAATAAATACTGAGCTAAGACATACGCGTCCTTAACAGAGAGAGGGATAATATCTCCTGTTCTAGGGTTAGTGATTCTAACGAATGCTCGGTAAATACCTAAATTAGCTAAGTAAGGCCAGTGGTTCATTAAAATGTCACTAAATGGGAAAGGCGTAGCATCAGAGTAATCATACATTGCTGATTCTAATACTTTTGTCTGACCTATATTAGCAAGAGCATGTCTGAAAGTAAAGTCAATATCTTCAGCATTGTCTTCTTTTTCAATTACGTTATCTTTAGCTAATCTATCTTCTTTATCAAGTAGGGTTTCTAAATCAATAGGTTCAGAAAAAGTAGTACTAACATACCTATTCTTAGGCTCTCGTTTAAAGATAGGTTTGGATGAGAGTTCCTCAATGACTTTCTCAACATCATGAGCCATTGTATAGCTTGTGAGAGCTAGATGGCGTTTAGACATGATGTTTTCAATTAGAGTCTCAAAAGTCGTACTATGTCCAGCATTTCTATTAATGTAACGAATATTCCTATAGAACCATAACCTCTGTTCTAAATTCATTACGTCGAAATAACGATCCAGTCCTAAGTTAGAGGCGAGGTACTGTCTGATATGAAAGCTATGGGCTTGATTAGTCTTTGCTCTATCTAAACGGAGTTTATTAATAAGGGCAGGTAAAAGTAAAGCAACTTGTCCAAAGAAAGCGACTTCATAGTTCTCATCGATTAGACGATAGCCTTTAATATGCCAGCGAGATACAAATCTTTTAATGAATGCTTCTATATCAGAAATAAGACTATACTCGTTACTCTCTACGAATTCTGGAGCATAACCAAGAATTGTCCAATCCTCTGCTTCAATAGCCTTATCAATGTCAATTGGATAAAGAATACCTAAGATGAGTTGCTCTTGTTCAGGATACAATGCTAAAAGTTCTTTATAGAGCTTTGTACCATATCGATACTCTCTAGCTGTTGCTCTATGTAGTCGTAAATTTTCTTTATTAAATACAATTGTCTCTTGAGTATCGACAGATTGTATGATCATAACTTCATCAGAAAGATAGTATTCACCTGCTAAATTAAGGTAGTACTTCCAAGTCTTAGGATCATTAGGATCGAAAGTCCCTGGAGCACTATACTGTAAATAATTATTTAGCGCTTTGGCTGAATACTCTGACTTCATTACAATTGTTTCTGCTAAATTAAAACAATTGTCTGAGAATATTTCATAGTGGTTATTAGTTTCCATTGTCGTAGGACACCTTCTTTTCAGGGATATGGTTATTAGTATCCACTTTAAGCTTTTCCCTTATTAAAAATATTTGAGGCTAAATATAAAATGGCAACAACTCGTCAACCTAGTAAAAATGTAATAGGTGGTAGAGGATCAAATGACGATACTATCTCAGTCAGGGCGATGATTCGTTCTGATCCACCTACTGCTGCTGCTTTATCTAAACTCCATGAGTCGACTAAACGACCTGAGTTTACAGATAAAGGTGAGATGAAGGTAGGCACTCCTTCTATTCGCCATCTCCAAGAAAGAGCTAAGCAGATTGCAAGTAATCAAAGGGATTCTGAGAATATCCTCGCTACTATGCCCGATATAGAGATGATGGCACAACTGCTTATTTCCTCTATTATCTCGCCTCATGATCTTATCACTAAAGAGATTGTAATTAGTTCTGAGTTTGATCTATTTAACCCTACTTTAAAAACTGAATTAATCAGTAAGATTAGAGATTATTTCGATAAAGACTATAGAATTAAAGACCAGATACATACCATCATCGAGAATATTTTAATTCATGATGGAAGTCATCCTCTCTTAGTTTTACCAGAGAATGCAATTGATGAATTAATCAACGGTCGATCTAACTATTCATCAGAATCATTATATAGTGGCGGCTTATTTAATAAAACTACTAAGGCTTTAGAACCCTTAGGTCTTTTAGCCAATCCTTATAAAAATAACCCTGAACCTGATTACTTTAAAACGGGTTTTAGCTTAGAGGACTTGGATCTTATCCGGACAGAGAATCTGAAATCTACTGATCATAGTCAAGTTAAGATTAAAGTTGTAACGGATAAAGATGAAGAGAGTGAAGTATCTCTTGGTATTAATGTTATTGATAACTTCAATATCTTAAAGATTCCAAGCATCATCTCTGCTAAACGAGATGAACTCTCTAATAACGTTATTAAAAAAGCAAGTAATAAAACTAATAGCTCTTTTAAAGTTTCATTCGAAGAAAATGAAATTTCTATGGAGACGCTTCCTGTTGAAGAAAAAGAATTCTCAACAGAGTCGTTTGATCAGTACTTCCAGCATACTGATATGAGTGATCGCTCGATTCGTTCACTGGTCTATAAATCACGACATAAAACTAACGACACCATTCGTATCATTAGAACCCAAGACCAATTAACCCGACGCTCTATTGGTGAGCCTCTTGTATTAAAAGCACCTGCTGAATCTTTTATTCCAGTATTTGTACCAGGACAAGAAAATAGACAGGTAGGTGCTTTTATTCTACTTGATTCTACTGGTAATTTTCTGACTAAAGATTCATTGAAAGACTTTCAAGGTTCTTTCCAAATGAATCCAAGTAATCAAAACTTTGCTAGTAGTTTATTACAACGAGTAAAAAGTAACTATAACGGTAACTTTGACTGTAGTAATCCGTTACATCAGCAAGAATTAACTAACGCTTATGTAGATGTTGTTGAAGCTGACTTCTTAGCTCGATTACGTAATCTAACTCATGGTTCTATTGCAAAGATCTCTACTAACCAAGAGATTTATCGAATCATGTTAATTAGACACTTAGCAGGTAACTTAACTCAAGCGCTTTGGGTTCCAAAAGAACTCTTCACTTATTTTGCTTTCGATTACAATAATGCTGGAGTAGGTAGATCCATTCTAGATAAGATCAAAGTACTCTCTTCTATTCGTGCTATTGTCATGATGGCTAATGTGAAAGCAAGTATTAGGAATTCTATTGGTGAAACTGTTATTGATGTAGTGCTTGATCCAAGAGATCCTGATCCAGTTAAAACACAAGAACTGATTTACAATATGATCGCTACGACTCGCCAAGAGTCGATGCCTATTGGAGTTCAAAACCCAAGTGATATTACTGAATGGTTAGCTAAAGCAGGTATTCGTTTTGCTTGGTCTGGACATTCTGGATTACCTGATACCACTATTCAGATGCGGCAAGAAGGTATGAATTATGTTAAACCTGATGCTGATTTAATGGAGGATTTAGAGAAATATATCGCTAAGTCATTTGGCTTAACTCCTGAACAAGTTGATAATATTCACCAACCAGATCATGCTACAACTATTGTTAGTAATAATATTCTCTTCGCTAAACGAGTTATTCTCTATCAGGATAAATTCAATCCTCAACTCTCTGATCATTGTAGAAAGATGTGTGTCTACAGTCAAAACGTCTATGAGTCTGTTGTTAATACGATCGCTAAGAACTTTAATGCTATTGAGTTAACTAAGGAATTAGAGAAGAGTGCTAAGGATAATCCTAATGTTAAGAAAATGATTATCGAATTAGTGAGTAAAGATTTTATCGATAGCTTACTCTTTGAATTACCTCGTCCTAAAAACGTACGTATTGAAAATCAGATTAATGAGATCGAAGCTTTAGAGACATTAGTAGATAAAGTCGTAGAATACCACTTTACTGATGCGATGTTTGATTCTGAAGTCTTTGGTGATATTGCTGAAGGATTTGCAGATAAAGCTAGAGATACAGTTAAAGCATTCTTAATGCGTAAGGCAATGAGTGATGCAGGTATTATGACTGATCTTGTTGGTTTCTTTACTGATAAATTTAATGATTCAGAATTTGCTTCTCTCTTTGCTGAACAAGATCTTATTGCTCATAACACTCTAGCAGCCTTTGTCAAACACGTTGCTGATAATGTGAGGATGAAGAAGAAGTTAGAGAAAGCAAAAGAAAGACTGGATATGGGTGATACTAATTATACTAGCTCTTATGAAGAAGACGATGAAGATTCTTCATCGAGTAGTGATGATTCGTTTGATTTCGATATTGATGAGAATATCAGTGAAGTAGAAAGTCCTCCTGATATTGAAGAAATAGAAGAAATAGAAGAAATCCCAGACCAACCTAATGAAACAGATTCAGGGTTTTAAGTAGCACTATAAATAGAGGATCTATTTGGTCCTCTATTTATGCCTTACTTTTTACTACAACAAAAAGAAAAAAAAAGAAAGGTAGTAAAAGGAGTCCTGATTAAGGGACTCCTTTTAGTGTTTTAGATATCGAACGGATTTGCTGCTTCGACAATGGTGGATGTTACGCGATACACACCCGCAGAGAAAATGGCGTAAGCAACAGCTTTCTTGAGAAAACTTGAAGTAGAATCTTCTCCTACCACTTTCACTGCTGCACAACCCGCTGCAATAATACCACCACCAATGGCGAGGTCGGTCAAGATGCTTTTCGTTTTCGTGTTCATGATAGATTCCTTTGTACTTGAAATGATGTATTAGTATTACTATTCAAATTAGTTATATGTTTCTGAAATAATCTAGAATACAGAAATAACTAATAGAAAGAGAGAGAGGAATTAGAATCCTTTTTTATGAAATCCTAATTCCTTCATCTACTTATTGCTGAAGAATATCTTCGACCACCCTATCACGGATCTTAGCTTGTTGAGCTTTACGTGCAGGTAAGAATTCAATAATAGATCCCAAGATCACATAAAGGATTGTTGCATAGGGGGAGAAGATCGCAGCAATTACCATTGCAGTAATTGAAACAAAGATCACAAGTATTTGTTTGATAAAATACTTTTTGGGATTATCAGCAGCTTCTGCCGTCAACCACTTCATCAAAGAGAACGAAGTTTTAGTGAAGTAGAAAGGAATGGAGACAAGTACCAGTGTGCAGAATACGATGATGTGAATGTTGTTCATGATAAATATCCTAATGATTAAATAAGAGGGAATGATGATTTTTCCTTTGAGTTAAAATACTCAACGAAGTATAAAACTTCTATTCAAACTAGTTATATGTAATTGATTAATTCTAGATTACATTCTACTCTGTTATAATAAAAAAAAAAATAGAGGCATAATTAGGAGTTCCGAAGAACTCCTAATTTTATATCTTAACCTTCCTCGAACTCAGGTTCTTCTTCAACCTCAGTTACTTCTTCCTCCACTTCACTCGGGTCAGAGATCGTAGTGATAGTGATCGATGTAGCCAGTAGATCAGGATATCGATTCGTCGCCCTCTCTAACAAAGAAAGAGAATCTGATTGCTCTGAAGCATCGATATCAATATTCGAGATATTACTGAATCCAGATAAATCCAAAGCACGACCGACTTCGTCAGCGACTGCTTCACGAACTGCATTGTTACCACCAGAAATACTAATTTCGATATCTTTGATTTGCGACATGAGTGAAAATTCCTCTATATAGGAAGATTATTTAGTTACTGCTTTTTTGTTGTGTGTTTTAGACTGCTGCTTACTATTAAAAGCTGCTCTCTTTTCGTCATGAGTAGCGGAGAGAGTAGCATTTAGGTTGTATGCCGTTTCGTCTTTGAGTTTAACGATGCCGGATTTTTCAAAGGCTTGCGCCATTGCACTATTAGAGAAGCTCATAATTACTAAGGAATAAAATAAGAATGATTAATAAATGAAAAAGACGGCATCCTTGTAACTTAGGCTGTAACTTAGGTAAAGAATGCCTTGCCTTATTTTAAGGGGAAAGTTTTAAAGTTTCTTTAAGAAAACAGTGGATGAATTCCAAAGACCTTTATGGATGGAGAACTCCATATTATCTTGAGTGCGAATAATATTTCGCAGCACTTTCTCACCATTACCTGTTCGGTAATCGAGAATCGTAGAAGTTAAGTCATGTAGAACGGGATGTGTCTTCCTATTAATCATAACTGAGTTGGAGGAATCAAAGTCAAGATCAAGATCATTCATCTTTGCTTTGATGGTTGTGATAGAAGAGAGTTCTGGGATAATAACTACACCATCCATCTCTACTTTATCATTCAATAATGATTTAACAGAAAGAATAATCTCTTCTGTAACTTCATTAAAGACGCCTTTGATAAAACTAGCTTCGTCTCGTAAGAAGATTTCAGCAGTAAAAGCTCCATAATGCTCTTCCAGACCTTTTAACAAAGGCGTATAAGCAGTATGCCAGTCAGTAACAGTTACGTCAATACCGATCTGAATTTGGAGACGTTCATTAACTGCTTTAACAAACATAGCTTCTAGTTTGTCAATAAGGCGTTTATAAGCGTCTACAGCGATATCATCGTCTTCACTGTCAGTTGAACTACGTACTGAGCTAAAAACGTCACTAACAGCCTTAAATGACCGCGCATTACGTAACCGGTTAATTACTTCACCACCAACACCTTCAAAAGTCAGTTCAGGTAGAATGGTTACTTGATTACTTACCGTAGTGAAGGCCGATGGTTCATCGACTTCAGAAGCAATTTGAATACGTTGCGTTTCATGAAAGCGAGACGTATCTTCAATAGTAGATAAGTCTTCTTTTACGACGTGAGTATAGTCAGGTAGTTCAATGACTTCCTCAGTAATACTTACTTCATCAGAGGAGGCGGATTCAACTTCCCTTTCTTTAATGCAATCGTCCAAATGAACCATGGGAGAAGCAACAGCCATCTTCAATGCATTCAAACGACGCTGTGCTTCTTCTTCGTTCATTAAGATACGATGTCGAGCAATATCCATCTTCTCCTGCTCCGTTAAGTCAATGAGGGTAACGACAGCCTTACCTGTGACGTTATTGATTTTGTAAATTCGTTTATTCTTCCCTGGATTATTTGCTGGAATACCAGGATATTCAGGAGTAAACAAAACGACTAGCGTTCCGTCAAACTCGCAGTAGAAGTGATCAGGGTCTTCTGTTGAGCGAAAGACTGGTTTCTCTCCGAAGTATTCAACCCCATTCCGAACTGACGTAATTGTAGTTGCTTGTGTAGTCATAGTATTTTCCTGTCGTAAGTTATTAGTTACAGGTTCTACTCGCTGAATATTGCTTGATTGAGGAGAGATTTCATGTTCATCCACCTCATGTCCAACAACACCCCACTGACTAATCATATCTGAAGGAACAGATGAATTAATCACATTTGATCCCATGCCCATATTAGGAGCACGAACTAATTGACGCTGAACGTTCTCAGATAACAAGGGATTACGGTTATTTTGTTGGGGTTGGTGATTCATCATCCCACCTTGGCTATGGCTGTGCATGGCTTGGTGTGGTTGTGGACTATACATCTGTTGACGACGAAGTTGCTCTCGTTCAGCAACCAGTCGATTATACATCGAAAGAGGAATGCGACCGAACTCTGGAGTCTCTACAATAGGTTCGTTCATTGCTTGATAGGGAGAGTTCATCATACCTGCTCCTGTTGGGTTATATCCGTGTGTCATGGGTGTCATGGGTGTCGTATTAGGATTATGCATTCCCATCATAGTTGGGTTGTGTTGGTTATGCATATTCTGAGCATTGATTGACTGAATAACAAATTCAGCTTCTCGCTCATTGGTTTCTAAAAGGCTAAATGCGTTTTGAAAACTAGACATCAAGTGAGGCTCAGGCTGATACATACTCCTTAACGTCATGTTAGTAAGAACCATTGCTGCTAAAACGACATTAATTGTTTCTTTCGCAGCAGAATCTACAATGACGTACCAATCACTTTCATTTCGACAAAAGCGCTTAACCAAACAAATTCGAATAGCTTGCATGAGAAGATCACGAAAGTCATCGTTCATATAGCCATTATAAGCCATCTTATTGAACATGAACGTGCGTGGAATATTCTCTGCTCTTCGATTTTCAATTTCCTGAACCAAAGAACCTGCAAGATATCCATATAACTGCGTCAATTCAGGGACATATTGAACAGTTACATTAAAGGGTGGGGGGTTATTTGGGTTATAACCCTTCGGGAAAGCTGACAAGTAATTCGGACTACTATGAAATCCAGACATGGTTGGGAAATTTCCTTATTTGTTTATCACTTCTGTGTCAGCTCTGTGATTGTATCAAGAAGCTCTACAAACCGCTCATTACGAACAATCTTGTAGTTCTCATCGATTTGCACACAAGTATTCAAACGACGCCTACCGTCAGGACTAGATTTTGGTAGGACTGTATAACCTCCGACCTCAGAGATACTAGGATGATAGCGAATCGCTGGGTCAAGTAGATTTAACTTCTTATTTCGTTTTGAATCATTCGCTGACTGAGGTACGAGTAATGTTGTCAATCTCAATGCTTTATTATCATTCGGAATAGCTTGGGTTGTAACTTCGCCGTGTGAGGGTTTGTTAATACCGAAGATAAGATCAGTTTTGAGATATCGATTAAAGATCGCAACGACATCTTTTTCTGTTAGGATTTTCTTCGTACTAAGACGTTGAGTTAAATCAAAGACAGAAAGAAAGATAGCGTTATTAATATCCTGCATCACAAAGTCAACTACGTTTAACTCTTTACCATACATGCTGTTTAATGTACGAGAAGAGTCTAGAAGCATTTGGTTAATATTTTCCATGATGTACCATAACAACTCATAGAAGTCTTCAATATAACCTAAACCAATACTTTGTAGTTTTAACTTTGCTTGAGTATCAACGTAATGATTAAGTGAGCGATAATGATCTACAATCTTCTCATCAATAATCTCTTCGTTTCTACCTGCTTGATATGTCATTAAACCTAATAGGATACGCCAAAGCCTTTCAGGACGCTCGTATTTAATCCATTGATAATTTACCCTTTCAGGCGCATGATCAACGATATAATAAAAGCCAGCAACCATATTCTTTACAGATTGGCTCCATTTATCCTTAGGAATAGCTAGTCGTAGTTTAGAAGGTCTGTACGTGTTCTTATTACAAGCCTTTGGCCTATTACCAGACGACGCACAAATAACCCAATCACTAGGAGGATACCTATCGATATTGATATCCTCATACCCAATTTCAGGTATAAAGCCTACATGCTTCAGAAACGTATTATCAAACCCATACCTACCTAATAGGTAATGCATGAGTGTAGTTTTAGCTCTGATATGCGGTGAGTCTTTACTTTGATGGATTTTGCCATGCGTGACTTGTACAATCTCTTTATCGTTTAACTCGTTAGACCCACATGCTTCGTTATGTGCAAAGACATGATGGAGTCGTTCGAAGTTAATCCTTGTTCGAGGTAAACGTACAAAGATTGTGTTTTCATTGGCTGGGGAGAACACAATGTCGTTTAGAATAGGAGATAAGACAAAGCGTGATCCACGTAAATCGATATAGCCGCCGTCCTCTGGTGCAGGTAACCAGAGATAGTAATCAGGTAATGGATTTCCTTCGTACTTAAGCAAAATCTTTACCATGAATACATTAGACCGACTCGTCTCGTAAACTCGTCGGCTGTTCTTACGACTCGCTGTCATTTTCTGATAGATTTCTCTAGGATTGCAATGACGAATACCATGATACGTCAAACCTGGAACAAAACTATCTGAAGCACTTCTCCAAATAAAATCTAAACCTTCAACAACACGCTTTAATTGAGTTGTAGCAACACCATCTGCTAATACTCGGTTTAATTGAGGGGTGTCCTCATCTATCAGTCTACCTAGACGACGATCTTCCACGAAGAGTTCTCCATTGTTTTTTTGGTATCAAGTAGTACAATAGATTTTAAGCTAAGTGATAATTTAATATATCGCGCTATTTAGACTTTGTCATTTCATATACTTTATACAAAGCTAATGCTCCACCAATAAAAGCAGCAGCAGCTTTGAAAGCATTCCCCACTTCAGAAAATACTCTAACTGTTTTCTCCCACGCACTAGGATTTTTAGCAGCCTTCATCTTTTCTTTATCGTGTTGGATTTGTTCGCGCTTAACTTCAGCACTAGACATGTCAATATCCTGCTTTATCTTTAGTACTTCTCGCTCTATTTCTAGTCGCTCATTTTCCGTTCTGATCTTTTCTTTCTCTAAATGAAGTTTCTTTAGTTCTAGTGAAGACAAAGTATCTTCTCTCTTTCTGTAAAAACCCATTTCTTCAGAAATTTCATCTAACTTAAAGAATTGCATATCAGTAATTCTACTACCTCGTAGACTCGTTCCTGACCGATAATAGATATATAATCCACTAGGTCGAGATAAGTCAAGTCGAGGTTTAAGTTCTATGACTTGATCTAGGAGCTTAAAGAATCTCGATGACATAACGTTTCCATTATCGATTAAATCAGCATGGAAAGCAATCATAGTGCTATCGAGTTTTTCTTTCTCTTCTTCTGTCAATCCAGCCGCACTCATAGCAGGAAAATTAACCCTATTTAAACCGACTGGGTTAATATGATTCGGAGCGCCCACTTCTACGAATCGACTATCTTCAGGAATATTAACTGATAAGACTTTCGAGGTATTCTCATCAAAGATCCCTTGTGGGGAGTTTAGGATTTTCTCGATATGAATCTTAAAAGCAATTTTGTATTCACGAGTCATTTGACTCTGATGAAACGGATAGTCTTTATTGACTTGAATCTGAAGACTTCTCATTAACGGTGTTTCAGCAGTTAATTGAGAATTGACGTGTCTATGGAAGTCATTTAAATAACCATATCGAACTTTGTAATTATAACAAATAATGACATGGTTTAAATAATTCTTGTGATCAGGACATGTTGTCGGATCAGAATAGATGACCATAGGTACATCATCGTTACCTGTCACTTGAATATGATATTGAGTATAATTAAAATACTCTACCTCTAGAGTGAATGTACCTGTTCCATTTACTCTAGGTCCCCGACTAAAATCATGGCCATTACATGGATCAGATCTCTCTAATCGATGTTTAGGCATATTAAATCCACTATACATATCGATATTTTCCCCCAATTTATAAAAATTATTGATCTTCTTAATTATCTATTACACTACTGGGCTGGCACGAATACTTCTCCCGAAAGTACTCTCCCTAACTACTAAAGAACGATTACTACAAATACTAGGAGTTTAATTAAAGAACGAATTAATAGATAATTAAAGGCACTTCTACCTAAGTTACTAGATAGTGATGTGTATGTGAAAATATCTTAAATAATAAAAGTACGGCATAAATGGGAGAGCTAATTGCTCTCCCTATCTATGCCATTGTAAGCGTATTACAATATTGGCCTATTCACTATCGATTACTCAATTTGGCTATAGGCCAATGAGAGTTAAGAATCAACTCTTTTAAAGCCATCTAGCTTATACTTAGTGAATAGACTATCACTTCAAGGTTGGACTTCTTCAAACGCGATCGGGTTACGAACGCGAGTGACTTTATCCAGGTTAACAACAGTGAAGTGCGCCAGGATCGGGCAGTTGATCGAGTGGATAAAGCAAGGCTGTACAGTAATCTGACGGCTGTTAGCACCGTTGAAGTACGTTGGCAGAGCGATAACCAGTTCAGGCTTCCAACCCATGTTACCGAAGGTCAGCGGATCTGGCACACCAGACTTAGCCGAATCCGGATTGATGAAGGTAATAAAGATCTGGCCTTTGACACGCTGGTTAAAGGTCGAAACGATCTTGAAGTCCATTTCTGCACCCAGGGTACGAACATCTCCTGGAGTGATCAGATAGTTAGCGATAACTGGATCAGTACCGATCAGTACAGTTGGCTTCTTCGAGATACCGCCAGCCAGTGCATCAGCAACAGGCTTATAACCCGAATCACGCCATGCACGATAAGCTACGTCACGGATACGGTTCAGCAGGACAGCTTGCATATCCTGAACTTTCTCATGCGATTTGAGCGAGTTGATCTCAGCTTCAACGTCAATGACATCAGTCTCATAGAAGGGACGGATTGGACCCAGAGCAACACCCATCAGAGTAGGCGTAGCAGAAACGGGATCATTAGCATTAAAGTGTTGAGCCAGAACGGTCTGCGTTTTGAAGATCTCGTCAATAGCAGCGTTAGTCGTACGAATACCTGTAGCGACCAGCAGTGCAGCGATGTCAATCGAATCAGTCTGAGAAACGTTAGTCTCAGGACGTGGGATCGTGATTGGGCTACGCAGCTGTGGCTGATACATTTGCGATTGATAGGTCGTATCAACCAGCTGACCACGTTGACGACGGTTCGAGTTGGTACGATAACCATCCAGAGTGTAACCGATCAGTTCAGCGTCTTCAAAGAGATCAACAACGGTTTGATAGCGAGGATCGTCGGTAGCAATCTTGTTACCTTGTTCGTCACGGATAACCGAAACGATTGGACGAGTACGTTGCAGCGAAATAAGACCCGTTTCAACGTTGATCTGACCCGAAACAACGAACGACAGACGAACAGCCAGTTCAGAAGTAACGATAGGTGCAAGCAGAACAGAGTCAGCACCCCGAACGGTTTTAATAGCACCACTGCTACCACCCACCAGAACATCTTTAGTATCGAACATCAGACGCAGTTGACGGAAGTTACCTTGTACAACTGGATAGAAGTTCGATTCATGCATATGGCGAGTGCTCAGACGAATCACTTCATCGTCCGCACCGTCAGTGACTTTCATCACGACGTTGTCCAGGAACAGACTGGAGTCAACAGCATCAGTCGAATCCATAATACCGGTTTCAAGCAGCGCTTCAGTTTGAGAGATGCCCAGAATATCGATACGGTTATCGAATAAGAGCGAAGTCGTTGGGACTGCTTCACCAGCCACATCAAACGAAGCAAGAGGAACCAGAGCAGGATCAACGAAGTTAGCAGCAGCTTCTGGACGATAAACTGGAACCAGACGAGTTTGATCGTTGTCCAGAATCGTTGGGTCAATAACAGCATGAATCAGGTTCTTACGACCGAAATCAGTTTCATCACCAGAGATGTCACGGCGAACTTCATTCATCACAGTCATCACGTTCATTGTGACTGTGTAGCCAGCTTGATCAGGCGAGACCGTAACGGTTGGGAAGAAGGATTCTGCGAACTCGTCTTGGTTACCGTGTTTCTGGTTATAGATGATCGAGTATACAGTCGTATCACGCAGCTCACGAGTATCGTAAGCTTCAGCCGAGAATTGACGCTTAGAGGTCGTGTAAGAAAGGTTAGTACCAGTGATCAGAGGAATCGATTCCATCGAACCACGGGAGACGTGTGGTGCAGATTGCAGGTAAGCAGGGACGTTAGTCGCCATGATTGCAGCAGCAGCGGCAGCACGTTGACCAGCTTCAGAAATAGTAACAGCAGCAACGCTACGACCGGAAGCGTCTTCTACCATACCAAAGGTATCTTTGAAAACGCTCTCAAGAGAGACTTGAACGTTCTGATAGAGATCACGAGCTTCAGTAGCTACAGAACTCGTTGGGTCCAGACCTTCCGAGGAGAAAACTGCTTTACCCAGACTCTCCGATCCACGCAGTTGTGCATGATCGAATTTGTCTTTGAGCTGATCAATAGCTTTGTTAAGTCCCAGTGCGGGCGTTTCCGATTGATTAATACCGAAAATCTTGTTAGTAGGCTTCATTTATGAAAAATCCTTGTAAAATTTCTTAAGAGATTGTAAAGGTTTTATATCTCAAACTATTTAATCTTAAAATAGATACAAACTAATTATAGTGCGTTGGTATTTACTCTAATTTTCATTAGTTCAATATATTGTTTAGTAATAGGAAGTAGTGCTACTTGAACCGTTGGTAAGCGAGAATAGAGTGCTTTTAATAACGATTCAGTTAAGTCATATTTAGTCTGAAGACTCATTGTATTAACGGCTTCAGTACTTAGAGAATTTTGTCCAAACACAATTGCATAAGTAAGTTCGGAATTACTTAGGTTCTTACTCAAATCATGTATCTCAAAAACCTTATCTTCCGCCCCTAGTACAGCAGCAGTACTAAAACGAGTTAGTATGCCTGATGTGAATGCTTCATAATTATTAACACTATTATAAGCAATATTAGTTAAGGTTTCTACTTCTTCAGGACACTCTGTATTAGAACGCCAGTAAGAAGAAAGGTTTTCAATGCTAGATCCTAGTACAGAATTATCAAAGCTAGCTGTGTTGAGTTGTTGAAATTGTAAGAGATAGAGCACGTCCTCAGGGCTGAGGATAGCTCGCATGACATCATAATTAATGACATCTGCTAAAGACTTATCATTTGCCAAGATCGCTTGCTCGATCCAATTAGGAATTAGTATCGAGTTAAAATGCTTCACTGTATGTTTACTCCAAGTTTTTTATTTTCTATACTATTTGGTTGTATTTCAAGCTAATTAGTAATTAATTAAAATAGCCTCTAATAGATGATATGTCCAGTATGAACTCTTTCTATATTTAAATCCAATTAAAGAGAAATTGTTTTCATACATTACATCTAAATACTAAGAGAATTTGTATCAAACCCGCCATATGAATAATAAACATCTTTTAGCTAGTTGTATTACTTTACTATTTTTAAAATCTAAATTACCTCATAAGAGTACTTCTACTTCTAGTTTAGTTCTCCAGGTGTTAGAGTTGATAAAGCTCCCTGAATTAACTGGAGGTGGTCTAGATCAAGAAAGAGATGCTATTAGTTGCTTAATTAAAACAATTAAACAACTCGTCAATGAAAGTGAGATTGATAAACTAACCCTCCTTCAACAGATTACTATTGACTGTGGCAATGACTCTCAATTACTAGAGTCAATGAAAGTCATGATTGAAGCAGAGTTAACTGAAGAAGAGATTGCTGGGAGTGCAGTTAGTTTAGAGAAGAAGTTAAATAAGTATTTAAGAGATACTAATGCTATTGAACTCTTTTATGAAAAAGCTAAAAAGTTAAAGTTCAGTAGAGATGATGTTGATGATATTCCTAAGTATTTAATGCAGTCTGTTTCAGAGATCGAACCTTTCTTAAATAAAGGAGATAGTGAAGATCCTGCGGTTATTGCTGATTTTGATCTCAGTGACTCTAAAGCTGTAGAGACTGTCTTTGACCAAGCTAAGAAAGCAGAAGAAGGTATTGGTAGTTTTGTTTTTGGTTTTAAACATATCAATAAATTCTTCAGAGGTGCTTTAGGAGCTGGTAAGACATTATTAGTAGGCGCATTACAACACCAACATAAAACAGGTTTTACCTTAGCTTTATTTCGTCATGCTGCTATCTATAATACTCCTTTCTTAAGGGAAGAAGATGAAGGTAAGAAACCCCTCTTACTTAGAATTAGTGCAGAAGATGAAATTACTGATAACTTAACAAAGATCTTTACTGATACGTATTTTAACGCAGAAAAGAAAGTCCCTGTTATCAGTGACATGACCTCAGAATACATGAGGGCATATATCCATGAGAAGTGGAGTGCTAATGGATGGCATGTACGCTTTATGCGTATTAACCCTAGCGCTTGGACTTATCGAGATATTGAAAGAAAGATCATTGAGTTAGAATCTTTAGGTTATTGTGTAAAGCTTTGTATGCTGGATTATTTAATGATGATTCCTACTACTGGTTGTGAAAAAGGAGCAACTGGTGAAGATAAAAGGGATCTTGTTAGGAGGGTCCGAAATTTCATGAGCGCCAGAGGTATCACTTTCATTACGCCTTGGCAGCTGTCTCCGGATGCTACTAAGATGGTTCGTGAAGGTAGAGATAACTTAGTTAAAGAGTTTGTGAACAAGAGTATGTATTCAGGCTCTACTCAGATTAACCAAGAAGTTGATGCAGAGATTCTTATTCATATTGAATCTATTAATGGTGTTAAGTATTTAACATGCGCTCGTGGTAAGTATCGTCAAGGTGGTGCTGTAGTTGCTGATAA
Source organism: Gammaproteobacteria bacterium (assembly GCA_023228645.1). GTDB lineage: Bacteria > Pseudomonadota > Gammaproteobacteria > Thiohalomonadales > Thiohalomonadaceae > JALOAT01. The sequence continues at coordinate 50,907 of JALOAT010000001.1, read as the reverse complement.
AGATCTATTCTGTGCTCTACCCTTTCATCCAGAAGCAGGATTACAAGATGATCTTCATGGACCTACTTTAGGTGTTAGTACACCTGGCGCTATTGTGAATGAAAATGGAGAAGAAGAAAAACCCATGTGGGAATTCTAATCTATGGTAAACGGCATAGAGGGAGTCCTTTTTAGGACTCCCAGTTATGCTGTCATTCTATGATTAGTGTACAAAAAAAAATAAACTATTAGGTTATATAAACATGTTTAATTTCTTTACTGCTTTAATTTCTTCTATTACTGTAGAAGAAAGAAATGATTTGATTATTATTAAAGGTATTGACAGTATCCCCTTTATGGAAGATATTCGACGTCAATGGGGAACTCGTAAAATTACTGATAATTTATTTTCTTATCAAAAACCTAAAGAAATTGCTTTTAATAAGTTCTTTGGTATTGAGTTTCTATATATTATCGAATCCCTTATCCAACGACGTTATACTCATACTCCTAATCGTGTACTCGTTAAAATTAGAGATAGTCTAAAAGAGAATACATGGTTAAGCAGTCTTAATGAAGAAGTTCAAGAACCTCTTCTAGATCAATCTCAGTTAAATCAATTTGTCTTTAAACCTAAAGTAGCACAGCAAGACTTCTTCAACCATCTTACTAGCCAGGCGAAAAAACTAAACCTCAGAGGCTATCTTTTAGACTCAGCGCCTGGTACAGGTAAAGCTCAACCTCTATATACAAAACTTAGAACCAGACAAGGTTTTATTCTAAATAAAGATATTCAGGTAGGTGATAAGATCTTAGCTTGGTCGGGGGTGGAAACTACTGTTAAAGGCGTATATCCTCAAGGTGAGATGGAGGTTTATGAAATTGAATTCAGTGATGGTAGGAAAACTCGTTCTTGTCTAGAGCATTTATGGGGTGTTTATCATTCTAGATGGTTAGGTCGCCGCATTTTAAGCTTAGCTCAGATTCTTGAGAATAATAAGATCTTTAACATCACCTCCCTCTCTATTGATTTACCTGTTTGCTTAAACAAAAAAGAAATTGTTAATCAATTAAGAGTTAGAGTTGGTAATAGTAATATCAGTGGTGATGATAGCAACCTTACTTTTAAAGTAGTTGGGGAAGTAGAGGGTGCTTTTGTAGAAGATCAATTACGACAAGCAGGTTACATCGCTACTCATTACAAACGCTTTAATGAATGTTTTGTTAATGGTGTATTACCTGTTAATCCCGATGATAGAAAGATAAAGATCAAATCAATTAAAAAAATAGGAGTGGAACCTGTTCAATGTATTGAAATTGATCATCCTGATAAACTCTACATTGCTGATGACTGGGTAGTTACTCATAACACTTATATGAGTTTAGCTGTGAGTGCAATGTTACACTCAGATACTGTTATTGTCGTTTGTCCTAAAAATGCTATTAAGGACCCATGGGAAGTTAGTATTAAGGGATTATTTAAGAAACCTAAGAACTACTTCTTAAGTACTAATGAAAACTTTAGTACAGTAGAAAAAGGTATCTATGTTATCCATTACGAATACTTAGAAAAGTTCTTACCTATGCTTTATAAAACTAAAGCAGATAGTTTAGGTGAGGTAACTATTATTCTCGATGAATGTCACAACATGAATGAGAGTGGTAGTACTAGTAATAGAACTCAAAACTTTATTGATTTATGTCTTTACATTAATCAAGCTTTTGTATTATGGATGAGTGGTACACCTTTAAAAGCAATGGGTAGAGAAGTTATTCCTATGCTTAAAACTATTGATAACTTATTTAATAGCAGAGCTGAGGAAAGATTTAGAGAAATCTTTGGCAAGAACTCCAGTAAAGCTAACGATATTATTGCTCATCGATTAGGTTTAGTTAAATTTACTATAACAAAAGAATCTGTTATTACTGATAAGCCTGACTTTCATGAATATAGTGTTAAATTAAAAGACGGTAGTGATTATACCTTACCACATATTAAGAAAGTCATTGGTGATTTTGTTGTAGAAAGAAGTAAGTACTATAAAGAACATATGGATAGTTATGTTGAGGACTATCTCAGATGCTTAGAAATGGTTAAATTAAAGAAACCTGGTTTAGCTGACAGTATCAATGGATATTTTAAAGTAGCTACTACTCTTCGTAAGAATTATGATCCTAGAATTCATAAGACTGAACCTGCATGGTGTAATAAGTTCGAAAAAGAATTCATCATCCCTTACTTAGACAGTGCTGATAAACAAGTCTTTAGAGAAGCTAGGAGTGTTTATAAGTATGTTACCTTAAAGATTCAAGGAGAAGCCTTAGGAAGGATTCTAGGCGGTATTAGGACTAGGTGTAACCTAGAGATTGCTAATATTGATTTAGTCATGGATGAGAAAGGAGGGGATAAGAAATTAACTCTCTTAGATATGGCAAACGCCTCTAATAGCAAAACAGTATTCTTTACAAGCTTTGTTCAAGTAGTATTGAGTCTACAACAGCAACTTACAGAGCGTGGGGTTAAGTGTCATGTTGTCTATGCAGACACTAATAAGAACTTAGTTAAGATCTTAAGTGATATGCGAAATAATCCTGACTACACAATCCTCGTTGCTACCTATGATTCTCTTAGTGCCGCAGTACCTCTAACTATGTGTAGCACTATCATCATGTTAAATGCGCCTTTTAGAGAATATGAGAGGACACAAACTATTGCTCGATGTGCTCGTTTAGGTCAAACTGAACAAGTTGATATCTATGATATCTTCTTAGATACAGGTGGAGTAGATAATATCTCTACACGCAGTAAGGATATCTTAGAATGGAGTAAGCGTCAAGTTGAAGAGATTATGGGGGTTAAGACTCAATCTAAAGTGTCAGTAGAATCTATTGAAAATGATGAGACTTACCTTAATGACCTTATTCTAACTTTAGAGACTTTAGAGAATATTCGACTAGATGTTGATGATAGCTTAGATGCTAAAGAATTAGATAATCTAATTAATGAATTAAAATATCATCAAGTCGATGTTTATAGGGATGTTAATGCTGATAATTTAACAGGTATTTCGTATACTGAAGAGAATTATCAAAAGCTTAAAGACTGGTAAAAAAAAGAAAGGTTGTATAGTAGAGACTCCTTTTATAGAAGTCTCTACTAATTCATTCTCTCATTTAAGAATGCATATTTTTTTATATATAGACTGTATCATGTGTAAGTAAGATGTCTAGTCCTATTTACAAGCTCCTCTCTAGGTAACTTGTTGAGATCTTTAAGGTATACTTTGACCTCATCGGACGGGTTTAGTAGATCTGGTGTAGATATATTCCTCTTATCAGTTTGGTCGCCGATAAATCGGAAAAAACTATCGACATCACTTTTCTTGATAGAGATTACCCAGTGGGAATGACCTGTTGATTTTTGAGTATGAGCATCCACTTCAGTAGTGACTGGATGACTTTTATTCCAATTGATAACAGGTTTGTAATTAACGTTATTGAGTAGTGTATTCATTTTTTTCATTTTTTAATGTATATATGAAAGATAATGTTCGTTCTCTTACTCATTGCAGTGAGTAAGAGAACACCTAATTCAAAGGCATAAATGGGAGATCTAATAATCTCCCTATTTATGCCGTCTTTTCCTTTTTTACTAGCTTACCTAAATAAGTAAGTAATAAAATAGTTACTTCTACTGTATCGGAAACAGATTCAATATCAAAGATATTATTCTCATCAGTTACTAGATTGAGAAGATGTAAGTTATCGTAGTTTGTGATAAACTTAATTTCTTTATCTTCTAGTTTTACTGTGAAAGTAATCCCTTCCTCTGTTTCATATTTACTAAAAGAAGCAATTGAATGTTCCTTAACGAGATTTAATAAATGCTCTACCTTAAGAAACGTCCTAGCTTTCTCTGTGATCTCATTAATAACAGGTTCGTTGTCAGTCATTAGAGAGGTTTCTAAACTACCCTCCCTAATAGCTTGAAGTACATCTTTAATCCAATCTACTTCCTTTACGAACCTGCGCTCTACATGAATAGGCTCCCAAGAAAATTCACCCTTTACTTCCTTATCTTTAATTTTAAAGAAAGAGAAAGTAGTTGTATAAATGGCTGGGAGATTAAAACCAAACTTTACACCTATTGTACTGACGTGTTGTTTAACATCAATACAGTATTGTTCCTTACCCACTTGATATCTAAAAGTCTTCTCAGTTGAATAAGTGTTTGTGTTAGGATCAATAGCTTTCAAAGAAAGTTCTTCTTTGGGAAGGTTATCTAACCATTGAAGGATATCTCTTCTTACACTAGTTGAGAGTTTCATTAATCCTCACTAATTGTAAAGCCTTGGCGGTCAGCGATGTTTTGAACATCATCATCCTCATCGACACTGAATCCATCGATTTTGAATTCATAACCACCTGTTTCTTTCTCCTCGATAATCATTGAGTTATCTTCTTCAGAGTAATACTTCTCATCACCAGCTTTATAAAAATCCATTTCTTTCACCTTTTATTTAATAAACAACAAAAATAGGGAGAGCAATTAGCTCTCCCTGATTATGCCTTTAATTGAATTACTTAACTTGCATTAGAGATCATTGATGATATTCATACGATTCGAATTGGTATTCTCATCATCTTCCTCTTCTTCGATATCTAGTGGTTCAGAGATGAATACAGACTCCCCCATCACTTCTTCACTAGAGAATGCGAATGCAGTGATATCCATAGCACTTCGTGACTCAGTCAGAGTAATGAAGGTATAGATAGCGTAGGTAATATCACTTAAAGACCAATACCACAGACCACGAACTTCACACTGAGTCAATTCATCATCATGCTCAGAAAGAACTACTTCTACGAATTGCTCATCTTTACCAGGGTTGATTTGGTTTACACCTGCTTCAACTGTAACAAGAGAGATAGAGATCTCTTTATGATCACTCATATTCAGAGTGACATTAGGTTTAATCAAATCTTCTTCTGATGTAGGCGTTGTGATGATTCGATTAATGAATTTAATAGCGCCTCGTAACTCACTATTTTCATTAATGAAGTTATCAATATTACCTTTAACCAATTCGCTCAAAGACATGTCTTTAATTTCCTTTAATTAGACCAAACTTCTTCTTCAGAACACTGATTGTAGATTGAGGTAAATCTAACAACTTAGAGATTTGTGTTTGGGTATAACTCTTCTCTAAAAGTTGCTTTACCATCTCTTCTTTTTCTTCTTTCTTAAAACGAATCTTCGGGTTACAAATATAACCTTTAGAGAACCATTGTTTTTCAATAGTTACTTGACCTTCTTTATGAGTCGTTGTCTCGATATAGGAGATGTCGAGACAATTAGAGTGTAAAATAATAATCTTATCTATACTCTCGTCACTAGCGACTTTCTTAACTGCTTGAATAAATTGTGTACCTCTACGCATCTCTTACCCACTCTCTCTTTAGTGATATGTAATTGTATTTATTTTCCTTTAATCAGGATCTTATCTACAATACCGTATTCAATAGCTTCTTGTGCTGTTAAGAAGGTATCGTTTTTCATATCAGCATTAATCTTCTCAATGGACTGACCAGTCATCTCAGAGAATTGCTCTTCAATGCTATTTCGAACTGAGATGATTTCATTAGCATGACTAAGAATATCATCACTTTTACCAATAGCACCACCAGAAGGTTGGTGAATCATTACTCGTGCATTCCTTAAAATAGCACGTTCACCTTTTTGACCTGCTGCTAAGATGATAGCACCCATACTCATAGCTTTACCAATACACAGTGTATGAACTGGTGCTTCGATATAGTTCATGGTATCAATGATTGACATACCATCATAGACTGAACCACCTACAGTATTAATATAGATGGAAATATGTCGAGTTTTACTTTCTCTGTTTAGAAAGAGTAATTGAGCAATGACTGAGTTAGAAAGAGTCTCAGTTACTTCTCCACGGATAAAGATGATACGATCCCTTAGTAACCTTGAATAGATATCAAAAGTAGAAGCATTCTGACCGTTGTTTTCAATGATAGTAGGGGAATAATAATTACTCATTGTTTCAATTACCTTTGTGTTAGTATGAGGTTTATACTTCTTAGTTTGTATAGAACCTCACACTTGATTAGGATAGGAATAGTCTTATATGTCGTTTAAGCGCCGCGATAGGTATCTTCACCTGTAGAGTCATTTCGACTTACTTTACCTAACTGACCTAATTTAACGAATTCTTTAATCTCATTCCAGTTATCAGAAGTGTAAGTAGTTCCTTGGTGATCAAAATGAAATTCGTCATTCCTACCAAGATAAGCGGAAGCTACTTCTTCAGAATCCTTCCACCAGCTAATTTCCCTGTCACAAAAATAATGGTCTCTGAGTTCAGATCGAGTAGATTCTGATAGCGTTTGAATAATGAAAGACTTGATTCCAGTATCCATGATGTATTAATTACCTTTAAGAGAGTTGAGCATTCGCTTACTATTAGGTTGCTTCTTTAAGATTTCAATAACGGCTTCTTTAGTTAAAGTCGTTTCAAACTGCATCGTTACATCATTCTTGTCAGATTTGAATTGAAAAATAACTACACTAATTGGAATACTTCTTTCTAAACAAGAACCAATAAACCCATCAGCATCCGTAACACAATCTGCTTCTAGAGTATAGGTATTGACTAAAGTATTATTCATATCTCTCTTTATTTATTCCGAGGTTGTATAAAACACACGTTTAATATCCAATCTCTTCTGGATTCTTAGTAGACTATTAGTACAAACAATACAAGGTTTAGCATTTGTACCTGTTAATTTAGTTGTAGATCGAGCTACAATAATCGTAACGCCTGCTCTTTTTTCTTTAGGTACTCGTTTTAGTCGCTCTATAAGGAATTGCTCAGCATGAGTGCTATCTGGAATGTAATGTCCTTCTTTAGTATTACTGAATTTGTTTCTATTATAGACATTCCAAATATTAACTTGTTGTCCTTGAGTAGGATGTTCTGCTTTATAGCGATTACCTGCTTCTGCTAGGATTAATCCTTTACTGTCTATAGCAATAGCATAGACGGATTGCTTACCGTGAGAGTTATGATTTCTTGCTTTTACAATTGCATAATTGATGAGCTTGTTAAGTTTCTTAGGTGCTTTACTTGCAGGTTGGAAAAGAGGATCAGTAATCATGTTAGAAATAGAGTTCGTTTAGATTATCATAGTGGTGATATATAATTGTTATTTTCTAACTTTATTATTGAGGGCATAATTGAGGAGAGTCAAATACTCTCCTCATTTTGCTATAAATAACACTCTTCTTTAGCTTAGGGAGTGAATTCCCAAAGGTCGCCATAAATTAGTGTATCGTCTCTACCATTGTACAAATAAATTTTATTGTCTAAAGTTGTCATTGTACTATAACTACGTTTTGCAGGAGAAACTTCAGTTTCAATAAGTACAAACTCATTTGAGCTTATTTTATAACAGTAAAACGAGTTAGTAGTAATACCGTTATCTGTGAAGCCACCGAAGATGTATATATTATCACCTAATACTGCTGTAGAAGCTAAAAAGTTAGCTGGCATATTAGAGGCGGGATTCAAATATTCCCATGTATCGTTTTCCACTGAGTACCGAGTTGCGGAATCAGATACGACGGCCAGAGGTGTTCTTCCGCCAAAACAATAAAAGTAGCCATCGACATAAGCAATATTACGATAAATAAAGTCAAATGCAGTCGGAATTGTACGACTCTCCCATGTATCGTTTACAATATCGTAAACGTAAACCTTTCTGTCCCCTGCACCACTAATAGCAAATATTTTACCTTCAAATAGTCCAGCTTTAACGTAACTGGCATTATTTGGTAAACTTGATAAAGTAGAGAAAGTGTTACTTATAATATCATACCTCTCTACTTTATTAAAAGCTGCGCCGTTCGAATTACTTCCACCTATTAAATATATATAATCACCAATATTTATCATTCCGTGATCAGTACGTACATCACTTACAGCTAAAGGAGTTGTTGTGAGTGTTGAAGGATTAATAAGGTAATGAGAGCTAAATCGATAAGGAGGGGTTAAGGTAGCTTTCCCGTAACAATATAAATCACCTAATACACTAATCATAACACTATTATAGCTTTCGTCTAAAGGCGGCGTTAGTGGTATAGGCCGCCATTGACTTGACTCATGGGGGGGGGGAGTAGAACTAATTAGCAATTCTTTACTCATTACTTGCCTTTAAAATAAAATGATCTGATATTTAACTATAAGATCTATTTGTTTTTAAGATTATAAAAAAGAAAGTAAGGAGGCATACAGAAGATTATCATCAGCAAAGCCAACTAAAGCACTCAACCCGAATTGAGCGAGATCTTTACTAAATACCTCTTTTGCTACCTTACAATTCATGGTGGGTCTTCTCGCGATTCGAACCGAGACTCTCACCGGTTATGAGCCGGGTGTTTTTTCCAATTAAACTAAAGACCCTTAAGACGTACATTATTTATTCCTATTATTCCAAGCTATAGAAGTTTTACAATAGGAATAAATAATGGACCGACATGCTGGAAACGATCCAGTCAGCTCCTCCCTGCTTTTATTACGCTACCGGTTTAGAAGACCGGGGCAAGGGACATGTCGGATTTTTTTACCTAACAACTACAAAAATTAGAAGATTAAGATCTTTCTCTATCTGCTACTAATAAATGATGTATACTTAATTTAGTCTAGAACACACTACTCCTGCAAACTATAGAAGTAGTGTATTTTTTATTATTTCTATTTCTCGTACTTAGCTGCTACTTCATCGACGAGTTTTGTAGCTGCTGCAAGAGATTCTTCAGTAACACCGAAATCGAGGATGTTAATATCCTCACCTTCTTTTAATCGCTCGATGAGTTCTTTCTCCAACTCTGGTGTCCAACGACTACGTGTACGGAGGTAATTTACCTTTGTAGCTTGAAGGGAAGAAATACCAAACTCTTTAGCAAGCTTTTCTACTGCTTCAAAAAAGACTTCTTGCTCTGCATCAAGAGCACCTGTAAGAGTTCCAGTAGCTTCTTTTCTTTCACTCTTAGTCATTTTTGAGAAGTCGATAGAGAGGACTGCGGTGGTGTTGTTTTCTTGATGCATGGTTATTCCTTTTGAGTTAATACAGGTTATGGAGTCTCTTGACTCAGGTTGCTATGCTCAGCAACTATTAATCGAGCGACTTCTTCTTATTTATCCATAAGGTTCGTAGATCGTAATAGTATCTGTATTCATTTTTTAAAGTGTCTCAATTGTAGTAGAGGTGAGTTGAATAACTTCTGAATGAATTGTTTTACTTTACCAAAAAGAGATAGATTCTTATCTTCTTTGGAATGGATATTCACTTTAAAACCTAGATAGGTAATAGTAGTTGGTTTATTATCCACTTTAGTCATTCTAGAAGAAAGAACGTTTGTTTCTTTATCTAAAATAGTTTCTATACTAAAGACTTCATTGTTAATATTTAAAACAACTTCATTAACCATAATAGTAGAACTACCTTTACTAGGTTTAAATAACTGATCTACTACCGCAGTAAGAGTATGTTCGTGTACTTCTTTATCAACTAAGAAGAAAAGCTTATTTAAAGTAAAGATTTGTCTCATATTTTTTATTTATATAATTCTACTATTAATTCGCTATTAAGGTAAAGGTTATTAATGCTTTTTAATTCTTCTGGATATTTAAAAAGTGTTCTTATCTTAGCTACTGTTTCTTGTTCTAATTTACTTTCAGTAAATCGACATCTAGATAGATAGATACTAGCGTCTTTATACTCACTAGCTTCCATCTTCCTTATAAATTCAATATAGTTAGCAAAGAGTTGATTAGCTATAGGTAATTCTTTTTCAGAAATATCTAGTGCTTTAATTATGTCATCCATTTAGATACCTATTCTCTTAATAGTTACTTAGGAAGATATCCATCCTTTAAAGAAATGGAGAGGGATTTCTTTAAAGGGTCCTTTGGTGTTATTAAAGCTTTCTAGGTGTTGCTCTAGTTTAACTATAACAACTTCTTCAGGCTCATCAGTCTCAAACCTACCTATACTGCAATCGCTACAATCCATATCGTAATAGAAGTAGATCCAGCACTTAGGATTACTGAGTGCTTGAGATAGAATAACTACGTCATCTCTAAATGTACTAATCTTGGTATGGATATTGATATCTTTTTGTGTATATAACTCAAATACTTCTTCGACAGTTAAATCCCTATCTGGTAATACTACGGAGTTAGATTGTCGATAAGGTTGCAGTTGTTCCAAAGGGATAATATCTCCGGGTGATCTATACCGTTGAATAAGGTAAGCTTTCTTAATATTTACATAATTAATAAAGCCATCTAGAAAAGTACTGGAGATATAATCGTAGAGAGTTCCTAATGGTAAAGGATTCTCTGAGATATTCCAACCAGGGTAATCGATAAAGTTATCGAAAAAGGAGTCAGTAAAGATGGATGCCATTTTAATCACTCTACTATTTTAATAAGTCGACAAAGTTTAGCTTAATGTCTGGTTCTTCGATAATGGAATAGTCATTCCTCTCACTATAGACAGCATAGATATCGAAAGAGTTACTTAAGAGTTTATCTAAGTCCTTTCCTTTTACTATTCCTCCTACAGAACCAGCATAGCACCAGTTTAACCCTTCTTCTGTTAAAAAGTAGAAAGTACTGTTGTTGAAAGAATCTCCTTTGGGTTTAACATAGTTACGACCTACTTCCAAATATTTAACAGCGTCTTTAATTAACATTGTTTTTCTCATTTATGTTAGTAAAGGTTCTCACTATAGAGTCTTTCTTCATCACCACCTACTTTACGACGAATCTGTTGATTCCCTACAGCAAGAGCCTTAGCTTCTTCTCTAGTCATAAAGACATTATGCTGATCAACAAATCCCTGTAATTTAAAGTCAGAGACAGGTTCGTTTTTCAACGTTTCTAACTCATGAATGAGTTTAATCATCTCGTTCATATTAATGTCGTGATGACGAGCACTAGTTACCATCTTATCTGTATTAGTAGACTTATTAGCAGCACATACTACTCGACGCTCATAAGGAGCTTCATTACCTTCAGGAATGATAGTAATGAGATCGCTTTGCTCTATGACAAATTCATAATTATTTATTAGGTTGGCGATAGTGTATTGATTGCCTTCAATTTCTTTTACAGTGAATGAAGAATTTTTGAGTCCTTCTACCACTTTAACAAATTCGGGATGATGTCTTGGGATGCAATGACAAATATGAGTATATACTCTATTTAACTCCCTGTTCTTAGTATAGTCATCTAAAGAACGAATTTTTACATCTTTCATCCCTTTAATGGCATTAACAAAACCTTCATCAAATCCCAAACTATCTTTCAATACTTTACACAAAACTTCATTATCAATAACTGCTTTAATAAGAGTATAGTTGTCACTAATAAAAGCATGTTCTGTGTAACAATAAACGACTTTATGTTTACTCTTTAATTGAGTCATCTTCTACCTCATCAGTAAAAGAAACTGTGTATGAAATCTCAACAACAGCATCAGTTTTATCTATTCTCTCTTCTTTAATCGATAGAAAAGAAAAACGCTCTTTAATTGTATCCATTACAACTACTAGAAAAGAAAGTAGATTACTGTCTTTATGAAGGGTTAAGGAAAACTCTTCTTTAGGACTACCATTAACTAAATCAATAAATACTGGCTTCACAATCCTTACTACATCAGAAATAGTAGTTGTATACTTACCATTCATTACAGGTAGTAGATTAAAGTACTTAGTGAGAAAGTCAAGGACTTCTGTCTTTCTCTTTAATAGAAGTTGTTCTTCTTGTGTGAATTGTTTAGTTTCCATTTTCTTTTTTCTCAGCTCTAATTTCTGTACCAGGTTTCATTTTAACATCGTGTCTAACACCTAAGTTAAACACCAGCATTAAGATAAATATTACTGATGCTGAAGCAGCAATGATGAAAGCTATAAAGTCATCTAGATCACTTTTAAAGTATTTATACTCTTTCATGTTAAGTTCCTTTTGTTTCTTATAATTCTATTAGCTTATTATAATAATGATATATGTTCAAATTAAACTAACCTATATATTAGCTCAACTGGATAAAAAAATAAAACTAAGGCATAATACAGGAGTCTAAAAAGACCCCTGTAAACTCTTTGGTAGTTTAGTTTGAAACTTTATTAACGTAACCAACAGTCTTTAGTCTGTTATGAGCTACTTCAGAACTCTCATGACCATTAGCCCAACTAATACTGATAGTCTTATTTTCCAGATCAACTTCACTGATTGTACCAATATCATGCGTGAGATAGGATCGTACTTCATCACCAATCTTGATATTGGTAATCGCTTTTTCGTTCAAGTTAATAAGGTTCATCTTGTTTGTCGTTAAATTAGTGTTAAAGATAGGACTATCGAAAATCCATATGATGGAACTAATAATTAAAAATTAAAAAAAAGAGGCTGCCTCAAACCCCTTTTACTTATTTAATTATTAGTAAATGATGAAGTGTCGTGGATACTGGACAACTTTTCTATCATTGATAAGTTCAGCAGGGATTTTATAAAGCTTAATAAACCAAGCCTTATTTTTCGTCCTCACTGCAATAGTTCTTTTATTTTCCCCATTACCGACGACTTTTACTTTAAAGCGCTGGCGATGCTTTTCCATGTGGTATAGGAAGACATAATTAATAATACCACACTCTACTTCTTTCTTTAGTACATAACCTACATCTTCGATATAGATATACTCTCCTTTATCCGTATCAAATATAATAGGTTTTTTCTGCCCTACCTTCATATCTTGACAATATGAAGCTAGAATGTATTTAGATTTTTTAATAGCTTCCACACTTTTTCCTTTTCTTACGCTAAAGCTTTACCATCTTCAGATAGTTTTGCTGCTTCAAGGTAGGTCTTAAAATCTTTATCTACTTGAGAAGATAGTCGTTTAGCTTCTCGTTCGTTAAAGATCTTAGTCCAGTTTTTAAAGACTTCTCCTTTAGGGACTTCTCTAGATTTCTCCCAATAGATATACCTACCAGGATATTGACTGCGGAGACGTTCCAAATGTTCTTCGTGTGTTTCTGCTTTAAAGTATTTTCTCATTTCTTTACTTTGATGTGAGGGATTGATGGGTCTTCCGGGAGGAAATTCTCCCCTAAGACCGTTAACAGAAAGATGGCTTCTTCTCGGTAAATATCTTCATTGCCTTCGTTATAAATACCAATGCTTTTGTCGTACTCAATGTTTTGTTTTACTGCTGTTGAAACAGCTTCTTCAAAAGGAAGAATGATAATGCGGTGACCCATAGGTAAAGTCTCCATACATAGAAGATACTAAAAACTAATTCATGAACAAAGAAGGATGTAATACTCTAGCAGTAATAACTTCCCTTCCATCTCGTAATTCTTTCTTAATCTCAGATAGGTTTGTTTTGGTGAGTTCTTCAAACAACTCTAACCAAGGAAGAAGATCTTCTGCTTTACCACTTAGTCTAAGAGAATGACACCTACCATCATCAGGATGACCTTGTCTGTTGGGTGCTAGGTCAATTAAAGAACGCAATTCACCTCTACCATAATAAGCACGTTCAATGAATTTACCTACGACGCTTTGTTTCTCAGCATCCATCTTTAGCCAGACTGACATTATTCTTCTCCTAGGAGAGTTAAATGAGTAATAACCTTTGTCAATATAGTGATATGTACTTAAAATAAAGTTCTTTTTAACTTCTAATTAAAAACACTATTTCAAACACAACTAGGCTGAATCTTTTGAGAAATATAACCTCTCATTATTTTTTAACATGTTAAGAAGGTGTTTATATGGCTGCAACTATTCGACCATGGCGCAGACAAGCTGATCTTAAAGCACTAGTATTCCCATTTATTTGGAGTAGTGAAGAAAAGAAAACTGTCTATCGTCGTGCTGGTAATACGCTAGCTCCTCTTAATGAAGTTCTGTATCCTGAACTTTATGAGAAAGCTGGTTTTGAAGACGGTGATGATGATACGGAAGTTCCTGGTGATGATGAACCTGATCCTGATCCAGTTCCAGATCCTGAGAATCCTTAAGGTTAAGTAAGTCTATTTAAAGAGAGGGATTATTCCCTCTCTTTATGCCGTTGATTGAATTATCTATTCTTAGAGCTACTAACTGTAGGAAGTTCAAAGTAAACTCCTTTAAATTAGAACTCAAAGTTGCGTCGTAAATCATGACGTAGTGCTAGATCTCTCATATGGTTGTGCCAGTCGATAAACACTCCCATTGGGTCACGATATACCCAAATGTTTTCTTTAACTTCTTCTGTATTAGGTAATATGGTTTGCTCCTCTTTAACTAAAGTGAAATAATCTAAAGTTCTAAAAGACTCCAGACTTGTTCTAATTAAACGTTTCATTGTAATCTCCTATTTATAGACACTGTCTAAAGATAGTTATATGTATACCTTTAGACAGTATTCCTAATTATTTTGAAATGGTGGGATTTCCTACGCCTTTCTCCCAATCATAACCATTTGTCATTAAGGTATGTTTGATTTCATCAGGAGAGAGTATAGCAGTATCAGGACGCAATACCTTATTGAAAGAGACTTCTTTACCCTTATACAGATTGACGAACATAACTGCTGCGCGTTCTTCAGGAGAGAGTTTCAATAAGGCTTCAAATAGCTGTTTGGTATAGGGTTTAAAAGCGCCCATAAAAACAAATTCAGTATTTGTTACAAAGTCCCAAATAACTGGATCAGAAGAAAAGAAATCAACAACCTTACCAATATAAGGATTTTCATACTCATTACTTACACCAATAATGAAGGTGTTCAGTAATTGCTGACGATCAAATTCAGCATATGTTTCTTTCTCCTTAATCAGATCTTCTCTTGCTTTATGATAGCCTCTGAACTCAGCTAACTGAATCTCAGCATGAAGTGTCTTCTTTAAAATAAACATCACCCTTCCTCTTTTAGTCTAAGAATTCAGAAAGATCGCATTGAGATAGATACTTCTCAGCGACTTCAAGTTCTGCTTCTTCTAATCGCTCCCATTCTGGTAGATGTGGAATGTGATAGATTTCATAAAAGGAGGAATCAATAGCTTTGAATCCCCATTGTCCTTCTCTCAATACCATCGTACCGTATGCAGAGAATCCTTTTTCAGTTACTTGACTAACCTGACAAGTCGCTGAGAAATGTAAGATAGGAAAAACGGAGTCATTATGGTAAATGACAACATATCTGTCATCCTCAGTGTAAGAATGGTTAAGATGTAAGATTAGACTCTTCCCCTCCTTTTCGATGATTCTTGTCCTAATACTTGTAAAGTCTATGAACTCTACATCCCGCTTCTTTACTAGTTTGATTTTATTCATGACTTATTTCCTTATCGATAACCACTAACGAGTTGTTTGGGATATTGTTTAGACAAGCGATGGTAATAACTACCTCCTGTTTGAACACCTGCTTTAGCAACAAGATGACCTTCTTTTAAAAGGTATTCTAAAAAGAAAGCTTTCTTTGCTACGAGTGTATGAAAAGGTGCTTCACAAGGAATAGTGTAGTCATGCTTATCTCTTGAAGTTATTACCTTTGAGGTAGAGTGTGAGAAATACTCAGGATACTCTTCCACATCCTCTTCAGTTACAGTAACTTCTAGATAACCTAGTTCATTTACTGGAACATCGAACATATCCATTCTGTTAAGTAGCGTTTTCATTTGCTTAACAGGAACTTGTGTGAATGATAAGGTAAAGATATCTCTATCTGTTTTGACAAAGACAGCCATTTTAGCATTCAATCGTAGTTCTGAATGCTTGAATCTCGTTAGTCGAGGAATCATCTTAGTACAATGTACTTCGAACTCATCGATGGTTTTAAAAGAGTTGATAACTACCTTCATGTTGAGTACCTTTGCTCCTTTTGATTACTCTATAGTTAGAAAGGGTTTACTGTTGAAATGCTTATCTATAAATAGGGCATAAATAGAGCTTCTTAGGAAGCTCTATTATGTTTTTCAATTACTACTAAGATTACCAAAGTAATCCTTGAATTGTGTAGGGTATTGTTTAAGAAGTTGTTCTATATCGACTCCTCTTCCTAAGTTAGCGTTAATAAGTGTAAAGCCTGACTCTAGAAGTGAGATAATATAAAAGTTTCTTAAGTAGTGGTTGGTTGGATAGCGATGATAGCTTACGTGTTGTTTTAGTTCTCTATAATACTCTAGGACTTCTTCTGTTACCGAATCCTTAAGAACTAAATACTCAATTACCTTAACTCTCAAATCCTCTAATTTATTCGTTAGGTTCTTTACCTGACGTTGAGGAGAAGAAGAAAGAGAGAACAAAAGAGAACCATGTTCAGTCCTTATAAGAACAGGCACAGGAACTCTCAATCTGTCTACAGCACTATATCGAGATCTAGACCGTAATTCTACTTGGTTTGGTTTAAGATACTTCTCTTTCCAATAATTCTCATAGCTTTTTAAAAGCGTAAAAGAAATGAAGTCAGTTAAGGGAAGTTTCATGTTGAGATTCAATAACTTCAATAAACTGTTTAATGGTATTCTGGAGTGAATCTTCAGCACTCACTCTTTTACGCTCAGCTATTACCCAGACATAGAATCTATTAGTAGGCTCATATCCAGAAACAGTATCAGAATCCCATTGCTGCATAATAGCAAAGCCCTGATCCTGATAAAGAAAAAGATCAGGATCAGTTGTAAATAATAGCTTATTGATTTTATCTTCGATATACTCTACAGCCAACTTTGTTCTATAGTCCATGTTTAACACCTTAAGAATGTTGAGTTGTTAACTAGTGACGTCATAACAGTTATATATAATTGAAATAATCTAGAATTAAATATTTCAGCAGTAGAATAATTAGTCAATCTTTTCAAGACATGGTCGCCATACGTTGTAATTCCCATTACCTGCCCAAACCATTCTACTTACACTAAAACCACCTCTTAAGACTGACTGAGTAGTAGGTCCGCTATTTAGAACTTCCTGACACCAGCTATATCGGACATTCATTTCTAAACTATCGTCGGTATAATTACCAATCATAGGACCTTGGTAAGACACAACGTCTTTCTTATCTGTAACTATTGGATAGAATAATCGACTCCATTCAGAGTTGTATGTACCTACAGGATCATTACCACTATTACCAGTCGTAAGCCCAGAAACGCCATCACAGCCTCTAATTAACCGACATTTGTAAGCCTGTCCTCGAATAACAATAGTCTTTAATTGATTTACACCAACTAACCCATCAGGGGTGTAAAGACCTACATCATCAGTACCGTAGATTAAGCCTTTCGAGTATAGATGTTTATATGTTAAAGAACGTCTAACACTAACCTTACTAATTATAATTTCTTTATCATCAATAGTGAACCGAAGCCAGTGATTTACCCCTACTCCAGTATTAAGCTGCCCTTCCCCAACATTAAAATGGAGACTTAGATCTTCATAAGTTAAAAAATTCGGACCTAACTCACCGTAAAATACAATATCGCCATTCGTTACCCCCCTCCACCAACTAGGGATTGGATTAACATTAATTCTTTACTCATTTCTAAATCCTTTTTTATATTAACTATTAATTGGGAAAGGTTCTGTTGGAGGATCAAAAGAACTTATATAGCGAGCTATACCTTTAGTTACTCTAATATCATTAGCATAAGCATTTACTGGCTGACTATAAGTACTTCCTAATAAACGCACTGTTGGTCCACCACCTGCTGTTCCTGTATAAGTGGAGGTTTGATTAATTTCACCATTTATAAATGTTCTAATAGTATTACCTGATCGACACCAGACTAAGTGATTAAATGTATTAGGAGGTACGGTAAGACCTGAACCAACTGCTGTAACATGAACACCATAGATCCACATCCACATAGTTAGTTTATTAGAAGTATAAGTAAGTGCACAGACAAGATCGGTCGCTGCATTGACACGATCCTCATATATGGCTTGAATAGAACCTGTTGAAGATGAGCTTACATATAACTGTAATTCAATAGTGAAATCATTATTACTGAAATTAAAAGGAGACCCGCCTTGAAAGGATAGATAGTCTGAAGCTGTTAATGCAGAAAGACTACCCTCTCCAAATTTAGAAGGAGTCTCTACTATCTGTGCTGAACCATGGTAAGTAATAGCTTTTCCTGTTGCATCTAAAAGAGGTTTAGATCCGTCATCGCCAGATAAAGGTAATAACAGAGACACATTATTCCAGTAAGGATCAAGTCCAGTCTCAATTCCTCCTGCTATCAATATCTCACGCATAGAGACCTCGTACTATTTTTTAAAACTTTCATGTTTTAATTAATAAGATGTTATTTAATAATTATAGAAGATTGACATAAGATTTGTTTGCTTTGCTTCTTATTGTAATAGATATTTTTACTTGTAACAAAGAAAAAAAGAAAGATAGGATTTGTTTCTCTTTAAGAGAAGTATATAAATTTAAAGCAATATTAACATTATATGTGAGAACTTCTCCATTCTCTATTTAATAGGTGGTAGTAAAAGAGAGGTGGTGGCCTCTCTTTTATTGTATGTCTTATCTAAACTGCTTGCGAAGGTTAGATAATGTCACACCTTGCTGTGTAGATTGGGGTTTATATAAACCTTTATCTTTAGCAGCATTTAACATCTGTACTGGACTTAATAGTCCTAATGCAGGTGTAATTCGATACTCGCGTATCGTAGCACTATTACTCATAGAAGAATCTCCTGGTGAGTAGTTAGTAAAAACGATGAGTGTTGGTGCACTCATCATCCTTAGGGGGTCCTTTTGGACCTCCTATTTATGCCTTAATTAATTCATACTTTTTCCTTACTGAAAGAATCGTTACTGAGTCCTATATCTGAAGGACGGTGTCCGTTAATCTTCCAATGAAGAACACTTTTACTATTCTCTAGGATAATAATGAGATTAGTTAGAGAGCGTTTACTACCAACTGTTACAGATGTTGTTTCAATCTCAATGGTCCTGGTGGTGAATTCAACAATGTACATGACTAACTCCTTTACGGCATAAAAAAGAACACAGAGGTTCTCTTTTTGTATATATTAAGTTTGGAAAGACTCTTCTTACAATATGTGCTAGCACGTTATATTAGCTAATACATTATTTTTAAAGCTGATTGTATTGCTCGATAGTACTAGCCGTCTCTACTAGTAGAGCTTCTGAGAATTTAAAAGCTATTTCCTCAGTTGCTTGGGCTAGGGGGTTAGCTAAATAGACTTTAACACAAAAACCTTTTAGTTCTCTAAATAGCGTAGCGAACTGGGTATAGTAGATGCTTCTATATGGATACTCCTCTAGGTTAATACAAAGGCTATCCTCCATGACTTCTTTAGAAGGAAAGCCAAATTTAACATCCTTATCTATAGGGAGAGCAGTTTCTTTGTCAAAAAGATGTTTAAATGCTTTCCGTATGTAAGGAGGGTCTACTCGCTGGGTGTAAAGGTTGAGAAAGGTAGTATGGAAACGATCAGCCCCACCTACTTCTTTTAAGATGGTATTCTGGATTTTCGTAAATGACTCTTCATTGACGAAAGGACCTTCGCCATTGAATTCGATTCGCCAGATGAGTTGACTCACAATAACTTTCCTTTATGGTGTATAATAATAAAACATCTAATATAAATATTTTATTATTATAACCTTTTATCATACAGGAGAGAATATTTTATTCTCTCCTTGATTATTCTAATGAAAACTTATTCGTCTTCAACTAGAATAATACTGGTAGGTCTTGGTTGAGGTTGGTATTTACCCACCTCAATCGCTTTGACCAACATCATCGTTGGACTATTAAAAGCCAGTGATGATGAAATGCGGTGCGAGCGCATTTCTGTAGTATCACTCATGGATTTCTCCTTTTCGTGAGTTGTTGTAAAAATGGTGAGTATTGCTAGTACTCACCACACCCATAGGGAGTCCTTTTGGACTCCCTATTTATGCCATCTTTTCTTTATCATGCTTTTTATGCAGATATTGAATAACGTTAGCCATATTGAATTATTCCTTTTATTAAGAATGTTTATATTTATTGGAAATTTAACGCTTACCAATTCCTTCAGTATATTCTCGTCGTTTCTGAAGAGTTAGTTTCCTTGTACCTGTATCTTCGAAACAATGTGCTTTGAAGATATAAATAACTTCTGAAGTATCGACACAGCGAAGTTTGTAGGTACTGCTATTCACTTCCTCAATAACTTCCCAATGACCATCACCATATCCACGAGAAGCATGGATCTTAACAATCCTTATTTGACTGCTGGCTTTAATCTTACTCATTTTTCTCTCCTGATACTAGTGAGGTAGCCTGCCATGGTTCTGTAACCACTTCGAGAATGATGGCAGAATGATCGTACTTCTTCTCTCTTCCTAAGTTTTGACGGAAGCGGTTGAGTCTGTCACACCTTTCAATGATTTGGCCAATAGCTTTGTCATTGATATAGTTGAATGCATCGTCCTCACTATGGAAGTAAATACCGCTATGCTCTCCATTCCAAGAGACTCCTTTGACACTAAACTGTACTCCACCTGCGGTAGGCATGTATCGAATACGAAGTTCAGTAACCATCTTACCCTCTTCGTTAAAACCGATGTCAATCCTCAAGAAAGGATCTTCTTTAATAATGTTCAAAGCTTCACGCAATTGGTCTTCTGTAAAATCTCGTTTCATTTCTTTTTCCATTTAGTAAGAAGGGGTTAATGCCCTCGGAAGACATCAACAGCATCAGACGTACTAGCTCGAATATCTAGTGATGGAAGAATGGTTTGCGGTTTGAATACAACGCGGTAGTGATGGACGTTAACATTAACACTGTCCATCTGTTCGGAGAAATAGGTCACGTTATCTGAAAGTCCTAGGAAGTGCTTTTTATATTGTCGAGGACTTGTCTTACATGTAACAGTGACTGCATTAGTTTCTTGAGCTTTACCTAATGAACAAAGTCCTTCAATAGAAAGCATGTATTCACCAGTGATACCATTATAGAACACGGTACGCCGCATGACTTCAAAATTATCAGCAGCCTTACTGAGGTTGGCTGAGGCAATTTTAGCGTCATCCCTACCACAACCGCTAATTACAAAAACTGAGGTCAATAAGACACCAATTACTTTAAGTACACTACCTTTAATTGTTGTGTTTGAGTTTGTAACCATAATACTTTCCTTTATTTAAAGAATGGGATGATTGAATTGAATGTATTAAAGTTTGCTGATCAATTCGTAGAACTTATCGAATGCATCGTCGTAATAATTGAATTCGAAATATCTGAGAGAGTATAACTCTAAGTGGTTTACAGTTCAAAGTACTGTTGAACTTCAACTGGTAGCTTCAAGAGGTCTTCTTTCGACCAAAGGTCATCAGGATGGTATTTCTGAGCTTTACCAAAACGAGCCTTCAGACTAATAGAATTGCCCTCATTCAACCCACACACCTTCTTTGGTCGGTTATCGTTGTAGACATAAACCATGTCACCAATTCGAACTTCTTCAGCATTGAAGGTTTTGTGAGTTTGTTTGAGGTAAAGATAAAGACGTCGAATCAGATCCAGTTTATCACTGAACATGATAGAGTAGCCATTTTCTGTGTTATATCGACTCACATTCATGGTTACATCCAACCACATATCAGGATGATAAGGACTAGGTTTTTCTTTGTAAAAACTCGATACAAACTTATCGTAGAGATATGTATGCTCTTTAGCTTTCATTCCTGTACTGTGACCATCCAGATGAATATCAATCCCTTTCTTGAAAGCTTCGAAACCTTCATCACTGGTAATGACATAGAAGGTGACAGGTTCTTTTTCTTTGTTTGGGATGACTGAGTGGGTGAAGATTTTAACTTCATTGTCTTTCAGATACTGAATACTTCTTGGAACACTACCATTTTCGAATTCGAAAGATCCCATGTAGTCATCAGAGACAATAGAACTCAACGTCATGGGTTTGGTAGTATTTTTATTGAAATACTCAATTTTGAATGTTTGGATGTAGTACATGTTACTCATGATGTTGTTCCTTACAATGATTGATTATTTATTCACACAGTTCGAGACTATCTTCAGAGTAGCCTGAAAGTCCCAGAAGGTGGTTCAGAATAATGCCTTTGAAAGTCGTCGAGAGACCATTCGTAAATTGAACAATGCAGTTATTTAAAGTAGCTTCTTTTTCCTTAAACTCTTCTGGCGTGTTGTGTGATAACGTATAAAGAGGTTCTTGGTCGCAATCTCGGGTGTGATCAACCACATACAAACGGAGACTTGTTTTAGTCTCTTTGTAAGTGTCTGTAGTTGCATCGTATTCCAAACACTTTACTACAGAGCCAATAGGATACTTGTGCTCTCGTTTGGAATTCTCTTGATATGGAGTAACACCAGTATCAGGATCAGGTATGTGGTGTGTGATAAATATTTTTGTCATGATACTATCCTTTGTTAGAGGAGTCCTTTTGGACTCCTATTTATGCTTTTTTTACTATAACAAAATAGGAAAGAGAGTTTACTCCCTTTCCCTTTGTGTTAGACTAGTTTAAAGCCTGCTTGCAGAAGAGCGTCTTTTACTGCTAGCCGAACAGTGTAGTCAGACATGTCTTCAGGAATGTCTGCCAAAGAGATGTGTTCAGTCACTTCTTCATCCTTTTCGTTATTTTTTTACGAATAACAGTAACGAGGATGTCATGATTGCTAACTTTCATTTACTTCTCCTTTAAGTTATTGATATATTCGTAATTAATGTAAATAGCTGCTATACCACTAACATACGGGTCTGTATCATTGATTAAGATACGACGGTGGTTGTCGTTACCATAGCGAACCACCATCACACGTACATGTTTATCCTCATCAGTAATGAGGATATCTCGATGGCTGTCGTTACCATATTTAGCTATTACTTCACGAACCTTAGCACGCGTGTCGTTGACAAGAATATCCCTGTGATCATCATTTCCATACTGGGCTACTGCTACGCGAACAAAAACTCCTCTATTATTAACTAGAATATCGCGATGGATATCACTACCGTGCTTAGCTATAACAGAACAAACTTCCCAATCTCCAACATTAATAAATGACGTAATCTCCTCATCTGTCGATGTAGGAGAATAAACATCTAAAACTTCTTGCCAGACGCTGTCTGACACATTATATTTTTTCAAGATAGCTGGAGCTTCTTCCAGTGTGAAGTCTTGACAACCGTTGATAATACGTCCATGAATAATAATAGTCGGATTAAAGTTAAAATGATTAGGTAATACTTTCATGATTGAATTCCTCTGAGTTAAAATACTTATTGAAGTATAAAACTTCTATTCAGACTAGTTATATGTAATTGAGATAATTTAAATTACAAAAAAGATAAGTATAAGAGATACAGATTGGATAGAACATCTCCAATCTGTATCTCTTTATTAATCCCAATAATTATTACCGATCTTACGGTTAGGATGATGGTGAACCTCATAATCTTCTTTCCTGAGAAAGTTATGTAGTTCTTTTTTCATCTCGCTCCTATACTTGGTATTGCAAAGCTTACGATAATACGTGAAAGAATACTTGTCATTATCGCAATAAAGACGGAACAAGTTTCTTTCTAATTCTTCATCGTCAGGGACAAACCATTGTTTACCCCACTGAAGCTCTTTGATATAGAAAACGAACTTAACCTCATCCTTTTCATTAGGAATGGTACTGTACTTACTGGGTTTGTTTTTGATGTTGCGAAAGGTACGGGACATGATAAGTAATCTCCTTGTATTTACTTAAACATCCCATCGTACTTGTGTATTGTTTAATAATCATGGTTATTTTCCTTAGATTGTAATAGCTGAATTTAATACTTCAGTATTATCTTCTTGAGTATATCGATTAAAATTAGCTAGAGCTTCTAAATAGTCTTGCTCTAGTTGCTTCTTTAAGTCAGGTAATTGATTTACAAGATCTTCTAGAGTTTGGATTAATTGATAAGTGTCGTTTAATTTTTTAACTGAATTCTGAAATGAGAGAGTATGATCTACATTAATCTCACTAGCTCGTCTTTGTAATTCAGTAATGATAGCTTGATGTTGGTTTGTTTGTTTAGTCATAACCACTCATTATTCCTTTTAACATGTCATAAGGAGGAGGATTAATTTCCTCCTCCTCTTATGCTGTTATTTCTTTAGTCCTTTATATTCAAGACCTAGCTCTTTACAAACGTTATATAGTGCCTTATGAGCTTCTTTACTTGTGGTATGGATATTATTGCGTGAAGTACTAAAGTAAACAACTGAATCTAGTTCAGTTAGGTTCTCTGTAGATACATAATAAAAAGACGTATCAAGATAGTTCTGGTAATGTTTGTTAGCCTTTCTTACATTATAGACAAAGAGTAAAATATCCCCTCCATTAAGAATACGCTCTTTAGCACTAGAGATAAGTCTAATGATATTACGAACAGTAGAATAACTAACTGCTCTCATTAGTTCCTTACCATCTAAGATAAGTCTATACTGATTATCTTGAGGGTATAAGTAGTGAAGATCACTAATGAAGTCATCAATGATTTGTTCTTTTTCTTCAACACCCTTGTTTAGTTCCTTTAGTGTTTTATAGACGGTATAAAAAGTAGAAACTAATTCATCTTTTTCTACTGTAAAAAGAGCAGCTTGGTTATACTCACCAGTAATAGGATCTCTACCTGATAAGAATTGCTCCCTAGCTTTCTTTAACCAGATAGAAGGATCGCTTTCTATGATAGGGAACTTATAGTCATCATCTTTGAAATACTTCCGTTCAGATTCTTGTGAGGAGTCATAAGGGAAGGTAATTTCTTTACGACTATAGGAACCCGTAAAGCCTATAAAGTCACTATAGGTAGGAGTAGGAGTATAATGGATAAGACCATCAATATTGTAAGCAGTATCATCTTTTCGTTTAAAGATACTGCCGCATCTTTTATTCTGAGCAAGACACTCATGATCGTAGTTATGATAGATCCATTCATCGTCTTCACCTGTTAAAGGCGTGAAGGCAGTGAAGGTCATACTACGGTTAACTGACCAAAGGACTTCATTTCTGATATCTAGAGGAATGTCTTTAACGACTTCCCAGATAGGGGAGAAGAGTTCATTATTCTCTAGTTCTTTAGGGTCTTTCATCCAGTGTTTAAACATACTGGAGAATACACCCATACTACCACCACTATGACCTTCATCACTAATAATAGCTAAGATCTGTTTAGTGTAAGGTAGACTCCTACTAAAGTCTTTTCCTGATAACTTAACTTCATTTTCTAGAAAGCTAATATAGGACATTATTTTAATTCCTTTTTGTTAATGTAATTTTAAAGAATAGCACTACTCTCCTAACTCAAGTTAGGTTTCTTTTTCTATTAGATACGTTTAAGTCATTAAAAATTAACTGGTGTATTTAAATGACTTAGTCCATTTTGGTTTATCAGAATAAGGGCTGTAGTAATATATCGAAAATACAGTATCCCTAATCCTTGTCTTACCTGTCTGCCTTAGACTTTCTCCTTTATATAGTTTATTAAAAAGAGCGAGTCGTTTATCTCTATCTGCTTTAACTACTGGGAGGAGTAGTTTAGCATTCAAACGCTTTTTAACGTTCTTAGATTTAAAATCTTGTTTAGGGAGATTCCTAATTAAACGCCTATGGCTTTTATAACTCACTGTGCCTCTTATTTACTTAATAGTTATTTTGTCAAGCATTAACACCCTCATTAGTTTGAGCTACTTTTAATAAATGCGGAATAACTGAAGAAAGCTTCTGACTAAAATGAAGGATTTCATTCAAGGCATTTACATCTTGAGCGAGTTTATTAAGAGGATTATTAAGAAGCTCAATATGCCTACGATGATCTTCAACGGTATAGCTATTAAGTTTCGTATCGATGTTTTTCTTATTAGTAGGACTACTAAACTCTTCTTGCAGTGACTTAATTAGTGTTTCGCTAAACCGATCAGTGTAGTTATGGAAGGTATCATAAAAGTTATACATCAGACCAACAGTAAAGAACACTCGATCAGAGTAGTTCTTTTTATTAACTGCTTTTAGCGTCTTTGTATAACGGGTTACTAGTAATGCTACTAGTTGTGGATTATTGTTTAGGCTAGACAGATAACTATTAAACGACTCTAATTTAGTAATAAAGGAGGGTTTAATAAAGTATCCTTTATATCCATTTAAGTCTTTATGGATTTCAAGAATGACAACGTCATTTTCTGTATGGTCGTATTTCTTAAGATTATTCCTAAACTTATTCCAACGATTCAAAGAGGTTTGGTGCTTCATTTGTTTATTAAATACATGAAACACTGTCTCTTTATCAAAGATGTTAATTTTAGCTGTTGTTTTTAAACTAGAAGCAATCTCTTCTAGTTCTTTATTGATACGTACCTCTTCGCTGATTTCAGTACTGGCTTTAATAATGGTAGATTGTGAGTTAGACATAATTAGTTAATTCCTTTTTGATTTAAAGATTGATTTTTAATAGACTTCTATTTAAGAGGCAGTATTATTGAGGATCTCTTGTAATTTCTCAATACTTACTGTTGCTCCAGCAGCAGAGGCATGACCACCACCACCTAACTCCTTTGCAAGTACTTCAACATCTACTTCACCCTTTCTACTCCTGAAGCTTAAAACTGCTTCATTAGCGTTAGTGATAAAGTAAGAAATACTAAATGGATGTTTCGGATCTAAGCTTTCATTTAAATAACTACCTATCTCACTAATGAAATTCGTAGCATTTAAAATAGGCACTTTATAACCTTTAAAAATGACGATCTTACTTGTCCTAGCAGCTTTCTTTACTAAAACATTCTTGTACTTACTAACCACACTTCCTTCTTTAAGAAACGCTTCAGGATCTTCTTGAAAGGATTTAAATGCTTCTACCCATTCTTCAAAGTTATTCTTATCTACGACATCTAGAGCAGAACAGAAATCTTTCGTTTCAGAATATTCCCACTTCCATAGATCTCTGTCACTAATTAGCTTAAAGAACAAAGGAACTTCTTTACCTGGGTTAAAGAATTCGTAGGTTAGTACAGCACCAGACTTATGCATGTCAAAGATAGCATAAGAACAGCACTTTAAAGCTTCTTGTGCTGTCTTATGATGATCGATGACTTGTAAATGAGCTACTTGTTGTTCTAACTCATCTAAGATGTCTCTTGAGTAACTAAAGTCTACAATGTAAACATATGCTTTAGATAACTCTTTATATTCCAAAAGCTCTTTTGGTAAAGGTTTGTTATACTGGACTGGAATGAGGTTTAAGTTCTCATTATCTTGGAAATGCATATAGGCTGCTAAAGCAGCTCCACTACCGTCTAGACAATTAGAATGGTAGAGAATAAAAATAGGAGTATTATTCATAGTTTCTTATTTAGCATTAAAATCAAAGAAAGTCCCACAACTTGCAAAAACATCCCTACCTACTCTAGGAACAATTCTAACTCTTTGACTATAAGGTTTAATTACCTCTAGATAAGCTTTAATAGCCTCCTCAGACGATTCTTCACCTTGTAGTGATGAATATGGGTTATACCTGACTAAATTGAACCTAGGACTTATTTTGAAGCGAGACATATATTGTTGAATGAGTAGAGCTTCTTCTACACTATCATTCTCACCTTTAATGAGAGTATGGTGAATAGTAATAGGAATAGCAGTCTTTACACTATACTCATTCAGTAAATGAAAAGCTTCTTCAGGATCAAGAGCGTTAGGTAACCAACGTTTCCTAAAGTCTGTATTTAGACTATATAAGGAATAGAAGAAGTGAGTAGGATATAATTCTACACTAAAGCTATCTGGATGATAGTCTTTAGGGATAATTGTAGAGACATTCAATCTTCTTTCTTTAAAATGGTTTAAGGAAAATTCTTCTTTATTAACCCAGTCATTTGACCTAACTACACTAGCATTGAGTAAAGGCTCTCCTCTAGCCATGAAATTTAAATGAATAGTATCTGCTGGTTTAATAATCTCTGCTTCAACAAACTTGTAGTAATGTTCGTAAACCATATCGAATTGCTTGATAAGGTCAGTATAGCTAACATTCGTATCTTCTACTTGCTTTGTCTGAGTTAAGTGACAAAACCTACATGCTTGTTTACATCCTGTTTGAGATGAGAGGTAAATAAGAAGTTTATCATCTTCTCGATTAACATATCTAGCTTCTTCACCTGTAGGAAAGATAAAGTTAACACTGTTATCTAACCTGGATTTATGTTGTATGATCATAGCTTTCTCTATTATTACTCACTATAATAGTGATATGTATTTATATAGATTTTAACTATTACATAAAGGTTTTCATTTCTATTCTTAATAGGTTAATGGATCACAAAATAAATATAAGGCATAAAAAGAGGAATACTAATTCCTCTTTATTTTGCTCTTTTTCTATTATTAGGCTCTTTTAATAATGGAGTATGCTCTTACAGCACAATACATTAAATGTCGTTTAAACTTTCCCACCCCTAATACTTTCATTGCTTCTAAAAAGATTCTATCTGCATCTTTAGTACTTAGAACAATAGGATCAGTGAAGTCTGCATTTAAGTAAGCGACCCCAATAAAACGGCAATAGTCATGTAAGACAGCAGCTTGTCCGTAATGACCAAGTGGTGGTAGTAATGCCCAGAAAATACGAGGTACAGTAGCTCCATCTGTAATGAAGCCTTTATGTACACAAATATGAATAGCTTCACCTGATACTCTAGAGAACCTATTCTCTAATGAATAAAAGTTAAAAGGTTCTAACACCTTCCACTTACTATAATCATGCTTACTAACTTCAGGTAAATATTCCAATTTTAAAGAAGTATCAAACTTAGTAAATACAGACATAAACTTTATTAATCCTTAAATGTATTTATACCTTTTCATTATATCAAGATGATCTCCAGATAATTCTAAACTCTCTAGTTTATTTTCAGAGATATAAGAAATACCATCTACTTCCATCACTTTATAAAGCTCAAAGTAACTTTTCTCTTTAGTCAGCGAGAGAAAAGACTTTCCAGTCTTTACTAGTTTCTCTTTAATAACGAGTCTATATCCACCTACTTTATTAAATCGATCCATAAATACAAAAGGAGTAGGAATATAGGTAAACTTATCGTTAATCTTTACACTATATGAAAATTCACCTTCAGTAGGGAAAGAGATAGTATATGTCTCTTCTGGAATTGGATCTTTCATAGGTTTTGAATGAGTTAATCCTGAAGGAGTGTAAAGGACATATTTAGTTATATGGCCTTTAATCAGTTCTTCAAAGTTATCTTTCTCTTCAATAACGCACTTTATCTCAGAAAGAATTATGAAGACATGCTTGAGATAATAGGATTTCCTGATTCATCTAGATACCTATAACCTAACACTTTGTCTTTTCCTATTAAACTATTGCTGTTTGCAAACACTGTTGGTTTTGGTATTTACCATTGCGATCATTATAGGAAACTTCACACTCACTACTCATTTGCAAGAATAAGAATTGAGCAATACCCATATTCGCATGAACAACAGCAGGAATAGGTGTTTGATTAGCGATCTCAATAACTACCTTACCTTTAAAGCCAGGTTCAATAGGTGTAACATTAACTGAGAGACCTAGTCGAGCATAAGTACTCTTACCTACAGCAACAACTAATACATCACGAGGAATATCAAACTCTTCAATTGTTAATCCTAGGATATAGCTATTAGGAGGAATGATACATGTATCACCAATATGGTCTACATAATAATCATTTTTCATCGCTAATGGATCAAGAAGTGAGTTATTAACATTCGTGAATATTTTAAATTGATTATCTAAACGAACATCATACCCACCTGATGAGAGTCCAAAACTAACAATTTTCTCTACTTCAGTATGATTGTCTTTCTTAGGTCTTACCTTTACTTGATGTTGGATAAAAGGTTTAATCATGTTATTTTCTTTAACTGACCTTTTAATTTCAATATCTGATAGAATACTCATTTCTAAATCCTTTAAATTTTTCTCTAGTTTAGTGGGTTGGTGTCAATTACTAATAGTTTCGTCTAACATCTGCTTACCAGCTTCAGTATAAAAGACTTGTTTCTTTAACCAATTCAGATTATCTTCATAAGTCATTGAGAAGTCTTTACCAAGAGACACTTTCATTTCCTCAACCAATCCAGGAAAGAAGATATCTTTAAAATAAGGTGTAGCCACCATTAAGAGATCAGCATCTCGGATACACATCGACTCAAAAGTGGTAGGTTCATGAGTAAACTTACCATTCATGTATTCTGTTTCAACAATGATTCTTTGTGCTTTAACAATTAGTTTCCAGAATTCATCTAATGCTTCGTCATTATAGTGTACAGCGTTAATAGTTACTCTTCGTAGAGAATTAGTAGCTAATCGAATGTTGGTATCGTCAGCTGCAAACCCTCCACTATGATTAGAATCATGGAATAGACCAGCTAACAATAGGGACACTACATCAAACTCGCTCTTAGAAGCTAGTGCAATCTGATAAGCAATGTCAGCTACACAGACCATATGTAATAAGTTATGATAAGGTTGGTCATTATGGGAATCTTTATAAACAAGTAACAAACATTGAAATAACTCCTTACCTAGAATATCTTCAAACTGCTCACTGACCTCAGATTGAATAGCTAGCCCATCACGCTCTCTAAATGGTACAAAACCATCTTCTTGATAAGTAGGTACGAGTAATTGATACTTACCAGCTTGGTATAGTTTATTATTTAGATTCATATAAAGCCTTTATTGGTATTCAACGTATTAATAGATGTCATTTTTTATTAAAAATAAAAGCAAGGCATAAAGAGAGGGATATACCCAACCTCTCTACTGATCATACTCTAATCTTAAATATTACTAATGGGTCTTGTTGTATCAGTCCAAAAATCTTTTGTTTTTCTCAGAGGTTTGGTAAGGATATAAGGCAGCCACTCACATACACTTACTTTATCAGTATAAGTTTCCCATTGTTCTAAACTCATCCTCCCAGCTAAAATTTGTACTTCAAAATCAGTACCAGGACTCGTGTTTAAGAATTCATTAAAAACTTGAAATACTAAGAATGTAAAATCTCCCTTATACATCGATGGATCTTTATTTAAGTCCATCAGCTTAGTCCATCCCAACTGCTCTTCTTCTTCAATATAAATTGGATTTATATTTACAACTGAAGCCATTAATCCTTCATATTTATCTTCAGCTAAGAATTGAAAGTTTTTAACCAATGCTCTGAATTCATCAAGAGTATAAGTATTTTTAATAAAAGTAGGAATAATAACTAAAACTACCTTCTCTCTATTAGTACGGTAAACATGATCAATAACCGTATCTAATGTACTCTCTAGCTTTTCTATTCTTCTCTTATTATTAGCAACAGAAAGCTCAATACTGCTTTTAACGATTCCTTCTATCAGTTCTTTATCAAAGAATACTTCTTCTACAGTTTTACTAGTAGTTGTAGTCATAGTAATTCTATTTCCTATGTTAATAAGCATAGAGCATAAATTGGGAGA
The DNA here is from genome assembly GCA_023228645.1 of Gammaproteobacteria bacterium. Taxonomy (GTDB): domain Bacteria; phylum Pseudomonadota; class Gammaproteobacteria; order Thiohalomonadales; family Thiohalomonadaceae; genus JALOAT01. The sequence continues at coordinate 19,297 of JALOAT010000001.1, read as the reverse complement.
GTTATTTACTCTCCCAATTATGACGTATTACTTTCTATAAGCTTTTAAGATCTCACGAACTAATGGATCTCTTACAATGTCATTCTCAGTAAACTCTACTACCCCTAGATGTTGAGAGCCTTGTAAACGCTCGTATGCATCACTAAGACCATTACTCACCCCTCTAGGTAGATCAGATTGCTCCATATCACCATTAACTATAATAGAGCTACCTTCACCAATACGCGTTAAGAACATCTTCATCTGTCCTACAGTCGTATTCTGAGCTTCATCTAAAATAACAAAAGAGTTCCTAAAAGTACTGCCTCTCATATTCATCAGAGGCTTCATAGCGATCTTTCCCATGTTAAGGTAGTTCTGTACCCGAGTCTTACCAAAATAACCCTCTAAAACCTCCATAACAGGCCCTACCCACCCAGAATACTTCTCAGCCTCAGTACCAGGTACAAATCCATAGTCCTCATCACACCCTACCATAGGACGAGTCACTACGATCTTCTCAATGATATTTCTTTCTAATAAGTCACAAGCAAATAAGGTAGCTACAAAAGTCTTACCACAACCAGCAGGACCTAATACAAAGTTCAATCTAAAATGTCTCATGTTCTCAATGAGTAAACCTTGATTAGCATTTCTAGGAGATAGTTTAAAGAATCTCCTCTTATTTTGCTGGTATTCTTCTTGAGCTAACACCTCTAATTCCACTTCTCGATTATACTCACTACTACGAGTACTTCTTTGTGCTTTATTCTTCTTAGCTCTAGCTTGCTTTCTTACTAGTCGACTCATAAAGGTAACCTTCCTCTATCTCATTTTAAATAGAATAAAAATACAATTACTACCATGAGATAGTAGAATATAAATAAACCTTTATTTATCCTTTATCTTTATAACGAACTATCGTACTGTAGAGGAGGTTTACTAGGAGGTCCCAACTCCTTTCTCTTATGCTCTTTACCGCCAGTAACATCTAGTACTACCACACCCTCAATTATCTTCAACTTAAAAGCACTCAACATACACTCAGCTAATACTTCTAATTCTTCCCCAGATAACTCACTATAACACTTACCATGAATACATTCAAAGTAGATAGCTAACTGATTAATAGCTCTGTCCTCAGGTTTAATTACCTTAGCATAAGTCAGTATATTAACTACCCTCTTAAAAGCCCCTAAACGCTCATTAGAGCACTCATATACAGAAAGACCACCATCCCTAGTCTCTAATATAATCCTCATATTGTCATTTAAAGGCTTAACAAGTAATCCACTACTAATACTTAATCCCACTACTAACTCTTTAAACCGTTCCATTAGCTCCACTCTCAGTAAACTTAACTACTAAAACGAAATACACCTTCACTAAACTCAATACCACAACTATTCAATATAAACTGACTATAGTCCTTATAAACCTCTAAACTAAGAGAAGAAAGTTTAATCCCCTCAAAAGCACTAAAGATAGTTTCAACGTGTAGATAATCTAAATAACCATCATATCTACTATTATCTCTAATAACAGTTAACTTAATAATAGTCTTAAAGTCACTCAATCTAATCAAATCACCCCCTTCATCATGACTACCTTGAAGTAACTTCCTAAGCATCAATTCTAAAGCATACCCTTTAACTCTAGAATTATAATCCTCTCCATCTAGAATTAATTCAAATCTAGCATTAGGAAAGACAGTATTGTAATGACCAGATAGTAAGTTAAACTGATTACTAATTAAAGGAGGTAAAGTAGTAGACATAATCTATTTCTTTAAATAAGAAGTTAAACAGCATAAATAGACCTACCTCGTACTATAGCTCTATTAAGAGTTACAGTACTTAGATAGATCAATAAATTAGTAGTAGTTTTAAGAGTTTTAATTATTCTAATAATAGTAAAGAGAGTTTATTATAGTAGTAGAATTTAAGTAGTATAAGTTATAGAGTTATAGCTTCTTTATAGTAGTTATAGTTTTATAGTCTCTACTAGGATATAATAAGGAGATAAGTGGTATTACCCTTTACTCTCTATTAAAGAGGCTATATAAGTCTATAGGAGTTATAACCTTCACAATAGTCTATATAAGACTTAACTAGGGTTATATAAGTATAATAAGTAGTATAAGAATATTAAGGTCTAACTAGGATAATAAGGGATAGAATAGGTTATATAAGTATACTTATATTTTTCTGATATAGCCCCTCCGGGGATGGGTCACTCACCTTTACCTGCGGCTCCGGTTTCGTGAGAAAGAAATTCTTCCCTTATCCGTCTGCTCGGAAGCAGCCGTTAGGGAAAGGAACTCTCTCAGGTCCTATACAATAGCTAAGAAGTCATATTTTTTTATTTCATACCATCTTTATCTTGAGAAGATAGAAAGAAGACAGGTTCTAAGTACTTGCTAACAAGAGACTTAGCAGTACTAATAGTACCTCCATAATTAGCTAGAGTACGTACAATAGCAGGAAAGGTCTCTAAGCTATCGCCTACTTGAGAAAGATAAGCTGTAGCTACACTACGTACTTCTTCTACAGTTTTACAATTAAGAATACTATCTTTAAAATTAAGCATCTTTATTTTATCCTTTTTATTTAAGGGAGTCGTTCAAATAAACTATTATCAACATTCTCATTAGCTTTTAAGAAAGCTGGGAGTTGTTCTACTCTAGTGGTCTTATCTTGGATTTCGTCAACAATACTAATAGCATACTTTAGTTCAGCTATTTCATTATCACCCATAGCCCACTTACCAGAAGTCTCTCTACGAGTAAGGACTTTAGTTAAGGTATCTAGAGCAGCGTGAAAGAGAAGTTTGAATTCATTGTTCTCAAAGTGATCAGCTAGATTAATACCTACTTCAATACGAAAACGAATTGCAATATAGTCACCTGCATTAGCTACTCTATCTTCAAAACGACTTAAATGGAAGTAGATCCTTTCTTTTAGCATCTCACCTTCTTCTTTAGAGTACCTAAAAAGAGGAGGTCGATTAAAGGTTGTTTTGTTAGGATTATGTTTCTTACGAGGTTTCTTTGATTTAGCCATTGTTAAGTTTACTAATGATTAATAGAATAGATATCAGTATAGTGATATATAGTTGAGATTTCTTTACTATAACAAAAAGAAAAAAGAAAGACATAAATAGGGAGTCCTAATTAAAGGACTCCCTATATAGGTATTACAAGAAAGAACGCAGGGAAGCTGCTACGACTTCACCACCGTTCTCAACTGCTTCACCAAGTACTTCACTGACAGCATCACTACGAACAACACCTGCAATGGAGTCACGGAAGTAATAACCCACAGCAGCAATGCCTGCCGCAGCACCTAGGGTGATGCCTGTATATTTGGCAATCTTCACCCATTTGTTTTCGGTTTGAACTTTCTCCGTCTCAACAACAGTTTCAGTGACGGTTTCTTTGATGGTTTCTTGAGCGTTCGTCGACATGTTTATTTCCTTTATTTAAAAATATAAATTTATGTTACACTAGCTATTATATGTGAGTGACCTATAATAAAGGGAGAGTGCTAGCTACTCCCTTTATTTTATTTAGTCTTGAGGACCCGCTGCATCAATAGCAGTGATCTTCGCGTCTAAATATTTCAGAAGACGTAAAACGTCCTCATAATCTTTTTCAGTCATAATGACCTCCTGAAGATAGGTTACTCACACGCTTCTAGAGAAGTCGTAGCTTCTCTAGAAGCACTCTTAGCAACATTCTCTATTGCTATTCATCTTAGTTATATGTTTCTGAAATAATCTAGAATACACTTTATTCTGTTATAGTTTTTGTTATAATAAAAAAAGAATAAAGAACATAAACGGGAGTCCCGAAGGACTCCCTATTTATGCCGTTTAGCCTAGAATGAATTAAAAGTAGAGTTGCTATTAAAGCAAATTCTTAAACTTCAGCTGTATGTAAGGGTGTATAGGCTGATGCTCACGTGTATAATAAGAGCGTATGCCATACATCACTACCACAACAATATCAGTAAGAAGCTAAACCATGACGTCTTTAGCGATAAACGCATTATAACATCATTAATCGTTATTGAATAAATCAAAAGGTGATTAGCCTTTATAATAGTGTAGAGTCTTATCGATTATTAGTAAGAATCTTGCATTATATAGATTCATAATAACGAAGCTCTAATAGTAAGTTGAGCGTAGCAGGGAGGTAGATGCCTCCCTGATCCCGGCTTACACGGGATTGTACCTAGCCTTACTTAGCAGTCTTACGAACCACCGCTTTCTTTTTCGGCGTTTCAGCAACAGACTTCCAATCTTCAGGAATGGTTACAGCATCAATGGAGTAATTACTACCAAGCACACCGAGCAGGAAAGCCAGAGGCAGGAAGTTTTGAGTTTCCATAGCGTATTGCTTAGCCCGATTCAATTCTTTAAGACGAACTTGGCTCTGTGCTTCTGCTTTACGTGCTGCTCGAATATTCTCAACGTTAGCCTTAACACAAGCCTCATACTTCTGGTCGAGTTTGATGATCTCATTGACAGCTTCACGCATGACAGCTTTACGCTGTTCAGCTTTTGCTTCATTGAGAGCTTCTTTCAGCTCATCGCCGAGGAGGTTGAAAGAACTAGTATGATGAGAGAGGTCGTCTTGCTTTTCGAGGTTAGCCAGTTTCAAGAACACGTCAGACATGTTATTTCCTTTGTAGTTAACTATTAGAGAATCGTTATTCTCTACATATAAATGATGTATATGTGTAATTAATTAGATTACATTTGATTCGGCGTAAGAACACCTAATAGCTTCTTCAATCATCTCCTTGAATTCATTTTCCTCAAATGCCACATAATGCCGAAGCTTAAACCCATTTTCAAAAGCGTTCTTTTCAGCTTCTGAAGCGTTTTCATCAACAAAGAGATCGGGGTCAAATACCCAATAACCGAATTGATAATGATTTGGCATGGTAATTTGATCGCAAGAACGAATACCAATGAATCCGTTGAAGTGCTTAGCTCGGATCTTCATAGAAGCTCCATTACGAATTGCTTGAACTTGTTCTTCAATCCAATCCTTCTCCAACCACTCTTTCAGAAAGAGATCTTCTTTCTCTGATCCGATGTCGATAATTTCACCAACAGGATAACGGAATTTGTCGGCAATTTCCCTGCTATTGATAATGAAAGTCTTTCCAGGGAAGGTTTCTTCAAACTTCTCCTTTACATCCGTGTAGAGTTTTGTCCAAAGTGAGATGAGAAAGAAAGTATCTTCACATCCTCTACTCAAGAGGTCATTGACCCCACGATAAATATCTTTAACGAACTGTTTAACTCTTTTCGCAGCGAGTAAATCTTTCTCACTTTCATGATAGAAGATATGGTCATCTTCAGTAGAGGTTTGACCGTATGATGCAGTAGGGTATTGATTGTACCAACGACGTCCCTTATCATCAATAGCACCATACCCTTCATACTCCTTCTCACCATCAGGATCATGCTCCCAAGGCACATTATGTGCTTCAGTGATTGTGAGTTCAATTAGCTCCATGGAGCTATAAGGCTCAAGACTATTATTGTAAGGCGCACTCCACCATACAGGGTCCTTATTGTCATAAGAGAAAGAGATAACAGCTACTTTATCACCAACGTTAAAACGTGCCATGATAGTTTCCTTTTTTCAATGAGAGAAATAAAAGAGTAGGTTTATTCCTACTCTTTTAAATTGCAGTTATGCTTTGTTTGCTTCTTCTAAGAGAAATTTAGAAAACTTCTCCATGAGTTCAGTAGCCTTCTTGATATCTTTCGCAGCTGTTTCATTAGTAATAGCTCCCATAGAAGCATACCGCATACGAGAAATAGAATAAGACATACACATATTTGTCAATGCGTGAATGTCTGATTTTGATCCAATTGAGAAGTCATCAGGATGAAACTTAATATTCCCTTTACTGTCTTCGATAAAAGGATCTTTAGGTTTTTCTTTCTTGGTAGTAAAGAAATGGTTAAAAGTACTACTGATGTTATTAAAAGACATACTTAGTCCTTCTGATAGCTCAAGATCTAGATTGGTAAAAGACATGATCGCCTACCTGAGCAATGAACTGCATTGCTTTTCTCCAGGAAGGATTAGCTTTATTTGGATTAAAGTAATGATCAGACTTACCAATCTTCTTTATGATCTTAGGTTTAATTTCACCCTTGATTGCTTGTCTTGCAATGCGTTTAGATTCTTCCCAAGCTAGATGCTCTCTTGGCATAAACCTATCAGCATTACGCTTGCGTTGCTGAGGGGAAACTGTTGTGAGTTTGTTTGCCCAACTAAATTGATACTTCTTAAAGACTGTATCACAGATTTTAGTCTGATCATGACTTGCTCTGTTCATAGTGACAACAGCTACAGCTGCCATCCCCTCATATCCCTGATCCCGTCCCTCATGATAAATATTCAAGGATAGGCAAAGTAGAGCTGATTCAATAATCATATTTCCCTCTAGATGATAGTGTTACTATGTTTATTACTGCATGATGGATCTACCAAATGTTAATACAAGTTAGGTAGGAGAGTAACTACTATTTACTAATAGTCACTTGGTGATGGATGAAATCGGAAAATGACGGATTAATATTTTCTTTAATTTCCTCATAAGTACGGAGCGAGAGAGAAGTTAAGATAAGGTCCAGTAGATCCAACTGAATAACCTTACCCAAATCTGACTTATCAGTCACTGAAGGATCGTGACCAATCACTAGGTAGCTATTGTTACCCATAGCCAGTAGAATGTGTTTATCCCTACTAGAATAATAGAACTTCGTCTTCTTTCTCATTCTCTTACCTCACCCTTGATTGCTCGTTAGGTTCCTGATAGATATAGTACTGGTTAGTTGAAGTCTTTCTCAATTCTTCAAGACTCTCAGCATCAAAAAGGAGACCATCGACCCTTCCTTCAATAAACCACCTAACATTACTGTTAGATTCTTTTCGATAGAAGACATCTACTACAAAGTCACCATTGACAGCTTTGATGTACTGACCTACTTTAGCAGTACGCTCAGCTTCCTCAAAAGTCATTGCAGTAGATCCTTTATCTTTCAATATTGCCTCCTTTTTCAACTCATAGAGGATCAAATGTTTTTGAGAAGGATGAATGAAGTCTTTGATCTGATCGAATGAAGTAGGAGTCATACTAGCGATTTCATACTTCTCGTAAGTAGTAACTTTCCCAATGTCATCATAGTTGTCCGCTAGTTGAGGAGGAAAGTAGCCGATCACTTGGAACGTAGTACTATCTAAACGCCTGAGAACTTCATATTGCTGATGACCCATTCCTGAGTTGGACATATAAAAGCGAATAGTGGACATAGGTAAATCCTTTTAACTATTGTAGTGGTTTCAAAATAGTTATATGTAATTGAGATATTCTAATATACAGCATAAAAGAGGAGTCCAAAAGGACTCCTCTCTATGACATCCTTCTACTTAAAGAAGAGTAAGTAGATACTGTAATGCGCGTTGTAAATCAACAATCTCTTGCTCATCACCTGAGAAGATACGTCGATGAATAGATTCAGTTGAATTAGTGTGGCTAATAATAACACGCACAGAAGGTTCATCTTCAACAGTATCTTTGATACCTTCTACAAAGATATACGTATCTAAGTATTTAAAGATAACAGGCTTGTCTCTATTTACATATTTATTAATAGTGGTTGAACTAAAGTAGAACTGACCCGAACGAAAAGCAACACCAGCTTCCTCAAAAGGAATAATATCAATATTAGGGTTATTATTCTTAGTATATGCAGAAGCTAAGGTTAAATACTCTAGATTCTGGTGTAGGATAGTATCTAACGCTTTCTTTTGCTCAAGAAGTTCTTCTTTTGTACGACGAAGTTCACTCTCTACTTCTTCGATGATTGTTTGCTGAGCTATATGAAGTTCATCATAATTAGAAAAGGATGACGATACCTCTTCTGGTTCTAAAATCTCCTCTTTTGTCATTAAGGATTTCTTGAAATCCTCAATAGAACTTACTGGAGCTAGAGTAGGTTTTTTATTATGTTCAAACCCATCACCGAACTCATCATCTTCTAATGACAAACTGAATTCAGTAATTTCATCTAAGAGATCAGAGATAGATTTTTCTTTATCATTAATAATAAAGATGTTATTGATAATAGACATAAGAATACTTTTCCTTTTTGTATTGTATAGTCATTCAATATAAGAATAGCATTAAAAAATACTATTTAAGGCATAAAGAGAGGGTTATTACCCCCTCTGTTTTTATCTTTAGTTAACTAGACTTTGTACTGCACTAATAGCAGATTTAATCTTACCCATATTAAACCCTGACCACCAATCACTACCAAATTCTACAAAAGGTGCAGAACGAACACCTTTATTACGTAGCTCTTCTCGTTTTTTCTCATCTTGAGATAGATCTACTTCATTAAAAGAGATACCATGACGAGACAAGACAAGTTTTGTTTGATCACATTGAGGGCAATTAGGGACTGAGTAAATAGTAAGTGTTGACATAAAGAATCTTCGCTTGTAAAAGGTTTTATAGGAAAAGATAAAAATATTCTTGTTTAGAGGTCTGTATTTAAGTTACGGGTGGATTTCTCCCCCCTCCTCTACAAACTATATAGGACTTTAAAAAACTATTATTTTACCTTAATTTTATTTTAAAGTATTCTATTTTTAGAATATTGAATCTCTAAAACTTCTCCATAATCTTTCTCATAACAAAGACTGGTTGCTTTTTTATGGAGGAATTTGGTTTCATCAATAATAGGAAAGAAAGCATCAGCTTGTTGAACTTCATAACTAATTAGTTGCGTACTTATAATAGTATCAACAAAGTCTTTATCGAGTGCTTCTTTATAAACTCTACTACCACCAATGATAAAGATCTCTTCTTTATCAAAAGTCCTAGCAAAATCAATAGCATCTTCTAGAGAGCTTGCTGTGTAGTCAGTTCCTTTTACTCTACCTTGACTAGATAGAACAACATTAACGCGATTAGGGAGAGGTTTAAATGGTAAACTATCCCAAGTATTTCTACCCATGATAATAACACCATTACTTGTTCTTTGTTTAAACCGTTTTAAATCTTCACTAATACGCCAAGGCAAAGTATTATTCTTACCAATGGCGTTGTTTTTATCCATGGCTACTAAGATAGTAACTTGCACTATTAGTACCTCTACTAATAAAAGGAGGGAGAAAAAGAGGAGTACTAATGACTCCTCTTTTTATGCTATTAAATATTCAGATCAAACTCAAAGACTTTCTTCTCATCATTACGACGTACAATGTTAAGCTTATATTGCCCACCTTGTTCTTCTTGAGGAGAGTATTGTGTCTTACTGATATTAACCCACTCCCCAAAGTAATGGAGAGGGTTTTCCATAACTAATGGCGCTTTAATCTCATTTTCTAATCCAAAGAACTGAGCTACCGAGCAAGCTGAGAAATCAGAGAAGGATTGCATCATCTTACCATTAATACGATCTAGTCGACGACCTTCAGAAAATACATACTCATTCCAAGCAGTCTCAGAAGCATGGACTTCATTAATGAGGATTACGATCTTTTCTTTATTCTCTTGGAAAGCTTTCATTCCCATTGGAGTAAGAATAAGATTTCGAATAACTTCCATTGCAGCTTGGACATGGATCTCAAACTCATCTTGAGCAATTTTCTGTACAGCTTTAGCAATAGGTAAGAAACGACCCATATCACCGTATGCAAAGGTAATTGCAAAAGAAGACATGAATTGAATACGCTCAAAACACAGTAAAGCCACAAAGAACATGAAGATCTTATTATACATCTCCTGTGTTACTTCTACTGGTCCTTCTAGCTGTTTATAGGCGTACCAAGCAGAAAACTGCACTGCTTCATCCATTACCTTACCAATCGTATTTAAACGCTGTAGAGACTCTCTAACAGAAAGGATCTCATTCATAATCACACTAGGATTACTAAAAGACATCCTTACAATCTCAGAGTAAGTAGCAGCATGTAAGAGTTCATTATCAACAATACGATAATAGAGTTGCCGACCTTCACTACAAGTCAGTACGGGATCTAATACACTCATAATGGTGTTACTAGCTAAACTATCACCTTCCCACTGCCAAGCTAGTGTTTTTACCATGAGGTCATAATCAAACTTACTTGATTTCTCAAATTCAACTAAGCAACTACGATAATCAAACTCATCTTCAGACCAATCGAGAGATTTCTGAGTTTTGAAGTATTCGTGGAGCTTAGGGTATTGTTTATTGATACTGTCAAATAATCCGATTTTCTGACCAAAGATAATAGGAGTGCGTTCGTAATCAGTTTTATTTACGTTAAAGACATTACTAGGGAGAAAAAGCTCAGACATGGTGTTTAATTTTCCTTTATTACAGTACCGACATCACATTGTACAACCTTCACAAACCTCTTCATCAACAGCATCAGTAATACGCTCGACCACATTAATATCGACATTACTTGCTGTGTTAGAGTTTTGGTAATAGAAGGTTTTAACACCTAACTTCTTAGCCAGGAGATATTCTTCAATTAATTCATCGGTATTAATCGTACTACCTTCAGGGACACGCTTATACCTATCTGCACTAATAGACTGATCAGTAAACTTCTGGAAGATAGCATACATGATAATCAGATCTTTCGTAGGGATGTCCCAAGCAGATTCGTATTTATAGAACTCATTATCACCATTAGGTGCAGCCCAGCGAGTTGTGATCTTATTATCTGTTTTAACTAGCGTTAACTGTCTAACAGGATAAATAGAGTTAGCAGCACCTACTGCTTTACTAGAAGCTTCCCCAGGCATATAAGCAACTAACAGACTATGAGCAATACCACCATTTGCTTTAATCTCTTCAGATAGAGCTTCCCAGTCATACCGGTATTTAAAGTCTTGGATACTATCAAGACCTCGGTTATACGTTTTGACAGGTGTCCAGCCGTCTACCCATTTAGTCTTATGAATCCAAGGAGCTACACCACGTTCTTTACTAATAGCAAGAGAGGCTTTAATAGCAAAGTACATATGACGTTCCGCTACTTCGTGCATGAACTGCCTGCCCTCTTCTGTTGAATAAGAGTAGTGGGATTCAGCCATGACATGAGCAAAGTCCATAATACCAACAGCAGCATATCGACGTTGCTTAGAAGTAAAGCTTAAGTGAGGGAAGGTGTAATCAGCATGATCGATTGTATAATCAATAACTTTCAAAGCTTCATACATGATGTTGAAGTAATCTTTATCTGATTCAATCTTAGATAGGTTAACAGCACCAAGATTACATAACGCAATCTCACCTCTACCATGATCTTCTTCAGAATAAAGATCCTTCATGTCATAGTAAGGAGCTGTGTGCTCAGTGATTTCTACGCATTGACCTGTAAGAATACCATTGAAGACTGCTCTATTACGCTTAGGTTCTTTTACGCAGTAAGTATCATCTACTCGACCAACATCTAATACATTCTTCACATAAACGAATCCTGAAGCACTACGCTGAACTTTGCGTTTTTCTATCACTAGTCGATGTAATTTTAATCCTAGCTCTAATAGCTTCTGACTATTCCAACTAGAAATAAGAAGTCGATAAGTGGCTAAGCAATAGAAATCCTTATAGATTCCAGTTCCATCATTAGCGGGAAGTCTTTTTATTCCAGCTTCATACAGAAGCGTTACTTTAGATTCAATGCCTAGAGTTTGAAGCATTAACTGTACTTCTTTAAGAAATTCTTTATCTGTAGAAGAAGCAGTAATCGACTCATTGTCTCCATTTCGATAGATGCAGCCATCTGCATCTAGCCATCCCGCGAGCCATTCTAAACGACTAGCTACAGTATACTTCACTGTCGGTACAGTATATTTAGGATACAGATCACGGAACTCGGATTCTAATCTGTTTCCGTTTTTACGCCATTCCTTATCATGATTAAACAGAGGAGCAAGTGCCGCCTTTTCACCATATAAGTAAATTTTTCCTGTACCATTATAAAGTTGAGTTCCGTCACCTGTATAGAAGCCATTAACATAAGCTCTTTTAAATTCCCAGTCACCTTCAATGACAGGAGTCTCTAGCTTAATAAGCTTCATTCCTTCTTCAAGCTCATGAGTACGGACCTCGCGCTCTTTACCTTGGTAACTATCCATCACGTACCACTTGTGATACGGGGTGCATGTTAAATCTTTACCGTCAGATAATACAACGCGTAGTAACTTCTGGTTCTCACCTGTCTTAACGACTTCTACTTCAGACCATTCTTTACCGTTCCAGATAGTAACTGTCTGACCAGCTTTATCACGGATTGTAACATGACCTTGATCAGTCAGTAATTGCGTTTCTGGTGCTACGCACAAATTACTACTATGAATAGGTTCTTTTAATGGAGTATGGCGATTGACTTCATAAGCGTCCATTTCATAATACGTACCACTACCAAACTCTGCGTCTTTCAACCTATAGAAGAGTTCACGAGTATCAATATATTCTTTATGGAAACTAGGATCATTTTCTAAACGATTATATTCTTCAATAAAACCTTTTAGGTCATCAGAATAGAATAACTCATTGAGCTTAGGAGCAGTATAGCAGTTCCATACAAAGACTTTCTCTCCAGCTGCCACTTTCTTAGCAAAGAAAGGATTATCCATAAAAGTGTAATGGAGATCTCTATTACTTGCCACACCAGTAGAGCGCGGATCACGTAAGCCTAAGATCTTATTAGCTTCAGGATCAAATGCTGGGAAGAAAGCATTACCTGCACCACCTCGACCATTTTGTAAGTTAGCTTTAATAGCTTTACCTACAGCAGCATAGTAAGGGAGTTTTCCTTGATGAGGGAATAATCCATTACGAATAGGATCATCGGCTGAACGAGTCATGATGTTAAAACCATTACCTGCACTAGCTGCTGTTTGACGATAAGCAATATGATCACCAATAGCTAAACTCTCTAAATTGTCGTCAGTCATATAGAGGTTGCAAGAAGCATAGCTACGTAAGTAAGTGCCAAAGTTTACATAGTTAGGTGTAGGTAAAGAGAGTTTCTTTTGAGAGAGCTTATCATAGAGGCTCTTAACTAAAGCAATCCTCTCAATAGGTTCTTTAAACTCATTAACAGTCATTGCCATACGCATGTAAACAAACTGCTGAGTTTCATACTCTTTTTTACTTACTTTATTACGTAATGCGTACTTGAGTCGAATATGGTGTAAAGAGAAATGCAATACATCAAAGTCTCGTTCATGATCAATAATCTCTTCAAGCATTTGGTACTCTTGATCACTATAACCAAGATCACGTAATAATCCATCTTGAATTAATCGAGTTTGCACTTCTTTAATAGTAGGTACTTCATTACTACCAAAAATCTCTTTACGTAGGTGAGCTGAATACAGGCGTCCAGCGACTAAATAAGCACTATAGTTATCTAGATCTAAGAACCCTTCAATTAACTCTTCCTGGAGCTTCTTACTCGTTACAATACGATCTAAACGAGAGGCCACCTTTGTTACTACAACAGGCCACTGTCGTTTCATAGATTCCATTGGGGAGGCCCATTCAGCCCACCTTACAATTTTCTCAGCATCGAACTTTTCTTCTCGTCCATCACGCTTAATAATTTTTTCAATCACTTCTTACTCCAAAGTGTAGTTATTGTTACTGGTATTAAACTAATGCTTAAACATTCTTTACATAGAAATGAGTCAACTCGTTTTTTTATATTTTCCTTTCAGTTGACATAGCATTTAAATGACTGAAAAAAGACTTAATAGTTTGCCAAAAGAAAAAAGGTCATAAATAGGAGATCCCAAAAGGATCTCCTATTATGTTGCTTTCAACGCCTATCTAACATAGTGCTAAGAGTAATTAACTTCATCCAAGAAAAAGGAGTAGGTGTATTATCCTGTACTAAGATAATATTTGCTCTATTTCGAATACCAGTGTTATTACAATAATCTAAGAGATTGCTGAAGTAATTCTTAGCTTTAGATTGTTCATCTAAGTCTGTATAAAGGTGTTCAATCTTTGTTTCTTTATCAATGAGAAAGATAGCATTGAATCCATTATAGACAAGTAATTCAGCAAAGGGTTCGAAAATATCAATGACGATATGTGTTTCTTCTAAAGCATTGATGGTTTCAGTTAATGTTTCAGCATCTAAGTCTTTACCTTCTAAGTAAATAACTTTAGCTAGGTCATTATCATAATCAGAAGGGTTGAATTCTTCTAAAGACTTACTTAACGTAAAGATAATCGTTTTTTTCATCGTTGTATTTTCCTATGCGTTAGCAATATTAAGAACAGTATCAATGATCTCACTATCTGTAATACCAAAAAGATCTTTAGTATAAACAGCAATACCTAAATCAGTGCTAAGCATATCTGTGAGTTCTTCAAAGAGGTTCTTATAGTGAACCTCCTCCATTAATGAATCATAGTCTAATGAGAAATCTTTAGAAAATTTCTTAAGAGTTTCTTTTACGTAATCAGCTGTCAAATGACTCATCGCTCTCTCCAGAGCTTCGTAATACGTTAAATAACTCATTTCCATCTGTGTACCAGTTAACACCATCTATCAGACTAATATAGCCTAAGAGACTATCTTCATTAGCTGGAGTAGTGAATTCAGAGAAATCAGAAAGAAGCGTTAATGAAGCTTTCTTTGATGCATGAATAATACGTACTAATAGAGATAAATCTAAATTAGTCCGTAAGCTATCATTAACATACACATAGGCTAAGCAGATAGGATAAAACTCAATGAGTTCTAAACAAGTTGGAGGACCAGAGACTAATTGAGTAGAAACTGGAAGATTAATAAACCGCTCTTTTAACAACTCTAAGTCACTAGCTAGGTTATCTTTAATTGTCGTATTAAAGAATTCCAAATCTTCTTCAGAGTATTCATTCTCTAACTCGCCTTTAGTTTCTTCAAACTTCTTCTCAATATCTGCTAGTGTATCTGTAGAGATTTTATCAACGACTGAGGAGCTAGAACCTTCATCGGTATTGAGAATGAGAATCTTAGCTACGCGAGAATGAATCCATTGATCAGCAACAACAATAAACTCTTCTAAAGTAAAAGGAAATTCAATCTCTTCTTCAATTAAGATAGAAGAACCTTTTTGCTGAGCCATTAACTCTACTGTAACAGTAAAGAAGAAATGCCAGAGCTTAGGCTTAGTCTCATCATTGATCTCAGTTAATTTAGGTAATCCTTTCTCTACGAACTCTTGATCTGGATCAACACGAATAAAGTCATTAGGAATAACTGTAGGTAACAAGCTTAACTCTAACACAGCATCTAGACTGTTAAAGTATTCTTTGTTCTCTAATCGTTTAATTAACTCAGAGGTAATGTCATAAATACTTTTGTTCTCTGCATATAAAGAGATGAGTTCATCATTAACATGATCTTCTTGAGCTAAGATATCGTCGAGGTTATCTGAATTAGACATTAGTTTAGTTAATCCTTTTGTTGTTTACTACAGTTTTATTAAGAAGTCATTTCTTTTAATTGTACAGCTACTTTACTATTTACGATACCTAATAAGTTTTCACCTAGCCATTGATCAGTATCATAGCAACCTGGATGGAGTTCACCTAGACCAATTCCCCATATCAAATCATAAGGACTGGCTTCGATAAATGTTTTACCTGCATTTTCTACATAGGCTTGTAACACAATAGGGTTTTGTTTAGCTTGTTCTAACTTGCCTTTACCTACTATGTTCATCCTCCAGTTACTCCAAATCTTTTCATCAAAACCCATTACTTCACGCCCTAGCTTCTTAGCACTAAAAGCAGTCTTAGCTCGAAGTATCTTATCATGAATCACCCAGTCTCCAAATAAAGCTGCTTTCTTAGCCATCATGAAATGCTCGTTGGTTAAATAACCAAGCCCATTATAAACAAATGGACCTTTATACCAATTAGAGAAAGGGGATTCAGGACCAAAGAAGATAACAGCTTCATCAAAAGGGATGATCATTACTTTACTTCTCCGGTTTAATTTCTATAACAGCACTACTTTCCTTATCCTTTTTTGCTTCAACTCGATCTTCTCTGACTTGAGTCAATAATGACATAGCTATTAAGCAAGTAATAAAAGTACCAATTACACTTCCTTTACGTATAAAAAGAAGTACTGTAATGCAAGTCGTAGCGAAAGCTATTAATACCAATAAACTATATAAATCTAAAGGCATGAATTAAAAACCTTATAAACGTTTATAACTAACTACTAATAGATGATATGTTCTTAATAATATTTAAAATTAGAAACAAAAAAAGAAGTAATAAAAGAGAGGGAAATAATCCCTCTCTTTTTATGCCGTTCAATTTGTAGCCTTAATGAACATCCATGTAAGAAAACCAGCGCAAATGGCAAGGGAGAAAATATAGGCCAAGACTTCTTGAGCTTTTTCTGATTTCTTAAGGAAGTGAATGATAGAAGTAAACATGATGAGAATCCTTTTTGAGAAGATAAATTATTGCTATCCAACTAGTTATATGTAATTGATTAATTCTAGATTACATTTTAAAGTATAAACAAGAGACATAAATAAACGGCATAAATAGGGAATCCAAAAGGACTCCCTATTCATACCAGATTCCACACACCAACTTAAGGAAAACCCAACCGTATAGAAATAGAAAAGCAACCCAATACTAATCTAATTCTCTCCCACAACGGAACAGGGATGAACAATAAGAGAAACCAATAACTCTTACTTTTCATTTAATAAAGTTAAGTAATATTTTTTTATATTCAATATAGCTAATAGGGAAGAAGGAGTCCCCACTCCTTCTTCCCTTTTCCACGATATAATTAAGGACCAGCCTTAATTTGTGTCACATACGAGTATAGATAGGAAAAGGAAAATAAAAGAAAACCCATCTACATCCCTTATCTAACACTACTCCAAAAACATTACCCTTCTTTTAACATATAATAGAGATTAAATCTGGGTAATAATAATCCCAATAACTTTAATCCAATCAAGATCTGTATTTGTCTCAAATAATGGATTGTTAATTTCATTAAGGAAATGTTCGTCTAATGAAGTAGAGCAAAAGTCTTCTAACTCATCCTTGTAGTCATCTTTGTATTCTTGGACGAGATTAGAGAAGAAGTTATTTTCATCCTCGAACTCATAGAGTTGAAATAGAAAGAACAAGGTTAAGAGTTCGGCTAATGTGTGACGAGTGTTTTCAATTAACCACTCCCTAATAACCTGACTTGATCCAGTATCTTTAGCTTCACTACTCGTGCTATTACGAACCGCTCTTTCTACTTCTAATGATAAAGAGAAGTCGTCTTCCGGAAGACAGTTTACATCTGAATAAACGAGTCGAGTAATAAATAAGGTTAAGGGGATGTTATTATGTTTTTCTTCTTTTAACACTTTTAACATAGCTAAAATATTAGGAAGATGCTTGGGATTTTCTGTTAACCCATATTTCTTAGCTAAAGGTTCTAAAGAATTAATGACTCTAAATAACTTATCGTTGTTATTTTTAATATAAAACCATTCGATAATATTCATCTATTTTAATCCTTCTTATTGAAATTAAATTACTAATATAAAATTCTATTCAATAAGATTGAAAATAAGGAATAAAAAAAGATGTTATCTATGGCATAAATAGGGAGTCTGTTAAGACCCCCCATATGCCTTAATTAATTCAGTTCTGGAACTTCTGGTAATTCTTCAATTGAAGTCGCAGCACGAATAGCGTCTTCAATAGACCATACTTGTTGCAATAGATCAGTATATCCAGTTAAAGCAGCGCTTGTTAACGCAATTAACTCCTCAGCGTTTTGAGGAACAACGATATTTTCATAAACCCTAAAAAAGGACGTGTATTCAGGATCACTCATCGCATTGATTCGAAGACCAGTTAGGTTAACCCTATCACCATCTCGAACTTGAATATGAATAATACCATACTCACCTCCGAAGTCATAAGGAAAGCCTCGTTCTTCAACTTGTTGTCGATAAGCTTTAACTTGAGACATGCGATTAGCACGTTCTGATTCTAACCGATCAGCGAGTTCTTGCTCATTAAACGATCTAACAGACCATGTCTGTTTATAAGCACCGTTATCCTTAACAGGCTGGATCTGTGTAACTACATCACCTTCTGGTGCTGTAGTACGGTCAATAACGAAGTATCCAATACTCTCCATTACTTCACGAGAAGGATTGCGTGGAAGTAAGCGTTCTTTCTCTTGCTTTCGAATTTGATGAAGGGATAGTGGCCAGACCATATCCGATTCACGAATAAACTGAGCGTTGTTAATATTTTCCGTAGTCATTTTTGATGTTAACCTTTAAATAGAAAAAGAGGAGATATTACTTCATCTCCTCCCTACTTTACTATTAGTCTAATGCGCCTGCTGGACCTAAGCTACCGTACCAACGAACGCCATCCCAGAATAAAGCAATGACAGTAAAGTCAGTTCCAATCTCTGGAGGACCATTCTCACCCCATTGTACGTTATTAATAACTACTGTACCAGCATTACCTAACAGACGCAGAATAATAACCTTAGAACGATCAGCAACGAAGTTAGCTACTGTTAAGGTCGTATTACCTGTTACTTGATAAGTGAAGTTACATGCAGGAAGAGTAGGATCAATTGTTGTTCCAGTCAGTGCTACAATAGCAGTATCATAACCATCGAAGCGAGCAAATCCATTTTTGGTTAGGACATATTGACCACCGTCAGCTAAGCCAGTTAAATCACCACCTTCCAGGACTTTAGTCCAACCACCTTGATTACGGATGAAAAGACCGACTTCAGGTACTTCATGAACAGTACCACCTTCCATATAACCTAACGAGATCCAAGTCGTCTCGTTATTTTTACGGAAATACTCTTTGGTGTTATTGTTAATGGCCATGTCACCAGGACGACCATTAAGAGGACCAGGATTTTCATTTAAGAAGATGATAGAAGCACCAGTCTCACCCTTCTCACCACGTAAGCCTTGTTGACCACGAGGACCTTGTTCACCTTGATCACCTTTAGGACCTTGAATAGCTCCTACTTCAGGACCTTCAATGAATGCCTCTAAGGTCTCATCCCAGAGATACAGATGTGTATTACCAACAACAGTGTAAGCATCACCAGGAGCACCAACAGCAGGTAAGTCAACAATGCTATTTACTTCACCTTTATAAGCAAATACCGCAGCAGGATCGCCTTTAGGACCAATGGGACCTTGAATACCTTCAGCGCCTTCTGGACCCTCTGGTCCTTCTTCACCTTGGATACCTT